>NZ_JBEXDG010000001.1:0-549875 GCF_040605635.1 Dactylosporangium sp. NPDC005555
CTCCGCCCACGATCCAAAGACCGCGGCACGGGGTCAATCAATTGGCACTGGCTTAACAAGCACCCTGTTGAGTTCTCAAACAACCAACACACACCGCTGAAGCTCACTTAGTGAAGTTTGCTTCATCCGGGGCAACTTCTCTACTTTACCAGGTCGCTCGCCGTTGTCAAGTCCGTATTTCCGGGCAATTCAACTTCAAGCGGCTTTCCCGAGCATAACAACAGCACCGTTTCCGGTGATCTTGTTTCGGGAGATTCGGTAGGACCGACCGGCACTGGAGCATTACGCTCGCTTGCCCGCCCGGCTCCCTGCCGACTTTATTACTTTACCAGTCCGTTCCGTCCTGTCAAGCTCGCGTTATCCGCTTGTCGACCTTCTGGAACGTTTCCCGCACACGCCAGCCGCACCGTTTCCGGTGTGGTGTCGTGCTGGGAATTCCGGCTGGACCGGCCGGCTCGAGCCTCTCGGCTCTCACCCGCCCGGCTCCCTGCCGGCTGGATCAACCTACCTGGCCGGCTTCGCGTTCGCAAATCCGGTCGAGACCGGTTGTTACCGCACCACCCAAGCAGAAGTCCGGCGAACCGGTCGTTTCCGACCAGTCCCTCGGACCTGGAGAACCGTACGGGGAATGGCGAACCTGCGTCAAATCGGCCGTGCGCCGGTCTCCCGGAACAGGGAGGATGACGGCATGATGCCTAGCCCCCGTGCGGACGCGCTGCTGGAGATGCTCTTCCCGTTGTGGCAGCTCGTCATCGGCGTCGTCGTGGCGTTGGTCCTGGTCGTCGCCACCTATCGGCTGGCGCTCCGCGGACCGTCGAGAATGCGGACCGTGCTGCTCATCACGGGCGCCGCGATCGTGGGCATCACCGTCTTCGGCATCCTCAGCGCCCGCCAGGCCTGACGAAGCGAGTGCCTGACGGGGCGCGTGACACGGCAGGTAGGCGGACCCGATCAGACGAGCCGGCGGTTCGCCAGGCTCGGCAGCGTGGCCCGGATCTCCCCCAGGCGCGCGAAGTCGAGATCCGCGAACGTGACGCCCACGACATCCGGCGCCAGGGCGATGACGCTCCCCCACGGGTCGATCACCATGCTGCGCCCGAAGCAGGTCCGGTCCGGGTCGTGGTTGCCGACCTGCCCGGCGGCGAGCACATAGCACTGGTTCTCGATCGCCCGGGCGCGCAGCAGTGGCTCCCAGTGGTCCCGTCCGGTGTGCAACATGAACGCGGCAGGCACCACGAGGACGGTCGCTCCGTCGACGGCCAGCTGCCGGTACAACTCGGGAAACCTCAGGTCGTAGCAGATCGACAAGCCGACGACGGCCCCGTCGATCGGGACCAGCGTGGTCTGCGTGCCGGGCGCGACGGTCGCGGACTCCTGATAGGAGACCCGGCCGGGGATCTCGACGTCATACAGGTGGATCTTGCGATACGTGCCGGCGAGCCCCCCCTGGCGGTCGAAGACGAGCGTCGTGTTGTACGTGTGCGCGGGGTCCGGTCCGATCTCGTGGAACGAGCCGGCGTGCACCCAGATCCCGAGCTCCCTCGCCGCGTCGGCGAAGAAGGCCGCGAACTCTCCGTCGATCGGCTCGGGCTTCGGCGCCCCGTCAGCGCGGCCGAGGTAGTCCACGTACTCCGGGAGCACCGCCAGATCCGCGCCGCCCGCCGCGGCACGCTCCAGCAGGGTCCTGGCCACCCTCAGGTTCTCGGCCCGGTCGTCACGGGCGTTGAGCTGACACACCGCTACGCGCATACCCTCAGCCTATCGATCAGGCGGCGGTCAGCACGAGGGCCGCGGCGGCGAGACCGAGCCCGGTGATCTGCAGCGGCCGCATCCGCTCCCGGTCGACGACCATCGCGAGGAAGACGGTGCTCACCGGGTACAGCGACGCGATCGGCGCCGTGATGCTCAGCATCCCCCCGCGGACGGCGATGAGGTAGAACGCGTTGGCGGTCACGTCGAACACGCCCGCGGTGCTCGCGAGCGCGACGGACGAGCGGTCCATCTTCAGCGGCACCCGCATGACGCGCATCGCGGCGAGGAGGCCGATCACCGCGACGACCCGCCCGGACAGCAGCGGCCACATCCCGGACTCGTGCGACGTCTGCGCGATCAGCGTGAAGTACCCGCCGAACAGCAGCCCGGCGCCGAGCGCGGCGACGATCACGCTCCTGGAGATCCTGACGCCGCCGGTCGGCCCGGCGCTGACGAGCGTGATGGCCGCGACCGCGAGCACCGCGCCGGTCAGGGCGAGCGCCGACGGGCGGCGGTCGAGGAGGAGGCCGAGCAGCAGCGGCACGGCGGCGGTCGTCGTCGCGGTCAGCGGTGCGACGACGGACATGGCGCCACCGGCGAGCCCCCGGTAGAAGACGACGAGTCCGGCTACACCGACCACGCCCGCCACGGCGCCCCAGACGAGGTCGGCGACGGCCGGCATGCCCGGCCGGGTGACGAGCAGCCAGCCGACGACGAGCGGGATGCCGGCCAGCTCGGCGACGAGCGCGATGCCGAACGAGTTGGTGCGCTGACTCGCCTTGCCGCCGGCGAAGTCACCCGCACCCCAGATGAGCGCGGACGTGGCGGCGAAGATGAGTGACAACACGTCGGCAACGATATGGGTTGCCTCAGCGACCCGCCACCGCGTTTTCCGTCGCCAATCCGTCGCTCAGCCAGGGTTTCCTCATGTTGAGCTGGGATCCGTCGGTACCGCGGCAGCCAATGCGACATGCGACACGCCGCCCACCCGGTGGGGGTGGACGGCGTGTGGTGACTGCTCCGGCTGTGGCCCCGGCCTCAGGCCGACTTCTCCTCGCGGTCCGCGCGGCGGCGGCCGGCCCGGTGGGCGGCGAGGTCGCGCGGGACGATGGTCGGTATGACCTTCTCGAGGACCACCTCGCGGGTGATCAGGACACGGGCGATGTTGGGGTTGCTGGGCACCTCGTACATCACGCTGAGGAGGACCTCCTCCATGATCGCGCGGAGCCCGCGGGCGCCGGTGCCGCGGAGGATCGCCTGGTCGGCGATCGACTCGAGGGCCTCGGCGTTGAACTCCAGCTCGACGCCGTCGAGCTCGAACAGCCGCTGATACTGCCGGACGAGCGCGTTGCGCGGCTCCGTGAGGATCTTGACCAGCGCGTCGCGGTCGAGGCTCTTCACGCTGGTGATGACGGGGAGACGGCCGATGAACTCGGGGATGAGCCCGAACTTCAGCATGTCCTCCGGCATCACGTCGCCGAAGCTGTCGTCCATGGTGCGGTCGGTGATCGAGCGCAGGTTGGCGCCGAAGCCGGTGCCGCCCTTGCCGACGCGGGCCTGGACGATCCGGTCGAGTCCCGCGAAGGCGCCACCGCAGATGAACAGCACGTTGGACGTGTCGATCTGGATGAACTCCTGGTGCGGGTGCTTGCGGCCGCCCTGCGGCGGCACGTTGGCGACCGTGCCCTCGATGATCTTCAGCAGCGCCTGCTGCACGCCCTCGCCGGACACGTCCCGGGTGATGCTCGGGTTCTCCGACTTGCGGGCGATCTTGTCGACCTCGTCGATGTAGACGATGCCGGTCTCGGCGCGACGGATGTCGTAGTCCGCGGCCTGGATCAGCTTCAGCAGGATGTTCTCGACGTCCTCACCGACATAGCCGGCCTCCGTCAGCGCCGTGGCGTCCGCGATCGCGAACGGCACGTTGAGCATCCGGGCGAGCGTCTGTGCCAGGTGCGTCTTGCCGCAGCCCGTCGGGCCGATCAGCAGGATGTTGGACTTCGCCAGCTCCACGCCGTCGCTGCCCGAGCTGCCGCCGGACTCCGCCTGGACCCGCTTGTAGTGGTTGTAGACCGCCACCGCGAGGGCCTTCTTGGCCTGGTCCTGACCGACCACGTATTGATCGAGGAAGGCGCAGATCTCCATCGGCTTGGGCAGCTCGTCGAACTTGACGTCACCCGACTCCGCGAGCTCTTCCTCGATGATCTCGTTGCAGAGATCGATGCATTCGTCGCAGATGTAGACGCCGGGTCCTGCGATCAGCTTCTTCACCTGCTTCTGCGACTTGCCGCAGAAGGAACATTTCAGTAGGTCGCCGCCGTCGCCGATCCGTGCCACCTACGATCTCCCTGCCTTCGGCCGGACTGACTGCCCGGATCGCGTCGTGCCTTCGCCGCTCTCGGCGCCGCGCGCATGGTGCCGCGCTGTCGCTTGCGTCTTGCTTCGTTGCGTGTTGCTCGGTGCTGCCTCGACGTTACCTGGTGGTCGGCAGTATTCCGACCCCCTGAGCGGTGGTGTCTTTCCGGAGGGCCACATCGGCCCGCCAGACCGTGAGGTGAGGCGGGCCGACCGTGGATCGCGTGGGCTACGCCCCGGAAGCGACCAGCGCCGATTTCTTGCGGCTGACGAGGATGTTGTCGACCAGACCGTACTCCTTGGCCTCGTCGGCCGTCAGGATCTTGTCCCGGTCGATGTCCTTGCGGACCTTCTCGATCGTCTGCCCGGTGTGCCGGGACACCATCTCCTCGAGATTCGTGCGCATCCGCATGATCTCGCGGGCCTGGATCTCGATGTCGGACCCCTGACCGTAGCCGCCCTCGGTGGCCGGCTGGTGGATGATGATCCGCGAGTTCGGCAGGGCGAGCCGCTTGCCGGGCGTGCCGGCGGCGAGCAGCACCGCGGCCGCGCTGGCGGCCTGGCCGAGGCAGACCGTCTGGATGTCCGGCCGCACATACAGCATCGTGTCGTAGATCGCCGTCATGGCCGTGAACGAGCCACCGGGCGAGTTGATGTACATGATGATGTCGCGGTCCGGCTCGTTGCTCTCCAGCGTCAGCAGCTGCGCCATCACGTCGTTGGCCGACGCGTCGTCGATCTGCACGCCGAGGAAGATGATCCGGTCCTCGAACAGCTTGTTGTACGGGTTGGTCTCCTTGATCCCATACGACGTGCGCTCCACGTAGGACGGGAGGATGTAACGGTTGTGCACCTCGCGCATCGCCGGGGGCAGGCTCAGGTCGGTCATCGCTTCGCTCCTCAAGCCAGGGTTCCGGCGCCTTCCGGAGCCTGCTGGGCCCCGGTGATCACCTTGTCGATGAAGCCGTAGTCGCGCGCCTCTTCGGCGGTGAACCAGCGGTCGCGGTCGGAGTCGGACTCGATCTGCTCCAGGCTCTGACTCGTGTGGAACGAGACCCGCTCCTGGAACATCCGCTTGGTGTAGAGCATCTGCTCGGCCTGGATCGCGATGTCCGAGGCCGTGCCACCGATGCCACCCGAAGGCTGGTGCATCATGATCCGCGCGTGCGGCAGCGCCATCCGCTTGCCCGGCGCGCCGGCGCACAGCAGCAGCTGGCCCATCGACGCCGCCATGCCCATCGCGACCGTCGCCACGTCGTTGGTGACGAACTGCATGATGTCGTAGATCGCCATGCCCGAGTAGACGGAGCCACCGGGCGAGTTGATGTAGAGCCAGATGTCGCGCTCCTCGTCCTCGGCGGCGAGGAGGAGCATCTGGGCACAGATCCGGTTGGCGACCTGGTCGTTGACTTCGCTACCCAGGAAGATGATCCGTTCCTTGAGCAGCCGGTTGAACACCGAGTCGTCGAGCGTCAGGCTCGTGTCCGCGCCCCGACCGCGCCCCGCGGGCGCGGGACTGACTGGCGACGCTGGAATATGCAGGTCGGTCATGGCAGCCCTTCGCAAGAGTCTTGTACTTGCCGACCCTAACCGGTGTTGGGAGCGGGAGCTTCCCATGCTCACCGCATTTCGCTATGAGCGCACCGTGGTCGACCGGGCCCGTAACGTCTCCGCCGGGCCCGGTCGCTCAGGTCAGTGGTTGTGACCCTCGTGGTCGCCGTGGTCGTGGCCCTCGTGGTCGTCGGCCGGCCCACGCAGGTCGTCCAGCGCCAGCGCGGTGCCCTCCGAGTCGACGATCTTCACCCGCTCGAGGACCAGACCCAGCGCCTTGCCCCGCCGCACGTCACCGAAGACCGCGCCGGCGACACCGGCCTGGACCAGCTGGTCGTAATACTGCTGCGGACCGACGCCCGCGCGCTGCGCCCGGTGCACGATCTCGTGCCCGAACTCGTCGTCGCTGACCTGGATGTCCTCGGCGTCGGCCAGGGTGTCGAGCACCAGCTGCACCTTCACGCCCTCGGTGGCCGCCTCGTTGAGCTCGGCGTCCATCTCCTCCTCGGTCTTGCCCTCGGTGGAGAGGTAGTCCTCGAACGACGCACCGATGCGCTGGAGCTGGTCGTTCATCGACTCCTTGCGCGACTCCACCTCATCCTTGACCACGCCCTCCGGCGCGGGGACCTCGGTGGCCTCGATGACGGCCTTCAGCGCCAGGTCACGGGCCGAGTAGAGCTGCTCCATCCGCTTCACCCGGCTCAGCCGCGTGCGCAGGTCGCCCTTGAGCTCCTCGAGCGTGTCGAACTCGCTCGCCAGCTGCGCGAACTCGTCGTCGACCGGCGGCAGCTGCTTGTCCTTGACCGACTTCACCGACACCGACACCTCGGCGTCGCGCCCCTCGAAGTCGCCACCGACCAACTGCGTGGTGAAGGTCGTCGACTCACCGGCCGACATCCCCACCAGCACGTCATCCAGACCGGGCACCAGCTGGCCGCTGCCGACCTCGTGGGAGATGTTGTTGGCGGAGCCGCCCGGCACCTCCTCGCCGTCCACGGTCGCGACCAGGTCGATCTGCACGAAGTCGCCGACCAGCGCCGACCGCTCCACCGTCTTCAGCGTCGCGAACCGGTCGCGCAGCCCCTTGAGCTGCTCGTCGACGTCGTCCTCGCTCACCACGAGCGCGTCGACCGTCACCTCGATCGCCGACAGGTCCGGCAGCACGATCTCCGGCCGCACGTCCACCTCGGCGGTGAACTTGAGCGGCTGCCCATCCGCGAACTCGGTGATCTCCACCTCGGGCCGGCCCAGCGTCTTCACCTCGTGCTCGCGGACCGCGGCCAGAATCTGCGTCGGAATGACCTCCTGCACCGCCTCGTTGAGCACCGCGCCCCGACCGACCCTCTGGTCGATCACGGCGGTCGGCACCTTGCCGCGGCGGAACCCGGGAATCACGACCTGCGAGCCGATCTCCCGGTAGGCCTTCTTCAAGCTGGGCTCCAGCTCGGCGAACGGCACCTCGATTTCGAGCCGCACGCGCGTCGGGCTCAGGGTCTCGACGGTGCTCTTCACAGAACTTCTCCTCATGGGTCGCGGTCAGCCGCTCCAACGGCTGGGTGGACTGGCGGCTGCCTGGTGTGTCCCGGTCGGGGTGGCGGGATTTGAACCCACGGCCCCTCGCTCCCAAAGCGAGTGCGCTACCAAACTGCGCTACACCCCGGTGCTGTGCGTCGGCAAGTGTATGCGTTGGGTCCGACAGTCCGCCGCTCGGTATGGCGGTGTCGCACTGCATGGACCCGCCGTCTGTCCTTCGGGACAGGATTCGGTACGCTTGGAGGCGCACCCGGGACGACCGGGCGCACGCGGGCGTAGCTCAATGGCAGAGCTTCAGTCTTCCAAACTGACGGTGTGAGTTCGATTCTCATCGCCCGCTCTTCACTCTTCTTGCAGGTCAGAGCCGCTCTGGTCTCACCTCTGCGATCTTGCGTCTCACCCTTGGCCCATCGCGGTGCCGGAGCCCGGGTTCCGCCGCTTGAACGCTGTTGCGGACGTTCGCCCGGCCGACACTTCCGTGACAGGTTGCGCGGTCACCGTGACGACCCTGGCCCGCGAACTACCCGGTGGATCGCTGGGGTTAGGAGACCAGCGATCCGCCGGGTTGTCGCGGGCCACGGCTGGCAGAGCGCTTCCGGGGCACCGTCCGTACCGCAGCCGAACCGTGAAAAGGGCAGGTCAGACAGATACGGGGCGGGCGTTCAGAAGGGCGGTGTGCTCGCGCTGGGCGGCGTCCAGGAGTGCCTGCCAGGCGTCGGCGCCGATCGGGAGTCTGGTGGGGCGTTCGTCCGAGGCGATGAGGCGCAGCACCTCCGAGGCGAACAGCGACGGTGGGTTCGCCATCGGCAGTTCCTTCATGGCGCGGGAGCCGGCGAGCATGGGGGCGGTGACGTCGTGGTACGCGTCGATGTGGCGGGACTCGGTGAGCGTGCTGCCCCATTCGGTGGCGAACATGCCGGGCTCGACGGCGACGACGTGAACGCCGGTGCCGGCGAGTTCCTGGGACAGGGTCTCGACCATGCCTTCAAGGGCGTACTTGGCGGCCGTGTAGGCGCCGAGGCCCGGGTGCGCCAGGCGGCCCGCCGTCGAGGAGACCATGACGACGTCGCCGTGGCCCTGGGCGCGCATCAGGGGCAGGACCATGCGGGTCAGGCGCCAGGGGGCGAACAGGTTCGTGGCGAACTGGGCGGAAAGCTCATCGTCCGTGACCTCCTCGACGGCGCCGAAGTGGCCGTAGCCGGCGTTGTTCACCAGGACGTCGATGCCGCCGAAGCGGGCCACCGCGGCGTGCACCGCGTTGTGGCAGTCGTCCGGGTCGCGGACGTCGAGCGCGCACGTGGCGAGCGTGCGTGGGTGGGCGTCCCGGAGGTCTTCGAGGGTCGACGGGCGGCGGGCGGTGGCGAGGACCTGTTGACCGGAGGCGGCGACGGCCTCGGCGAGGGCGCGACCAAGGCCCGTGGAGCATCCGGTGATCAACCAGCGGCGAGTCATGTTCGACATAGTGACTCTGAGTATCCGCGCCGGAACAGGGCGAGAAACGTGAGTGACCGTCATTCACCGCGGAAATCCGTCGTTCGTGTACGTCCGGGAACATCGTCGTACAGTTGCGGCATGCGCTCGCTCGCCGAGCTGATCTCCGAGGACCGGTCGGCTTGGGCCGAGGTCGAGGCGGCGGTCAGCGGGTCACCGTTCGCGGTGGAGGTCCTGCCGACAGATCCCGATCGGGCGGCTTCCTGCCTGCAACGACTCCAGGTCACCACCAAGTCGTGGCTGGGTTCGCTGGTGTACCTGTCGGGCGGGCTGGTCGTCGACGACGGCTGGCTGCGGATCCTGGGCTCGGGGCATCCCGAGCGGCGGCTGCCGGACATCCACGCGGTCAACGCCGGGTTCACCGGCGCCGGTCTCGTCGTCGCGCAGGACGTGATGGGCGGCGAGTTCGTGTGGCGGCAGGGTGACGGACCGTCGCCGTCGATCCACTACTTCGCGCCCGACACCCTCGGCTGGGAGGACCTCGGCCTCGGGTACACCGACTGGCTGTACGGCATGCTCAGCGGCGCGATCGACCAGTTCTACCTCAGCTGGCGCTGGCCCGGCTGGCAGGACGAGGTGGCCGCGGTCCCGTTCGACGCCGGGCTGCACACGCTGCCGCCGCTGTTCACCGCCGAGGGCAAGGACATCGCCGAGATCAGCCGGCGGCCGATCCCGATGACCCGCCTGGTGAGCTCCCTGCACGACTTCGCCGACCAGTTCGGCACGTAGTGGACCTGCACCACCGCGACGAGGGGCCACGCGACGCGCCCGCCGTGGTCCTGCTGCACGGCGGGGGCAGCAGCGGCGCCACCTGGGACAGGTTCACCCCGGCGCTGGTCGCCGCCGGATACCGGGTCGTGGCACCGGACCTGCGCGGCCATGCCAGGAGCCCGCGCTCCCGCCCGTACACGCTGAAATCCCACCGCGACGATGTCATCGCGCTGCTCGATGGGCTCCGTCTCGATGCGGTGACGCTCGTCGGGCATTCGCTCGGCGGGTTCGCGGCGACGCTGGTCGCGCAGGAGCAGCCGGAACGCGTCACGCGGCTGGTGCTCGAGGACCCGCCGGCGCCGCCGCGGCACGACGAGGGCCGGCTGCCGCTGGGCCGGTTGCTGCTGCTGTCCATCGGCACGGCCGATCCTCGCCGCCGGTACGACCGGCTGGCCCTCACCTCAGCGATCGCGCAGCTGCGGCAGGCACATCCCGGCTGGTGGGAAGCGCTGCCGCGCATCACGGCGCAGACCCTGCTGCTGTCCGGCGGCCCCACCAGCCATGTCGCGCCGGCGCGGCTCGCCGAGGTGGCGGCGCTCATCCCGCGATGTGACCTCGTGACCCTGGCGGTCGGGCACCGCGTCCACAGCACCGCCCCGTCGCGGTTCGGCGAGACCGTGATGAAGTTTCTCGGCGACGCTGTCCGGGACGGCACACCCGCTCCGACGTCTCCGGCGTCACCGATGGACGGTGCCGTTCGAGAGGAGTGACCGTGAAGTACATGATCCTGACGTACGCGTCGCAGCGGGACTACGACGAGATGGCCGGCAAGCCCGGCAACGACCCCGTCTGGACCGGCGAGGACTTCGCCGCGATGGGCGCGTTCATGACGAAGTTCAACCAGGACCTCGAGGCGTCCGGCGAGCTGGTCGAGACCCGCGCGCTCGGCGCGCCGGTGCACACCCGCCGGATCGGCGGCGTGCCCGCCCTGGTCACCGACGGGCCCTACGCGGAGACGCAGGAGGTCCTCGCGGGCTACTGGATCGTCGACGTCGACAGCTTCGACCGGGCCACCGAGATCGCCGCCCGGCTCGGCGAATGCCCGGCGCCGTCGTCGGTGGCCACGACCGCGTACGCCGACGTGCGGCCGATCATCGACTCCGCCGATGAGATCGGTCTCTGAGCAGTCCCTCGAGGACCTGCTGCGCTCGCTGGCGCCGCAGGTCCTCGGTGCGCTCGTGCGCCGCTACGGGCACTTCGACCACGCCGAGGACGCCGTCCAGGAGGCCCTCATCGCGGCCGCCGCGCAGTGGCAGGCCGACGGCGTCCCCGACTCGCCGCGCGGCTGGCTGATCACCGTCGCGTCCCGCCGGCTGACGGACCTGCTGCGCAGCGAGTCCGCCAGGATGCGCCGCGAGGCGGAATGGGTGCCGCCACCACCGTCGGCCGCCGGCGCCGACGACAGCCTCATCCTGCTCGCGATGTGCTGCCACCCGTCGCTGAGCCCGCCCGACCAGATCGCCCTGACCCTGCGGGCCGTCGGGGGCCTGAGCACCGCCGAGGTCGCGCGGGCCTTCCTGGTGCCCGAGGCGACCATGGCCCGTCGCATCACCCGGGCGAAGCAGCGCATCAAGGCGAGCGGGGTGCCGTTCGCCCTGCCGGACGCCTTCTCCGGGGCCGTCCTGCACGTGCTCTACCTGATGTTCAACGAGGGGTACGCCGCCACCGCCGGCTCCGACCTGCACCGGCCCGACCTGGCCGCGGAGGCGATCCGGCTGACCCGGCTCGTGCACCGGCTGCTGCCCCCCGACTCCTTCGGCAACGAGGTCGCCGGGCTGCTCGCGCTGATGCTGCTCACCGACGCGCGCCGGGCCGCCCGCACCGCGCCGGACGGCACCCCCGTGCCCATGGACGCGCAGGACCGCACCCTGTGGGACGCCGCGGCGATCGCCGAGGGCGTCGCCCTCGTCACGGCGGCGCTGCCCCGCGGACCCGTCGGCCCGTATCAGCTGCAGGCGGCGATCGCGGCCCTGCACGACGAGGCCCCCTCCGCGGCGGAGACCGACTGGCCGCAGATCGTCGCGTTGTACGAGGTGCTGCTCACCCTCACCGACAACCCGATGGTCGCGCTGAACCACGCTGTCGCGGTCACGATGGCCACCGGCCCGGCCGCGGGCCTGGCCCTGCTGTCGTCGCTGTCCTCCCTGCACGGTGATCACCGCTTCCACGCGGTCCGGGGCCACCTGCTGGAGATGTCCGGCTCGCCGGCCTTCGCCAGGGAGGCCTACATCAGGGCCGCGGAGCTCACCGGGAGTTTGCCGCTGCGCCGGTACCTGCATGCCCGCGCCACCGCATGCCAATGATCGGACGTTGCGGCACGTAGC
Source organism: Dactylosporangium sp. NPDC005555 (assembly GCF_040605635.1). Lineage (NCBI taxonomy): Bacteria > Bacillati > Actinomycetota > Actinomycetes > Micromonosporales > Micromonosporaceae > Dactylosporangium > Dactylosporangium sp. NPDC005555. Next base: position 11,778 of record NZ_JBEXDG010000001.1, read on the forward strand.
GGACGTTCTCCCTGGTCAATTCCATGATCGAGCTGATTTCGAACGCGTGTTCGACTAGGGTTCCGGCTCATGGAGATCATCACCTGCACCGCTGTGAAGCTGACCCCGACCGCCACCGGCGACGTCCCGGTCCGCTGCGCGAAGCATCCCGACCACGAGGCCTCCGGCGACCCGGTCCACGAGGCCCGTCTCGGGGTCTTCCCGGTCCGCTGGACCAGCGCGGCATCCTCCCCGGATCTGTGACCCCCGGACGCCGGAACGATCGACGGGTGTCCGAACGTGCCGCACACCTGACTGAACGTGATCTCCATGCCACCCGCACAGCCGATCAGCCGCCCGCCACCCACAGCGCAGGATCACCCCATGAGCCGTCGCCGCCTGACCGCCGCCGTGATCATCCTGCTCACCCTCGTCGGCTGCGGTTCCACCGCCAAGCCTGACGCGCAGCCTCTCGGCGCTGCCGGCTCCGCATCCGCGTCACCGTCTCCGTCTCCGTCCTCATCGCCGTCCCCGTCGCCCTCACCGTCCGCGTCGGCTGTCGTGACGGCCGCGCCGGCGTCGCTCCCGGCCACCGCAGCGCCCGCACCGAAGACGACAGCCGCGACGAAACCCACGACGAAACCCGCCGCCCCGAAGACGACCGCCCCGGCAGGAGGCGGCGGCAACATCGTCCACGCGGGTGCGTTCTGCTCCCCCGAAGGCGCGACCGGCCACACCTCCACCGGCAAACTGATGCGCTGCACCCGCAAGGCGGGTGAGGACCGCGCCCGCTGGCGCGCCGCGTGACGCAGCGGCCGGACAGCGTCCGCAGACGAACGTGCGAGGCGGGGTCCGGCACCGGACACGCGTATCGGCAACCGACCGCGTCGAGGCCTTCGTCGCTCCTGCCCGCCGGGCGTCAGGCGACCAGTGCCGCTCGCAGGGCGGACAGGTCGTCGTCCTTCAGGCCGTACGTGTGAGCCCAGTCCTGGATCGAGCCCCACCGGTCCTTCGCCAGCTCCAGCATGCGCAGCATCATCGCGGCCTGCGGGGTCCAGTCCAGGACGGAAGCGGGGCGGGGTGGAAGGCCTAGGCGGTCGACGACCTCGGAGACCCGCTCGTGGATCCGCGGCATCGCGGTCGCGGTGGCCGCGTAGTCCGCGGCGATGGCCTCGTCCGGCACGCCGAGCAGGCTCAGCACCACAGCGGCCAGGACGCCCGTGCGGTCGCAGCCTGCCTCGCAGTGGAAGACGGCCGGCAGGGCGGAGGTCGAGGACAGGAGGCGGACCGTCCCCGCCAGCACATCGCCCTTCTCGGTGAGCATGGCGACGTAGTGGCCGACCAGGTCCTCGGCGCCGCTGACGTCGGCGATCGGGGCCGAGACGTAGGAGACGGGGGCGCTCGCGAAGGCACCGCGGCCCAGGTGGGTCACCTCGAACTCGCCGCGCAGGTCGATGACCGTGGCCACCCTCAGGTCGTCGACCAGGTGGGTGACGTCGGCCTGCGTGGCGTACGCGAGCGAGTCGCTGCGGAAGAGGCGACCGGGGCGGACCGCGCCGCCGCCGGTCGTGGGCAGGCCGCCGAGGTCGCGGAAGTTGATGAGCCCTTCCAGGGTGTGCGGGGCACGACCGCGGCGGCGCCAGCGTCTCACCCGGACAGGCCCGTCAGCCAGGTCCAGAACTGCATGAACCAGCCGACCTCGCGCAGGTAGGCGATGCCCGCGGCGGCGAGGAAGAGGCCCGTCAGCGCGTGGGCGCCCTTGGCGCTGCGGCGGACCCGGCCGAAGCGTTGCTCCAGGACGAGGCGGCCGACGAGGCGGGTCAGGGCGAACACACCGACGGCGACGGCGAGCACGACCAGGAAGGCGAAGAACGGGCCGCTGAGGCTGCCGTCGCTGTCCAGGGCCCACAGTCCCCAGCAGATGAAGGCGATGAACGCGCCGGTGCCGGTCAGCTCCCAGCCGATCTTGAGGGTGCGGGCGCGTTCGCCTGGCTCCGGGCGGTACACGGGGCGGTCGTTCTCGGGCTCGACGGGCATCATGCCGGTCGGGTCGGGGGCGGGACGGTGGATGACCTTCGCCCGGCCGCGCATCTGCGGCACCCCGGCGTCGGAGACGGCGACCCCCGTGGCGCCGGGCGAGACGGGCACGCCCGACACGGGCGGCGCGGAGACGGGCGGCGCGGAGACCGGCACCGAGGTGTGGAAGGCGGTCGGGGCCGAGATGGCGGAGGTGGCGGAGCGCAGGGCGACCAGCTCCCTCTCCAGGCGTTCGATCCGCTGGTACGCGTCGGTCTCCGTCCCCGTGACCGACGGCCTGGCTCGGCCGATGGCGCGGGACGTCTCCGAGGCCTCGGGCTCGACCCAGTCGCAGCCGACGTCGGGCAGGCCTGACCGGCGGACGAGCTCCGCCAGGTGCGCGAGCCACGAGGGCAGCTCGCGGGTGTCGGGGCGCTCGGACGGGCGGTCGGCGAGCGGCGCGTGCAGGTGGTCGCGCAGCGCCGGGATGCGCTCCAGCAGCGGGTGGCGGCGCAGCACGTTCCACTGCGGCGGGGACGCCTCGTGCGGGTTGCGCTGGTCGGTGCGGCCGTCGACGCGCGGGTAGGCGCCGGTGACCATGAAGTACGCGACCGCGCCGTAGCCGTGCACGTCATACGCGGGGCCGACGTGCTTGACGCCGCCGAACGCCTCCGGGCCGCCGGACTCCGGGGTGTAGGCGATCTGGGTGATCTCCTCCTCGCGGAAGTAGCGGGCGCCGGTGAAGTCGATCAGGCGCACCTCGCCGGTCGCGAGGACCATGAGGTTGGACGGCTTGACGTCCATGTGCAGGACGGCCGTCGCGCCGGACTGCTGCGGGTGGTGCAGCGCCTGCAGGACCGACCCGAGGGTCTTGAGCGCGGCGACGGCGTTGAGCCGTCGGCCGCCGGGCGCGATGCCGGAGCGTTGCGCGATGTACTCGCGCAGATTGACCCCGTGCAGATAGTCGTAGACCTGGTACGGCACGGCGTCGCCCGGCGCCGCGCGCTCCCCCGGCCGGTGCGGCGGCGGCCCGTAGAAGCCGTCGGCGCGCCGGCAGATGCCGCCGACGCCGCGGTTGTTGAGGTCCATGAGCGCGGCGTCGCCCTTGTCCCAGGACCGCAGCTCGTCGGCGATCGGGCGCTGCGGGTCGATGCGGAACACCTTCACGGTCATCGGCGCGGACGTCACCCCACCGCAGATGCGCACCGCTCGGTAGACGTCCGCCTGGCCGCCCGAGCCCAGGTGGGCGACGAGCCGGTAGCGCTGGAACGTCTCCGGCAAAGGGCTCGCCGGACCACACACGAGGTCCAGCAACGCACCCTGCGTCATCGTGCGACTCCCCCCAGATGAAGTTTCCGCCCCCGGATACCGCTGCAATCACTTCCGAGAGTAACCAGCGTGCGAAATCGGTCGCGTTCAACGGAGGTCACGAGGTAGACACGACTGCGTGACCGTCTACACGCTGCGTGCCGCGACCCCCGCCGATCTCGACGCGTTCAGCCGGGTGATCCGGACAGCGTTCAACGTCCCGGGCGACCCCGATCCGACCGACACGATCCGCACGGTCATCGATCCCGCGCGGTACACCCTGGCGGAGCTCGACGGCCAGATCGTCGGCACCGCCGGCGTCTTCACCCGGGATCTCACCGTGCCGGGTGCCGTGATCCCCGCCGCCCACGTCACCGGCGTGTCGGTCGCCGCGACGCACACCCGCAAGGGCCTCCTGCGCCGCATGATGACCGGGCAGCTGACCGGGGTGCCGGAGGCGGTCGCCGTGCTGTGGGCGTCGGAGGGGCGCATCTACCAGCGGTTCGGCTACGGTCTCGCCTCACAGAACGTCACCCTGCGCGCCGACCGCCGTGAGGTCGCGATCCGCGGCACCGCCGGCACCGGGACCGGCACGTTGCGTGCGGCGGTGCCGTCCGAGGCGCGCAAGGAGCTGTCCGAGGTGTACGACCGTGCGCTCGCCGGACGCCCCGGGTGGTCCAGCCGCGACGAGACGTGGTGGACGCACCTCACGAGCGACCCCGAGAAGCGGCGCGAGGGACACACCGCGACCCGCGCCGTCCTGTACAGCGACCAGAGCGGCATCGTGCAGGGGTACACGCAGTACCGCATCAAGAACGACTGGGACGACAACGGCCCGAAGGGCGAGGTCAACGTCGTCGAGCTGGTCGCCGTCACCCCCGACGCGGCGGCGGCGCTGTGGCGCTTCCTGCTCGGCGTCGACCTGACCCGCTCCGTCGTCAAGGGCCTCTCCGGCGTCGACGAGGAGATCTTCCACCTGGTCGAGGAGCCCCGCCGCCTCGGCGGCAAGGTCGGCGACGGCCTCTGGGTCCGCATCGTCGACCTGCCCCGCGCGCTCACATCGCGGAAGTACGCGGCGCCCGTCGACGTCGTCCTCGAGGTCACCGACGCGCTCCTGCCCGCCAACGCGGGCCGCTGGCGGCTGCGTGCCGGCGCCGGCGGGGCCCTGGTCAACTGCTCGCCGACCGACGCCCCGGCCGACCTGACCTGCGACGTGACGGAGCTGGGTGCGGCGTACCTCGGCGGCACGAAGCTCGGCGCGCTCGCCGCGACCGGCCGCGTCCAGGAGCACCGCCCCGGCGCGGTGGCCGCCACCAGCACCGCCTTCGGCTGGCACGTCACCCCGTCATCGATCGAGATCTTCTGATCCCTCCGCCGGGGGGCGTGGAGCGGGTAGGGTCTGTGATGTGGGTGGGATCCAGCGCCGGCGGCGCCGCATGCGGCATCACCAGCCGTCCGCCGCGGACCCGTCGGCACCGGAGACGCCCACCCCGTCGGACAATGCGGCAGTGGACGAGCTGGTGCAGGAAGCGCACATCGAGGAGACCCCCGTGGTCAAGCCTCATCCACCGGTGCCCCGGCCACCGATCCATCCGCCGGTCAGCACCCAGCCCGCCCAGGGCCCTCCGGCCGCACCGGCGCCGCCCCCGGCTGCCCCGGCCGGGCCACCCGGGCCCGCGGCGGACGAGCCCCCCGGCGGTTCACCCGGCCCGGCCACGGAGAAGCTCCCGGACATCACAGCGGCCCCGAGCGTTGCGCCGCTCCCGAGCGCCGCAGCGCTCCCGAGCACAGTGCCGGCCCCGAGCACAGCGCCGGTCCCGAGTGCCGCGCCGACCAGCCCCGCGCCGCCGAGTCCCGCGCAGTTGGCGGAGCTGTCGGGTGCGTTCGCCATGACAGCCAACGTCCACGACCCCGAGCCGCCGGACGCCGATCACCCGCCGGCCGGGCACGCGGCGGGTCACGGCAAGGACGACCACGACCGCGATCCCGACCATCACCACCACCACGACAACCACCATCACCACCATCACGACGAGGTGGTGTCGGAGCGGGGCCTGCGCGGCCTCGTCGGCGGCGGCGCGTCCCAGGTGAGCGTCTCCGCGGCCATGCGCGCCCGCGACGCGGCCCGGCCCACCGACGACGACCTCGCGGCCGCCGACCGTGACCTGCAGATCATCCGCCGGGGCTGGGTGCCCCGCGAGGAGCTCACCCGCCCGGGCCACCGCCCCCGCACCTGACCCGGCGCCACGCGACGGACGCCCGGGCCACCGCCTCCGCACCCGACCCGGCGCCACGCGAACGGACGCTCGGGCCACCGCCCGCACCTGAGCTGATGTGGCCGCGACGGCAGCCAGGTCAGCCGGTCGGCAACGGGCGATCAGGCGTCGGGAAGCGGCGGGAGGACGCGGGTCGTGTCGTACTCCAGGACCTGCGCGATCCGGCGGGCATGCCGCTCGTTGCCCGAGAAGGCCGTCGACAGGAACGCCGTGACCAGCGACGTGGCCTCGTCGAGGGTGTGCTGCCGGGCGCCGACCGCGACGATGTTCGCGTCGTTGTGCTCGCGGCCGAGACGGGCCGTGTCCAGGTTCCACGCGAGGGCGGCCCTGACGCCGGGGACCTTGTTGGCCGCGATCTGCTCCCCGTTGCCCGAGCCGCCGATGACGACGCCGAGGCTGCCGGGGTCGGCGACGACGCGGGCGCCGGTGTGGAAGCAGAAGACGGGATAGTCGTCGTCGGGGTCGAACTTCGCCGGGCCGACATCGACGACCTCGTAACCCTGCAGCTGCAGGGCGCCGGCGAGGTGCACCTTCAGCTCATAGCCGGCGTGGTCCGAACCTAGATAGACGCGCATACCGGGAAGTCTGTCAGAACTGGATCAGGCCCAGGCAGGAACCCACCACCAACGCGAGACCCACGAAGACCAGCCCGGAGACCCATCCGGCGGTGGCGCCCCCGGTGAGGCGCCAGTGCCGCCGCCGGTCCCAGACGAGGGCGGCGGCGGCGAAGGCGCCGATACCGAAGGCGGCCACCATGGCCGCGATGAAGATCCGCATGTGCACACCCCAGGCCGTAGACGAAGCGGCCTAGTGTCTACCACGATCGGGTGAAGCTACGACAGTTGGGCGACGACCAGCCCGGCGCGTGCCTTCGGGGTGAACCAGGTGCTCTTGCGGGGCATCTTCTGCCGGGCGAGGTTCACCGCGACGAAGTCGTCGACGGTCACGGGAGCGATGAGCACGGCCAGCTCGGCGCGGCCCGCGTCGACCTCGTCACGCAGCCACGACGCCGGGTAGTCGCCGCCGACATAGGTGATGCGCTTGTCGCCGGGGTCCAGGCCGAGGGTCTCGGCGAAGAGGCGGCGCTCGACGAGGGCGTGGTCGAGGTTGTCGATCACGTCACCGTCGGCGTCGCGCGGCAGCTCGACGGACCAGGCGCCGTCACGGGTGTACAGGTGGATGCGACCACCGGACGCGGGGACCTCAGCGGCGCCGTCGATCGACGAGCCGCCGAAGGAGGCGTCGGCGGGCAGTTCGGAGACCAGGCGGTTGTACGGCTGGATCGCCACCGACTCGGGCGTGGTGACCACGGCGAGGAAGCGCGGGTAGCCGGCGGTCTGCGCGGCGAGGCTGCGGTGGTTGCCGTCGGCGACGACGAGCTCACCGCCGCCGGCGAGGGCGAGCAGCCGGTCGCGGGTCGTGCCGGCGCCCACGGCCCAGATCTCGTGGCTGCGGCCGGCCGGGTCGGTGTCGGTCACCGCGGGCGTGCCGGCGGCGGCGACCGCGTGGGCCAGGGCGGCGTGCAGCGCGTCCCCGTGTGCGGTCTGCAGCAGCAGGACCGGCGACAGCAGATGCGACGTCGCCTCGGCCAGGGCGACCCGCTCGCGGACCTTCTCGATGAAGACGTCCTCGTTGCGGATCACGGCGCCGGGCTCGTCGGCGCTGGTGGAGATCTGGTCGGTGGCGACCATGCACCACAGCCCGTAGGCGCGGGCGCCGTCGGGTGCGGTGATCCGGTAGAGCACGACCACGTCGTCGGCGGACGTGTAGTGCCCGTCGTCCTTCGCGGCCTGCAGGCGGCTCACGGCGTCGGGGAGGCTGTCCCGGAACGAGCGGCCGACGTTGTCCGGCGCCCGGTGGGGCATCTCGATGGCGAGCGCGCTGGACGGGTTCGCCGCGATGATGGCGGTGATCTCCGCGTCGTCGGCGAACTCGTCGTAGTTCTGCGCGCCGGTGCCTCCGGTGGAGAGCCAGGCGTGGGCGATCGGGTACGCAACCGTCATGCCCGAAACGGTATATGTCAGACGGGCTGTGGCACGCCACGGGGGACGGCGCGTCCCGAAGTGCGGTGCTCGATCGTGGACGTGGACGCGCTGACCACGACCGGCGGGGCGAGCAGCGCGATGACGTCGTCGGGCAGGTCGGGCAGGTCCTGCTTCCAGGCGCGGTCCTGCACCATCCAGCGGGTCGTGGTGGTCGGCGTGGTCATGGTGCCCCTCCGGCTTTCGCGGGTGACGTTGCACACTGTGCAACGCTGCCCAGATGTGCCGGAGTCGCACCGGCTGTGCGCATCCATTGCAGACCCGCGGGAGATTCGACGGCACGGTTCTGTCCAGAAATCACCAGCGAGGGTGAGGTCAGATCAAGGACGGTGTGTTTCAGGCGGTCGCCGGGGTCACCCTCGTCAGCATCTTCACGATCCGCAGCGCCACCCCGTGGGGCTGACGGCGGCGGAGCTCGACCATGTCGGCGAGCGCGTGGATGATCCTCAGCCCGCGGCCGCTCTCGGCGTCCACCGCGGCCTCTGCGGCATCAGTGGGGTCGGTGTCCATGTCGGTGTCCATGGAGGACATGCCGATGCCGTCGTCGAGGACGTCGATCACGCAGCGGTCCTCGTGGATGGTGACCGTCACCTGATAGTCGGCGCCGAGGTCGGCGTGCTGCACGGCGTTGGCGCAGGCCTCCCCGACGGCGAGCCCGATGTCGTCGCGGCAGTCCCGGGTGACGGAGAACACGCCCAGCGCGGCGTCGAGGACCCGGCGGGTCAAGGGGACGGTGGACCGATCGCGTGGCAACGACAGCGTCAGCCGGATCTCCATGCCCACAGCCCTGCCCCTTTCTGGTCACTGCAACGTCGTACTGAACTAGTGCCCCGGCATACGGTGGCAGAAACGACTGCCGTCATATAGCGAAGTACGCATAAGATGTCGGACATGGGTCACGACCACGACCACCGCCACGACCACCACCACGCCCCTTCGGCCGACGCCGACCGGCGGCTGCTGGTGCTCGCCCTGGTGCTGATCACCGGCTTCATGGCGGTCGAGGTGACCGTCGGCCTGGTGGTCGACTCCCTCGCGCTGCTGTCCGACGCCGCGCACATGCTGTCGGACGCCGCCGCGATCGCCCTCGCGCTATTCGCGACCCGGCTCGCGGCCCGGCCCCCGTCGGGCGGCTTCACGTTCGGGCTGAAGCGGGCGGAGATCCTCTCCGCGCAGGCCAACGGGCTGACGCTGCTGCTGCTCGCGGTGTGGATCGGCTACGAGTCGGTGACCCGGCTCATCCACCCGCCCACGGTCGGCGGCGGGGCGGTCCTGGTCACCGCACTGGTGGGCGTCGCGGTCAACCTGCTGGTGGTGTGGATCCTCGGCCGGGCCGACCGGTCCAGCCTCAACGTGGAGGGCGCGTTCCAGCACGTGCTGACGGACCTGTTCGCGTTCGTCGCGGCCGCGATCTCGGGCCTGGTCGTGCTGCTCACCGGCTTCAACCGGGCGGACGCGATCGCCTCGCTGGTCGTCGCGGCGCTCATGGTGCGCTCAGGGGTGGGCCTGGTCCGCGACTCGGGCCGGATCTTCCTGGAGGCGGCGCCGGCCGGGATGGACCCCGCGGAGGTCGGCCGCGAGCTGGTCGGCGTGCCGGGTGTGGTGGAGCTGCACGACCTGCACGTCTGGCAGGTCACCTCCGGCTATCCGGCGCTGTCCGCGCACGTGCTGGTGGCGCCGTCCGGCGACTGTCACGCGGTCCGCGAGGCGATCGAGCAGCGGCTGCGGGAGCGCTACGCGATCGAGCACACCACGCTCCAGGTCGACCACACGCTCGACGCCGTGCACTGCGTCGACTCACACGGTGCTTCCTACAAGGGGACGGGCTGACTGGACGCGCCGGGTCACGATCCGCTCGGCGACGAACGACAGGAACGGCACCGTGCCGGCGAGCAGCACGAGCACGGTGAAGCCGAGCTTCCACTTCGCGCGGCGGGCCAGGTCGGCCGCGAGGACCAGGTAGGCCATGTACAGGAAGCCGTGCGCCGGGCCGACCATGGCCACGATCGTGTCGTCGTCGGTCGTGTACTTCAGCACGGTGCCGACGGTGAGCACGACCAGCAGCACGCCGACGATCCAGGCGATGATCCGGAAGCGCGTGAGCGCACTCTTCAACTGCACGGGAACCTCATCCGGGGAAGTCGCGGGGGCGGCGGTCGGGATCGGCCGCCAGCCAGGCCAGCATGCGGTTGTACTCGGCCAGCTGCGGGTCGTCGGCAGCGGCGGCCGGAGCCGGAGCCGTGGGCGCGGCCCTCGGGCGCAGGGGCTCCTGCGTCTTCACCGGCCTCGGCCCGAGAACGTCCCGGACGGCCCGCACCCACAGAAACACCACGAACAGCGCGAAAAGCGGCCACTGGACGGTATACGCCCAGCTCAGCATGTTACCGGCCGTGGCGCGCTGATACTGCCAGCGCCCAGCGAGCAGGCACACGGCCACCCCGGCGAGCGCCAGGACATGCCAGAGCACCCACCGGGGAGTCAGGAACCGCCGCACAGGTAGGCAGCCTACCGCTAGCTCGTCAGTCGAAGACCGGGCCCACGTCGCGGGTGCGCTTGATCTCGTAGAAGCCCGGCGTGCCGGCGACCAGCAGCGTGCCGTCCCAGAGCCGCCCGGCCGCCTCACCCTTCGGGCGCGGGGTGACGACCGGCCCGAAGAACGCGATCAGCTTGCCGTCAGGGCCGGGCACGTGGATGACGGGCGTGCCGACGTCCATGCCCACCGGGTTCATCCCGGCGAGGTGGCTCTCCCGCAGCTGCTCGTCGAACTCGGTGGAGTCGGCGTACTCCGCGAGCTGCGCCGGCAGGCCCGCCTCGACCAGCGCGCTCTCGTACAGCTCCGCGCTGAGCTCCTGCCGCTCGAGGTGCAGCCGGTTGCCCAGCGCCGTGTACAGCGGGCGCAGCACGTCGTTGCCGAACTTCTGCTCGGCCGCGATCGCGATCCGGACCGGGCCCCAACCCTTGGCCAGACCCTCTTTGTATCGCTCGGGGAGATCGTCGCGGCCCTCGTTGAGGATCGACAGGCTCATGACATGGAACCGCACGTCAACTGGGCGAACCTGCTCCACCTCGAGCAGCCAGCGGGAGGTGATCCAGGCCCACGGGCACCGCGGGTCGAACCACATGTCTGCGATGATGCGCTCTTCCGCCATGGCGGCGACACCTCACTTCAAGCGAGCACGACAGCAACACTACCGAAAGCATCGGGAAACCGATTCGATCCTTACGCCTCGCATACCCCGGGTGCCAGCCGGGCTGCGGGTGACCTGAGCCACTCCTCCGTTGTCCGCCATGGACGTGGAAGACTCAGGGATGGCGCCGTCGACGGGGACGGCCACAGCGAACGACAGGAGACGACACGTGGCCGGTGTACGCAACCTACGCCAGGTTGAGGCGGTCGACCGGGCCCGACTGCTCGACGTTGCGGCGTACGACATCAGTCTCGACCTGACGGACGGCGCCGGCTACCCGGGCGAGGGCACGTTCCGGACCACGACCGAGGTGCGCTTCACCTGCACCGAGCCGGGCGCCGACACGTTCATCGAGCTCGCCGTGACGACGGTGCTGCGCGCGACGCTCAACGGCGCCGACCTCGACACCTCCGGCTGGTCCCCGCAGACCGGGCTGCGCCTGCCCGGCCTCGCCGCCGACAACGTCCTGGTCGTCGAGGCCGAGGGCACCTACTCGACGACCGGCCAGGGGCTGCACCGCAGCGTCGACCCGGTCGACAAGGAGGTGTATCTCTACAGCCAGTTCGAGACGACCGACGCGCAGCGGGTCTACGCCTGCTTCGACCAGCCCGATCTCAAGGCCAGCTTCACGTTCCACGTGACCGCGCCGGCGCACTGGAAGGTCATCTCCAACATGCCGCCGGAGCGGCGCGACGGCCTCACCGTGCACTTCCCGCCCACACCGCGGATGAGCACCTACGTCACGGCGGTCTGCGCCGGGCCGTATCACGAGGTCCGCGACAGCCACGACGGCATCGACCTGGGCGTGTTCTGCCGCCAGTCGATGAAGCAGTATCTGGACGCCGACGACATCCTGCTCATCACCAAGCAGGGCTTCGACTTCTTCCACGAGGAGTTCGGCATCCGGTATCCGCTGCCGAAGTACGACCAGGTCTACTCGCCGGAGTTCAACGCCGGAGCGATGGAGAACTTCGGCTGCGTCGTGCACGCCGAGCAGCACTACATCTTCCGCTCCCCCGTCACCGACTTCGAATACGAGCAGCGCGCCAACACGATCCTGCACGAGCTCGCCCACATGTGGTTCGGCGACCTCGTCACGATGCGCTGGTGGGACGACCTGTGGCTCAACGAGTCGTTCGCGGAGTGGGCCAGCCACTGGTGCAACACCCGCGCGACCCGCTTCACCGACGCGTGGACGACGTTCCTGTCCATCCGCAAGAACTGGGGCTACCGGCAGGACCAGCTGTCCTCCACCCACCCCGTCTACTGCGAGATGCCGGACGTCGAGGCGGTCGAGGTCAACTTCGACGGCATCACGTATGCCAAGGGCGCCAGCGTCGTCAAGCAGCTCGTGGCGTACGTGGGGATCGACCCCTTCCTGACAGGGCTCCGCGCCTACTTCGAGCAGCACCAGTGGGGCAACGCGACCTTCGACGACCTGCTGTCGGCGCTGGAGACGGCCTCGGGCAAGGAGCTGCGCAAGTTCGCCGCGCAGTGGCTGGAGACCGCCCAGGTCAACACCCTGCGCCCCGAGCTGACCATCGCCGCCGACGGCACGTATGAGCAGGTCGTCGTCGTGCAGGAGGCGCCCGCCGCCTACCCGACGCTGCGCACCCACCGCATCGGCATCGGCCTGTACGACGTGACCGACGCCGGCCTGGTCCGCCGCGAGCTCATCGAGGCCGACGTCGACGGCGAGCGCACCGAGATCACCACTCTGACCGGCCGCCGCGCCGCCGACGTCCTGCTGCTCAACGACGACGACCTCACCTACGCGAAGTTGCGCCTCGACCCGCGCTCGATGGACACCGTCGCCGATCACATCCTCGGCATGGACAACTCCCTCGCCCGCGCCCTGGTGTGGACCGCGGCGTGGGACATGGTCCGCGACGCCGAGCTCGCCGTGCGCGACTACATCAAGCTGATCGCGTCCGGCCTGCCCGCCGAGCGCGACATCAACCTGGTCACCGCCACGATCCGGCAGGCCCAGTCGGCGCTCGTCTTCTACGCCGACCCGGCCTGGGCCTCGGAGGGCTGGCGGGCCCTGTCCGCCACCGCCCGCACGGCGCTGCGCGACGCGGCACCCGGCAGCGGCTTCCAGCTCGCGTGGGCCCGCTCGTTCGCGGCGGCCGCTCGTACACCGGAAGACCTCGCGGTCCTGACCGGCTGGCTCGACGACGTGGACGTCCCCTCCGGCCTGACCATCCAGGCCGACCTGCGCTGGGGCATCCTGCACGCCCTCATCGCCAACGGCGCGGCCGACCCGGCCCAGATCGAGACCGAGCTCGACCGCGACCGGACCGCGAGCGGCGAACGCCAGGCGGCCCTGGCCCGCGCCCTCGTCCCGACCGCCGCGTCGAAGGCGGAGACGTGGCGCCGCCTCGTCGAGGACCACCACCTGCCCAACTGGCTGCAGCGCTCGCTCCTGCAGGGCTTCCAGCACTCGGCCCAGGTGTCCTTGACCGCCCCGTTCCTGCCCACGTTCTTCGACGCCGTCACGACCGTGTGGGAGCACCGCGACTCGGAGCCGGCCGCGGAGTTCGCCGAGCTCGGCTACCCGTCGTTCCAGGTCAGCGACGACACGGTGGCGCGCACCGAGGCGTGGCTCGCCGAGCCCGGCCGCCCTGCCCCGCTGCGCCGCCTGGTCGGCGAGGGCCGCGACGGCATCGTCCGCGCCCTGAAGGCCCGTGCCAAGGACGCAGCCGCCGCAGGCTGACCGTCGTTCCGCCCCGAAGGACGGGCCTCGCTCACTCCGAGCGTGCCCGTCCTTCGTCCTGTCCACCCCTCATGACCCCGAGAAGACTCCGCGCGCTGCCGGGCTGCTCCTCGGGCCGGGCCGTTCGCTGCGAGAAGCTATTCCGCGGACAGGCCGTCGGGCTGCCGGCCGGCGTTGGCGACCTTGAGCGCCGCGACGAGGTTCGCGTTCTCGGCACGGGCCGCGGCGAGCTCCTCCTGCAGCTTGACGACCTCGGCGTGGGTCTGGGCCCGCACCGCCTCGATCGCGGCGATGATCGGCTCCGCCGAGATGGACGCGCCGCCGGTCTGGATCGAGGCGATGAGGCTGTTGATGGCGGCGACCGCCGCCACGTCCCGGGTCTCGTCGGCGGCGGCCGCGGCGATGAGCGCGTCGAGCTTCACGGCCATCTGCCGCAGCGGGTTGGGGAACCCCTGGCCGGCCTGGTCGCTCCACGGGAAGTCGAACTGGATGACGTCGGTGCCGGCGACGAGCGCGGTGATGCCGCGCTCCGCGTTGGCGATGAGCTGTGAGTCGGCCACGCTGTAGTCCCTTCCTTGCAGGCGTCCGATCGGGTCGTATTCGTCGGCCCGGTCGTCGTCGTCGGCGTCGGACCGGCCCGAGATGTGGATGTGGCCGTCGTCCGACGACGACCTGGTGGTCCGCCGCAACGGGCTGGCGGCGTCGGTCCACCGCTCCTGGTTGCAGTTGCCCTTTTCGTCGGTCCAGTTGATGTACTTGATCCACATGGCGCCCGGGTGCCCGGCGTCACGGTCCTTGATGAGCTGCCGCGCGATGTCGGCGTTCTCCTTGCGGTGCGTGGCGGAGCCGGAGCGCGGCATGACGTCCAGGGCCCGCGCCCTCCACCGCTTGTTGGTGCCCGGCCAGCCGGTCACCGAGTACGGCGTGTGGTCCTCGGGGGTGTTGGCCTTCTGGTGCTCCTCGTTGGGGTAGTCGTAGACGGTGAGGCCGTATCCGCGCAATGTGCGCTGGACCGCCTTGGCCGGGCGGATCAGCGTGTACGGCTGACCCGCCGCGAGCCAGTCCCGATAGCCCTGCGACGCCATCCGGTCTCCCTCCGTGCGCGTCCCTGCGTCCAACCTATTCGCCGGTGTCACGAAGTGCATCGACACATCGGCCGACCCCGGAGCGCGGAAAGGCCCCCGTCGCAGTGACGGGGGCCTTTCCGGAGAGCATGGTCAGACAGGCAGCATCGCGACGCGGGCGTGCCACTCGCCGCCGATCTTCTCCGTGTCGGAGCCGACGAGCAGGCCGTACGGGGTCGCCAGGAGCGCCCTGGCGCCGACCCCGCGCGGCTCGCGCTTCGGGTTGAACGCGGTGGCCTTGCCGGTGAGCGGGCTGATCGCGGCGATGCCGGGCCGGGCGACCGCGCCCTTGCCGGCGTTCTCCTTGCCGAACGGGTTGTCCATCCAGCGCTGGTGGCCGCCGACGTAGACCGCGGCGCCGGTGTCCGCGACCGAGTACAGCGAGTCTCCGCCGGTCCAGTTGGTCCAGAGCGGCTTGTGCAGCCCGGTGCCGCGCAGGTCGAAGCGGGCGGCGGTGTCGCACATCAGGTGGTCGCCCCACTTGCGGCCGGTCGTGACGATCGTCGCGTAGGTGCCGGTCGGGTCGAAGTCGATGCCCCGCAGGTAGGTCTCGAAGCCGGCGCGGCACGGCTTGGTGTAGACGTCGGTGTACCAGTCGGCGAGCCGGGCCTGGTTCACCGCGTTCTCGATCACGACGACCTGGGCGCGGTACTGGCCGAACGCCTGCTCGACGGCGCCGACCGCGGCGAGCCGGTTGCCGTCGGGGCTGATCGCCAGGTCCTCGAGCTTGACCCGGGTCAGGTTGGGCGCGGCGAGCTTCGCGTCGAAGGTCGTGTCGGCCCAGCCGCTGGTGGCGTTGAGGCGGGCCAGCCCGGCACGCTTCTGCCCGCCGATCTCGGTGAACGAGCCGGCCGCGAACAGCCACGGCCCGTACGCCACGATGCTGCGCGTGTCCCCCCAGTTGATCGAGCCGGTGAAGGCCGGGACGCGCTTGCCGTCGGTGAGGCTGAGCTGGGCGAGGCCCCGCTGCGCGCCGCCGCCGATCTTCTGGAAGGCCCCGCCCGCGTAGACGGTGTTGTTCGGCCCGGCGGCGAGCGTCAGGACCACGTCGTCGGCCTCCGGGGCGAACGGCAGAATCTCGCCGGTCGTCACCCGGTACGCGAAGATGTTCTTGCGCTTGAGCTTCGCGCTCTTACCTGCCGGGACGACGGTGGTGAAGTCGCCGCCGACCACGACGACGTCCCCGACGAGGGCGAACGCGCGCACCTCGCCGTCCAGGACGTTCGGCGTGTTGTCGACGGGGTTGGTCGACACGGTCGAGGCGTGGTTGAGCGCCGCCGAGGCGGGGATGGCGACCGCGATCGCGGCCAGTGCGGTAGCGGCGGCGGCGATCAATCGTCGGCGCATACGTGCGGCTCCTTCGTCAGTACCCGGGGAAGCGCCCAACATGGGGCGCATACACCGCTAACGAAGGAAAGTTACCTAAGACACGATGTGTCCGATTTGGTCATCTGGACCGGACGCGTTGACCATGAAGTGGGCGGCGCGTTCCAGGTATTCCCACAGCACGGCCTCGGACTCGGGCTCCAGGGCGATCGCGTCGACGGCCCGGCGCATCTGCCCCAGCCACGCGTCGCGCTCGGCGGGCCCGATCACGAACGGCGCGTGCCGCATCCGCAGCCGCGGGTGGCCGCGAGCCTCCGAATACGTGCTCGGGCCGCCCCAGTACTGGATCAGGAACAGCCGGAACCGCTCGTTGGCCGGCCCGAGGTCCTCTTCCGGATACAGCGGCCGCAGGATCGGGTCGTCGGCCACGCCGGCGTAGAACTCGTCGACCAGCTTGCGGAACGTCGGCTCGCCGCCGACGAGCTCGTAGAAGTTCGGGGAGGACGTCACCCGTCAACTATGCCGCGCCCGCGGCTGAGCTAGCGCGGCGGGAGCGCACCGAGATCTGTTGTGCGCTCGCTGAGGTCGACCGTGCGCTCCGGCGGGTCGGCGACCGGCACCCGGCGCTGGACCGGCCCGGGCGACGGGCGGGGGCGGCGCGCGGCGAGGGGCGCGCGGCCCAGGTCGATGGTGACCTCGCCGAAGTCCTCACCTCCACCGGGCGGGGCGGCGTGCTCCTCGGCGGCGACCCGGACCTTGTTGGCCGCGATCGCGTCGGCGATCGTGGCGTGCGCCGGCCAGGTGGTGACGATGACCGCCATGGCGATCACGCCGAAGATCGCGAAATACCCGACGACCTGCGGCAACGGGTAGTGACTGGCGAGCCAGCCGGTGAAGAGGATCGAGCCGCCCTGGATGAGGTGCACGCCGCTCTGCATCACGCCGAACGCGCGGGCCCGGTACGCCGGCGGCAGCACCTGCACGAACAGCCCGTTCGTGGCCGGGAGGGTGCCGGACAGCGCGGCACCGGAGATCAGGGTCATCAGCACGACCCCGTAGATGTTGAGGTCGAACAGGGCCGGCACCAGCACCAGCGGTGTGAGCAGCGCGAACGGCCGGATGAACGCGATGCGCCGCTGCGGTGACACCAGCCACGTCATCACGACGCTGCCGGCGACGAAGCCGATCGCCGCGGCGACCATGATCATGCCGAGATAGACGGCGTTGGGGCCGCCGGCCAGGTCGGCGGTCCAGGCCGCGGCGAGGCCCTCGGGGACCACACCGAAGCAGACGCCGCAGAAGACGACCAGCGCGATCGAGCGCATCACCGGTGAGCGGAACACGACCGTGTACCCCTCGGCGGCCTCCCGCACCAGGTTGCTGCGCTTGTCGGCGGTGAGGCTCGGGACCCGCTCCTTCACCCACACGGCCAGCAGCAGCGCCGACGCGCCGAAGCTGGCGGCGTTGAGCAGCAGCGCGTACCGCGCGTCGACCGCGGTCAGGGCGGCACCCACGGCATAGCCCGCGATCAGGGCGAACTGGCCGGACGTGCGCTGCAGGGTCAGCGCGGTGACATACTGCTCGCCCCGCAGGAGCCGCGGCAGCAGGGCCGAGCGGGCACTGTCGAACGGGGGGCTCAGCAGCGCGCTGATGAACAGCAGCCCGATGAGCGCGCCGACCGGCAGGCCGCCGAAGACCGCGAGCGCGGTCATGATGGTCATCCGGGCCAGGTCCGACAGGATCATGATCTTGCGATACGAGTGCCGCTCGCTGATCGCGGCGAGGACCGCGCCGATGCCGAGCCAGGGCAGGTAGCTGATCGCGAACGCCGCCGCCGACGCGATAGGCGACTCGGTGCGCATGTAGACGAGCGCGATGACCGCGGCCCGGGCGGCGCTGTCCCCGAACCACGACAGCGTGCTGGCGGTGAAGACCGCCAGGTATTCACGGTCGCGGAGGACCTCCCGCACGCCGGCCGGGCGCTCGGCGGACTCGTCGGGATCGGACACCGGCGGAGCCCCCTTTCCATCGGTCACGACAGCGGCGTCGAGCGTTCGCGGGCGCGGCCGAACCGGTCTGCTCCGACGTCGGGAGGGGTCGAACGACGCCGGACCGGGACATTGTGCAGCGATGCACCTGAACGAACGGACGATAACCGAATAGCCACCCGATGCGCGACCCTACCCGCAGGGCTGGTCGCAAGTGCCCGCAAGATCGGGCAAACACACCTAAGGGTCAGACTTAGGTCGGACCTGCCTGATCGGATTCCGCGCCGGTGTCCGCGGGCGGGCGGATGAACATCCGCGAGGCGTTGATCTGTGCGGCGATCCCGGCCTTCTCCAGGGCCTCGGTGAGCCGGCGCCGCAGCTCCCGGCCGACCCGCCACTGCGCCTCGGTCGACGTCTTCACCGTCGTGCGCAGCACCGCGCCCTCGACGGTGAGCTGCTCGACGCCCAGCACGGTCGGCGGGTCGATGAAGTCGTCGACGAAGGCCGGGTCGTCCGCGACGGCCGCGGCCGCCTCGCGCAGCACCGCGGTCGCCTGGTCGACGGCGACGAAGCCGACCGGCACGTCGATGTTGACCACGGCCCAGCCCTGGCTCTTGTTGCCGACCCGCACGATCTCGCCGTTGCGCACGTACCAGACGACGCCGGCCGCGTCCCGGATCGTGGTGATCCGGAGGCCGACCGCCTCGACGGTGCCGACGGTCTCGCCGATGTCGACCACGTCGCCGATGCCGTACTGGTCCTCCAGGAGCATGAACAAGCCGGCGATGAAGTCCTTCACGAGGTTCTGGGCGCCGAAACCTATCGCCAGGCCGGCGATGCCGGCGCTGGCCAGCAGCGGTCCGAGGTTGAGGCCGATCTCGCCGAGCACGAGCATGGCGGAGATGCTGAACACTACCGCCGAGGCGATGCTGCGCAGCACCGAGCCGAGCGCGCGGGCCCGCTGGTTGCGCCGCTCCCAGGGCGCGGTGAGCGAGTTGGGCAGCCGCCGGCGCAGCGGGCGCAGCAGCGAGCCGCCGGACTCGCTCTCCGACACCGTGTGCCGGATCAGGCGGTCGATGGCCCGATGGATGATCGCCCGGATCAGGAGCGCCAGGATGATGATCACGACGATGGTGAGCGGCTTGACCAGCACCCAGTAGCTGCTCTCGGCCAGCCAGGTGATCTTGGTCTGGTCGTACACGAACTGGCAGAAGTCGTTGTTCGAGCAGCTCGGGACGGGATCTGGCGCCTGCTTCAGCGACAGGACGAGCGCGCTACTCAACAAGGAACTCCCCACTAATCGGGACAAACACTCAAGGGTTCGGCCGAAGGTTCACCCACCGGCCGCAAATAGTACGTGCAATCCGAGGATCTATCAGGGACGATTAGCCCACGGACCCCCACCTCGGTGGCCCGTCACACAGACCTTCTCCAGGGAGTTTCCTTCACGCACTAGGGGGACGGCGATGCCTGACATACGACCCGCACGAGTATCGGGTGCGCTGGTTCTGAATGCCACCTACGAGCCGCTGTGTGTCGTGTCTGTCAGACGTGCCACAATTCTGGTCCTCACTTCGAAGGCGGTCTGCGTCGCCGACGGTGAGGGCATCCTGCACAGTGCGATGAACGAGCTCCCGGTCCCCTCCGTGGTCCGGCTCACCCGCTACGTCCGGGTCCCCTATCGCACCCACATAGGCCTGTCGCGCCGGGGCATCTTCGCCCGCGACGGCTGGCGGTGCGCCTACTGCCGCGGGCCCGCCGAGACCATCGACCACGTGATGCCACGCAGCCGCGGTGGGCGGCACGCCTGGGAGAACGTCGTCGCCGCCTGCGCCCGCTGCAACCACACCAAAGGTGACAAAACGCCAGCCGAACTCGGCTGGCGTTTGCTTGCCAGCCCCCATGCGCCCAAGGGCGTCGCGTGGCGGGTCCTCGGCCACCGCACCCCCGACCCGCGCTGGGCCGACTGGCTCGACATGCCGATGGACGGCCAGCAACTGGCCGCGTGACGGCCTCACGTCACCCGCCCCGGCTCCGCCGCGAACTCGCGGTAGGAACCGGTGGCGATGATGTCGCGGAGCCGCGCCATGCCGTCCCACACGTCCACGAAGCGGGTGTAGAGCGGCGCCAGCCCGAGCCGCAGCCGCTGCGGGGTGCGGAAGTCGGGGATGACCCCTTGCGCTTTCAGCGCCTGGCAGATCTGCCACGCCTGCGGGTGGTGGAAGGTCACGTGCGAGCCGCGCCGCGCCGGGTCCGCCGGAGAGGCCAGGTCGAGCCCTTCGCCGAGCCGGATGGCGTACTGCGAAAGCTCGGCACTCTTGGCGTACAGCCTCGGTAGGCCGGCCTCGGCGGTGATCCGGGCACCCTCGAGCACCGCGTAGACACCCAGGACCGGCGGCGTGCCGACCTGGAACCGCTCGATCGACTCGACAGGGTCGTAGCCCGCACCCATGGCGAACTGGTCGCGCTGGCCGAACCAGCCCCAGATCGGCTGCCGCAGCTCCGTCTGCAGGCCGGCCCGGACGTACAGGAACGCGGGCGCGCCGGGTCCCGCGTTGAGGTACTTGTACGTGCACCCGACCGCCAGGTCCGCGCCGGACTCACGCAGGGGCACCGGCACCGACCCCGCGGAGTGGCACAGATCCCACAGTGTGAGGGCCCCCACCCGGTGCGCGGCAGTGGTGATCGCCACCATGTCGGCGAGCGCGCCCGACCGGTACGCCACGTGCGAAAGGCACACGAGGGCGACGTCGTCGTCGAGACTTTCGGCGATCCGCGCGGGGTCGATCCCGGCGTCGATGTCGGTCTCCACCGTGCGCAGTCGCAGTCCCCGCGCCTTGGCCAGCCCCTCCAGGACGTAACGGTCGGTGGGGAAGTTGTCGTCGTCGGTGACGATGACGCTCCTGTCCGGGCGGGCGTCCAGGGCCGCCGACGCCAGCTTGAACAGGTTGACCGTGGACGAATCGGACAGGATGACCTCGCCCCTGCCGACGCCCAGGACGCCTTCGGCGATCACGTCGCCGACCTGTCCGGCCAGGTCGATCCACCTGTCCCAGCCGCGGATCAGCTCGCCGCCCCACTCCTGCTCGATCGCGTCGCGCAGCCGGTCACGCGTCGTGAGCGGCAGCCGGCCGAGCGAGTTGCCGTCGAGGTACACCAGACGCTCGTCCGGGATGTGGAAACGCGTGCGGAAGTGACCGATCGGGTCCTGTGCGTCACGTGTTTCGGCATACCGGCGGCTGAGGTCCATGCACCTGACCGTATCTTCTCGAAGATCGGCGGCACCCCCGGCAACGCGCTGGTCATCATGGCCCGCTAACGTGAAGCAGGTCTTTTAGTCCCTTCGACGCCTGGGGGCGTTGAGCTTGTCCATCATCGAGACGACGCTGATCTTCGCCGGCATCCCGGTCGCGATCATCGTGCTCATCGCGGGCGCCGGCTACGCCGGCGGTGCCCGGCGCAACAAGCGCTACCGGCCCGGCAGGCCGTTCGACTTCACGCCGGTCTGGTTCCTGTCCGTGCCCGAGCAGGTGACCGAGCCGGCGGCGGGCCGCGAGCTCACCGGTGCGCGGCGGGCCGAGCTGACCGCCGGCGCGCCCGCCGTGACCGAATGGTCCGGCGACCGGGCGCAGCCGCACGTCATGGGAGGCGCAAGTGACCGGTGGTAACGGAGCTGGCCTGATCGGCCAGCCCGACGTCCTGAACGGCCCGTTCACCACGCGCCAGCTGCTCCGCCTCGACGAGGCGCTGCGCCTGGCCGACTCGTCGACCGGCCTCACCTTCAGCATCTACGTGGGCGACCTCACCGACCCGATGCGCGGCCACGCCGAGCAGCTGCACGGCCAGCTCGCCGACCCGGCGCACTCGGTCCTCATCGCGGTGTCGCCCAACCAGCGCACCCTGGAGATCATCACCGGCGGCGAGGCACGCCGCCGGCTCCCCGACCGCGCGGCCAAGCTGGCCGCTCTGTCGATGGCCGCGGCCTTCGGCGGCGGCGACCTCGCCGGCGGTCTGGTCGCCGGCCTCTCCCAGCTGGCCGACCACGCCGGCCGCCACTGACGCACCGCTCGCGCTTTCCGACGGCGCGCCGCCTCCCGCACGTGGAGCGGCGCGCCGTTTCGTTCTCCCCACGATCCGTTTCGTTCTCCACGATCCGTTTCGTTCTCCAGGATCCGGCGAGCGACCGGTGATCCGGAAGACCTTGTCCGCCAGGAGCGCGGTCGATGCGCCGCTGCCGGACCCGTTCGCGGGTATGGCGGCCGGCGTGCCTCCGGTCCTGGTCCGGGCACTCCCGGCTGGGCACGTCGACCATCGCGGCCGCACAGGCGCTGGCCTCTGCCTCGGGACTCTCTCGTCCAGCGGCGCCGGCTCCCGGCCCCTGCAACGAGTTGAGCCCTGGTCCTAGGACCAGGGCTCAACTACCGCATGGGGTGACTGATGGGATTTGAACCCACGACACCCGGGACCACAACCCGGTGCTCTGCCAACTGAGCTACAGCCACCATGAACGTGCTCGCCAATAATAGGGCATGGGCACGGGGATTCGTCGACTGGGTTAGCGCGTCCGGGTGTCGGTTTCCCGGCTCAGCTCCGCGCCGATCGCCTTGGCCGCCTCCACGTCCGGTCCCGGCAGCGGGACGAACAGGGTCCGGCGGTAATACTCCAGCTCCCGGATGCTCTCCCGGATGTCCGCGAGGGCCCGGTGCGCGAGGCCCTTCGGCGGCTGACCGAAGTACACCCGCGGATACCACCGGCGGCACAGCTCCTTGATCGAGGAGACGTCGATCATCCGGTAGTGCAGGTGGTTGTCCAGCCGCGGCATGTCCCGCGCCAGGAACCCCCGGTCCGTGGCGATCGAGTTGCCGCACAGCGGCGCCGTGCGCGGATCCGGCACGTGGGTGGTGATGTAGTCCATGACGAGGTCCTCGGCCTCCGCCACGGTGACGGCCGAGGCCCGCACCGCCTCGGTGAGCCCCGACTTGGCGTGCATGTCGCGCACCACGTCGAGCATGCCGTCCAGCAGCGCGTCCTCCGCGTGGATCACCACGTCGACGCCCTCGCCCAGCACGTTGAGATCCGGGTCCGTGACCAGCGCCGCCACTTCGATCAGCGCGTCCTTCCCCAGATCGAGCCCCGTCATCTCACAGTCGATCCAGACCAAAAGATCACCCACGCCCCACAGCCTAGTGTTCATCTGGCCGACTTCTCACACTCCCTGACTCCTCGTTACCTTTATCCTTCGGTCGTGACCGCCGGGCGGGCTGCCCGCCAGCTGGCTGTAGCCGCCTTTTCCTGCTGGTCAGCCTGCTGATCGGGCTCCTCCTCGACCGCCACCGGCGCCCAGGTGAACTGCAGCTCGATCGGTGGCAGCTTCGGCAGCGGCGGCAGCGCCAGGTCCTCGTCATCGATCGCGCCGGCGGGTGCGGGCCGGTCCAGCTCGGTCTGACCCGTCGTCTGCCGCGCCGCGTGTACCGCGGCGCTCCCGCCCTCGACAGCGGCGGGCCCGACCTCCGGCCTGCCGTCGTCCGCGGCTGTGGCCTTGGTCTCGTCCTCGCCGACGGTGATCTCGGTCGCCTCGATCGTCACCGCGACCGTGACGACGTGCGCGTCGCGTCCGTCGTGGTTCTCGACGTCCTGGCCTGCGGCGTCCTGCACGGCGTCACCGCTCGCGGCATCCTTGCTTGCAGCGTCCTTGCTTGTGGCGTCCTGCACGGCGTCACCGCTCGCGGCGTCCTTCGTGGCGGCCTGGCTGCCGGTGTCGTTCGTGGTGTTCTTCTTGGTGTCCTTCGGAGTTTCCTTCGGGACGACGGGGTTGAGCAGGGCCGCGATCGGCTCGGACAGCGTCGACAGGTTGCGGCGCAGGCTCACCCGGCTCTTCGTCGGCTGGGACGGCACCGTCGGCAGCACGAGCCGCTCCGCGGCGCGCCGCGTCGGCCACGCGAGGATCAGCACCGCCAGCAGGAACAACGCCGCGCCGAGCATGAGCAGCCCGCCGGCCGTCGGCCCGATCCACGCCGGCGCGAGCCGGGCGGTCACCGTGGCGTTGATCCCGGCGGTGCCGTCCGCGTTCATGACGACGAGGGCCAGGTGCCGCCCCCGCATCGCCGACGGCGACCAGGTCAGCTCCGCCGCCCCGCCGACGGTGACACCCTTCGCCAGCCAGAACGCCTGCGTCCCCGGCGCCGCCAGCGGCACCGCACTCCCGCCGCCGGTCGCTGTCGCGCCGGTCGCGCTGCTCGTGGCGTTCGGGTCACCGGCGCCCGGGCCGCCCGCGGCGGCGTTCGGGTCGGCCGGCCCACCGGTCGCGGCGTTCGGGTCGGCCTGCCCGGCCGTCGCATTCGGGTCGGCCTGACCACCGGTGCTGGGATCGGCCTGACCGCCCGCGTTCGGATCGGTCTGGGCGCCCGCATCGGGGTCGGCCTGACCGCCGGCGTTCGGATCGGTCTGGGCCCCGGCGTTCGGGTCGCCAGGAACAGCGGGGCCGGCGGTCCCGGGACCTGCCACGGCCGGCCCGCTGCCCGGCACCTGTCCGGCGGCACTGCCGGGCCGCGCGGCCGTGGCCGCCGCGGCGCGGGTCTCGACCTCGGTGAGCTCCACCGGCAGCGGCCCGCGCGCCAGCCTGACCCGCGAGACGCGAGCCTGGACGAGGCCGTCGAGGTACTCCTGCACGGCCTCGTCCGGCGCCAGCCCCACGAACAGGGGGCCGCTGGAGCCGACCGCCGACAGGCTGAGCGTCGTCTGCCCACCCCGCGCGAACGGCGCATCGGCTCGCAGCAACGCGTCGACGTCAGGCACGACCACAGCACGCCCACCGGAACGCAACCGCTCCAGCCGCGCCGTGAACGTGTCATCGGCGGCACGATGCTCCATGGCCACCCAGAGTCCGCCACCGGCAATCGCCAGCGGCACCGCGATGAGCAGCAGCAGCACGCCGACACCTGCCCGAACCAGACGCACGACCATGGCAGCGGCCCCTTCCCCCAGCAATCCGAAGCCGACAATACCGCCAAAAAGCGCTCGAATTAGCTTGTTTCGACCAAACCCCCTGATCGGCAAAGAATTCCCCACTCCAGCCCCCACACAACCCAGACACCGAGCCACCCCGACAAACCACTGCGATCAACAGGACGACCCGCCCTCACGCAGGGACGCTCCCCTCGACCGTCCAGCGAAACCAAGGCCGCGCGCGGATCCTCGACGGGGTTCTTGATGATCCGGAAGAGTTTGTGCTGCTCTGGCGACACATAGTCTTCCGGATCATGGGAAAGAGGCCGGTGTCGATGGCTGGACCGGGAAGTACCACGGTTCGGGCGGCGATCTTCGGGGTGTCGTGTGGGGTGAGGACGGCGCCACTCGCACACCGCCAACGTGGACACGCCCCACGCCCCACGCCCACGCACCGCCCATGCACCGCCCACGCCCCACGCCCCCACGCACCGCCCACGCACCGCCCGGAAAGCGGAACGAGCGGCCGGCCCGCCGTATCCCGCCGGAACGCCGGGGAGTGTCCGGGGATCGTCCGCGCAGCCCGGGAGCGGAGCGGGCGGCGGCGGGCTGCGGGGGTCAGCGGATGGGGACCTGGACGGCGATCGTTGTCTGGTTGAGCTCGTCGACGCGGACGGTGAACTTCAGCTCCCAGGTCCCCGCCGGCGTCAGCGTCACCGAGCCGGTGGCGTGGTCGGGGGTGATGGGCAGGGTCGGCAGGACGATCGGCTCGATGCCCTTGGCCGGGAGCGCCGCGGTCGCCTTCCACTCCACGACCGTCTGCGGCTGGCCCGAGCCGTCGGCCTTGAAGGCATACAGGTGGACGGTGTTGGGGCCGACCTTCCCGGGCGAGACGTCGACCTCGAGCTTCACCAGGTTGGTCGTGACCGTCGTCGTGAAGGGGCCCTCGGCGGCGTTGTCACCGGCCTGCACGCTGCGTGCGGGGCTCGTCTGCACCAGTACCGAAGTGAACCCGAGCACGACGACGGCCACCAGCACCTCGATCAGCACCGCGCGCCGCAGCCTGGCCCGGTCCGCGGGCTCCGCCGGCGGGTCCGCCACCTCCTCCTCGGTGTCATCGAAGGAGTCGTATCCATCGTCGGGGTCCTCGGACGGGTCCGGAACGGGGGCGGGCGTGAAGCGCCGGTTGGTGATGCTGCGGGAATAGGCCGCGATTCCCAGGATGATCGCCAGCAGCCCGACCTTGACCATGACCAGCTGGCCATACGCCGTGCCGGTCAGCGCGTCCAGCGTGCCGATCTCGACGAGGGCCTGGGCGGTGCCCGCGAGGACGAGCACGGTGATGGCCAGCAGCGCCCAACCGGACCAGACCGGCACGATGGCCGTCAGCTCGCGGGTGTCGGCGCGGCGCAGCAGGAACCCGAACAGCATGACGAGGCCGCCGAGCCACACCGCCATCGACGCGAGGTGCGCGACGTCGGCGACGACGGTGAGCGTC
This sequence comes from Dactylosporangium sp. NPDC005555, assembly GCF_040605635.1. Lineage (NCBI taxonomy): Bacteria > Bacillati > Actinomycetota > Actinomycetes > Micromonosporales > Micromonosporaceae > Dactylosporangium > Dactylosporangium sp. NPDC005555. The sequence goes on from NZ_JBEXDG010000001.1 coordinate 38,184, forward strand.
GGCACCGGCGAGGCGCTCGGGTGGCCGGAGATCGGCCAGGTGGCGAGACCGACGATGCCGAGGATGATCAGCAGCGTCTGGTCGATCTTGCCGGCGCGCCCGGCGATGAGAGGGCGCAGCAGCACCGCGACGGCGACCGCGACCGCGACGCGGATCAGGTGCGCGGCACCGAACGGGGTGCCGAGCACCTCCCGCGCGGCCGTCGAGGACACGTCGAAGATCGAGGTGCCCGAGGTGTACGGAATCTGCAGGTACAACTCCAGCAGGGCGCTGAACGCGAGCAGCCCGGTGCCGGTCAGCGCCAGCCTGCCCGGGTCGCGGGCGGAGAGCCGGCGGGGCCAGAGAGCGAAGAGCACCAGGGCCGGGCCGACCAGCAGGACCAGGCCGGCGAAACCGATGAACCGCGCGACGGACATCGCGTTCTTCACCACGGCGTCGGTCTTGACGTCTGCGCCGGCGTCGTTCGTGTTTGGGGTGGCGGAGACCTGGCCGTAGGAGAAGCTGTAGCCGCCGCTCACGGGGTGGCTGTCGGCGGAGATGACCCGGTAGCTGACGAGATAGGTGCCCTTGGGCCCGCCGGACCTGACCGGGATGACGAGCTCGGTGTCGCGGGCGACGGGCTTGCCGGTGTCGGCGCGCGAGCCGTCGGGCGCGATGACACGGATCTTGTCGGCGACGATCCGCACCGGCTCGCTGAAGGTGAGCGTGATCTCGCCGGGCATCTGGTCCACGACGGTCCCGGCGACCGGGGCGGTGCGCTCGATGATCGCGTGCGCGCTCGCGGGCGGGGCGGGCAGCACCAGGATCAGCAGCGCCCCGAAGAGCGTCGCCAGGGGGATGGACCATGCGCGGCGGGTCATGGACCCCATGATTTCGCGGTTTTCCGATCGATGCCGCCGCGGGGGTCGAGTTTATACGATCCGTCACGACGCGGGGACGTAATGCTATCCGCCGCCGTGGATGTCACAGCCACGCGATAGAGTCCCGGTCCATGACGACGACACGCCTGGAGCCGGGTGACACGGCCCCCGAGTTCACGTTGCAGACAGATCGCGACGAGCCCCTGTCGCTCGCCGACCTCCGAGGGCGCAAGGTCGTCCTCTATGCCTATCCGGCGGCCATGACCCCCGGGTGCACCAAGCAGGCGTGCGACTTCCGTGACAATCTCGCCTCCTTACAGGCCGCCGGCTATGAGGTCATCGGCATCTCGCCGGACTCACCGGCCAAGCTGGCGCAGTTCCGCGAGCGCGACGCGATCACGTTCCCGCTCGTGTCCGACCCCGACCGGGCGGTGCTGAAGGCCTATGGCGCGTTCGGCGAGAAGCAGAACTACGGGCGCACCGTGCTGGGCGTGATCCGCTCGACCTTCATCGTCGACGAGAAGGGTCACATCGAGCGCGCTCTCTACAACGTGAAGGCGACAGGGCACGTGGCGAAGCTCCGGAGGGACCTCGGCCTGGACTGACGGCAAGATCGGCGGGCAGAACACATCGGTAATGCGGCTGAAACCGATCGTGCCTAGGCTCTCGTCATGGCGGACATCTTCGACGACTACTCGATGTCCGGGGCCATGTTCGAAGCGTGGGACGAGATGTTCGAGCGCCCCGGTCAGCCGCGCTCGCCGTATCGCTCGTTGTTCGCCGCGCTACAGCCGCTCGCCCCGGCCGATCTGCGGTTCCGTGCCGACCAGCTGGCCCGGGTCTTCACCGACCGGGGGGTGACGTTCGCCTATGCGGGCGAGGAGCGGCCCTTCCCGCTGGACCTGATCCCCCGCATCCTCGACGCCCACGAGTGGGACCTGCTGACGGCCGCCGTCCAGCAGCGGGTCAAGGCCCTGGAGGCGTTCCTCGCCGACATCTACGGCGCCGGTCGGGTGTTCAACGACGGCGTCGTGCCCCGCAAACTCATCACCACCAGCGCGCACTTCCACCGCCAGGCGTATGGCATCGAGCCGGCCAACGGCGTGCGGGTGCACATCAGCGGCGTCGACCTGATCCGGGACGAGGAGGGCAGGTTCCGCGTCCTGGAGGACAACCTGCGCATCCCGTCCGGGGTGTCCTACGTGATCGAGAACCGGCGCGCCCTGACCCACACCATGCCGGCGCTCTTCGCCGAGGCGCGGGTCAGGCCGGTCGACGACTACCCGGCACGGCTCCTGGCGGCGCTGCGGGCGGCGGCGCCGGAGGGTGTCGAGGACCCCACGGTCGTCGTGCTGACCCCCGGCGTCTACAACGCCGCGTATTTCGAGCACGCGCTGCTCGCCCGGCTCATGGGCGTCGAGCTCGTCGAGGGCCGCGACCTGGTCTGCAGCGGCAACCGCGTCCGGATGCGCACCACGCAGGGCGAACGCCCGGTGCACGTGGTGTACCGGCGGGTCGACGACGACTTCATGGACCCGCTGCACTTCCGCCCCGACTCGGTGATCGGCTGCCCGGGCATCGTCAACGCGGCCCGCGCCGGCCAGGTCACGCTCGCCAACGCGGTCGGCAACGGCGTCGCCGACGACAAGCTCGTCTACACGTACGTGCCGGACCTGATCCGGTACTACCTGTCGGAAGAGCCACTCATCGACAACGTCGAGACGTACCGGTTGGACGACCGCGACCCGGACGTCCTGCACGACGTGCTCGGCCGGCTCGACCAGCTCGTGCTGAAGCCGGTCGACGGCGCCGGCGGCAAGGGCATCGTGATCGGCCCGCAGGCGTCGGAGGAGACGCTGACGGGCCTCAGGAAACTGGTCGAGAAGGACCCGCGGGGCTGGATCGCGCAGCGGCCCGTGGCGCTGTCGACGTCGCCGACGCTGCTCGGGGACCGGGTCGCGCCGCGCCACATCGACCTGCGGCCGTTCGCGGTCAACGACGGCAACGAGATCTGGCTGCTGCCCGGCGGCCTGACCCGCGTCGCGCTGCCGGAGGGCGCGCTCGTCGTCAACTCCAGCCAGGGCGGCGGCTCGAAGGACACCTGGGTGCTCGCGCACCACTCCGACCCGGCGCCGGTGGCACCACGCGCAAAGGTCGTGCCGGAGCCACGTGAGGCCGGCGGACCCCGCGACAGCGGACCGGTCGCCGCCCAGCTCGCCGGACAGCAGTAGGAGGGGCCGTGCTCAGCCGTATCGCGGAGTCCCTGTTCTGGATCGGGCGCTACATCGAGCGCGCCGACGACACCGCCCGAATCCTCGACGCGTTCCTCGGCCGACTCCTGGAGGACCCGTGGGCCGACGAGGACGCCGCGTGCCGGACATTGATGTCGGTGCTCGGTGCTCCCGCGCCGCAGGACCGCCGGATCACCACCGGCGACGTCCTCGAGCTGCTCGCGTTCGACGCCGAGGACCCCAGCGCCATCTCCGGCGCGATCGTGGCCGCACGGGACAACGCGCGCGGGGTACGTGAGACGATCTCCAGCGAGATGTGGGAATGCCTCAACGTCACGTGGCACACCCTCGCCTCACGCCGGGTCGCCGCCGAACGGCTCGGACCGACCGTGTTCCTGAGCTACGTGCGGGAGCGTGCCGCGGTACTGGCCGGGCTCGCCGAATCCACGATGAGCCGCGACGACGGGTGGCGGTTCCTGGTGCTCGGACGCAGCCTGGAGCGCGTCGACATGACCGCCCGGCTGCTGTCGATCCAGACCAACACGACCGACGAGGTCACCGGCTGGCGGACCGTGCTGCGCTCCTGCGGCGCCGACGAGGCGTTCCTGCGCACCCACGGCGGCACGTTCGACCCGCAGCGGGTGACGGAGTTCCTGCTGCTCGACCGGCTGTTCCCGCGGTCCGCGCTGCACGCGCTGGGCACCGCCGAGCAGTGCCTGCGCGATCTGGCGCCGACGACGGAGCGGGCCGGCGTGACCGACGCGGCCCGGCGGCCCATCGGGCAGATCAGGACGCGCCTCGAGTACGCCGACACCACCACCCTGCTGGCCGAGCTGTCGCAGCACCTGCGGGCGTTGCAGCAGACCTGCGCCACGGCCAGCGCGGCGATCACGGCCCGCTACTTCCCGCAGTCCACGCCCGTCACCTGGGGCACCGTCGCATGGGGTGGATCATGAGCGGCCAGCGAAGCGGCTCGGGCCGCTCATCGTGTGACAGTTCCGGCTCAGGCCGACGCCGGAGCGCAGCGGAGGTGGCGGCATGAGCGGCCAGCGAAGCGGCTCGGGCCGCTCATCATGTAACAGCATCGACTCAGGCCGACGCCGGAGCGCAGCGGAGGTGGCGGCATGAGCTGGCGTCTCAAGATCAGGCATGTCACCGGCTACCGGTACGCGGGCAACGTCTCGGCCTCCTACAACGAGGCGCGGCTGACGCCGATGACGCTGCCGTGGCAGACGACGCTGTTCAGCCAGGTCGAGGTGACGCCTGGTGCCACCACCTACCGCTACTACGACTACTGGGCGACCCAGGTCACCGCGTTCGACCTGCACCGGCCGCACCAGCAGCTGCGGGTCGTGTCGAGCAGCCTGGTCGAGGTGTCCCCGCCGCCGCTGCCGGTCGTCAACCTGACCTGGCCGGAGCTCGCCACGCCCGCCGTGCTCGACACGCACGCGGAGCTGCTGACGGAGAGCCCGCTGACCGCCGTCGACGAGGCACTCGTCGACGAGGCGTGGGACGCGATCGCCGGCAGGTCGCCGCAGGCATCCGCCGAGGCCTTGTCGCATTGGGTACGGGAGAACGTCGCCTACGTCCCGGGGTCCACCGGCGTGCAGACGAGCGCGCAGGAGGCGTGGAAGCTGCGCAAGGGCGTGTGCCAGGACATCGCGCACCTGACGGTGGGCCTGCTGCGGGCGAGGGGCGTGCCGGCCCGGTACGTCTCGGGCTACCTGCACCCGAAGGTCGAGGCCGAGGTCGGCGAGACCGTCGCCGGGCAGAGCCACGCCTGGGTCGAATGGTGGGCCGGCGAATGGACCGGGTTCGATCCCACGAACGGGGTCCCCGTCGGCCCGCGGCACGTGGTGGTGGCCCGCGGCCGCGACTACGACGACGTCCCGCCGCTGCGCGGGGTCTATCACGGCGCGCCGAGCGAACACCTCGGGGTCACGGTGGAGATCACTCGCCTGGCCTGAGTAAAGTGATGGCCGGTCACGAGGTTGGGGCCGTAGCCCAATGGCAGAGGCACACGGTTTAGGTCCGTGCCAGTGTGAGTTCGACTCTCACCGGCCCCACTTTTTCAGATGATTTTCGTCGTACCCGGCTCGTACACTCTGCGCATTATGACGAAGCTCAATCAGATCATCGCGGTGGAGAAGGGCGTCAAGTCGCGCTCCTTCCAGGAACTCACCGACGCGCACCACGTGCTGCAGAAGCCCGCACTGCTGGCCGGCATCGCACGGACCTATCGTCCGAAGGACGAGGAGGGCGAGCAGCTGCCGCCCGAGTCCACCCGGGTGCAGGTCAAGGCCGACGAGATCATGCGGCAGACCGCCACTATCCTGACCCGGCTCTTCGACGTGACCGCGACGAAGGACTGGACCAACTGCGTCGCGCGCGCCGACGTCGTCGTCGACGGCACGCCGCTGCTGCGCGACGTCCCGGTGTCCTATCTGCTGTTCCTGGAGAAGCAGCTGGTGGACCTGCTGACGTTCGTGCGGAAGCTGCCGGTGCTGGACGCGTCGGAGTCGTGGGCCTATGACGCCTCCGCGGACTGCTACGCGACCGAGCCGACGCAGACCACCCGCACCAAGAAGATCCCGCGCAACCACGTGAAGGCGGAGGCGACCGAGAAGCACCCGGCGCAGGTCGAGGTGTATTACGAGGACGTCGTCATCGGCTACTGGAAGACCTTGAAGTTCTCCGGCGCGCTGCCCGCGCAGCGGGTCAACGAGCTGGTCGAGCGGGTCGAGAAGCTCCAGTCCGCGGTGAAGTTCGCCCGCGAGGAGGCCAACGCCGCGGAGGTCGTGCAGCAGGAGGCCGGCGAGAAAGTGTTTCGCTTCCTCTTCGGCTGACGGCTAGGATCGGCGGTGCGCAAGGAGCGCAGGCTGAACCTGAGGCTCAGTTTGACAGGTGCGCGCGGTGTCAATGTGGAGGTTCGATTCCTCCTGCCGCCACTCGTGGCGGTGTAGCCCAATGGCAGAGGCGGCCGCGGGAGCCGAAACACAAACTCAACTTCTCGCTCCAGTCTGAGCATTCGCCGCCCAACACCGGATCGACCGATCGCAGACCTTAACGTCGAGGCTACGGGTTCAACTCCCGTTCGGGCCTCCAACCACGGCCCGATAGCTCAATCGCAGAGCGCGACGCTGTCAAGCTGATCTGCGACCTTAAACGTGCCGGTGTGTGCAATTGGGCGGCAAACCGAGGCCCGGGGATGGATACTCCCCGGGCTTCACCAATTCCCGGTCTCAGCGCGCGGAGCTGCGCATCCGGTTGAGCGCCGCCTCGGCCACCTCGGGGTCGTCGACGCTGACCGTGAACTCGCGACCGGCGAAGTCGAACAGCAGCGCGGGCCCTGGCCGCACGATGACGGCCCTCCCACGGCCGGGAATCCAGGTCCACCCCCAGCGCTGGGCGAGGCTCGGCCGCACGTCGACGGCGCGCAGGCTGTTGACCATGCGCAGCGGCACCGTGATCGGTGGCATCGGCAGCAGACCGTGGCGGATGCGCACGTTGTACATGCTGATCTGGACGCCGACGTGCGCCATCGCCGCGGCCCAGACCATGGCGGCGACCGCGGCGACCGACAGCAGCACGGCGGCCGCCAGGGTCTTCGGGCGGTCGAACGGGTGGTCCGGGAACAGCGTCACCGCGCCCGCGGCGCAGGCCACCCCGACGAGCGCTCCGACGGCGGCGCGGCGGTGCCCGACGGCTTGTCCCGACCACAGCAGAAATGACACGCGCGTTGTTCTACCAGAGGCGCCGGCTCAGACGGCGCGTGCCCTGACCGCTTCGGCGAGGTGGGTCAGCGACTGGACGACGGCGTTGCTGCCCTCGCCGCCGTGCAGCATCTTGCGGGGCTCGCGGATGCGTTCGACGCCGATGGCGTGGGCGCCGGCCCGTTGCGTCGCGGACATGGCGGAGAACGTGGCGCACACCACCGCCGTCTCCCCCGGGTGGGCGCCGATCGCCTCCAGTACCGGAGCCATCGTGCGGATCGCGGGATGCCGCATCGCGAAGCCGCGCCCCAGCGCCGGCCCGACCAGGGCACGCAGGCCGTGCAGGTGCAGGAACCGCCCCACCGACGACTCGCTGTGCGGCGCGTAGACGGTGACGGCGCGGCCGGTGGCGCGGCACGCGTCGAGCAGTTCGGGCGCGCCCGCCGTGATGGGCGCCCGGCCGGCGGCGTCGAGCTCCGCGTCGTGGACGAGCTGCTCGGCGCGCCTGCCGAGGTCCTCGCCGGCGGTGTACGCCTCGGCGAGCATGTCGAACGGGTTGTCGCCGGCGCCGACCAGGATCGACATCTGATGGCCCGTGTCGAGCAGCATCTCGCGGACCTGCCTGGCGACCGCCTCGGGCTCGGGCAGCAGGTTGCCGAGCACGCTGAACGTCAGCACCACGTGCGCGGTCCGGTCGAGGATCTCGGCGAGGTGGGGCCGGACCCGCAGGGGTGTCACCCCTTGATCATGACGCGTCACCCGCCCCGCCGGGCCCGTTATGCCACGATCACCTCGTCACCCACGGCGATCTTGCCCTCGTGGTCCGGGATGAGGTTGACGCCGAACAGCAGGCCTTCCGGGAAGCGTCGGCGCTTGCCGAGGACGCGCAGCGGCTGGCGACCCTTCTCCCCGGTCTCGGGGTCGAGGGTGGTCATGACGCAGCGGCTGCACGCCTTCGGCACGCGGAACGGCACGTCGCCGATGACGATCCGGCCGCCGATCCAGCCGTCCTCGGCCCAGGCGGGCGCGCCGCTGACGACGACGTTGGGCCGGAAGCGGGTCATCTCGACCGGGTCGTCGCCGTCCTCGACCAGCCAGTCGTTGACGGCGTCGAGCGAGGCGGCATTGGCCAGCAGCAGCGGGAAGCCGTCGGCGAAGCTGACCGTGTCGCCGGGCTCGCTGAAGTCCGGCTCCACCGGCCGGCGGGTCGGGTCGTCGAGATGGACGAGCGTGACCGGACGGCCGATCACCTCCGAGATCCATTGGTCCGCGTGTGTACCGGCGGGGGTGGCCGCGATCCACAGGAAGAAGTGTTTGACGTCGACGGTGCTGCCGCCGGGGAACGGGACCCAGAGCTCCTGCATGCCGGGCGCGCGCAGCAGGAGGCCGCCGTCGCGCGGCTCGGGCCGGATCCTGCCGAGCGGCGGGGTGTCGCGCTGGGTGACCAGCTTCGCGTGGTCGTCGACGACGAGCCAGCGGCGGTCGCCCGCCAGCCCCCAGGGCTCCACCTGGGCGGAGTCCGCCTCCACCCGGTAGCAGCTCTTGATGGGATACGTAGCCAGATACGTCAGCCGCACCATGTCAGCCTCGCACGCCGGGGCCCGGGTTGGGCAACACTTTGAATGACTTGATGCGCTTGACTGAGCTCTGAAACGAGTCTTACATTCGAGGCATGACCACGGAGATGGAGCGACGGCTGCTGGAGCTGTTCGACGGGCAGCGCCTCACGCCCGCCCAGCGGCGCATCGCCCGCTGCCTGGTCGACAACGCCGGCCAGGCGGGCTATCTCTCCAGCGGCGACGTGGCGTCGCTCGCCGGGGTGAGCCAGCCGTCGGTCACCAGGTTCGCCACCGCGCTGGGCTTCGACGGCTATCACGCGCTCCGCGACGAGATCAGGGTCACCTTCGACGGCTATCAGCACCGCCCGCCCCGCGACGACGAGCCGGTCGAGGCCGACACCAACCAGTTCCAGCAGGCCCTGGCCGCCGAGATCGCCAATCTGCAGCGACTCGCCGACGCGCTCGCCGATCCGGCGCCGCTCGCCGCGGCGGGCAAGCTGCTGATCGGCAGCCGGCCGCTGCCCGTGTTCGGCATGCGGGCCGCCCGCGCGCTGGCCACCGCGTTCAGCTATTTCGCCGCGAAGGTCCACCCCGACGTGCGCCCGCTGCACGAGCACGGCAGTCTGCTGGCGGATCGGCTGGATCAGGCACGCGCGGCGGGCGCAGTTGCCATGCTGGCGTTTGTGCTGCCCCGGTATCCGCGCGAGGCGGTCGACGCGCTGCGCGAGGCACGCGCAGCGGGTCTCACGGTCGTGACCGTCACCGACTCGCCGGTCAGCCCGGCCGCGGCCGAGTCCGACCTCGTCCTGCCCGCGGCCGTCGGGTCGCGGCTGGTGTTCGACTCCCACAGCGCGCCGACGGCGATGATGACGATGCTGCTGCAGGCCATGTGCGACGCCGCGCCGACGGAGACCCAGGCCCGCCTCGAGTCGTTCGAGCGGTCCGCCGCCACCCGCCAGGTCTTCCTGCCCTAACCCGAGGAGTCCCATGGAGACGGTCCGTGCCCCTCGCGGCACCAAGCTGACGGCCCGCGGCTGGCAGCAGGAAGCCGCGCTGCGCATGCTGATGAACAATCTCGACCCCGACGTCGCCGAGCGGCCGCAGGACCTGGTCGTCTATGGCGGCACGGGCAAGGCCGCGCGCGACTGGCCGTCGTTCCGGGCGCTGGTGCGCACCCTCACCACCCTCGCGCCCGACGAGACGATGCTGGTGCAGTCCGGCCGCCCCGTCGGCGTGCTGCAGACCCACGAGTGGGCGCCGCGGGTGCTGATCGCCAACTCCAACCTGGTCGGCGACTGGGCGACCTGGCCCGAGTTCCGGCGGCTCGAGGCGCTCGGCCTCACCATGTATGGGCAGATGACCGCCGGCTCGTGGATCTACATCGGCACCCAGGGCATCCTGCAGGGCACTTATGAGACGTTCGCCGCGGTGGCGGAGAAGCACTTCGGCGGCACCCTCGCCGGCACGCTGACGCTCACCGCCGGCTGCGGCGGCATGGGCGGCGCCCAGCCCCTCGCCGTCACCATGAACGGTGGGGCCTGCCTGATCGTCGACGTCGACCGGGCACGCCTGGAGCGGCGGGTCGCGACCCGCTATCTCGACGTCGTCGCCGACTCGCTCGAAGAGGGGGTGCGGCTCGCGGCCGAGGCGCAGACCGCCCGCCGGGCGCTGTCGGTCGGCGTCGTCGGCAACGCCGCGCTGCTGCTGCCCGAGCTGCTGCGCCTGGGCGTGCCGGTCGACATCGTCACCGACCAGACATCCGCGCACGACCCGCTGTCCTATGTGCCGATCGGGATCGAGCCCGGCGACGCCGCCGACTACGCGGCGAAGAAGCCCGAGGAGTTCACCGAGCGGGCCCGGCACTCGATGGCCCGGCACGTCGAGGCCATGGTCGGGTTCCTCGACCGGGGCTCCGAGGTCTTCGACTACGGCAACTCGATCCGCGGCGAGGCGCAGCTGGGCGGGTTCGACCGGGCGTTCGCGTTCCCCGGGTTCGTGCCCGCCTACATCCGGCCGCTGTTCTGCGAGGGGAAGGGGCCGTTCCGCTGGGCCGCCCTGTCGGGCAACCCGGCCGACATCGCCGCCACCGACCGGGCCGTGCTCGACCTCTTCCCCGACAACGACTCGCTGCACCGCTGGATCCGCATGGCCGGCGAGCGGGTCGCGTTCCAGGGACTGCCCGCCAGGATCTGCTGGCTCGGGCAGGGCGAGCGGGACAAGGCCGGCCTGAGGTTCAACGAGATGGTCGCCGACGGCACCGTCGACGCGCCGCTGGTGATCGGCCGCGACCACCTCGACACCGGGTCCGTCGCCTCGCCCTACCGGGAGACCGAGGCGATGCGCGACGGCTCCGACGCGATCGCCGACTGGCCACTGCTCAACGCGCTGGTCAACACGGCCTCCGGCGCGTCGTGGGTGTCGATCCACCACGGTGGTGGCGTCGGCATCGGCCGGTCGCTGCACGCGGGGCAGGTGTCCGTCGCCGACGGCACCGAGCTCGCGGCGCAGAAGCTGGCCAGGGTGCTCACCAATGACCCGGCGATGGGCGTGCTGCGGCACGTCGACGCCGGCTATGACGAAGCCGCCGAGGTCGCCGGGCGGACCGGGCTCCGGGTGCCGATGGGAGAGACAGCATGACGATGACGGGGGAACGGTTCGCCGCACTGTGGGGGTCGCTCAGCCCCATCGGCATGGCCGGCGGCGACGGTGGCTATCTGCGGCACTCGTGGACCGACGCCGACATGGTCTGCCGGGAGTGGTTCGTCGAGGAGGCCCTCGACCGCGACCTCGAGGTGGAGGTCGACCGCAACGGCAACCTGTGGGCATGGTGGGGCTCCCCCGAGGGCGAGGGTGCCGTCGTCACCGGCAGCCACCTCGACTCGGTGCCGCACGGCGGTGGCTATGACGGGCCGCTCGGCGTCGTCTCCGGGCTGCTCGCCGTCGACCGGCTCCGCGAGCGGGGCGTGACCCCGTCCCGGCCCCTGGCCGTGGTGGTCTTCACCGAGGAGGAGGGCGCCCGCTTCGGCGTGCCGTGCCTGGGCTCGCGGCTGCTCACCGGCGCGTTCGACCCGGCGCAGGCGCTGCGGCTGCGCGACCGCGACGGCACCTACCTGGCCGAGGCCATGGGCAAGGCCGGCCTCGACGTCGACGCGCTCGGCCCCGACCCCGCGCGGCTCGCCCGCATCGGCGCCTTCGTCGAGCTTCATGTCGAGCAGGGCCGCGCCCTCGACGTGCTCGACGCGCCCGTCGGGGTGGCGAGCGGGATCTGGCCGCACGGGCGCTACCGGCTCGACTTCTCGGGCGAGGCCAACCACGCCGGCACCACCAGGATGCGCGACCGGCACGACCCGATGCTGACCCTCGCCCACACCGTCCTCGCCGCCGACGAGACCGCCCGGGCGCACGGCGCCCACGCGACCGTCGGCCGGGTCGACGTCGCGCCCAACGCGACCAACGCGATCGCCGCCCGCGCCTCGGCCTGGCTCGACGCGAGGGCCTCCGACGCCGACACCCTCGACCGGCTCGTCGCCGCGATCCAGCACCGGGCCGAGGAGCGCGCCCGCCACGACGGCACCCACGTCACCCTCTCACCGGAGTCGGTCACGGGCGAGGTCGCGTTCACCGGCGACGTGAGCCGGCTCGCGGCGCTGGAGCTCGGCGCCCCCGTCCTGGCGACCGGCGCCGGCCACGACGCGGGCGTCCTGTCCAAGCACGTCGACACCGGCATGCTGTTCGTGCGCAACCCGACCGGGATCTCGCACGCGCCGCAGGAGTCGGCGTCGGATGCGGACTGCGCGGTCGGCGTCGAGAAGCTCACCGACCTGCTCGCCCGGCTGTGCCGATGACCCGTCCTTCGGACTCGGCTTCGGGCCCGCCGGCCGCTTCGGCTTCGGCTTCGGGTCCGCCGGCTGCTTCCGTTTCCGCTTCGGGCCCGCCGGCCGTTTCGGCTTCGGGGCCGTCGGCCGTTTCGGCTTCGGGGCCGTCGGCCGCCTCGGCTTCGGGGCCGCCGGTCGCTTCGGCCATGTCGCCGGGTGCGGGCTCCGGCGGGGGCGCGGGGGTGCTGCGGTTTCACTGCGCGTGGGCGTGGTTGCCCGGTGGGGTCGCGGCCGATGTGCTGATCGAGGTGGTGGACGGCAGGTTCGCCACGGTCACGCCCGGCACCGCGGGCGACGGGCTCGATGCGGTCCGGTTGCCGGGGGTGACGCTGCCAGGGTTCGCCAACGCGCATTCGCATGCGTTCCACCGGGCGTTGCGCGGGCGGACCCATGGTGGACGGGGCACGTTCTGGACGTGGCGCGAGCAGATGTACTCGGTGGCCGCCGCCCTCGACCCCGACGCCTATCACCGTCTCGCCCGGGCCGTGTACGCCGAGATGGCCCTGGCCGGCATCACGTGCGTCGGCGAGTTCCACTACCTGCACCACGGACCGGGTGGGACGGCGTACGACGACCCCAACGCGATGGGCGAGGCGTTGATCGCCGCAGCGGGCGAGGCGGGCATCCGGATCACGCTGCTCGACACGCTGTACCTGACCTCGAGCGTCGACGGAAGGCCGCTCGAAGGGGTCCAGTCGCGCTTCGGCGACACCGGCGTCGACGGGTGGGCGGAGCGCGTGGCGCGGCTCAAGGCTCAGCCGCACGCGAAGATCGGCGCCGCCGCGCACAGCGTGCGGGCAGTGCCGGCGGACGCGCTGGGTGAGTTCGCGCGGCTCACCGAGGACGTGCCGACGCACGTGCACCTGTCGGAGCAGCGCGCCGAGAACGACGCCTGTCTGGCCGTCCACGGGCGCACCCCGACGGAGCTGCTCGCCGACCGGGGACTGACAGGCCCGAGGGTGACCGCCGTCCACGCCACCCACCTCACCGACACCGACCGGGCCGAGCTCGGCGACACCGGCACCGGCGTGTGCTTCTGCCCCACCACCGAGCGCGACCTCGCCGACGGCATCGGCCACGCGTGGGCCCTCGTCGACGCGGGCAGCCCGCTGTCGCTCGGCAGCGACAGCCACGCGGTGATCGACCCGTTCGAGGAGGCCCGCGGCGTCGAGATGCACGAGCGGCTGCACACCGAGCACCGCGGCCACTTCACCGGCGCCGACCTGGTCACCGCCGCGACCGCCACCGGCCACGCCTCCCTCGGCTGGACCGACGCCGGCGGCATCACGGCGGGTGCCCGCGCCGACCTCGTCACGATCTCCCTGACCTCACCCCGCACCGCCGGCTGCGACCCCGCCGCGGTGATGTTCGCCGCGACCGCCGCCGACGTCCGCCACGTCGTCGCCGACGGCCGAGTCATCGTCCGCGACGGCGTCCACCTCACCGTCCCCGACGTCGGCGCCGCGCTGACCGCCGCCCTGCACGCCATCGACCGGTCAGCACTCTCCGGCAGGCACCCGCGATGACGGCGATCCGGGCCACCACCATCGGCACCCTCACCATCCGCACGCCGCAGAACAGCGCCACCCCCACCAGCGACACCACGCTCACCACCCGTGTGCCGGGGGGCAGCGCCGCCCCCGGCAGCGGCACCACGCCCGCCACCCGCAAGCCGCAGAACAGCGCCACCCCCGACGGTGACACCACGCTCGCCACCCGTGCGCCGGGGAGCGGCGCCGCCCTTGATGGCAGCGATGCGCTCATTGCCTGTCTGCCGGGAAGCGGCGTCGTCGCTGAGGTTGGCGCAGGGTCGTACACCAGGGGCGGGGTGCGATGAGAGCGATCCTGGTCACCAACATCGGCGAGCTCGTCACGTGTGTGCCGGGGCAGGGTGAGGGGCCACTGGGCATCCGGCGGCAGGCGGCGATCGTCGTCGATGACCGGAAGGTCGCGTGGATCGGGCGGGCCGTGGACGCGCCGGCCGCCGACGCCAGGGTCGACGCTGGCGGGGGTGCGGTGCTGCCAGGGTTCGTCGACAGTCACGCGCACCTGGTGTTCGCCGGGGACCGGGCGGCGGAGTTCGCGGCGAGGATGGCGGGCGAGGCGTACACGGGCGGCGGCATCCGCACGACCGTCGGGGCGACCAGAGCGGCCGGCGACGAGCAGCTGCGGACCAACGTGGCCCGGTTGCGGGGTGAGGCGTTGCGGCAGGGCACCACCACGATGGAGATCAAGTCGGGGTACGGGCTGACCGTCGCGGACGAGGCGCGGTCGTTGCGGGTCGCGCGGGAGTTCACTGCCGAGACGACGTTTCTCGGCGCGCACGTGGTGCCGGCCGAATACGCGGGGCGGACCGACGACTACGTGAGTCTCGTCTGCGGGCCGATGCTGACCGCGGCCAGGGCCGCCGGGGCGCGGTGGGTGGACGTGTTCTGCGAGCGGGGCGCGTTCGACGCGGACCACTCGCGCGCCATCCTGACCGTCGGCGCGGCGGCGGGGCTCGGCACCCGGATCCACGCCAACCAGTTGACGGCCGGGCCAGGGGTACAGTTGGCCGTCGAGCTCGGGGCGGCGTCCGCGGACCACTGCACGCACCTGACGCCGGCGGACATCGCGGCGCTCGCCGGGTCCGCGACCGTGGCGACGCTGCTGCCCGGGGCGGAGTTCTCGACGCGGTCGCCGTATCCACCCGCGCGTGCGCTGCTCGACGCCGGGGCGACGGTCGCGCTCGCCACGGACTGCAACCCCGGGTCGTCGTATACGACGTCGATGCCGTTCTGTGTGGCTCTCGCGGTCCGGGAGATGGCGATGACGCCGGCGGAAGCGGTGCTCGCGGCCACCTCCGGCGGCGCCGCGGCGCTGCGCCGGGACGACGTCGGGCAGTTGCGGGTCGGCTCGCGTGGCGACCTCGTGATCCTCGACGCGCCTTCGTATCTGCATCTGGCGTACCGGCCGGGTGTGCCCCTCGTATCCACCGTCATGCTCAATGGGGAGCTGGTTTGATCACCGTCACCGCCTCAGGCATCACCCCCGCCGACCTCATCGCGGTCGCGCGGGGCAACGCGCGGGTGACCCTCGCGCAGGACGCGCTCGACGCGATGCGCGCCAGCCGGTCGATCGTCGACGCCATCGAGCGTGACGGCCGGCCGGTGTACGGCGTGTCCACCGGGTTCGGCGCGCTGGCCAACACGTTCATCGCCCCGGAACGCCGCGCCGAGCTGCAGCACGCGCTGATCCGCTCGCACGCGGCCGGCATCGGCGCGCCCATGCCGCGGGAAGTGGTCAGGGCGATGATGCTGCTGCGGATCCGCTCCCTTGCCATGGGTCGTTCGGGTGTACGGCCGGA
The DNA here is from genome assembly GCF_040605635.1 of Dactylosporangium sp. NPDC005555. Lineage (NCBI taxonomy): Bacteria > Bacillati > Actinomycetota > Actinomycetes > Micromonosporales > Micromonosporaceae > Dactylosporangium > Dactylosporangium sp. NPDC005555. The sequence goes on from NZ_JBEXDG010000001.1 coordinate 53,768, forward strand.
GATCGCCGCGGGCCTGGCCGACCTGCTGAACGCGGACATCACGCCGTGGGTGCCGCAGCACGGCTCACTCGGCGCGTCCGGGGACCTCGCGCCCCTGGCCCACTGCGCACTGGTCCTCATCGGCGAGGGCTGGGTCCTCGCCAAGGACGGCACCCGGATCAGCGCCGTCGACGCGGGGGTCAGCCCGATCGCCCTGTCGTCGAAGGAAGGCCTCGCGCTGATCAACGGCACCGACGGCATGCTCGGCATGCTGCTGCTGGCGATCGCCGACGCGGCGCACCTGTTCACGATGGCCGACGTCACCGCCGCGCTGTCGATCGAGGCGATGCTCGGCTCGGACCGGCCGTTCATGCCCGAGCTGCACACGATCCGGCCGCATCCCGGGCAGGCCGCCTCCGCCGCCAACCTGCACCGGCTGCTGCAGGACTCGCCGATCATGGACTCGCACCGCGACGACCTCGAGCACGCCGTGCAGGACGCGTACTCGATGCGCTGCGCCCCGCAGGTCGCGGGCGCCGCACGGGACACGCTCGACTTCGCGGCGACCGTCGCCGCCCGGGAGCTGCTGTCGATCGTCGACAACCCGGTCGTGCTCACCGACGGCCGGGTCGAGTCGACCGGCAACTTCCACGGCGCGCCGCTCGGGTTCGCCGCGGACTACCTCGCGATCGCGGCGGCGGAGGTGGGCGCGATCGCCGAGCGGCGTGTCGACCGGATGCTCGACGTGTGCCGGTCCCGGGACCTGCCGCCTTTCCTGACCCCCGACGCGGGGGTGAACTCGGGGCTGATGATCGCGCAGTACACGGCGGCCGGCATCGTCGCGGAGAACCGGCGGCTCGCGTCCCCGGCCAGCGTCGACTCGCTGCCGACGTCGGGCATGCAGGAGGATCACGTCTCGATGGGCTGGGCCGCGACCCGCAAGCTGCGCACCGTGCTGGACAACCTGTGCAGCATTCTCGCGGTGGAGCTCTTGTCCGCGGTACGAGGTCTGCAACTGCGCGCTCCCCTCACACCGTCGGTGGCGGGGCGGATCGCGATGGCGGCGGTCGAGGAGCACGCGGGCCAGCCCGGACCGGACGTGTTCCTCGCCCCCGTCCTGGAGGCCGTCCGCTCCACGGTCTCGGGCCGCGACCTGCTGACCGCCATCGAACGGGAGGTCGGCACCCTGGCCTGAGTCACGCCGTGACGGGTTCGGCCTGATCGACAGGGACTGGCCGAGAGCGCAGTTCCTGTCGATCAGACCGAGGTCTGACCGCGTCAGAGCCGAGGGGCAGCCGCCGCCCAGCCGCGGCGGTCCGCCGCCGACCGCGGAGGCCCGGCCAGCCGCAGAGAGCCGCCGCCGACCAACGAGGACCGCCGGTCAAGAGCCGACCGACGAGGGCCGCCGGCCGAGACCCGACCGACGAGACCCGACCGACGAGGGCCAACCGTCGAGGGCCAACCAGTCAAATGCCGGGATGGTTAAGGGCCGTGTGGTCAAGGGCCGACGCCCGACGCCCGGCGCCCACCGGCCGGCGGTCGAGGGCCGGCGGCCGGTGGGGAAGGTCAGAGAGTCGCGGCCAGGGCGCGGAAGGCCTTGCCGCGGTGGCTGATGGCGTCCTTCTCGGCGGGGGCGAGTTCGGCGGTGGTCAGGTCGTGGCCGTCGGCGACGAAGACGGGGTCGTAGCCGAAGCCGCCGTCGCCCCGCGGGGTCCTGATCAGCCGGCCGCGCATCTCGCCGTGGAAGACCTGCTCGCGGCCGTCGGGCCAGACGAGGGCGGCGGCGCAGACGAAGGCGGCGCCCAGGTGCTCGTCGGGGACGTCGCCGACCTGGGCTAGGACCAGGCGGAGGTTGGCGCCGTCGCGGTCGGGGGTGCCGCTGGGCAGGCCTGACCAACGGGCGCTGAAGACGCCGGGCATGCCGTTGAGGGCGTCGACGGCCAGGCCGGAGTCGTCGCCGACGCTGGGCAGGCCGGTGACGGTGGCCGCCTCGCGGGCCTTGAGCAGGGCGTTGTCCTCGAAGGTGAGGCCGGTCTCCGGCGACTCGGGATACGCCGGCACGTCGTCGAGGCCGACGAGCTCGACGTGCGGGGCCGACTCGGCGAGGACCCGGCGCAGCTCGACGAGCTTCTTCTTGTTGCGGGTCGCGAGCAGCAGCCTCATCCGGCGATCGCCTTCTGCTGCAGGGTGGTGAGCTCGGCGCAGCCGAGGGCGCCCAGGTCGACGAGGAGGTCGAGCTCGGCACGGGAGAAGACAGCCTGCTCGCCGGTGCCCTGGACCTCGACGAAGTCACCGGTGCCGGTGCAGACGACGTTCATGTCGACGTCGGCGATGACGTCTTCCTCGTAGCAGAGGTCCAGGCGCGGCTCGCCGGCGATGATGCCGACGCTGACGGCGGCGACGGAGCGGTGCAGGACCTGCGCGGGCTTGCCGGCGAGTTTCTTGTTGGCGGCCAGATACGCCACGGCGTCGTGCAGTGCGACGTAGGCGCCGGTGATGGCGGCGGTGCGGGTGCCGCCGTCGGCCTGCAGGACGTCGCAGTCCAGGACGATCGAGTTCTCGCCGAGGGCCTTGAGGTCGATGCAGGCGCGGAGGCTGCGGCCGATGAGGCGGGAGATCTCGTGGGTGCGCCCGCCGATCTTGCCCTTGACGCTCTCCCGGTCGTTGCGGGTGGTGGTGGCGCGGGGCAGCATCGCGTATTCGGCCGTGAGCCAGCCGAGGCCGGAGCCCTTGCGCCAGCGCGGCACCCCCTCGGTGACGCTGGCCGTGCAGAGCACCCGGGTGTTGCCGAACTCGACGAGCACGGACCCCTCCGGGTGCATGCTCCACTGGCGGGTGATCGATACGGGTCGAAGTTGATCTGCTGCGCGAGCATCCGGTCGAGCCATGCGGTCCAGCCTAGTCAAGCCACCCTGTCCGGCAGCGACAGCCCCGGGGCCAGGTCGGCGGAGAGGTCGGCGGACAGGTCGGAGGGCCGGCGCAGTTCGCCGTACGCGAGGCCGAGCAGTCCCGGCAGCAGGTCCGTCGAGCGGCGGATCATCCAGCGGGTGCCCTGGGTCGCCATCCACCACGCCTGCGCGGAGCGCGTCGGCGGCGGGCTGCTCGGCGACGGGTCCGGGCGGGTGCCGATGCCGGCCCCGAGGCGGGCGGTGAGCAGGTCGAAGAACGAGCAGGCGAGGAAGCGGTGGCCGCGCTCGCTCGGGTGGAGCCGGTCGACGCTCCACATGCGGCGGTCGTACGAGTCGGGATCGGCCGCCGCGTCGAAGTGCACCGTGTCGTGCCGGGCGGCGACGAGGTCGGCCGCGGCGTTGAGGTCGCGCATCCGGCGGGCGAGGGGACGGGCGAGCGGGCCGGGCAGCCCGAACATGCGCCCGGGGTCGGGCAGCCGGATGGTGAGGACCTCGGCGCCGTGGGCGCGCAGGGCGGACACGGCGCGTTCCAGGTTCACCGCGACCCGGGAAGGGTCGAAGGGGCTGCGCAGCGTGTCGTTGGTGCCGACGAGCACGGCGGCGACGTCGGGGCGCAGGTCGAGGGCGTGCGGCAGCTGCTCGGTGACGACGTCGGTGGTCTGCGCGCCGCTGCGGGCGATGTTGTGCAGGCGGGCGCCGATCGCGGCGGCGAGGATCGGTGCCCAGCCGCGCCAGGACCCGTCGGGCATCCGGTCACCGAAGCCGACGGTGGTCGAGTCGCCGAGCGCCACGAAAACCGTCACGACACACCCCCAGGGACACATCGCGTCACGGCACACCCGCCACGACGGGAGCCGCGGCGCCGTGCGCGGTGAGGAAGCCGGCGACCGAGGCCGGCCACGAGAAGGTGGTGGCCCGGGTGCGGGCGGCGGCCCTTCGCTCGTCCGCCGGTCGGGCGAGCACCTCCAGTACACCTGCCGCGAAATCGGAGAGGACGGCTGCTCCGGCGTCGCCGACGACCTCGGGCAGGGCGGAGGCCGAGGAGACCACGACGGGGGTCCCGCAGGCGAGGGCCTCCAGGGCGGCCAGCCCGAACGTCTCGATCGGGCCGGGCGCCAGGACCACGTCCGCGGTGGCGAGGAGTCCCGCGACGGCGGTGCGGTCGGCGACGAACTCCATGAAGTGCACGGCGTGCCCGCGGGCCTGCTCCTGCAGCCGGGGGCGCAGCGGGCCGTCGCCGGCGACCACCAGCACCGCGTCGACACCGCGGGCGCGCAGGGCGATGAGGGCCTCGACGGATCGTTCGGGGCGCTTCTCGGTCGACAGCCGCCCGCAGTGCACGAGCAGCACCTGGTCCGGGGTCGCGTACCGCTCCCGCAGCGCCGGCGACGCCCGCGAGGGGTGGAAGAGACCGAGGTCGACGCCGAGGGGGACGCGGACGAGGTTGCCCGCGCCGATCCGGTCGAACTCGGCCGCGGCCCAGGCGGTGGTGCACAGGATCTGGTCGTAGGCGCGGTGGCTGCGGGCGTTGAGCAGGTCCGCGCAGGCGGCGCCGACCGGGCCGGCGAAGCTGAGCAGCCCGGCGAGGCTCTCATGGGACACCATGACGGCGGGGATGCCCCGATCGCGCGCCCACCGGCCGGTCCAGCGCAGCGTGAAGCGGTCGGAGACCTCGAGCCGGTCCGGCTGGAGCCGGTCGAGGAGCTTGGCGAGCCGGCGCCGGTGGATGAGGACCCGGTAGCCGCCGGTGCCGGGCACGACGGGGCCGGGCAGCGTGATCACCCGGCCCTGCGCGTCGGACACGTCGGAGTGCTCCTCGCCGGGCACGATCAGGATCGACTCGTGCCCGGCGGCGACATAGCCCTCGCCGAGGGCGCGCAGGGCGGTCCGCAGGCCGCCGGACCGGGGCATGACGAAGTTCGCCAGGCGGACGATCCTCACGCGCTCACCGCCGGCACGGCCGTCGCTCCGGACCGGGACAGCACGTCGGCGTAGTGCCGGATCAGCTCGTCGCCGACGGCGGACCAGCTGCGGGAGGCGACGGCGACCCGGGCGGCGAGCCCCATCGACTGCCGCCGCTCGGGGTCGGCGACGAGGCCGGCGACGGCGTCGGTGAGCGCGGCGGCGTCGCAGGGCGGCACGAGCAGCCCCGTGCGCTTGTCGTCGACCAGGTCGAGGGGGCCGCCCTGGGCCGGCGCGACCACCGGTACACCTGACGCCAGGGCCTCTTGGACGGTCTGCCCGAACGTCTCGAACGGTCCGGTGTGCGCGAAGACGTCGAGGCTGGCATAGAGGCGGGCGAGCTGGTCGCCCCGGCGCTCGCCCAGGAAGACCGCGCCGGGCATGGCGCGCTCCAGCGCCGGGCGGGCGGGGCCGTCGCCGACGACCACGACGCGGACGCCGGGGATGCGGCTCAGCGGCGCGAGCAGGTCGACCCGCTTCTCCACGGCGAGCCGGCCGACGTAGCCGACCAGCACGGACCGGTCGGTGCCGAGCAGCGCCCGGCGGAGGGCGGGACTGCGGCGGCCGGGGTCGAAGCGGGCGGCGTCGACGCCGCGGCGCCACAGCCAGACCCGTTCGATGCCGTGGCTGTGCAGGGCGGTGGCGGCCGCCGTCGACGGTGCGAGGGTCCGGTCGGCGGCGTTGTGGATGCGGCGCAGCCACCGCCACGCGGCCTGCTCGCCGAGGCCGGAGTGGTAGTACAGGCGGGCGTAGGCGGGCACGTCCGTCTGGTACACCGCGACGGTCGGCAGCCCGAGCGACGCGGCGACGGTCATGCCGCGCGCGCCGAGCACGAATGGGCTGGCGAGGTGGACCAGGTCGGTGCGATGGGCGCGTAACGCGGCGGCGAGGCGGCGGCTGGGCAGCCCGAGGCGGAAGGTCCCGTAGCCGGGGGTGGCGACCGAGGGGACCCGGATGATCTCGTACGGGAAAGCGCCGGTGACCGACCGCGCCCCGGAGGAGGGCTGGGGGGCGATCACGAGGGGCTCGTGGCCACGCGCGACGAGGTGCTCGGCGACCCGGACGACGGAGTGGGCGACGCCGTTCACATCGGGCGGGAACGATTCGGTGACGATCGCGATCCGCATGCCGTCACCATGGGGGCGAAGACCGTGCGTGCGGCCACCATCGACTGACGAATCGGCAAACCCTGCCTAAATACACGGCCTAAATGTCGTACCTCGCGCCCGGCCTGACGATGTCGATCGGCCCGTCGAAGGCGGCCCTGGCGGCCTCCAGGGTGAGCGCCTCGCTCCCCCACGCCGGCACCAGGTGGGTCAGCAGGAGCTTGCCGACCTCGGCCTTGGTGGCGTGCTCGGCCGCCTCGCGCCCGGTGAGGTGCAGGTCCGGCGGGTTGTCGGCGCCGTCGAGGTAGCTGGCCTCGCACAGGAACAGGTCCGCGCCCTGGGCCAGCCGGATCAGCTGGTCGCAGGCGGCGGTGTCGGCGGAGTACGTGATGACCCGCCCGCCGTGCTCGATGCGCACGCCATAGGTCTCTATCGGGTGGTTGACCCGGTCGACGGTGACGTGGAGCGGGCCGATCGGGAAGCTGCCCGGCTGCAGCGAGTAGAACGTGTAGACGTCGCTGATCGCCATGGGTTCGTTCTCCCCGCCGTACGCCGCGGAGATGCGCTCCGGGGCGGCGACCGGGGCGTAGACCGGCAGCGGCGGCAGGGGGCCGGACGGTGCGTAGCGCCGGGCCACGATGTAGGAGCACGCGTCGAGCATGTGATCGCAGTGTAGGTGCGTCAGCAGGATGGCGTCGACGTTGTACAGGCCGGAGAAGCGCTGCAGTGTCGACATCGAGCCGGGGCCGAAGTCGATGAGGAGCCGGAATCCGTCGGCCTCCACGAGATACGCCGAGCAGGGCGCCTCGGGACCCGGGAAGCTGCCGGCGCAGCCGAGAACGGTGAGCCTCATGCTTCCCCTACCAACAACGCCAAGACGCTGTCTCCCATCGCTCTGGTCGCGCTGACCATGGCTGGCGCGCCAGTGTGGATCACGCCGGTCACGTGAGGATAGTTCGTGGGCCTGTGATGCCGGATGACGGCACCGCCACAGCTACCGGGTGCGGACGGACTGCACCGGCGGGGGTTGCCCGGCCGGTTGCTGCCGATGGGCAAGTCCGTCACGAGGCGCAGCCTACGCCGGACTGACAGGCAAGGCTGAACGATCGGACGGCAGATGTCGCCAACGTGACAGGGTTGCGTGACGCGGAGTGCGCCGGGTCGTTGGGATTCGTAAGCCACCAAACGACCCCAGGAGTGGACGTGCCCGTCGACGTGTCCAGGACGACCAGACGGCTGCGCCGGCATCTCCCCGATGCCTTCCGGCTGCCGACCGAGCGGGACCCCGCGCCGGAGCCGCGGCACCTGGCCGCCGTGTGCGGCTGGGCGGCGGCGCTCGGGCTGGGCGGGATGGCGGTGGCGCTGCGGGCGTTCGTCGGGTTGGTCAGCGCGTCCCGGGCCTGGTACGCGCCGACCGTCACCGTCATCGGGCTGATCGGGCTGGTGTGCACGATCGCCGCGTTCGCCAGCGTGCACAAGCGGCGGCTGCCGTTCGCGCTGCTGGGTGCGGCGTCGGTGAGCCTGCTGCTCGGCTGGATCGTGACCGGGCTCTGAGGTCTGTCGAGCGGCGGCCGGGCCGCCGCTCGACACCGTGCCGGCGAGAACCGCGGCGGCCGGGCCGCGTCAGGCCCAGAGCTGGCCGTCGAGCGCGGACTCCGCCTCGGCGAGGGTGCCACCGTAGGCGCCGGTCGACAGGTACTTCCAGCCGCCGTCGGCGACCAGGAACACCACGTCGGCCCGCTTGCCCGCCTTGAGCGCCTGGTGCGCGACGGCGAGCGCGGCGTGCAGCACCGCGCCGGCGGAGAAGCCCACGAACATGCCCTCGACCTCGACCAGCTGCCGGGTGCGCAGCACCGAGTCACGGGTGCCGACGGAGAACCGCCGGGTGAGGACCTTCGCGTCGTACAGCTCTGGGACGTAGCCCTCGTCGAGGTTGCGCAGCCCGTAGACCAGCTCGCCATAACGCGGCTCGGCGGCGATGATCTCGATGTCCTCGACCTTCTCGCGAAGGTAGCGCCCGATGCCCATGAGCGTGCCCGTGGTGCCGAGACCGGCCACGAAGTGCGTGATGGTCGGCATGTCCCGGAGGATCTCCGGACCGGTCGACTCGTAGTGCGCCCGGGCGTTGGCCTCGTTGCCGTACTGGTAGAGCATCACCCAGTCGGGGTGCTCCGCGGCGATCTCCTTGGCCACGACCACGGCCCGGTTGGACCCGCCGGCCGCCTCCGAGAAGATGATCTCCGCACCGTACATCCGCAGCAGCGTCGTGCGCTCGGACGAGACGTTCTCGGGCATGACGCAGACCAGCCGGTAACCGCGCAGCTTCGCCACCATCGCCAGGGCGATGCCGGTGTTGCCGCTGGTCGGCTCGATGATCGTGTCGCCGGGGCGGAGGCGGCCCGCTTCCTCGGCCGCCTTCACCATCCACAACGCGACCCGGTCCTTCACGCTGCCCGTCGGGTTGCGGTCCTCGAGCTTGGCCCACAAGCGGACCTCGGGACTCGGGGACAACCTGGGCAACCCGATGAGCGGCGTGTTTCCGCACGCCTCGAGCACCGACTCGTAGCGCGCCACGAAGATCAGCCCCGCAGGGCGTGGGCGGCCGCGAACGCGAACGCGCCACCCGCGACGGCGGGCAGGATCGTCACCGAGTCGCCGTCGTTGAGCTTCGCGTCCAGGGCGCCCAGGAAGCGGACGTCCTCGTCGTTGATGTAGACGTTGACGAAGCGGTGCAGGGCGCCCTCCGGGGTCAGCAGGCGGGCCTTGATGCCCGAGTGCCGGGTGTCCAGGTCGGCGAGCAGGTCGGCGATGGTGTCGCCGGCGCCCTCGACGGTCTTGGCACCGCCGGTGTAGCTGCGCAGGATGGTCGGGATGCGAACCTCGATAGCCATGATCATTTCCTCTTGTGTACGAGCGTGCGAACAGGACGACTGGACTCGACTGGATGCGGTGCCGACGGCAGATGGCGGTCAGCTGCCTGCGCGACACTCGTAGTCGACGGTCGTCGGGCTCTGCCCGAAGAGATATGACTGGACGGCGTGTGAGTCCACGACTGCATTAACTACCTGAACCGGCTCTTCGGTGACGGCTCCGTCCACGATGCGGAACGACCTGATCTCGGTCTGCTCCGGGTCGCGGGTCGAAACCAGCAGATAGTGCGCATTCGGCTCACCCGCGAAGGACACGTCCGTCCGCGACGGATAGGCCTCGGTGGCGGTGTGCGAGTGGTAGACGACCACCGGCTCCTCGTCCGCGTCGTCCATCTCGCGCCACAGCCGCAGCTGCTCCTTCGAGTCGAACTCGTAGAACGTCATCGAGCGGGCGGCATTCTCCATCGGCACGTGCCTGGCCGGCGTGTCCGAGCCGAGCGGACCCGCGACGATCCCGCACGCCTCGTCGGGATGGTCCCGGCGGGCGTGCGCAACGATCGCGTCGAGGATCGCGGCGTCGATGGTCAGCACGTCCGACAGCCTACCGAAACCCGAGCGCCGATCGCTCGTGACCGACCTCACCCCATGAGGGCACCCACCAGACTTTCCTGGAGATAGGTCAGGTACTGGTACACCGACAGCTGCCCGACCCTGGCCGACGTGGGGTCCTTCAGGATCGCCTCGTCGAGCTCCTCCTCGATGTCGACGTCGTCGTCGTCGATGCCGAGCCGGGAGCCCAGGGTCAGGCGGACGTCGGTCAGGGCGCGCAGCCACGCCTCGGCCTGCTCCTCGTCGAGGGCCACCTCGCCGCCCTCCACGGGCAGCACGTCCAGCAGCAGCGCGGCCTGCTCCAGCTTCGCCGAGCGGAGGTCGTCCTCCAGGTATCGCCGCAGCTCCTCGGAGGCGCCGGCGTCGTCGCGGTACATGTCGGGGAAGAGCCGCACGATCACCGGATCGGTGCGGTCGAAGCCCTCCGACAGCAGCGTGATGACCTCGAGCATGACCTCGTTGAGCACCGCGGCCTCGGCCGGGCCGAAGCGCGCGACGCACACGGTCCCGCTGCGGACGAACATCGTCATGACTTGTCCACCGTCGCCCACAGCCCGTAGGCCTGCAGCCGGGAGGCGTCGTGCTCCATCTTCTCGCGGGGACCGCTCGACACGATCGCCTTGCCCTTGTGGTGCACGTCGAGCATCAGGCGCTCAGCCTTCTCCTTGCTGAATCCGAACAGTTTCTGCAGGACCCAGGTCACGTAGCTCATGAGATTGACCGGATCGTTCCAGACCACGGTCACCCACGGACGGTCGGTCTCGGGCACCTCATCAGCCTCGAGACGGGTCTCTTCGATCGGTACGACCTGCGGCGCCGCCATACCAACATGGTGCCATCAAGCGAGCAGCACGCCATGGTCGACCGCGTCCCCACCGATGATTGTCAGCGCCTGGCGCAGTCCGGCGTAGCGCTCGCCCAGCTCGTGGCCCACCTCGACCTCGATCTCGCGCAGCGCGTGCTGCAGCCACCGGCGGCAGTCCTTCTTGTCGGCGGGCTTGGGCGGGCCGCCCGGGGCGACCTTCGGCTGCCACAGCGCGTAGCAGCTGGCGTTGAGGGCGATGCCCAGCGACGGAAGCACCTGGTCGGCGGGCTCAGCGCCACCGACGGCGGAGAGGTTGTCCACGGCCGTCGCACCCGCCACCGTGGCCACCGCCGAGGTGGCGGTCAGCAGCAGCGCGTGGTCCCGGTCGCGGTCGTCGTCGCGCAGCGAGTCGACCGTCCGGCGGGCCGCGGCGGCGACCCTGGCCAGGACGACCGCGTCGGGCGCGGCGTCCAGCAGCTCGGCGAAGACGGCACCGATCACCTCGCGCGTGTCGGCGCACAGCTGGCGGGTGGTGCGCACGGACAGCGCGTGCAGCTCGCGGTCGAGCACGTGCGGCAGCTCCGGGCAGCCCTTGCCGGAGCCGAGCTCCTGCACGCACCGCACATGGATGGTCGCCAGGTCGATGGAGACCCGCTGCACGGCGGCGACCCGCCGGTTGGCGATCTCGCGCTCCAGGATCTCCTGCCACTCGTCGCCGGCGCCGGAGACGGTCGCGGCGGCGACCCCGGCCGGCGCGGGCCGGGCCTCGGCCCAGGTCTCCAGCTCGTGGCGCAGCTCGGCGACGCCGAAGACGGCCTCGGGGTCCAGCGACACCGGGAACCAGGGGGCGGCGGCGAGCCGCTGGCCGCGCGAGGCGAGCAGCGCCCGGTTGGCGACCAGCATCTCGGGCCAGGCGTCGTGCTGGTCGATGCGGGTCAGCACGAACGCGATCCGGTCGACCCGGTCCGCGGCGGCGGCGAGCAGGTCCAGGTCGGCGCGCGGCAGCGGGGCGGCGGCGTCGACGACGAACAGCAGCCCGAGGCCCCGCTCGGCGGCGTCGAGGATGATCTCGGCGTTGGCGGCGTCCAGGCCCCCGCTGCCGGGCGTGTCGACCAACGCGACGCGTTTGAGCAGGCTCGCGGGGTGGGTGATCTCGATGCGGCGGGCCGGCCGGCTCGGGCCGGGACGCGGGTCGCGCCGGGTGGGCACGAAGGCGCCGATGACGGTGCGGGGCTCCCGGTGGCCGGGGACGAACGCGCGGGTCTCGGGCTTCTCGCCGTGGCGGAAGACGAGCCAGGCGTCGCCGGCCGGGGCCGGCTCGGCGCGCCGGATCAGCGCGTTGAGCAGGGCCGTCTTGCCGCTGCGGGGCGAGCCGGCGATCACCGCGTAGCTGCGCGCCCCGGATGCGGAGCGGGGCTCCGGCTGCCGATGGCTCCTGCTGCCGCGGACCGGCATCGCGGACACTGGACCCCCGGGCGTCGTGACTGTCAGATCGATCAGCGGCGCCTGCATGATCCCAGACCCCATGTGCGACCTCCTTGTGCACGGCCGGGTAAGCATCGGAACGCTACGTGAACAGCCACTTACGGAGGCAGTACTCCTGCTACTCAACTGAGCTCGAAGCCACTACTCAAGTTCGCGCTTCCGCGGGTACGCGCAGTAATCGACCTATCGATATGCTGCGACGGTGCCCCCCTGGAGCTTTGTCGGTCGAAACGCTGAACTGGTCCGTCTCGCCGAGGCAGCCACCGGCTCAACCGGTCGCGGCCTCATTCTCGGCGGCCCGCCAGGCATCGGCAAGAGCCGATTGCTGAGAGAGGGTGTCAACGCCCTTGACCAGGACCGGCTCGCGGTCTGGACGGCGACGGCGAACGCCGCCACGGCGGGTCTCCCGCTCGGCGGCCTGGCCCAGGTGCTGCCGCCGGACCAGCCCTCGGGCGGCTCGCCGGCGGGCCTGCTGCGGTGGGCCGTCGACGCGCTGCACCGGCAGGCGGCCGGCCGGCCGATCGTCGTGGCCATCGACGACGCGCACCTGCTCGACCCGCTGTCGGCCGCGCTCGTGTACTACGTCGCCCGGTCCGAGAACGCGACGGTGATCGGCACGGTGCGCACCGGCGAGCCGGTCCACGACCCGATCAGCGCGCTGTGGAAGGACGACCTGGTCGAGCGGATCGAGCTGACCCCGCTGACCCTGCAGGAGACCTCCGACCTGCTCCAGCAGGTGCTCGGCGGCCCCGTCGACTCGGCCTCCGTCGACCGGCTCCAGCAGCTGTCGCAGGGCAACGCGCTGCTGCTGCGCGAGCTGGTCATCGCCGCGCACGCCAGTGGCGAGATCATCGAGAGCTACGGCATGCAGCGCTGGACGGGCAAGGTCGACCTCGCCCCGACGCTGACCGAGGTCGTCGACGCCCGCATCGGCAAGCTCACCCCGCAGGAGCGGGCGGTGCTGGAGCTGGTCGCGTTCGGCGAGCCGATCGGCCTGCCGCTGCTGGTCAGCGCCACCGACCTCAACACGGTGGAGACCGCCGAGGAGCGGCAGCTGATCCGCGTCGTCGTGGAGGACCGCCGCACCACGGTCCGCCTGGCGCATCCCCTGTACGGCGAGGTCGTGCGCCGCCGCTGCCCGGTCACCCGGGTCCGCCGGCTGCTCGCCGACCTGGCCACGCTCGTGGAGAGCAGCGGTGCCCGGCGCCGCGACGACCTGCTCCGCGTCGCGGTGTGGCGGCTGGACAGCGACACCGCCCGCGACCCGCAGCAGCTGCTGATGGCGTGCCGGCTCGCGTTCGCCACCTATGACATGGCCCTGGCGATGCGGCTGGGCAGGGCCGCGCTCGCCGCCGGCGGCGGGTTCGACGCCGCGGAGACCCTCGCCACGATCCTCATGTTCGTCAACATGCCCGAGGACGCCGTGGCCATCCTCGACGCCAACGAGGACCAGACCGTCGAGGAGTCCCAGCGCAGCCGGTGGCTGGCGATCCGGCACATCACCGCCCAGTGGGGCCTCGGCGACCCGGACACCGTCGACGACATCGACCGCCAGGCGTATCAGCTCAACGACCTGCGGGAACGTTCCCTGGTGCTGGCCGTGGAGTCGACGATGCGGCTGCACCGCGGCAACTACGCCCAGGCGCTCACCCTCGCCCGTCAGGTCCTCGACAGCGCCGCCAGCGCCCCCGGGCCGCGGGCACTCGCCCGCAGCAACATGGCGCAGCTGCAGGCGATGCGCGGCACACCTGTGCAGACCGTCAAGGCGTTGACCGCGGTCGACGCCGAGTCGGCGCAGTGGCGGGTCGAGCTGCCCTACTTCCAGCTCGGCATCGAGCTCGCCCGCGGCACCGCGATGATCCTCGCCGCCGACCTCGACGCCGTCGACGCGATCGTCGCCGCCGAGTTCGCCGGCATGGCCGACGCCGGCAACTTCAACATGGGCTCCGGCTATCTGCAGATCGTCCGCGCGCAGGCGGCCCGCCTCCGCGGCCGGCTGACCGAGGCGGCCCGCGCCGCGGCGCAGGCCTGCGCCGCCCTGGCCACCGGCAAGGTCTTCGTCGCGCTCGCCCATGCCGAGCGGGCCCACATCGCGGCCCTCACCGGGGACGCGGCCGGCGCGACCGAGGCGTTCGCCATCGCCGAGCACTCGCACTACCGCTCCATGGAGGTGCTGTACCCGTGGCTGGAGGAGGCCCGGGCGTGGGTGGCGGTCGCCTCCGGTGACCTGCCGACCGCGGCGGAGGTGCTGCGCCTGCTCGCGGCCCGCACCCGCAGCGACGGTTTCGCCGCGCACGAGTTGTTCGCGTTGTACCACCTGGGCCGGCTGGGCTTCGCGGGCGAGGTCTGCGACCGGCTCGACGCGCTGTCGCACACCGTCGAGGGCCGGACCGCCCCGGCGATGGCCTGGCACATCCGCGCGATCGCCGGTGAGGACGGCGGCAGCCTGCTCGCGGTCGCCGAGGAGCTCGCCGACCAGGAGCTCAACCTGTACGCCGCGGAGGCGGCCGCCGGTGCCGTCACCCTGCTGCGCGGCATCCGGTCGCCGCAGACGCCGCGGGCCGCGCAGCGCCTCGCCGAGCTGCGGATCCTCTGCCCTACGGCGGCGACGCCGGCGCTGGTCGTCCCACAGCCGATGCTGACAGGGCGGGAGCGGCAGATCGCCCGTCTCGCCGCCGCGGGGGTCCCCTCGAAGGAGATCGCCGATCAGCTGTACCTGTCCTCCCGTACCGTCGACAACCACCTCATGCGGGTCTACGCGAAGCTCGGTGTGACGGGAAGAGCAGAACTGGCCGCGGCCCTGCGCTCGCTGCCTCCGGAGGAGTGAATAGTCTTGACGGCGTGACCTCTAGCGCGCTGCTGACCGACCATTACGAGCTGACGATGCTGTCGGCGGCGCTGCGCGACGGGTCCGCGTCGCGCCACTGCGTCTTCGAGGTGTTCGCGCGCCGCCTGCCGACGGGGCGGCGCTACGGCGTCGTGGCCGGCACGGGGCGGCTGGTCGACCATCTGGCCTCCTTCCGGTTCACTTCGGAGGACGTCGCTTTCCTGGTCGACCGCGGGATCGTCGCCTCTTCGACGGGCGAGTGGCTTTCGGCGTACCGCTTCAGCGGCGACATCGACGGCTACGCCGAGGGTGAGCTGTTCTTTCCCGGCTCGCCGATCCTCACGGTCAGCGGCACGTTCGCCGAGTGCGTGGTCCTGGAGACGCTGATCCTGTCGATCCTCAACCATGACAGCGCGATCGCCGCCGGGGCCGCCCGGATGGTCACCGCCGCCCGCGGCCGCTCCGTGATCGAGATGGGCTCCCGCCGCACCCATGAGGAGGCGGCCGTCGCCGCGGCCCGCGCCGCCTACCTGGCGGGCTTCGCCTACACCTCCAACCTGGAGGCGGGCCGGCGCTACGGCATCCCGACGACCGGCACCGCCGCGCACGCCTTCACCCTGCTGCACGACACCGAGCAGGCCGCGTTCGCGTCGCAGGTCGCCACCCTCGGCAAGCAGACGACGCTGCTGGTCGACACGTATGACATCGCCCAGGGCATCCGCAACGCGATCGAGGTCGCCGGCCCGGACCTGCGCGCCGTGCGCATCGACTCCGGCGACCTGTCCGTCCTCGCCGCGCACTCTCGCGCCCTGCTGGACTCCCTCGGCGCGACCGAGACGCAGATCATCGTCTCCGGCGACCTCGACGAGTATGCGATCGCCGCCCTTGCCGCCGAGCCCGTCGACGCGTACGGCGCGGGCACCGCCGTCGTGGTCGGCTCCGGCGCCCCGACCGCCGGCCTGGTGTACAAGCTGGTCGAGGTCGACGGCCGCCCCGTGGTCAAGCGCTCCGAGAACAAGGGCACCGTCGGCGGCCGCAAGACCGCCGTCCGCCGGCACAAGCCGACCGGCACCGCGACCGAGGAGGTCGTGGTGTCCATGGGCAGCCCCGTGGCGGAGCCCAACGACCGGCCCCTGCAGCGGGCCTTCGTGCGCGACGGCGCGATCGTGCCCGACCTGCCCGACCTCGCCGCCTCCCGCGAGCACCTGCGCCAGTGCCTCATCTCGATCCCCTGGGAGGGGCTGAAGCTGTCCGCCGGCGACCCGGCGGTGCCCGTCCAGATGCTCGGTGGCTCCGCATGACCCGCGCTTCGATCCGCGTCCAGACGCTTGGGGGATCCGCATGACCCGCGCTTTGATCATCGTTGACGTGCAGAACGACTTCTGCGAGGGCGGCTCCCTCGCCGTCGGCGGCGGCGCGGGTGTCGCGGCCGCGATCTCCGCCGCGGTGACCGCCGGCTCCTGGGACCACGTGGTGGCCACCCAGGACCACCACATCAACCCCGCCGGGCACTTCGGCGACCCGCCGGACTACGTCACCACGTGGCCCGTGCACTGCGTGGTCGGCACCGGCGGCGTCGACCTCCACCCGTTACTGGACGTGTCGCGTGTCGAGGCGGTGTTCACCAAAGGTGAATACACGGCGGCCTACTCCGGCTTCCAGGGAAGCTCGTCCGGCGTCGATCTGGCCACCTGGCTCCGGGACCGTTCGGTGACTTCGGTCGACGTCGTGGGCATCGCCACCGACCACTGCGTCCGAGCGACCGCGATCGATGCCGCGCGGGCCGGATTTGTTACATCCGTGCTGCTGAACCTCACCGCGGGCGTCGCCCGCCCCACCGTGGACTCCGCCCTTGCTGAGCTGCGCGCGGCCGGGGTCACCCTCGTAGGTGAACCGGTCGTATCGTCAACCTGACCATCCGGTGGATGGCACGTAACTGGACTTGCCGTGTAACAACCGACGTGTACCGTCATCCCGGCAAGCGGTTCCGCACCCGATGTGAGGACTTCTCACGTCACAACGTAAGGACCACCTACACGGAGCGTGGCGAAACGGGAAAGACTTCGCTACGCTTGCGGGACCTCGAAGGGTCGTCCATGGTGGACGACTCAGCACCAGGAGGGTCACGTGAAGTTGTCGATCGAAACCCGCCCCTCGGATCAGCGGGAAGCCCTGCTGACCTTGAGCGGCGAAATCGACTATGAGACCGCTCAGGAGCTTCGCACAGCGGTGAGTTCAGTGCTCGACGGCAACATCGACACGCTCGTCATCGACCTCGCCGGCGTCACGTTCCTCGACTCCACCGGCATCGGCACCCTCGTGGTCGCCAAGCGCATCTGCCACAGCATGGGCGTCAAGCTGCACATCCGCCGCCCCAACCCGTTCATCGCGCGGCTGTTCGCGGTGGTCGGCGTCAGCGACATCCTCGGGGTCCCGATCCCGCCGGGCACAGTCTCCGGCCGGCTCCCCCAGCCCCGCGAGCGCGGCGTCACCCAGCCGGCCTGATGCCCCGGCCCGGCGACGACCCGGACCTTGGACCCCGTACGTCCAAGGTCCGCGCCTGACAGCGCCACTTGCTCCCCAGGACATCCGGAGGCCGATCGCGGCCGGGAGCGGCCCGCTGAGCGCTGCTGAGACCAACTTCCTGTGCGTCTCTTTGCGATCACCCGCAGTCACCCTCGGGGATCTGTCTCGCCCAGACTGTCCGCCGCACGGAAGGTCGGAGGACTACGCCGACCCTCCCGCACCATTCGCCCAAAAGGATGAATCCGACAACTCCGTCCCCAGCAACGGCCGAGTTGCCGCTCCCTACCGCGGGCGGAGCCCCGGCGGCCCGACTGTCCCGGCGCAGCACCCGCGACGGTCCGCCCCGTCGGACACCCTGCTCACCCGTTCGTGGGAACCACCCTGTTCCGGACCGGACGCACCGGACCGGCAGCCCGTGTCGGAAGCACCGGGGGGCGCAGCTTCAGCGGGTTCTTGATGATCCGGAAGACTTTGTGCTGCTATATAACGACACAAAGTCTTCCGGATCATGGGGAAGTGTCCAGCGTCGATGGCTGGACCGGGAAGTACCACGGTTCAGGCGGTGATCTTCGGCCCGGCGGGCTCGACCACATGACGATGGTGAAGACGTTCGCCGAGGCGCTCATGTCGGCGGAGGCTGACGCATTGTGCGGTGCCGGCTACGGCGAACGCGGCGACGACCGCGTCAATCAGCGCAACGACTACCGGCGCCGGGACGGGGACGCCCGCGCCGGGACTGGGACGCCTGCGCCGGCACGGTGGAGCTGGCGATCCCGACGCTGCTGCAGGGCAGGCACGGCATCGCCGCCGCGACGGACAGGCCCTGGTGTCGGTGGTGGCGACGGCGTATCTGCTGGGGGGTGTCGACCCGCGCGGCGGGAGGTGCCGGATGCGACAGACAGCCCGGAAAAAAGCAGCAGCCCCGCTCCGGCCGGGCAGCCCCAGCCGGGCGGAAACCGCGCGAGCCAGCCAGGGCACGACGCGAGCACGCCAGGGCACGACGGGAAGTACGGCAAACCGCACGGCGCGGTGGGAGGTGCGGCAACTCGCGTGACGGGAGGTGCGGCGACCAGCGCGGCGCGGCGGGACCTGGTGGGTGCGGCGGACCGGGGGCGAGGTGCTGCTGGAGGTGGCGTCGCCGCGGATGCCGTGCCGTACGTTCGCGGGCCGGCTCGACGGGGAAGGGCTGGATCAGGCGGTTCACCGACCTGGCCGAGCCGGTGCCTGCCCGCGGGCGCTGGGACCGGGCGCTGGGACCGGGCGCTGGGACCGGGCACGATCCGCGCCTGCGATCCGATCGACGTCGTGCACTCCCCCGCGCACGGCCTGACAGTGCGGGGCCGCGGCGGTGAGGGGCGAGGAAGAAGCTGAGCGGCCCCGCGCACAACCCGACACCCGGCGGAAGGGGCGAGGGAAAAGCAGCGCGGCCCCGCGCGCGACCTGACAGTGCGGAGCGCGGCGGAAGGGGCGAGGAAAGCGGAGCGGCCCCGCCCCGTCGGCCTGGAGGATCAGGCTGATCGGGGGCGGGGCCGCTCTGGGTAGTGCGGGGAGGAACCGCGGGTGCGGGGTTAGCGCTGTTCCTCGTAGGTGGCGCCGCCGTCGGCCTCGTGGCTGAGAGGGCGGGCGCCGCCGGTGGGTGGGGCGTCGAGGGAGTGGCCAGGGGCGTGGGCTGGGAAGCGGGCGTCGAAGGCCGGGCGCTCCGAGCGGATGCGGGGCATCGAGTCGAAGTTGCGCAGCGGGGGTGGGCAGGAGGTGGCCCACTCCAGGGACATGCCGTGGCCCCAGGGGTCGTTGACCTCGACGACGCGGCCGGCCTTGTAGGACTTCCACACGTTCCAGATGAAGGGGAGGGTGGAGAGGCCGGTGATGAAGGAGCCGATGGTCGAGATGGTGTTGAGCGTGGTGAAGCCGTCGGACTCGAGGTAGTCGGCGTAGCGGCGGGGCATGCCCTGCGTGCCGAGCCAGTGCTGCACCAGGAAGGTGGTGTGGAAGCCGATCGTGGTGAGCCAGAAGTGGACCTTGCCGAGGCGGTCGTCGAGCATGCGGCCGGTCATCTTCGGGAACCAGAAGTAGATGCCCGAATAGACGGCGAAGACGATGGTGCCGAAGAGCACGTAGTGGAAGTGGGCGACCACGAAATACGTGTCGGACACGTGGAAGTCGATCGGGGGGCTCGCGAGCAGGACGCCGGAGAGGCCGCCGAAGAGGAAGGTCACCAGGAAGCCGATGGCGAAGAGCATCGGTGTCTCGAAGGTGATCTGGCCTCGCCACATGGTGCCGATCCAGTTGAAGAACTTCATGCCGGTCGGGACGGCGATGACGAAGCTCAGGAACGAGAAGAACGGCATGAGGACCTGGCCGGTCGCGAACATGTGGTGGGCCCACACGCTCATCGACAGGGCGCCGATCGCGATGGTGGCGCCGACGAGGCCCTTGTAGCCGAAGACGGGCTTGCGGCTGAAGACCGGGATGACCTCCGTGATGATGCCGAAGAACGGCAGCGCCACGATGTAGACCTCGGGGTGGCCGAAGAACCAGAACAGGTGCTGCCAGAGCATCGCGCCGCCGGTCTCCGCGTCATAGACGTGGGCGCCGAGGCGGCGGTCGGCCTCCAGGGCGAGCAGGGCGGCGGCCAGGATCGGGAAGACCATGATGACCAGGACGCTGGTGACCAGAATGTTCCACGTGAACATCGGCATGCGGAACATGGTCATGCCCGGCGCGCGCAGCGTCAGGATCGTGGTGATCATGTTGACGGCGCCGAGGATGGTGCCGAGGCCGGAGAGGACCAGGCCGACGATCCACAGGTCGGCGCCGACGCCGGGCGAGTGGATGATGCTGTTGAGCGGGGCATAGGCGAACCAGCCGAAGTCCGCGGCGCCGCCCGGCGTGATGAAGCCGATCAGGGTGATCGAGCCACCGAACGCGTAGAGCCAGTAGGCGAACGCGTTGAGCCGGGGGAACGAGACGTCGGGCGCGCCGATCTGCAGCGGCGTGATGTAGTTCGCGAAGGCGAACACGATCGGCGTCGCGAAGAACAGCAGCATGATCGTGCCGTGCATCGTGAACAGCTGGTTGTACTGCTCGGGGGACAGGAACTGCAGCCCCGGCCGGGCCAGCTCGGCGCGCATGAGCAGCGCCATGAACCCGCCGATCATGAAGAACACGAACGACGTGATGAGATACATCAGGCCGATCTGCTTGGCGTCCGTCGTGCGCAACAGCCGAGCGAACGCCGAGCCCTTGACCGGCTTGTGCACCGGCCAAGGCCTGGTGACGATCGGCTTTGGTGCAACGGTGGTCACGAAAGGCCTCCTGAGGCTGTTGAACCCGCTGGCGAGCCAGCTCCGCGAGGCGAGCGTGAGATCAACACGGACGCCCGCCGCGCGATCAACACATCACCTCGGAGGCAGGATAGTCTCCCGGTCCGACACAAAGTCGCAGGGGGCACAAGACCTAGCGGGTGACCGGTGTGGCACCGCCCGCCGCGCCGAGGTTGAACGTGATCGCGCCGGCGGCGATGGCCGCGAGCACCAGCAGGACGACCCCCCAGAAGATCAGCCGGTCCGCGGGCGTCGGCTCCTTCCAGGCACTGGCTATCCGAGCGGTGACGGGGGCCGGGGGCGAAGTGACGGAGTCGTCGTCCGGGACGGCGGCGACCGGGGTCCGGGCGGGCAGCGCGCGGAGCAGGATCAGGGTCGCGCCGGCCAGTACCAGCAGGACGCCCAGGACGGCAATGATGACGGCAATCCAGTCGCGCATCGCGGATCTCCCGACTGAAGGGGGTTGATGCCAGCAGGCTAGGAGATCGCCGCGCGGCGCACCAGAGGCCGCGGACCGGACCGGGTGGACCCCCGGCGTGAAAACCCGGTGAAATTTACAGTGGAAACCCCGGTGGTGAAACCTGACGGCAATCTCGTGTTGACAGTGCGGAAACCGTGTACGACGCTCGGCATGGAAGCGCTCCCAATATCGACGCCTTGCTATCCGAGGAGGTCGCGATGTCGATTACCGCCGCTGCCGAACACCCCACCCTCGCCCATGTCGCCGCGCTTGCCGGTGTTTCTTCCGCCACCGCCTCCCGCGTGCTCAACGGCTCCGCCCGAGTCAGCCCCACCGCACGTCAACAGGTCAGAGACGCCGTCGACCGGCTCGGCTACGTCCGGCAGCGCGCCGCCCGCGCCGTCGATCGTCGCCCCCGGTCGGTCGCCGCCGTCGTCTGCGAGCCCAACGCACGACTGTTCGCCGATCCGTTCTACTCCCGCGTCCTGGCCGGTGCCAGCGCGGCGTTCGCCGAACGGGACATGCCCATGCTGCTCGCCGCCGGGGAACGACCGGCGTCACTGCAGCGGTACCTCAGCAGCGGCCACATCGACGGGGTCCTGCTGATCTACTGCCGCAGCAGCCATCCCCTGGTCGTGACGCTGCCCGCCCTCGGCGTGCCGGTCACGCTCATCGGCCGGCCGCTGCAGACCAGCACGCTGCCCTACGTGGACGCCGACAACAAGGGCGGCGCCCGCCAGGCCGTCGAGCACCTCGCGCGTACGGGCCGCAAACGCATCGTCACGATCGCCGGCCCGCCGGACGTCTCCGCCGGCGTCGACCGGCTCGCCGGCTTCCGGGAGGGCCTCGAGCGGGCCGGCCTGGAGCCGGGACCGATCGCCTACGGGGACTTCACCCGCCCCGCCGGCGTGCACGCCATGACCCGGCTGCTCGACCACCGGCCGACCCTCGACGCGGTGTTCGCCGCGTCGGACCTGATGGCCGTCGGGGCGCTGCACGCGCTGCGGCAGGCCGGCCGGCGGGTCCCGGAGGACGTCGCGGTCATCGGCTTCGACGACCTGCCCCTCGCCGCCTTCACCCAGCCGCCCCTCACCACGATCAAGCAACCGGTCGAGGAGATCGGCGCGGCCGCCGCCCGGCAGCTCCTGGCACTGATGAACGGCGACAACCCGGAGCCGTCCCCGGTGCTGCCCACCACCCTCGTCCGGCGGCAGTCCGCGTGAAAACGATGCATCCAAACACCGCCTCCGCGACGAACAACTCAATATGCGACAACTCCTGGAGGCGGCCCGGTCGTTCGACACCGGCACGGTCGCGCGCACCGTCCGGGAGCTGATGGACGAGCACGGCGTGATGGAGATCTGGACGGCGGTGTGCGTCCCGGCGCTGCACCAGGTGACCGGTGACGTCGCCGTCGAGCACGCCCTGAGCCAGGGCGTCGCGCACGGTCTCGATCTCGTCAGCGCGCCGCGGCACGACGACATCAGGACCAACCACGTCCTGCTGGCGT
The DNA here is from genome assembly GCF_040605635.1 of Dactylosporangium sp. NPDC005555. NCBI lineage: Bacteria > Bacillati > Actinomycetota > Actinomycetes > Micromonosporales > Micromonosporaceae > Dactylosporangium > Dactylosporangium sp. NPDC005555. Next base: position 76,139 of record NZ_JBEXDG010000001.1, read on the forward strand.
GCGCGCCCCGGGAGGCGCACTCGCTGCCGCTGCGCGCCCTGTCCGCGGCCCTGTTCGAGCGGCGGATCGGCACGTTCCTGCTCGGCGCGGAGGTGCCGTGGAGCGCGCTGCGGGCCGCGGTGCACCGGACCGTGCCCGGCACCGCGATCGTCTGGTCGCAGCAGCCGGGCACGGCCGACCCGGCCACGCTGCTCGCCCTCGCGGGCCGGTTCCCGGGCACCCGGTTCGCCGCGGCCGGTCCGGGCTGGGGGTCCGCACCGGCCGGGCTGCCGCACCTGACATCGATCGAGGAGGCCGTCGCCGCGTGTGTACCAGTGGCCGCCGGTCGGTCTCCCGACGCCTGACGGCCCTGTGATGGCCCTGCCGCGACGAATTCGCTAGCGTGCCGGGCATGATCGAGCCGGGCCCGTCCGCGTACACCGGAAGGCGCAGGGCGGGCATCGGCGGCCAGCCACGCTTCGTGTTCGTCGCGGTGCTGGTCGTGGTGGCGCTCGTGGCGGTCGCGCTGCGGGTCATGGTGGGCGGCGCCGGCGAGCGGCCCGAGGCGCGGACGCCGGCCGACCGGCTGGGACCGGTCGCACCGACCGGGGCCGCCGGCACCGCGGGGCCGACGGCCGCCGCCGCGCGGTCCACGAGTGCCCGGCCCAGTCCCAGGACGTCGCCGAGTGTCACGGCACCGCCGTCCGCGTCCGCCGCTCCCCCGGCGTCAGGTTCAACCACGCCGCGGGCGTCGGCGAGCCCGACCGGTACCGACGCGAAAACCGTCGAAGCAGAAGCCGTCACAAACCGGCGGCCCGGTCAGATGACGGTGCGTGAGGTCTCCTCGGCGTCCGGCGGGCGGGCCGTCACCGGCGTCGGCAACAACCGGGTCCTGGAGTTCACCGGGGTCACCGCGCAACGCTCCGGCGAGGCCACCGTCACCGTCGCCTATCTGTCCACCGAGGACCGCTCGTGCTGGCTGCGGGCCGGCCGCGGCAACTGGCAGCAGGTCAGGTTCCCCGCCAGCGGCGGGTGGGACCGGGTCGCGACCGTCACGCTGACCGTGCGCCTCGAAGCGGGCCAGAACACGATCGAGGCCGGGAACACCACCGGCAGATGGTGCCCCGACCTCGATCGCATCACCGTTGCCCCCCGCTGACCACCCCAGCCGCGGCAAGATGATGTGGAACGTTTGGCGTTGCTCCCCGCTGAGCACCCCAGCTGCAGCAACATGTCGTGAAACGTTTGGCGTGACCGTGCGCCGGGTGGACCATCCAGGGAGGCTTCCGGTTTTTTCCGGCGCCGGTCACATGAACAAATATGCGGGCCGGACCTGAGTCGCACCCGTAATCGCGCTGGGAAGTTCCTGGTAATAGGGTCGCCGGCATGGCGCTCTTCGACCTGCCCCTCGCCGAGCTGCGGCTCCACCGCTCCGCGACACCCGAGCCCGCCGACTTCGACGCGTTCTGGACCGCGACCCTGGAGGAGGCGCGCGACCTGGCCGCGCCCGCGGTGCTCACCCCCGCCGACACGGGCCTGCGCGCCGTCGAGACGACCGATGTGACGTTCACGGGCTTCGGCGGTCAGGCCGGTCAAGGCGTGGCTGAGCCGGCCCGCCGGGGTGACCGGACCGCTCCCGGTGATGGTGGAGTTCGTGGGGTACGGCGGCGGCCGCGGCTACCCGCACGACTGGCTGCTCTGGTCGGCGGCCGGCTACGCCCACCTGGTGATGGACACCCGCGGGCAGGGCGGGGGGTGGCGGACCGGCGACACGCCCGACCCGGACGGCTCGGGCGGCCCGCAGGCGCCGGGCTTCCTCACCCGCGGCGTACTGGACCGCGGCACGTACTACTACCGCCGCCTGATCACCGACGCGGTGCGCGCCGTCGAGACCGCCCGCGCACTGCCGTTCGCGTCCGATGTGCTGGTCAGCGGCATCAGCCAGGGCGGCGGCCTGGCCCTCGCGGCGGCCGGGCTGACCGACGTCCAGGGCGTCATCGCCGGCGTGCCGTTCCTGTGCGACATCCGCCGCGCGGTGACGATCACCGACCGCGCCCCCTACGCGGAGTTCGCCGCCTTCTGCCGGCTGAACCCGTCACGGGCCGCGCTCGCCCTGTCCACAGTGGACTACGTCGACGGGGTGCACTTCGCCGCCAGGATCACCGCGCCCGCGCTGGTGTCGGCGGCCCTGATGGACCTGACGTGCCCGCCGTCGACGGTGTTCGCGGCGTACAACGCGATCCCCGGCACCAAGGATATGGAGCTCTACGAGTGGGACGGCCACGACGGCGGCCAGGGCCACTTCGCCGCCCGGTCCGTCGCGTTCGCGAACGCGCTGCTCAGGTGACCCTGTAGGACTCGCCCAGGGTGTGCACGACGTCGCCGCGGTGCAGCTGACGGCCGCGGCGCGTGTCGACCTCGCCGTTGACGGTGACCTCGCCGTAGGCGATGAGGTCCTTGCCCTCGCCTCCGGTCTCCAGGACGTCGGCGAGCTTCAGGAACTGCCCCAGCCGGATCATGTCGCCGCGGATCTGGACGTCTCTCATCGGGCTCGCTCCAGCAGGGTCAGCATCTCGGGCAGGTCGAAGAAGCGGGCGGTCTCCAGGGCCGACGGACCGCCCGCCGCCGGGTCGGCGCCGGCGGCCAGCAGCGCCAGCACCGACTCCTCGGACCGGCGGAACACGGCGGCGGCGAGCGCCGTCTGACCGCGGTCGTTGGCCCGGCCGGTGTCGGCGCCTCGGGCGAGCAGCGCGGCGACCGCCGGCGGGTGGTTGTGATACGCGGCAAGCATCAGCAGCGTGTCGCCCTTGTCGTTGGTCAGGTTCACCGGCAGGCCCGCATCGACGTTCGCGGCGAGCTCGTCGGCCGCCCCGGCGCGCGCCAGGTCGAACATGCGGTGCGCGAACTCCAGCACGTCCGGGTCGATCGGTTCACTCACGTGCCAGATCGTAGCTGTCGGCCAGCCGACCGCCGGACGCCGAACCCTCGCGCGGCCACCGCCGTGTCACCGGGCAAACGCTGCGAACCAGGAGACCCCGACATGCGAAAGATCGTCCTCACCCTCGCCGTGGCCGCCGTGGCCGCCCTGTCGCTGACCGGCTGCGACTCGATCGATCTGACCAAGCAGGACCAGGCCGCGACCGGCGCCGAGGCCCCCGCCGCCGGCACCGGTGCGCCGGCCCCCGCAGCGACGTCCGCCGCGCCGTCCGCCGCCGCCAACGTCGCCGGGGTCAAGGTCCGCGACGACGCCACGCTCGGCAGAGTGGTGACCGACTGGAAGGGCTGGACCCTCTACCGCTTCGAGAAGGACACCCCGAAGCCGCCGAAGTCCAACTGCGAGGCGGACTGCCTGGCGAAGTGGCCGTACGTGCCGTACGTGGAGAACATGAAGATCGAGGGCGTCGACCAGAAGCTCATCGGCAAGGTCACCCGCGCCGACGGTTCACTGCAGCTGACGATCAACAGCTGGCCCGCGTACCGGTTCGCCGGTGACACGAAGGTCGGCGAGACCAAGGGCCAGGGCGTGGGCGGCACGTGGTTCGCCTTCACGCCCGAGGGGAAGAAGGCCCAGGCCGCCACCGGGGACAGCGGCGGCGGGTACTGAACCCCCTTCGGCCACGCCGGCTCCTACCCCCTGGGGAGCCGGCGTGACCGTGTTGTGCAGATCTCGTGACGAGGGTCACTCCCTCCTGAGAAAGCGGCCTACGCTGCGGCCATGACCACGCGGCGGAAGATCCGCATCTGGCTCGTGCTGTTCCTGATCGGCCTGGTCGCCAGCGGGGTGACCGCGTTCCCGCTCGAGCACGAGGTGCACTGGCTCCGGTCGGTCCTCGACCGGATCGACGTCGCGCCCGACGCCCTCGTCGCCTGGATCGCGCGGGTCGACCAGGGCATCACCGAGACCAACGACCGTTATCCGTTCATCATGTACGGCACCGACTGGCTGGCCTTCGCGCACCTGGTGATCGCGGTCGCCTTCTGGGGGCCGCTGCGCGACCCGGTGCGCAACATCTGGGTGATCGAGTTCGGCATGATCGCGTGCGTCGGCGTGGTGCCCCTGGCGCTGTTCGCCGGGCCGGTCCGCGGCATCCCGGGCTGGTGGACGGTGCTGGACATCTCCTTCGGCGTCTTCGGCATCGTGCCGTTGATCATCGTCCGGCGGCTCATCAAGCGGCTCGAGGCCGAAGACAACCACCTTGCTCCCGAAAAACCGTTGCAGGCGCTCGACGCGCGTGGCTAGGTTGGTCGTACATGGGAAAGGAGGTGGTCCAACGTTGTGTAGCAATGGGACTCATGAGGTGACTGTCAGCTAGCCGCCGTCCTCTGGACTCGCACTTCGTGCGGCCGCTCGGATGGCGGCACGGCGAATACGAGGCAGTTTCCCAGCCCCCGAGGCTTTCCGGTGTCAGTCCAGCCGGCCCACGCGCAGTCAGCGCGGGAACCTCGGGGGCTGTTCCATATCCGGTTCAATATTCTGGTGCGCATGATCTCCGCCGATCGTCTCCGCGGCCACGTCGCCGCGCTCGTCGCCAACGGGCCGCGCTGCGGCGACCTGCCCGGCGTGCCCGCCGCCCTCCGGTACATCACCGACGAGCTCAGCAGCCTTGGTCTCGTCGTGCGGGTCGAGCGGTACGGCGGCGAACTGCACGACGTGAACCTCGTCGCCGAGATCGAGGGCGGCACCTCCGACGACGCGGTCGAGCTGTGCGCGCACTGGGACACCGTCGAGGACACCCCCGGCGCGGACGACAACGCCAGTGGCGTGGCCGGCGTCCTGGAGGCCGCCCGCGCGCTGCGCGACCTGGACCTGCCGGCGCGCACGATCCGCTTCTGCCTCTTCGGCGGCGAGGAGGACGGCTTCCAGGGCAGCACCGCCCACGTCGGGCAGATCACCCCGGGCACCGAGTCGATCGTCTTCGAGATGATCGGCCGCACGTCGCCGACCCAGGCGGCGCCGTCGTTCCTGCTCGACCCGCCGACGGTCGGCGACTTCATCGCGCTGGTCGCCGACCCCGCCTCGGCCGGCCTCGCCGACGCGTTCGCCTCCGCGGCCGCCCCGAACCTGCCCACGTTCCCCCTCATCATCCCGGTCGAGGCGATGGACGTCGTGCTGCGCAGCGACCACGTGCCGTACTGGGCCTCGGGCCGCCGCTCCCTGCTGGTGACCGACACGGCCGAGTACCGCAACCCGGACTACCACCAGCCCACCGACACCCTGGACAGCCTCGACCTGGACTTCGCCGCCAGGGTGACGGCCGCCGCCGTCAGAACGATCACCCGCCTGGCAGGCTGAGTCACTGGCCGCGGCCACGGCCAGTGACTCAGATCACTGTTCTCTTGGCAACACATCCGGCTGGCCGACGGATGCCACGCGCACGCGTGTGAGCCTGCCGCGCGGGACGCGCTGGCAGTGCGTCGCGGAGCGGCGCATTGGGGGGCTCCGGGGGTGAGAATCCCCCCGGCGGGACCCGCGCGCAGCGTGGGGCAGCGAGCTATCGCCGAAGGCGAAATGCGGGAAACAGCGGGTAACAGCATGTGGCAGCATCCGTGCGTGGGTTCGACGCCGATACGGTTGCTGATCGCGGATGACCAGGCGCTCGTCCGGGGGGCCCTGGCGGCGCTGCTCGACCTGGAGCCTGACCTCAGCGTCGTGGCGGAGGTGGGGCGGGGTGACGAGGTCGTCGCGGCGGCGCGGGAGCACCGCCCCGACGTGGCGCTCCTGGACGTGGAGATGCCCGGCATCGACGGGATCGCGGCGGCCGCGGCGCTGCGCAGCGCGATGCCCGGGTGCAAGGTGCTGATGGTGACGACGTTCGGGCGGCCAGGGTACCTGCGACGGGCGATGGCCGCCGGGGCGTCCGGCTTCGTGGTCAAGGACACCCCGGCCCGGCAGCTCGCCGACGCCGTGCGGCGCATCGCCTCCGGGCTGCGGGTGGTGGACCCGGCCCTGGCCGCGGAGACCCTCGCCAGCGGCGACAGCCCGCTGACGCCCCGGGAGGCCGACGTGCTGCGGGCGGCCAGGGAGGGCGGCACCGCCGCCGACGTCGCGGGGCAGCTCGGCCTGTCGGAGGGCACGGTGCGCAACCATCTGTCGGCGGCGATCGGCAAGACCGGCGCCCGCACCCGCGCCGAGGCCGTCAGACTCGCCGACGAGAACGGCTGGCTCTAGAACCGGACGACAGGACCGGGCGACAGAACCGGGCGACGCCCCGAGGCACGGGCCGGTGGTTGTAAGGGGCAACCAGTAGGGTGAAGGGCATGACGGCACTCCTGGCGAGCGGTCGCGACGCGGACGTCTACGCCCTCGACGAGCGGCGGGTGCTGCGGCGTTACCGGCTCGGCGGCGACACGACCGCCGAGGCCGCCGTCATGCGGTATGTCGCCGATCATGGCTACCCCGTGCCGAGGGTCTATGAGGCGAGCGGCGCCGACCTCATCCTGGAGCGGCTCGAAGGGCCGACGATGCTGCAGGCGCTCGCCGACGGCTCGCTCGACCTGCGCGACGGCGGGACCGTCCTCGCCGACCTCCTGGAGCGGCTGCACAAGGTGCGCGTGCGGTCGGCGAAGGACCCCGGCACCAGGATCCTGCACCTCGACCTCCACCCGGAGAATGTGGTGATGACCGAGGGCGGCCCGGTCGTCATCGACTGGCGCAACAGCACCGAGGGCCCGCCGGAGCTCGACGTGGCGATGAGCGCCCTGATCGTCGCCCAGGTGGCGATCGAGCCGGGCAACGAGTTCGCGGAGCGGGCCGAGGTGTTCCTCGACGTGCTCCTGTCCTGCACGCGGGACAACCCGCTGTCGCAGCTGGAGGCCGCGGTGCGCCGGCGGGGCGCCGACCCGGCCCTGACCCCGGCCGAGCAGTCCCACCTGCACGAGGCCGCGATGCTCGTGACGACCCTGTCCAGAGCCCATCACTGATCACTCCTTGCAGGCGACGCCCGGCCCCCGAGCGGGCGGCACGCTTTTTGCCATGGAGGAACTCTTCGTCCGGCAGGTCGACATCGGCGTGGCCGAGATGGACGTCGCCGTCGGCGACCAGCTGACCACCACCCGCGTCGTCGTGGAGCACGCCACCGCCACGGACGGCCGCGGCGGACCCGAGCGACAGCTGCTGCTCGTGTACGGCGCCGAGGAAACCCCAGCGGTCGCCGACGCCCTGCTCCGCGCCGCTGAGACGGCCATCGCACCCTAGACTCGACCCCACGGCCTTGTTGAACGCTCAACTACTGGCTACATTCAATGCATGAGTGCGCTGCCCGAGCTGGACCGACACCTCGCCACCGCGATCCCGGCCAGCCGGGACCAGCGCGTCTGGACGCCCGCCGACGGCGCGTTGCCCAGCATCTACCTCAGCCACGGCGCCCCGCCGCTGCTGGAGGACGGCCCGTGGATGCGGGAGCTGTCCGACTGGGCCGCCGGCCTGCCCAAGCCGAAGGCGATCCTCATCGTCAGCGCGCACTGGGAGTCCGCACCGCTGAGCGTCTCCGGCTCGGCGGCCGGCACGCCGCTGGTCTACGACTTCGGCGGCTTCGCCCCGCACTTCTACCAGTTGCAGTACGCCACCCCGGACGCGTCGGCGCTCGCCCAGCGGGTCGCCGCCGCGATGCCCGACTCGGAGCCGGTCCACGAGCACCGCAACCGCGGCCTCGATCACGGCGCCTGGGTGCCGCTCATGGTGATGTACCCCTTGGGCGACGTCCCCGTGCTGCAGCTGAGCCTGCCCACCCACGACCCGGACCGGTTGCTGGAGCTCGGCCGCCGCCTGCGCCCGCTGCGCGACGAGGGCGTGCTGATCGTCGGCTCCGGCTTCATGACGCACGGCCTGCCGTTCCTGCGCCGCGAGCACTGGCTCGGCACCGGGGGCCGGCCCGGCTGGTCCGCCGACTTCGACGCGTGGGCGGCCGAGGCCCTCGCCAAGGGCGACGTCGACACGCTGGCGCGGTACGCGAGCCAGGCGCCGGGCATGCCCTTCGCCCACCCGACGGTCGAGCACTACACGCCACTGTTCGTCACGCTCGGTGCCGCCGACCGCCCGGACGCGCCCGCGACCTCGGTGATCGACGGCTACTTCATGGGACTGTCGAAACGGTCGGTACAGGCGGACGCTAGCGTCTGAGCGTGGCATACCTGATCTCCGTCAACGCCGGCACCGCCGCCCCGACCGCACACTCGGACGTCCCGACCACGGGCATCGACAAGCGACCGATCGACGGTCCGGTGCTCGTGACGGTGCCCGGCCCGCGCGGCACCCAGGAGACGGGCGTGGCCGGCGACGTGGTCTGCGACGTGCGCCATCACGGCGGCCCGGACCAGGCGGTCTACGCGTACGCGCGGGAAGACCTCGACCGGTGGGAGGCCGAGCTGCGGCGGGAGCTGCCCGGCGGCGTCTTCGGGGAGAACCTGACGACGTCCGGGCTCGACGTCACCGGCGCCCGGATCGGCGAGCGCTGGCGCATCGGCGACGAGCTGCTGCTGGAGGTGTCCGCGCCGCGGATCCCGTGCCGCACCTTCGCCGCCTGGCTCGACGAGCGGGGCTGGATCAAGCGGTTCACACAGCGGGCGCTGCCCGGCGCCTACCTGCGCGTCGTGCGGCCGGGCACGATCCGCGCCGGCGACCCGGTCGAGGTCGTGCACTCCCCCGCGCACGACGTCACGGTCGGCGTCGCGTTCCGGGCGCTGACGGCCGAGCCGGCGCTGCTGCCCCGGCTCCTGGCCGCCGACGAGTTGCCCGAGCGCACCAAGGAGAAGGTGCGGACCCGCCTCAACCTGTCGGCAGCACCAGCGCGTACGCCCGCGGGAAGCCCAGCCGGGGAATCCGGTGCTGCTGGATCTCCTCGATCGTGACCTCGCGGACCTGACCCGAGCCCGGCTCGAAGCAGCGCAGCACCGTCTCCCGCGGGTGCGCGGTGATCAGCACCCAGTGCCGGGGCACGCCCTTGCCGACGAGCATCGCGACCGGCCAGCCGGTGTCGACGGCGGCGGCGACGTCGGCGAGCCGGTCGCGGCGGCCGTGGAAGAGCCGCCAGCCGTACCGGACGCCGAGCTCGGCGGTGTGGTGGGAGATCGTCGCGGCGACGCCCCACGGCGTGGTGCCCAGCTTCCTCGGCCACACCCGGTTGGCGGCGGTGTGGATGCGGTGCTGCTCGGCGCCGTAGTCGGCGACGCCGTCCGCGTACATGGGGTCCAGCAGAGCCGACGCCACCATGGCGACGGTGGGTCCACAGGTGAACCCGTCGGTCTGCCGGACCCCGGTTCGTAACTCTGCGGTGGTGAAATCGACGCCCCAGGCAAGCATGCCCGGTTTGTATCAGACGGCGCGCGCCACCGCTATCTTCGTGCCCGAGCGCTGGCCCGCCTCGTAGAACATGTACTGCACGCCGCCGTCGGTGCCGAAGGACGGCGCCGCGGAGCGGTTGTTGTCCGGCGCGCCGGTCAGCGCGTAGTGGAAGACGCCGAGGTGGACCTCTTTGTCGAAGTTGTTGCCGACCTCGGTGAGGAACATGTCGCCCGACGAGCCGTGGTAGACGACATAGGTGGTGTTGTTGCGGTACAGCAGATGCGGGCCGCTCAGGTCGGTCTGCCCGTCGGCGGCGGGCGAGACCAGCGGGTTGGGGTCGAACTGCCAGGACTTGCCGTCGTTGGACCAGCCCCAGAAGATCCGCCGGCCGCTCTTGAGGCCCATGAAGACCATGACGTACTTGTTGCCGAGCGCGGCGATGCGGTGCTCGAACACCCGCGCGTAGGTGGTCTCGCTGGTGCCGGGCACCATCGCCGTGGTGAGCACGGTGCCGTAGTAGGTGAAGTTGATGCCGTCGCTGGAGATCGCCAGCCGGGTCGTGGTGTTCTCGCCGTGGTAATACATGAAGAACTGCTTGGTCGAGGCGTTCCACACGACGTGCGGCGACGAGACGTGGCTGACCGAGTAGTGCGGCGACCAGGTGCGGCTGATGATCGGGTTCGCCGGGTGCTCGGTGAACGGACCGGACAGCGAGTTGCCGTAGGCGAGGCAGATCCCGCCGGGCGCGTCGTGGGGCGCGTAGTAGAGGTAGTAGCGGCCGCGGGCACCGCTGATCTTGTCGTACATGCCGCGGATACAGGGGAAGATGAGTTCCCCGGTGGGGTTGTAGGCCAGGCTCGCGGGCAGCGGCTGACCGAGGTACTTGTAGGTGGGGAATCCGGCGGGGGCGGCGGACGCGATGCTGGGGATGGCGAGTGCGCCGGCGAAACCGGCGGCACCTGCCAGCACCTGGCGGCGGGTTACAGGTGGCATGTGACCGAGTTTCGGAAAGCCCAGCGCGGAGCACAAGAGGGTAATACGTATTATCTGCCAGAGCTCTCAACCGCACCTGAAGCGCTGCCGATAACCAACCCGTGGAGACTTGGGTCGCCAGACGGCTGTGGCTGGTCTGGCTGCTGATCGGTGGCCTGTGCGCGGCCACCTATCCGCTGCTGCCCAAGACCGGCTACGTCGCGAACATCGGATACGAGACCGTCGGCTTCGGCGCGGTCACCATGGTGCTGATCGGTGTCCGGCGCAACCGGCCACCGCGGCGCGCGCTCTGGTACTGGTTCGCCGCCGGGCTCGCCGTCTGGGTCCTCGGCGACGTCACCTACGGCATCTTCGTCAACGTGCTGCACGAGGTCCCGTTCCCGTCCCCCGCCGACGTGTTCTACCTCGGCGCGTACCCGGCCCTCGCCACCGGGCTGTGGATGATGCTGCGGCGGCACGGCCGCGACCTCGCCGGCCTGATCGACGCGTGCATCGCCGCGGCCGGCGCCGGCCTGCTGTTCTGGGTGTTCGTCATGCGCCCCATCGCCGAAACCGGTGGCGTGTCGACCGTGCAACGGCTGTGCTCCCTGGCCTACCCGACCGCCGACGTGATCCTGCTCGTGCTGCTCGCCCGGCTCCTCGCCGGCCGCGCCGCGAAGACCGGCAGCTACTGGCTGCTCGTGTCCAGCATGCTGGTGATGTTCAGCACCGACGTCACGTACTCCGTCATGTCGACCTACGACGCGACGCCCGGCGGCTACCTCCAGGTCGGCTGGCTCACGTCGTACGTGCTGCTCGCGGGCGCCGCGCTACATCCGTCGATGCGCGGCATGGACGAACCCACCGGCACCGCCGACACCGCCCTGTCCCGGCGCCGCCTCACCGTCCTCGCCGTCAGCTCGATGATCGCGCCCGGACTGCTGCTCCTGCAGGGCGCGCTCGGCGGCCGGAACATCGACTGGTTCGCCATCGGGGCCGTCGCCGGCGCCGTCTTCCTGCTCGTGGTCGTGCGCATCGCCGGCCTGGTCGGCAAGGTGCAGGACCAGGCCGACCAGCTCAGCGACCTGGTCATGCGCGACGATCTCACCGGACTGCCCAACCGGCGGTTCCTGGAGGAGCTGATCCGCGACGAGCTCGACGCCGGCAACCCGCCGCAGGTCGCGTTCATCGACCTCGACGACTTCAAACGGATCAACGACGGGCTCGGCCATGCCATCGGCGACCAGCTGCTCGCCGCCGTCGGCAGGCGGCTCGTCGGGGTCCTGCGCCCCGGCGACGTCGTGGCCCGGCTCGGCGGCGACGAGTTCGCGGTCCTCATGCCCGGCACCGGTCCCGTGGCCGCGGACGCGATGGTCACCGAGCTCGCCACCGCCCTGCAGGAGCCGGTGTTCGCCGGCGACCAGCACCTGCTCGTCCAGGCGAGCATCGGCGTCGCCGACGCAGCCGGCACCCGCGACCCCTTCGAGCTGCTGCGCCGCGCCGACGTCGCGATGTACGCGGCCAAGGAGGACAAGTCCCGCCAGCAGCGCTTCAGACCCGAACTCGACCAGCGCGCCTCGGCGCACGCCCTGCTCGGCGCGCAGCTGCGCGAGGCCCTCGACCAGGGTCAGTTCCAGCTGGTGTACCAGCCGATCGTGACCCTCCCGCACGGCCGGATCGCCGGCGTGGAGGCCCTCATCCGCTGGCACCATCCGACGCTCGGGTTCATGAGCCCCGCCGACTTCATCCCCGTCGCCGAGCAGAACGGCCAGATCGTCGAGCTCGGCGCCTGGATCCTGCTGGAGGCCTGCTCACAGGGGGCGGCGTGGCTGGACGTCCTCGGCGACGCCGCGCCCGGCAAGGTCTCCGTCAACGTCTCGGCCCGGCAGCTCGCCGAGCCCGACTTCCCGGAGGTCGTCGCCGCGGTACTGGCGGCGACCGGCTTCCCGGCCGCCCGGCTGGCGATCGAGGTGACCGAGACCGCGGTCTTCGGCGGCGGCCGGGCGATCGAGGCCCTCGACGCCGTGCACGAGCTCGGCGTGCGGATCGCGCTGGACGACTTCGGCACCGGACACTCGTCACTCGGCCTGCTCCAGACGTGCCCGGTCGACATCCTGAAGGTCGACAAGTCCTTCGTCGACGACATCACGATGGCCGGCCGGCACTCGGTGATCGCGACCGCGCTCATCAACGTCAGCGACGGGCTCAACCTCGACGCGATCGCCGAGGGCGTCGAGACCGCCGAGCAGGCACAGGAGCTCTACCGGCTCGGGTACCGCTTCGCCCAGGGCTACCACTTCGGCCGCCCGGTCGCGCAGCCGTTCGCCATGGCCGCTATCGCAGCCTGAGCTGTTTCCCGCATTTCGCCTTCGGCGATAGCTCGCTGCCCCACGCTTCGCGCGGGTCCCGCCGGGGGGATTCTCACCCCCGGAGCCCCCCAATGCGCCGCTCCGCGACGCACTGCCAGCGCGTTCCGCGCGGCAGGCTCACACGCGTGCGCGTGGCATCACCGTGGTCCCCGCCGCCCGTCCCCCGCCCCCGTGATCCGGAAGACTTTTTGCTGCTCTGGCGACAAAAGGTCTTCCGGATCATGGCGGGGCATCGCGGCGGGGCGGGTCAGGCGGCGGCGGTGGTCTGCTGGCGGGGGAGGGTGCGGGCGGCGGTGGTGGGCAGGACCACGCAGGTGCGGCAGCGGGCCTCGTAGGTGTACGTGCCGTCGTCGGGCAGCGCGGTCGACGGTGCCAGCTCGCGCAGCATCGGCTCGCCGTGCTCCAGGACCTGTGTGTAGACGGCGCTGAAGCCGCGGCACACATCGCAGACCGCCCGCCGGTAGGTCACCGAGGCGGGGCCCAGCTCCAGCAGCGCCCGGACCGGCGCGAACAGCTCGCCGCGGTGGTCCAGGTCGATGCCGGCGGCGACGACCCTGGTGCCGCGCTCCAGCAGCGCCCGCACGACCGCCATGTCGGCCATCGCGAACATGTGCACCTCGTCGATGCCGACCACGTCGACGTCGTCATCCAGCGCGGCGGTCAGCGAGCTCGCCTTCACGGTCGCGAGGGCCGCGCCGCTGCGCGAGACGACGCCCGCGTCGCGGACGTGCCTGGCGCTCTGGAACACCTTGTGCCGCACGTCGGTGAACTGCAACGGCGACAGCAGGCTCACCAGCTCAAGCGACTTGCCACTCTTCATCGGCCCCAGGATGACGGTCAGATCCACGGCGGACACGCTACCCCGTAGACCGGCATCACTCGCACAGGTGTCGCAAAAGCAGCAGGCTAGGCGCCGGTGAGCGCCAGGTCGGCGCCGGTGAGCGCCAGGTCGGCGCCGGTGCGGATGCCGGGGCCGGCGAGGGTGCTGAGGTTGCCGTCGGCGTCGGCGTGCACGACACGGGTGCTGGCGTGGTAGCGGATGTTCAGGTTCTCCGCGAAGTGCCGCCCGTTGAGCAGCCCGGCCGCCGCCATGACGGTGCCGACATCGAGGGCCCAGTACCGGTGGCCCTGGTGCCCGTCGCGGTAGTGCACGGCGATCTCGCCGGACAGGTAGGCGTCGTAGACGACGCGGACGCCGAGGTTCATGCCCAGCGCGACCACCTCGTCGCCCGCGGCGCCCGGCGGCAGGTCGACGCTCGCGGACTCGGCGGTGCCGGTGCCCCAGTCGTGGGCGTAGTTCAGCGCGGCGCCGCCGGCCGGGAACGTGATGCCGTAGCGGACCGGCTCGGTGGGGCTGACACCGCCGGCCGGGGACCACAGGTGGGTCGCCGAGCAGGTGAGGCGGGCGCCGCCGCCGGTCAGCGGCAGGCTGACCGGCATCGAGCCGACACCGGTGACGGAGGCGCTCTGCACGACCAGGGTCGTGGTGACCGGAGACCAGTCGTGCGAGCGGTGCAGGAAGCCGTCGAGCTGCGCGAGGTCCGGCGCCTCGCCCAGGCACGCCGCGACGGCCTCGGTGAGGGCGTCGCCGGACAGGCCGAAGAGTTCGGTCTCCTCCTCGGTGACCGGATGGTGGTCGGCGCCGGTCGCATTGACGCTGGACGAGGCGTAGCAGAGCCCCGCGATGATCGACAACTCAATGCCCATGACCGGCCCCCCTGGATTGTGACGCCACCGTTACGAAGCGTCCCACCCGTTACTGCAGGGCCGGCCTGGAACGCTGAAACCGCACCGAAGAAGGCGCGGCGGTGCGCACCTGGAGGGTCGCGCTGAAGGACTCGTCGTCCAGGCTGCGCTTCGACGAGGCGGCCAGGTCGGCGGCGGCAGCGGTCTCCCGCTCGAGGGTCGACGCCTGCTGGTACGTGCGGAACAGCCGATCCCGGATGATCCTGCGCATGCGCAGCTGCTGGGCGAACGGGTGCTCGGCGGGGTCCCAGCCGTTGCGGTGCATGAGCGCGTCGGCGAGGTGCGCGGCCGACAGCTCACCGTCGCGGTGCGCGGCGTTGACCATGCGCACCATGTGCTGACGGCGGGTCTCCGGGTCGTCCTCGGTGAGCGGGAACGCCTGCGCCCGCTCCAGCCGCCTGACCGCCTGCTCGGCCTCCTCGAACGCCCGCCAGGCCGCGTCCTGCGTGCGCTGCGCGGCCTCCCACTCCTCGCGGCGGCGGCCCGCCATCACCGTGGTCCTGGAAGCGGCGACGGCAAGCTCGTCGCTGAACCGCTGCAGCTCCCGCAGCTCGGCGTTGCGCTGCTCGACCGCGAGCTGCCGCTCCCGGGCGGCCTCCGGGTCGCGGACCGCCTTGCGCAGCCGCGCCCACCACGACGGGCCGGGCGCGACGTCGCGGCGCTCCTGGCGCTTGGACAGCAACGTGAGGATGACGAACGTGACGACGACGGCGGCGAGCAGCGCGGCCCAGATGGCCAGGGCCTCGCGCATGCCGTGGGCAAGGTCCTGCAGAGCGGCGTCCATGGATGCACCTCGAGGGGGGATCGAGCGGCGAGAGGGGGACTGCGTCTCAGGCCAGGATCCGGGGTGGCGCACGTCCGGCGGCGGCGCCCACGGTGGCACCTTCAAGAACAACCGCAACCGCGCCCATGGTACCGACGGCGCCACCGACGGCCTGCGGAAATTCCGGGGCGGTCCGGATCGCGGCCGGCAGTCGCACGACCGACGGACGTGCCGGTGCTACAACGGCCGCCTGCGCGGCGGTGGCCACGGCCGGCGCCGGACGATCCACAATGGACAGCGGCAGCGCCGGGGTGAACCCGGCCCCGAGAATCAACGCACACAACGCCAGCGTGAGCCGCCGCACGCCACGCCGCAGACGGCTGGACGGCGCAACGACGGACATGACTCAAACATGCCTCGTCACCGCGAAGGTCGCAACACGGGACGGCACGACGTGACCCGTCCCACCGCCCCCTTGACACTGCTTTCCCATCCGGCTTCGTCGGACCGCTACTCCCCCGCCGGCCCCTGCGACCGGGCGATCTGGCACGACGGCAGGGCGACTGTTGACCAAAACGTCTTTTAGTTGGATCGGTCGGCGGTGGGTCGGCTCGGCCGGAGACGCCACACGCCCACCCAAAAGCCGAGCGCGACGACCGCCGCGATGAAAGGCATCGGGCCGGGCCCGGCGGCGATCGTCTCACGCACCTTCCGGCATGGGTCCGACGCCGGGTACCGCAGCCGCGAGATCCCACCGATGCGGACGTCGCGCGGCTTCGGCTTGGAGCCGGAGTCCACCCGCGACGAGCAGACCCGGCCGGCCACCTCGAACCGGACGTCATAGACCCGCCGGCCAGCGCCGTTGTAGCTGATGCCGACCACCTCGGCGTCGACCACACCGCCTCTCGCCTCGTCGACAGCGACCCAGCCGAAGACAAGACCCGCGACGGTGAAGACGACCGCAATGACCAGGCGGGTGACGCGCCTCTTGCGCCGGTCCTGGGGCCTCGGCACGTACACGCATGTCTCCCGGACGCATCGCAGTAGTGAGACGCTTCCCCACACTGTCAGGTCTGGACTCGCACCCATCATCGACCTACGAGTTCACGACCTCTGAACCTCGACCCGCCGGACCGGCGCTCCCTGCCAGTTCCTGCGGTTGACCGTCTGATGTGGCACGGATGTGGCACGACGGCGGCCGAACGAGCTGCTGAACGTCTTAAGCGTATTACTCTTAATACGTGAGCGAGATCCTCTGGCGCATGCCGACAGCGGGCGGGCGGCCCGAGGCCGACCTGCGGGACGGCCTGACCGCTGCCGACCTGGCCGAGGCACTGGTGCGGGCCGAGGGCGAGCAGCACCGGGTCGAGCTCAGCGAGTTGCGGCTTGCCGTGACCGCTCCAAGCCGGGGAATGTCGCGGCTCATTCGTATCCTGTTGATCCGCGACGACGGCTCGTTCGTGTGGCGGATCCGCTTCGCACGGTTGGCAACGCTTGAAGAGATCGATCAATGGGCCAGGCAGACGGGAGCAGCGTGATGGAACAGCCTGATCTGAACAACATGACGGACGACCAGGTCGCCGAATGGTTCGCCGGCAACGACACGAGCGGCCTCGTCGGCACTGGCCGGCCGATTGAAGGCCAGTTCGTACAGGTCGATGAGACAGGCGTCCCGATGGGCAGAATGGTGTCGCTCAAGATGCCGGCCGCCATGGTTGACGCCCTCGACGCCGCCGCCGGCCGCGACCGCGAAGGCCGCTCCGGCATCATCAGAACCGCCGTAGCGGAATGGCTCGCCCGCCACCCCGACACCACCGAGGCCGCATAACCCCTAACCCCGGAACCGGCCCCCGGCTCAAGTCGGACGCAGGCTCACCAAGCATCAACGCCAAAACGAAAGCCCAGAACTCTTCGAACGAGGTCGGGCCCCGAGACGGTTTTGAGGGGGTGTGGGTGGAGCGAAGCTCCCCCACCGGGGAGCACCGGCGGAGCCGGTGCGCGGAGAATGACGACATCACCAACGCGAATCGGCGCCCCCGCCGATGAGCAGGAAGCGCCGATTGATGGAGTGGAGACGAGGGGACTCGAACCCCTGACTCCCACACTGCCAGAACCGGGCTCACCACCACACACGACCTGCAACGACGTGACCAGCGCACATGACATCGACCGACCACTACTCCCCGCGGTTCCCCATGAACACCCGACCGATCTGGCACGGATCTGGCACGCCGGGCCGGGTTCAGCGGAGCCCGGTGGCATCGCCCAGCCGAGCCGGTCAATTTCGTCGATGAGTGACCGACCTTATGCAGCTTCCGCTTCGCCATGACGCTCCAGCCACTCGGAAAGTGCCTGCCGGATGATCCCTGAGCGACCCTCCCGATCACGGCCGGCCGCCGCGTCGATCCGCGCGACGACGTCGCTCGGAATCCGCAAGGAGACGAGCTGACTCGTCGGCTGATCCTCGGTGTCGACCTGCACCGCCGTGTCGTGGGTGCGGTTGCCAGACGCGAACAGCGCGCTCGCGTCGTTGTTCATGAACCACGTTGCCAGTTCGTCCTGCGTCATCGCCCTGAAGTCCGGAACCTGCGTCATCTCAGTCGCCCCTCCTGCTCCAAATTTCCGCCTCGGCCGCACTGGCCAGACGCGCCGCCCGGACCCGCCAGACGAACGAGTCGTCATTGCGGAACAACAGGATCGACACGAGCCGCCCGTCGGCGGCGGGAGCGATGTAGGCGCGCTGCAACTCACCGCGCTGCTGAAATTGCAACGTAGCTGGCCGCTCCAGCGCCTCGGCGACGTCCGCCACTGTGAGCCCGTCGCCGAGGTCCGCTTGCGGACGCTCGTCGGGCTGCGGCATCCGCCACAGGACTTCGCTCATAGCACCACTGTATTGCATGTAATACAGGCCGGACAGGAGCAGCTCAGCGACCCCGCCCAAGCCCAACCCGTGCCTACCGCAACCAGGCTCGCACTGCGAGAGGCGCATCCGTACACGCGCCAAACGCACAAGGGCAAGGACTGCAACCCAGAGCACCCCGCGACGGGGTTTGAGGGGTGTGGGCGGAGCGAAGCTCCCCCTCCGGGGAGCGCGGCGAAGCCGTGCGCGGGAAAATGACGGAATCACCAACGCGAATCGGCGCCCCCGCCGATGAGCAGGAAGCGCCGATTGATGGAGTGGAGACGAGGGGACTCGAACCCCTGACCCCCACACTGCCAGTGTGGTGCGCTACCAGCTGCGCCACGTCCCCATCTTCGTGCCCCGGTCTCGCGGGCACTCACGGAATAGTACACAACTCCGCGGGGGGTCTCACAACGGGTATCTAGTTCTGCGTCGGGTCCGCCGGGTAGTGGGCGACCGCGGCCATCAGGCCGCCCTGGCGGCGCAGGACCATGTGCCAGAGGTCGTCGGGGCGGGGGGCGAAGGCGTCGCTGGGCAGGGCGTCGAAGACGAACCAGGAGCCGCTCTCGATCTCGCGCTCGAGCTGGCCCGGGGACCAGCCCGCGTAGCCGGCGAAGACGCGGACGCCGACGACGCCGGCGACGAGGAGGTCGGGGTCGCCGGAGAGGTCCACGGTGCCGACGGCGCCAGAGACGCGGTTGAAGCCGGCGAGGTCCTCGACGCCGGGGCGGGTGCGGGCGAGGCAGATGGCGGCCTCGGGCTGCACGGGGCCGCCCTCGAAGACGACCGGGGGCTCGCCGGCGAGGGCGCCCCAGCCGCCGAGGACGTCGGCGACCTGGACCTCGGTGGCGCGGTTGAGCACGACGCCGAGGGCGCCGCCCTCCTCGTGGGCCACGACGAGGACGACGGTGCGTTCGAAGTTGGGGTCGCGGAGCGCGGGCGTCGCCACCAGCAGCCGGCCGGTCAACGACTCCATCGCCCTCCCTCGACGCTTTTTCGACGTGCCCCGCCCGGTGCTGGAGCTACCCGGTCTTGGTGATCCCCGCCCGGTCGGCGCTCCGAACATTCCACCGGACATCCCACCCGTTGGATCGGGGCGGTCGGGCCGGCCGGATGGGTTTTGCTCCATCCCGCCGAGGTCGCCGTATGAAGACATCAGCTCCACCAGCCAACATGACCGGCCGCGCGGTTGAGAACCGCGATCGTCGCGAGGCGGGGTGCGAGCGTCATGTCTCGCACATTAGCCTGACCCGCCGCTCGCGGTTAGGGTCTGTCGCGTGACCTCACTCGCCGACGTTGCCGTCATCGGTGGTTCCGGGCTGTATGCCCTGCTGGACGACGCCGAGGAACATGTGCTCGACACGCCGTACGGCGCGCCGTCAGATCCGGTGACGGTGGCGACGGTCGGCGGGCGGCGCACCGCCTTCCTGCCCAGGCACGGCCGGGACCACCGGTTCCCGCCGCACAAGATTCCCTACCGGGCCAATCTCTGGGCGTTGCGGGAGATCGGGGTGCGGCAGGTCCTGGCGCCGTGCGCGGTCGGCGGGCTGCGGCCCGAGCTGGGGCCGGGCACGTTCGTGGTGCCGGATCAGCTGATCGACAGGACGTCGGGGCGGGTCCAGACCTACTACGACACGGGCGGCGTCCACGTGAACTTCGCGGATCCGTACTGCGCGACGGGCCGGGCCACCGTGCAGAGGATCGCGGCCGGGCACGGGATCGAGGCCGGGGACGGCACGATGGTCGTCGTCGAGGGGCCGCGGTTCTCGACGCGGGCGGAGTCGCGGTGGTACACGGCGATGGGTGGTGCCGTCGTGAACATGACCGGGCACCCCGAGGCCGTCCTGGCCCGGGAGCTGGCGCTGTGCTACACGTCGATCGCGCTGGTCACGGACCTCGACGCGGGTGTCGAGGGTGACCACGGGGTGACGATGGAGGAGGTGTTCGAGGTGTTCGCGGCTAACACGGCGCGCCTGCGGACGGTGCTGCTGGACGTGATCCCGGCCCTGCCCGAGCACCCCGACGACTCCTGCCAGCACGCGCTGGACGGCATCAGGCCCTAGCCGGCAGACGCACGACGAAGCGGCACGCGCTGGACGGCATCAGGCGCTGGCCGGCAGGCGCACGACGAAGCGGCAGCCGTCACCGTCGTTGGTGACGGCCACGTCGCCGTGGTGCGCCTCGACGAGGCCTCGGACGATCGCGAGCCCGAGTCCCCCACCGGCGTCCCGGGTCGGCGTTCTGGCAGGTGTACCGCGGAACGCCACGTCGAACACGCGCGGCAGGTCCGGCTCCGGGATGCCGCCGCACGTGTCGCTGACCGCGAGCCAGCCGCCGGAGGCGTCCTGACCGCCGGAGACGACCACGGTGCCGTCCGGCGGTGTGTACCGGATGGCGTTGCGGATGAGGTTGCCGACCACCCGGGAGAGTTCCGGGACGGAGCCCTGAACGGTCGGCCACCCGCCGGACGAGGCCATCAGCTGGATCCCGGCGGCGTCGGCCAGCGGCGTCGCGGAGGCGATCGCATCGGAGACCACGTCGCCGAGGGGGACGTCGGACAGGGTCAGCCGCAGCGCCCCGGCGTTGATGCGGGACAGCTCGAAGAGGTCATCGACGAGGGCCGCCATCCGGTCGGTCTCGGCGCTGATCCGGTGGTGGTACTCGGCGACCGTGGCGGGGTCGGAGACGACGCCGTCCTCCAGGGCCTCGGTCATGGCCCGCAGACCGGCCAGGGGCGTCCTCAGGTCGTGGGAGACCCACGCGACGAGCTCCCGGCGCCGCGCCTCGGCCTCCCGCTCCCGCTCGCGCGCCTCGGCCGCCCACATGCTGGCCCTGGCGAGGCGCCGACCGGCCCAGAGCCCGGCGGCGAGGCTGATGGTGGCGGCGGTGCCGACGACGATGAGCAGCACGTGCAGGTCGTGGTCGGAGATGAACATCTCCATGGCGGCGCCGAGGATGCCGGCGAGCACGCTGAGGACGGTGACGAGCAGCAGCACGACGATGTGCGCGGTGACGGAGCGGCCGCGCAGCGGCCCCCGCAGCACCAGCAGCCCGGCGACGGCGACGGTCAGGGAGCCGCCGAGCGCCATCAGGAAGGTGAAGAGGACGTCACGCATATTCGTACCGGTACCCGACGCCCCACACGGTGAGGATCCGCCGAGGCTCGGCCGGGTCGTCCTCGACCTTCTCCCGGAGGCGTCGCATGTGGACGGTGACGGTCGACTGGTCACCGAACGTCCAGCCCCACACCTGCTGGAGCAGCTCGGCGCGGCGCAGCACCCGGCCCGGGTTGCGCATCAGGAACACCAGCAGGTCGAACTCGCGCACGGTCAGCGCCAGCGCCTGGCCGCGGAGGGTGGCGATGCGCCGGGCGGCGTCGACGCTGAGGTCGCCGTCGACGAACATCTCCACGGCGACCGCGACCGGGACGACGCGCCGCAGCACGGACCGCACCCGCAGGACCAGCTCCCGGGGTGAGAACGGCTTGGTGACGTAGTCGTCGGCGCCGATTTCGAGGCCCAGGACGCGGTCGGACTCCTCGCCGAGCGCGGTCAGCATGATGACCGGCAGGGTGCGGTCCTGCGCGCGCAGGCGGCGGCAGACCTCGAGCCCGTCGATGCCGGGCAGCATGAGGTCGAGCACGACGAGGTCGGGGCGTTCGGCGGCGTACGCGTCGAGCGCCCGCTGCCCGTCGCCGGCGAGTTCGACGGTGAACCCTTCGCGTTCCAGGTATCGCCGCACGACGTCGCTGACGGTCGGGTCGTCGTCGACGACCAGTACACGCTGCCCCATCGCCCGAGCGTAGAGCGCGCCGCACGGCGCAGCACGCTTCTAGAGGCGTCGTAAGGGAACCGTCAGGTCTCCCCGCCCAGATCGGTGTCGTACGCCTCGTAGAGCAGGTCGGCGCCGCGCTGCCGGTGCTGCCAGACCTCCCTGATGAGGCGGGCCGCGTCCTGGCGGACCACCTCGTGGCGGGTGCCCCGTGAGCCGAGATGTCCTTCGAGGTCGTCCAGGGCCTCCCAGACGGTCTCGTGGTCGCCGACGAGCCCATAGAGCCCCCGCGCGAGCCGGGGCGCGTCGCCGAGGACACCGGCGTAGAGCCCGGACGGGCCCTCGGTCTCCTCGACGTGGGCGGCGAACGCCGCCTTGAGCTGTGCGACGGCCTGACTGACCGTCTGTCCCCAGGCCGGGTCTCCGGCCGGGGTCTGTATCGCGTGCTCCACCCGTTGAATGCCACCGAGCAGTTCCATGGGACGCACCTCCACCGGTTACGTCAGTCCCTCCATGGTGTGACCTGGAGCACAAAATGTCCAGGTCAAAGCGTCGGAATTTCCTCATTTATCCCGGATGAGGCGGCCGCCATGCGGTGCAGCCACGCGGACACGGCCGCCAGCTCCGACGGGTTGAAGCCGGCGGAGAGGCGGGCCTCGACGGCCTGCACGGTCGGCAGCGCGGCCTCCAGCCGCTCCAGGCCCGCGGGCGTCAGCATGATCTGCTGCGAGCGCCGGTCGGTGGGGTGCTGGCGGCGCTCGACCAGGCCGGCCCGCTCCAGGCCGCCGAGCATCTCGTTGGCCGACTGGCGGGCGGTGGAGACCTTGCGGGCGACGTCGGCGACGGACATGCCGGGCGACTCGCGCAGCAGGAGCAGGGACGCGAACTGCGCGACGGAGAGGTCGTGCTCCACGAGGGCCTCGGCGACCACGCCGCGCAGGCTCAGCCACGCGTGCCGGACGAGAAACGTGGAGCAGGCTTCTTCGGTACTCACGCGACCATTGTGCGCCGCGCCATCATTGACAGGAACCTGACGCTCTTGCCACAGTGAAACCATGACCGTCAGGGACCTGTCAATCAACCTACCCCAGCAACGCCGCGTGCTGTCGGTGCTCGTCTTCGCCGCCGTGCTCATCTGGATCGACACGACCATCCTCGGCATCGCCCTGGAACGCATCGCCGACCCGCGCACCGGTCTCGGCGCCACCCCCGGTGAGCTGCAGTGGGCCGTCGGGTCCTACGCACTGCTGTTCGCCACCGCCCTGTTCGCCGCCGGCGCGCTCGGCGACCGCTACGGGCACCGCACGGTCCTCGCCGCCGGCCTCGCGATCTTCGGCGCGGCGTCCGTCTGGGCCGCGTGGGCCGGCGACGCGACCGGCCTGATCCTCGCCCGCGGCCTGATGGGGCTCGGCGGGGCGATGATGATGCCGACCTCGATGGCCATCATCGGCGCGACGTTCCCGGCTGAGCGGCGCGCCGGCGCGATCGCGGTCTGGTCCGCGTCCAGCGGCGTCGGCGTCGCGCTCGGCCCGCTGCTCGGCGGGGTGCTCGTCGACCACTTCTGGTGGGGGTCGGTGTTCCTGGTCAACCTGCCGGTCGTCGGGATCGCCCTGGCCGGCGTGCTGCTCGTGGTGCCCGACCCGAAGCTCGGGTCCCGCCGCCGTCCCGACCCGCTCGGTCTGCTGCTGTCCACCGCCGGGTTGGCGCTGCTGGCGTACGGCCTGATCGAGGCCGGCCAGGACACCGGCTGGACCAGGTGGCAGGTGTGGGCGCCGGTGCTCGGCGGTGTCGCGGTCCTCGCGCTGTTCACGGCCGTGGAGTGGCGCTCGGCGGAGCCGTCGTTCGACCCCCGCCTGTTCCGCAACGGCCGCTTCAGCGCCGGCAACCTCGCCCTCGCCGCCCTGTTCTTCGGCATCACCGGCCAGATGTTCTACGGCAACTTCTACCTGCAGGGCGCCCGCGGCATGTCGGCCCTGGAGACCGGCCTGGCGTTCCTGCCCGGCGCGATCGGTGTCGCCGCCGGCTCCGGGCTCGGCGCGCGGCTGGCGAAGCGCTACGGCGTCGGCCTCGTCAGCGGCGGCGCGCTGCTGGTGGTCGGCGCGAGCTTCCTGGCCAACCTCACGTTCGACCTGGACACGCCGCTGCTGTGGTTCTGCGTCGTCGGGTTGGTCAGCGGCATCGCGATGGGCATGGTGATCGCGCCGACCGTCGCCGCCGTGATCGCGGTGCTGCCACTGGACCGGATGGGCGCCGGGTCCGCGGTCAACAACACCGTCCGGCAGGTCGGCAGCGTCCTGGGCATCGCGCTGCTCGGCACGATCCTGGCGAGCACCTACCGCGACCGGATCGCGCCGGCCCTGGCCGGGTTGCCGCCGGCGGCCCGCGCCGCCGCCGGCCCGTCGGCCGAGCACACCCGCGCGGTCGCGGAGCAGTTGCACCGCCCCGACCTGGCCGCCGCGGCCGACGACGCGTTCGTGACCGCCATGCACATCACGGCCGTCACCGGTGCTCTTGTCGCATTGGCGGGTGGCGTACTGCTGCTGCTCGCCTTCACCGCGCGCAGATCCACTGTGGACGAGCAGAGGGTCTTGTCACCGACGGGCTGACCGTCGACGATTGCGGGCATGACGGCACGCCGGGGGGCGCCGCCCCCACCCGAGCCCGAGCCACCTTCCACGGCGATCCCGGCGCCGGATGCGGGGCCGCCGGACGCGGGCCCCGGACCGGCGCGTCCGATGTCCCGGCGCTGGACCGCGCTCGTCCTCACCGTCCTCGGTGGACTGACCCTGGTGGTCGTCGCGACCGGGCTGCTGACCGTCGGGCTCGCGTCGTGGCGCTTCGTGCACTTCATCCCGCTGGAGCGGCCGGGCCGGTGGGCGCCGGTGGCCCTGGCCGCCGTCGCGGCCCTGACCGTCGCCGCCCACCTCGGCCTGCGCAACCGGGTCGCCGCGCGGGCCGCCGTCACGGTCGGCACGGTCGCGGCGCTGTTCGCGCTGTGCGACGGCGCGATCGCCAACGTCGGCTCCTCGGTCGACCCGGACCCGGTGCACGCCACGGGCACCCGGGTCGCCGCCAGCACCGGCGGCCGCGAGCTGGTCGTGCACAATGACGGCCTGTTGCACTACCGGCTGCGCACCACCGGCCTGTTCGGGCGGGAGAGCCGCAAGGACGTCGCGTGCACGGCCCGGGCGGGCGCGCGGACCCGTCCCGAGTACGACGCGCTCATCACCGGCTACGGCGCGCGGGAGATCCCGGCGATCAAGGTGAACTCGGCCCGGTTCGCCGACGCCACGCACCTGGAATTCGCCATGACGGACGGGCGCACGTGGACGGTCGCGATCGACGGCATCGAGGCCGATCGCATGCTCAACTGGTGCGGGGGCCGTTCGGCGGAGCCGGGCTGACGGCGGGCACATGCCGATCGGCTCGGTCGACTGGGACGCCTCCCGGCACTTCGACCACAGCTGGGGCGCGCTGATCAACCCGTCGTACGAGCCGTGGCGGCGGCACCTCGCGCAGCAGATCGTCCGGCTGTACCGGCGCTTCGGCTTCGACGGCGCGTTCCTGGACATCTCCGCCATGTACAACAACGACCCGCGCGGCAGCACCACCGAGGGCACGCGCGCGCTGGTCGAGCTGATCCGCGGCCGGAGGGCCCTCGACGCCGTGTCGGGGGCCCTCCGGTCTTGCGAGTTTCGTGCTGCTTTACAGCGCCGGGTAGGCGTTCGTCATGAGCTGCTGGAACTGGGCCGAGAACCACGCGCCGGAGACCGGGGCGTTGGGCAGGGCGCCGCTCATGCTGTTGCCGTTGCGGCCGTTACCGGTGTAGGTCGGGTCGCACATCCCGTCGAAGCCCTTGCCGCCCGGGTTGTTCGGGCCGGTGGGGACCAGCGAGCTGGAGCCGTCGGACTCGCCCGGGGGCTTGATCCAGACGTACGCGTCGATGCCGGAGGCCGGGGCGGCCTTCGGACGCTCGCCGAGGCCTGCGCCGCTCTGGTTGCACCAGTTGCCGGCGTGGATACGACGGTCGATACGGGACGCGTTGACCCAGGTGTTCATGTCGGTCGAGGTGCTCGCCGCGGTCGGACGGGCGGTGCCGCCCCAGCCGTTGCGGGAGGTGTCGATCAGCATGCCGATGTTGGCGTTGAAGCCGAGCGAGACCAGCTTGGTGCGGAACGCCTGAGCGAAGGTGAGCTCGTCGGTGTAGAAGTTCCAGTCGACCCACTTGGACTGCCGGACCGACTGACCGCCGACGGTGGCGCCGATGGTGACGAACGGCTCGGTCAGCGCCGAGTAGTTCGCGGTGTTGGTGATGAAGCCGTCAACCGTGCTGAAGCCACCGGTCGCACCCTGCACCGTGGTGGCGAACAGCTGCGCGGCGGGGCCGAAGTTGCTGTCCCAGCCGAGCCAGCCGTGGTGGGCGGCGTCGATGTAGTTGTACGTGTTGCTGCCGGCCGCACGCAGCTTGCTCAGGGCGTACTGGATGCCGGTGGAGTAGTTGCCGTTGGCCTTCATGACCGCGCAGGCCGCGGTCGCGCCGGCCTCGCCGCCCGCGTTGGTGACGATGTTCGGCAGCGAGTCGATCTCGATGATGTTGACGATCCGGATCGACGCGTACTTCGGGTCGGCCTCGATCGCGGCGATCGGGTCGATGTACTCGGTCCGGTAACGGGCGATCTCTGTCGGGCCGAGCTCACCGTTGGACGCCAGCGCCGCGCAGTCACGGCCGGGCAGGTTGTAGATCACGAACTGCGCGAGCGTGGCGCCCTGGGCGAGCGCGTTGTCGAGGTGCTTGCGCATGCTCGTGGTGTAGCCCGAGCCGGCCGGCGCCGCGATGGCGGCGATCGTGTCGAGCCAGACACCGGTCGGCTGGTTGGCGATCCGGCTACCGCCGGCCTCGGCCGTGGCCTTCGCCGACCAGTCCGGGTTCACGTAGACCTTGGCGCCGACGTACGGGTTGTCGACGTGGCCCGGGTTCGTGCCGCCGGTCGTCACCGTGATCGGCACCGCGGTGCTGGTGGCGGTCGCGTTCGCGGCGTTGAACACCTTGGCGCTCAGCGAGTACGAGCCGGCGGCGACGTTCGCCCAGCTGTAGGTGTACGGCGAGGTGGTGTCGGTGCCCAGCAGCGTCGCGCCGTTGTAGAACTCGACCTTGCTGACGGTGCTGCCGGGGGCGGTCGCGGTCGCGGCCAGGCTCACCGTGGCGGGCGCGGTGAACGAGGCGCCGGACGACGGGCTCGTCAGCGACACGGTCGGCGCCGTCGGGTTCTGCGACGTGGACGGCGACGCCGACGGGGTCGGGCTGGTGGTGGTGCCGCCGGTGCAGGCCACGCCGTTCACCGTGAAGTTGGTGCCGGCGGGGTTGGCACCGCTCCAGCTGCCGTTGAACCCGAACGAGATCACGCCGCCGGTGGCGATGCCGCCGTTGTAGCTCAGGCTCGTGGCGTTGACGTGCACGCCCGACTGCGTCTTGTTGGCGTTCCAGATCTGCGAGATCGTCTGGGACGCGTTGCCGAAGTCCCAGCCGACGTTCCAGCTGGTGAGCGGGTCGCCGAGGTTCGTGACGTCGACCTGGGCACCGAAGCCGCCGGGCCACTGGTTGGTGATCGTGTACTTGGCCGAACATCCGGCCGCCGCGAACGCCTGGTTGGCGATCAGGACAGCACCGCCGGTTGCCGCCAGCGCGACAGCCGATATGAGGGCGAGCTTGCGCCTCATCGAGTCTCCTTACATCGGTGAACTGCGGTTGTGCGTGATGACGGTCCGTACGGGCGCAGTACCGCGTCAAGGAGGCCCCTCATCGGCATGCCGTCTACCTCGTGCGAAGACGGAAAACGGTCTGAAACTTTCGTTGTGGACCGGCGCCCGGCCAGGCCTTCCACGGCCACCGGAGGTCCACCGTCGATCGTTTCGAAGCCGGTTTCTGTCGTACCCGGGTGAGAAGCTGGTCGGACGAGTCGAGGAGGCAGGGCATGGCCGGGCGGAGCATCGCGACCCACACGACGATCTACGACGAGGACTGGACCGATCACAACGCGGTCGGGCTGGAGCATTCGGGGGTGGCGTTCGTCGACGTCGACATGTGCGAGGCCACCAACGAGCGGTCGGTCTTCACCGAGTGCACGTTCACCAACGTCCGGTTCAACTGCTCCACGCAGACCGACGTCGCGTTCCTCAACTGCCGGTTCGTCGGCTGCAACTTCTTCGACGCCACCTTCACCCGCTGCAAACTCGTCGGCAGCACCTTCGACCGCTGCACGTTCGAGCTGCTGAAGGTCGACGAGGGCGACTGGTCCTTCGTCGCCATGCCCGCCGCGAGGCTCGGCAGCGCGGAGTTCACCGGCGTGCGCATGCGCGAGGCGGACCTGAGCGCCGCCAACTGCGAGGGCGGCACCTTCCGCGACGTCGACCTGTCCGGCGCCTCCCTGCAGAAGGCCGACCTCACCCGCTGCGACCTGCGCGGCAGCGACCTCTCCGGCCTCGACCCCACAACCATCGAGCTCCGCCAGGCCATCATCACCGCCGACCAGGCAACGATGATCGCGATCGCCCTGGGCCTGGACGTCCGCCCCGCTTGACCGCCGCTCCCCCGCAACCGCCGCCTTCCCGCCATCGCGCTTTCCCGCTGCCGGACGGGTTCGACGAGCGGACCGCGTCGCTCAACGTCGGGGTGCTCAGCGACGACGGGACGGTCGTCGCCGGCTACGTGTCCGGCAGGAACGGCGACATGACCACGCAGCCGGTGGCCGTCACCTGGAATTGCCAGGAGACACACGACCGTTGACCTGGAGCGCGCTCCAGCTGGCAGCCTGAAAAGCATGACGGAAACGAGGAAACTGGGCCGCAGCGGCATCGAGGTCAGCGCACTGGGGATCGGCTGCTGGGCGATCGGTGGGCCGTTCTGGGCCGGGGACCGGCCGCTCGGCTGGGGCGAGGTCGACGACGACGAGTCGATCCGCGCGATCCGCAGGGCGCTCGACCTTGGCGTCACGTTCTTCGACACCGCCAACGTCTACGGCGCTGGGCACAGCGAGAGGATCCTGGAGAAGGCCCTGAAGGGCCGGCGGGACGAGGCGGTCATCGCGACGAAGTTCGGCGGCACGTTCGACGAGCGGACCAAGCGCGTGGGGCCCGACGACGGCTCGCCCGAAGGGCTCGGGCGGGCCGTCCGCGAGTCGCTGCGGCGGCTCGGGACGGACTTCATCGACCTGTATCAGCTGCACATCAACGACCTGCCGATCCCGCGGGCACTGGCGCTGATCCCGGCGCTCGAGCAGCTCGTCGAGGACGGCCTCATCCGCGCGTACGGCTGGAGCACCGACTTCCCGGAGCGGGCGACCGCCTTCGCCGAGGCCGGCGTGCACTGCGCCACGATCCAGGCGGACCTTTCGGTGCTGCGCGGGTCGTTCGGGGTCATCCCGGTCGCCGACGCGCACGACCTGGGCGTGATCATCCGCGGGCCGCTCGCGATGGGGCTGCTCAGCGGCAAGTACACCGCCGAGTCGAAGCTGCCCGAGGACGACATCCGCGGGCTCAGCCCCGAATGGATGACCTACTTCAGCGACGGGCGGCCGGCGGCGGAGTTCCTGAACAGGATCGACGCGGTCCGCGACGTGCTGACGTCCGGCGGCCGCACCCTCGCCCAGGGTGCGCTCGCGTGGCTGTGGGCGTACAGCGGCCGGACCGTCCCGATCCCCGGCTGCCGCACGGTCGCCCAGGTGGAGGAGAACGCCGGCGCGCTCGCCCACGGGCCGCTCACCGCGTCCGAGCTCGCCGACGTGGAAAAACTCATGGGGCGATGACGGAACCGACGCGGCCACCCGTGCGCCTGCACGATTGTGACCGTGGTGTCTGACGATCCCGTCCCGGGAGGCCCTGGGCTCGACCCCGAGGCCTTCCGGGAGGTGTACGACGTACACTATCCGCCGCTCGTCCGGCTGGCGTACCTGACGACGGGCAGCCTCGCCGCCGCCGAGGACGTCGCGCAGGAGGCGTTCATCGAGTGGTTCCGCCGCGGCGACCAGGTCCGCGAGCCGGTGCCGTTCCTGCGCCGGGCGGTCGTGTCCCGGTGCACGTCATGGGTGCGCCGCCGCAGGCTGGAGCGCCGCCACGCGACCGTCACCACCGAGCCGGTCACCCACCCCGACGGTGACACCGAGGTCGTCCGCGCCGCGCTGCACAAACTGTCGCCGCGGCAGCGCGCCGCGGTCTTCATGCGGTTCTACCTCGACCTGCCGGAGGCACAGATCGCCGCGGCGCTCGGCTGCCGCCCCGGCACGGTCAAGTCGCTGCTGCACCGGGCGCTGACCGCGATCAAGGAGGACCTCGATGTCGCCTGACCCGCGGGCCCGTATCGGCGCGGCCGTCCGGTCCCTCGCCGACGAGGTCCACGTCGACCCCCCCGAGCTGGCGTTCCTCCTGGAGAAGGCGAGGCGGCCCAGCCGGTGGCGTCCGCTGCTCAGTGCTTTCGGCGTTCTGGGTGTACTGGCAGCGGCGGCACTCGGTCCCGGGCTGCTGGCGCAGCCGGCGGCCCCCACCGGCGGGACGGTGCTGCCGACCCGCCTCGCGGGCCTGTCGCTGCTGACCGCGGCGGTGTCGGACGCGCCCGCCGGGCCGGCCCTCCTCGCGTACGTGCAGGGCACCAACGGGCCGCGTTGGCTGCACACCCTGCAGACGGTCGTCCTGAGCACCGACGGCCACACGTACCGGCGGCTCGACGAGGCCGAACGGCGCGGCGGCCCGGCCGAGTTCGGCACCTGGCAGGACGCCCCGGTGCTGCTCGCGCCCGACGGGTCGCGGATCGCGGTCGGCAGCGTCGACCCGCGCGCCGACGTCGCCGTCGTGGACCTGCGCACCGGCCGGACCAGCACCTACCGCGCCGGCGCGACAGGGATCGTCCGCCCCTTGGCCTGGTCGCCGGACGGCACCCGCCTCGCGTACCTGACCGGCGACACGGACTCCGCCGTCCTCGACATCACCACCGGTGCCTCGACCGCGCTTCCGACGCCCGCGACGACCGCCGCGTTCTCGCCCGACGGCCGGCGGATCGCCGTGCAGGGCGTCCCCGAGACGGAGGTCGAGCCGCGACGGCCGGTCCGGATCGTCGACCTCGACGGCGGCGGCGCCCCCACCGAGCTCACCGAGGTCGGGTTCGGGGTCGTCATCGCCGGGTCCGGCGCGTGGTCGCCGGACGGCCGGTGGATCGCCGTCGCCGACAACGTGGGCTCCGGCAAGCTCGACTGCACGCTCACCTTCCTGCCGGTCGACCCGGCGGAGCGCAACCCACCGGAGCGGATCGCCACCGCGGAGCAGATCGCGCTGGTCGGCTGGGCGGCCCCGGACCGGCCGCTGGTCACCCAGGGCGGCGCCACCGGGCACCGCACGATCAGCGGACCGGACCTGCGACCGCTCACCACCGCCGACGGCTCCGACACCTACGACCTGCAGGCCGCGACCGCGCTGCTGCCGGGGGCGCGGGTGGCGGACGCCGGCGGCGCGTCCCGCGGCCCCTGGCCGGTGTGGCTGAGCCTCGCCACGGCCGCGGCCGCGCTCACCGTCGCGGGTCTCGGCTGGCTGCTGTGGTCCCGCCGCCGGCATCGGGCTCCGGGACCATGAGGACCCCGGGACGTCCGAACTGCGTCCCGGGGTCGGCTCAGGTGTTGCTGACCTGCGGTTACCGGGTGACCTCGCAGCCCTTCGCGGGGGCCTTGCCGACGGTCAGGTTGACCGCGGAACCGCGCAGGACCAGGGTCTTCGCCGCCGGGTCCTGCTTGACGACCCGGCCCAGGTTCACGCAGTCCTCGACCCCGGTGACCGTGCCGACGGTCAGGCCCGCCCGGATCAGGGCGCCCTTCGCGTCGTCGGGCGTCTCGCCCTGGACACCCGGAACGAGCACGTACAGCGCCGGCGGCGCGGGATCGGTGGGAGCCGCGGCGCCCGCGTACGCGGCCGGCGCGACGGCCAGCGCCCCTGCGGCGACGACCGCCGCGAACAACCCGGCCCGGAATGGATGACGCATCGTGTACCTCCTCGTGCCCTGTGTGATGACACGAGTGTGGCCACCCACCCTGACGCGCCCCTGACGCGCCGCTGACCGCCCAGCCGATGCTCCTAGGCGAGGGTCTCGCAGAGGTTCTCCATCGTGCCGAGCTGGACGGGGACCTCGCGGCTGCCGTCCGGGTGCCGGATGACGACGAAGTCGCCGTGGGTGATGTAGTCGCCGCCGGGGAACCCGACGTTGGACGCCTTGATCGGCAGGGCGTTGTGGCCGTTCAGCTGCGAGATCCGGGTGCCGTCCGGCAGGTGGTACACGCGGATGGTGCCGGTGGCGTCGCGGACCACCGACTTGTGGTTGCTCGTGTTGGTGTAGCGGATGACCAGCACGCCGGCGAAGTCCTGGACCTTCGGCGAACCGTCCGGATAGGTGGCGGGCGTCCGCATCTTCTCGCGGTCCCGGACGATGTCGCCCTTGACCTCGAACGAGCAGACGTCCCCAGCCGGGATGACGAACGGCGGCGTGCTCGTCGGCTCCCATCCGCCGCCGCCCGGGCCGGACGCGGCCGCCGTCCCTCCTGTCACCGCCACGATCGCCGCCGCCAGAACAAGTGCCCTCACCACGCGCATGTGGTGTCTCCCCTCAGGTCCGATGTGCTTGTCCCGGACATGGTGGGCTCGACCGGTGCGGCGGCTCCACGATTCGGTTGTCACCGAATCGTCGACGCGCCTCCCAGCAGATCGGTGCCGAGGGCCGTGCGCTGGTACAGCACCTGCCGCCCCGACCTGCGGGACGCGACGAGGCCCGAGCGGCGCAGGACGGACAGGTGCTCGCTGACCGACGCCGCGCTCAGCCCCAGGTCCCGGGCGACCTGCGTGGTGGACAGCGGAAGGTCGAGCGTCGCCAGCAGCGCCGCCCGGCTGCGCCCGAGCAGGTCAGCGACCGGCGGCGCCGACGCCCGCGCCGAGCTGTCCCACACCTGCCCGACCCCGCGCGGCCCGTAGATGAGCGCCGGCCGCCGCGGGCTCGTGTCCACCAGCAGCGACGGCCAGGCGAACACACACGGCACCAGCAGCAACCCCGCTCCGTCGAGCCGGTTCCGCGACTCCCACGTGGGCCAGAGGATCCGCAGCGCGTCCTCGTCGTACTCCAGGTCCGGATGCAGGTTCCCCAGCACCCGCACGATGCCGCCGGAGGTCAGCTGATCCGCCCGGTGCCCGACCTCCGCGTCGACCACCCCCGCTAGCCGCGACCAGACCGGCTCGACCGCGGCCTGCCAGTACGCCTGTACCTCAGCCGCCAACCTCCCGAGCTGCCGCTCCGGGTCCTCGTAGAGCGCGACCAGCGCCCCCGGCAGCGCCCCACTCCCCCGCAGCAGATCGAGCTGCGCCCGCACTTCCCCCTCAGGCGTGCTGCGCACCAGGGCGACCTCGTCGGCGAACCGCGTGTCCATCCGCTCCGGCGCCGGCATCAGAAATTCCGGAATGTACCGCCGATCCCCGAGCAACGCCCGCAGCATCTCCAGCCGCAACCCCGACACAACCCCACGCACCGACCGAACCCAAGGCCCATGCATCCGAGCCCGCTCGGCATGACCACCGACCCGCACACTGCTCACCAGCTCATGCATCGGCGACCGCGCAAACCGAATCCGGGCCAGGTCCCCCGGCTCGAACAACAGCTCGATCACCCAGACCACGATACCGATGAATCCGCAGCCCAGACCGCGTCGGAAGAGTCGGAAAGCCGCACGCCGACGGCACCGGCGGCTGTCCAAGGGGGTGTGGGTGGAGCGAAACTCCCCCCTCGGGGAGCACCGGCGGAGCCGGTGCGCGGGGAATACGACACCTCCAACGGCGTCCAGAGGTGGAGCTGACGCTGGACTACTTGAACCCGCGTACGTGATCAGGCCCGGCACCGGCGCGTTGCACCTCGGGCCTCGATGAGGTGGCGGTGGCACGGTACGGTATGCGCGCTGCTGGCAGATCGGACAAGCCCGATTGCCCGCGGCGTTTCTCATCCGCACCACGAGTCGCGTCCGCGAGGAGGCCGAGCACGCTATGGACTACCAGATCTGGTTCGTCCTCGGCGCTCTCCTCGGCAATGGTGTCGGTTGTCTGCTGGCCGTGTTCTGCCTGGTCCGGATGACCGACCAGCGGCGGACGGTGCGCAACCGTCTCCTGCTGGTGCTGGTGGCGTCGTGGGCACTGGTCGAGACCGCGCGCGACGACATGCTCTTCGTCGCCGCCACCGCCATCCACATGAGTGACTACCAGGTCCATTTCTTCCTGGCCCCGAGCATGATCCTGACTGTGCTCGCGGTCGCGTTCACGGCTGGCGTCTTGTGGTTGGTCGCCAAGGACCCTCATCCAATGCGGACAGTCGGCGCAGGAGCGGCGGTCGGTCTGCTGTTGGGCGTGATGAGCCTGCAGGCGGCACTCGCCGGGCGCACCGGATCGGCCTTGTCGATCGACATCGTCGACTCCCTGGTGATCACCGCCGGGCTCGGCGTCGCGACCGGCATCTCGGCGTGGCTGGGCACCGGGGCCACCCGCCGGTCCGCCATCGCGACTGCCGTCACGCTGCTGGCGATCTGTTTGACGATCGCGCAGTACCGGATCGCCAACGTGGTGACGACGGATCCGTCCATCCTGGTCGACAGCGACGCCGGGATCGATCCGATCCAGCTGGGCGTGTTCACCGCGGTGGCATTCGGAGTCCGAGCCATTGCGCTCACCGTCATGAGCATCATCGACGAGGGCCGCCCGGAGCCCTCAGACGAGCAGGAGCAGGTCGGCAGCCGCGGGCGGAACTGACACGACCATCACCTGCGGCCTCCGCGCTGGTTCGCCGACGTCCTGAGCCATCGCCCGGCCGGCGATCGAACTGCCCGCCGGGTTCTGAAGGCATCAGTCGCCGCAGCACTGCATCAATCCAGAGACGCGGCGCCACGTAGCGCGAGACGCCGCCGAGCATCTGGGCGTGACACTGACCTACTTGAACCCGCTGTGATCTGCCGATCTCCGCGTACTGTGTCCGGGTGCCGCACCCGCCCATACCATCCGCCGACTGGTCAGCCGACCTCAACGCCACCTTCGAGGAGTTGTTCGACGCGTTCGCGCATCGGCCGAAACCGGCCCACCCGCAGATGTGCGTCGGGCACTGCATCGACCAGGCCGAGTACGAGGCGTTCTGCCGGACCGCTCCCCGCGACCTCGACGAGCAGTTGGTGGACCGCTACTGGCCGAACCAATCAGACGACTGGGACCTGACGACACACTTCATGCCGGCGATACTCCGCGCCATGCCAAGCGACTTCATGAAAGGCATCAGGGACTTCAGCATCACCACCGGCCTGAACCACCGCTGGCCGGATCTGACCGAGCGGGAACGCGCCGCCGTCGAATCGTTCTGCCGGGCCTGGTTCGTCGACGTCCTGCGCCATCGGCCGACCGGCGGTCACACTGCCCGCCGGGTTCTGGAGGCCACCGCCGAGATCGGGCTCGACGTCAGCCCATACCTGACGTACTGGGAGACAATCGGTACGCCCGACGCCCGCTGGCAACTTGTCGACACGGTCCTGGACAACCCTGACGACAGTTACGCCGAAACGTTCGACCGGTGGCTGCTGACACCAGCAGCCCGGGCGATGATCGCCGAGTGCGGGCGCGGTGAGTTGACCGACATAGAGCTCGAATGGCTGGACGTCGTCGCGTGGGCAGTAAGCCAGCGCGAACAGGACCCGCGGTAGCCGCCTGCGTTGCTGGCCAAGCGAGTTCGGCAGTCCACCCGTCCGAAGGAGCCGCCGAACCGATCTCCAAGCGTGGAGCTAACGGCGACCTACTTGAACCGACAACACGAAACGTGGCGAACAGCCACATAGGTAGCCACCAGCGCCCACGTTCCGCTGTCAGGAATCGTCGAGTGCCGGGGCGCAAGGCGTTGGGCGGTCTTCGCAGCCAGTCGACCGGGACGACGGTTTTGAGGGGGCGTGGGTGGAGCGAAGCTCCCCCACGCTTGAACCCCGGCTACCTGAGCCTTCGTCGCGCTGTGCGTAACAAGGCATCGGCGCTCAGCCCGAACGTGAAACGGCGCGGGACGGCGTCGCCGCACAAGCCGGCAATGGTTTCGCGGCCGCGATGTCCCTAGAGCGGAGTCTCCTGATAGGTCGCCTCACGCCAGTTCCCGTCCTGGCGCAGCCAGACCTCTCCGACGAGCACATCGCGGGGCACGGGCTTGTCTGCGTAGGTGCCTTCGACCGTGCTGCGGAAGCTGACGAGCGCCGCGTCGGGGCCGAGCGGCGTTGTGGTCAGGTCGTCCGTCGGGAGGCTCCGGAAGGCGAAGTCGTTGAAGTGGTCGAGCAGCTGTATGCGCCCGTCGAAGCGGGCGTAGGACATGATCGAGACATGGTTGTCGGTGACGAGCGCTGCGACCTTGTCCCGGTTGTGCTCGATAAAGGCGGTCCGCAGCTCGGCCACGGCACCGGTCAACTCGCGATGCAAACGGTCCTCCTGCATGTTCGTACCCCCTCACTGCGATCGCGGTCCTACGTCTCCTGACGTCCCGAAGACACGACCGTCGGGACATAACGGGTGCACTCCTACCCACCAGGGGCGCCGGATAACCGGTCAAACCACAAGGACGGACCGGTGCACCTGAAGCCCTTCGACGTCAGCCGGCGCGACCCAGTGGCAGCGCATCCACAACGCCCCAACGGCCCCGAAACTGTCAGACCCCATCGATAGGCTGACCCCAGGTGGAGCATTCGAAAGCACACCCAGCCATGCCAGGGCAACGGCAAGGGCGAGACGGAAGCCAGCATGACCCCCCGTCGAGAGGACCTGTGGCGATCAGAGCGCCCCGCTGCGGTTTTGAGGGGTGTGGGTGGAGCGAAGCTCCCCCACCGGGGAGCACCGGCGGAGCCGGTGCGCGGGGAATACGACACCTCCAACGGCGGACGCCCCCTGCGTCAGCAGGGGGGCGTCCAGAGGTGGAGCTAACAGTCGCTTACTTGAACCACGCAAGCGCGAGATGACCGGCCGGCTACTGCAATTTAATGTTGCCAGCAATATGCATGAACCCCCGCGAGTAGATACGGAGCGCTATATCGATAAGATCTCCCAAAATTCGCGAATTGACGGAGACACCGGGCTGGTTGGATTAAGTCCCGCCATAAGCTCTTCCGGCCGAAACAGGCGACGATAGAAGAGATTACTATTTCCGGCAGCAGCGCGAGTCTCTTGACGCAAGAGCTTGCTTTCGACCGCAGCGTTGACAATCAGATCCCATGCGGAGTCCTTCGTAAACTCGGGACCGTCGTCATGCTTATCTCGCAGTAGGTTGCTCCTAGAGAAGTATCGAGCAGCCTTTTCAACAGTCGCCACGACTCCTTCCGGAACCTGCCGAATCACAGGCCCCTCGCCTTTTAGGGTTGCCCCGTGCTTTCGCAAAGCATCCGCGATTCCGAGAGGGTCATATAGTTGCGCCATGCCAGCAGGCGATGCAACTCGAAGGCCTTGAAACAATGAAACATCGATTGCAGTCGCAATCTTTGTCTTTCCGTCTATCACCACATTGGAGAAAAATCCACTTTCAAAGGTGCAATCATCGAAACTCGCGCCACGCAGATCAGACTGGATGAAGTTACTATCGCTAAAATCAACACGCTCAGCCTTGAGTTGAACTAGGTCAGCGTCTCCAAAAGTGAATCCATTGATTCGAAGCCGATCTCCCGGCGAACCTGAAACAGCTCGTACTACTTCTGCGGCAATAACTCCAGCATTCTGGTCCGCCATCGGCGAAAATGGATCATCACTGTCTCTTGCGGCAACGAGGAGGTCTAGCATTGCGGGTGCAACCGCTCGCGAGATTTCTAGACGTCGAACTGCCGAACGGGCTGCCTCGATTGGAAGGTTTGCACGTCGAAGCAGGCTACGGATGTCACGTGCGCCGCGTTTGACTGCCTGAGCAACATAAGTGCCCAGATAATGACTAAAGAAGAGGTCGTGTTCGAATGAAATCGTGTTCGGCTTGGATCCCTTACGTAGCATAGCCCTACTAGACGCTGCATCGACCAGGTTTTCCTGCACCGTCTCTGCCAGGCCGTGCACCTGCGCGAAGAGAGAAACAATCTCACGAATTGTTGTTCGGTTCAGCTCTCGCGCTCTCTGCCGCCACATCTCGATTGCAAACTCTTCGAGAAGCTGGTCGTACTGCTCCGTAGTCAGCATCGGGCCATCATGACCAATCAGCTTCTGTGTAACCTCCCGCTGAACATAGCCCGCGACAAGACGTTCGAGCAGCGAGCCGCCCTCTCTAAGTTCGTTATCAAGGATCAAGTCGCAGGTTGCAGCAACAAATAGCGGCTTATTCAGAAGACCCTGTTCAGCCTTATCCGCCTCCGTCAAAGCGCTTACAACAGAATCGTGCAGTGAGGCCGCGTCTTTACGAGTCAGACGCCGCAACGTCGAAACCTGATCTATGTACGAGTCTCGCTGTTCCTTGTCCCAGGAAATCATCTCGACTGGGACAAGTTGCCACGTCAGAACCCCAAGCTCGGAACTCGAATTGGCGCGCGTCAAAAATTCTTGTTCGTAGTAGACGCTTCGGGCGGCCGCTACGACCGATCCCGATCCGTTAAGTTCCTCAATGAATCCCGCCAGTGACCCAAACGCCTCTTCGTATGAGCCCTGACCGCCGATGAGTTCATCAAATCCGTCAACGATCAGTCGGAGTTTTCCCACGCGCACCAAACGCGCCACCGAATGATAGGTCAGCTTGGCGCGCAAGTCCTGCAACTCGGTAGCAAGAGCTTCGTTAAGTCGGGCCAGCCCGCGCCCCTGCGCATTCACATTTAGATAGAGGTATGCGCTGGAGCCTGCAAGATAGTCATTTGCTGTGCGTCTCGTAAGTTCTTCGAGCATACGCGTCTTACCGGCTCCTGCATCGCCAGTGATAAAGACAACGCGGGTTCCAGAGCCAGAAGGCTTAGCGAGGTCGTCGACTAGAACTTTCGCAGATTGTCTGTACGCAGTCTGACTGTCTTCGCTGGCGTAGGACGCTTCGGCTTCAACGTAAGGCTCGGCCTCCGCGCTTGGAATCGTTCGCGCCATGTTATTAGCAAGATTCCTAAGATCTGCTAGCTCTCCAAGAAATTCAGCATATGGCACCCATCGCCCCCGGTGCTGCACGCGCAGAGCATTGCCCTCTACGCGTAGCAGGATCTGTTCTACATTGCCGTAGGATTGCCACCGAAGGATAACTCCATCGCCTTCTGCGCGCGACTCCAGTGTAGTTCCGGGATCCATGAAGGTGGCGATGTCTCGCTCCACCTGTCGAATATCGTTCATGATTCCTCACACTCCGCCCGCAGCATACGTTTCAATGACCACACCTTGACGCCGCAACGACTCGTCGTTGCACGACGCTCCTGCCGGTCTACGTCTCAGCCACATGATGGCTCCAGCGGCAGCGATGTCACGATATGCCATGACACCCGGAACAACATCGTCGTCGTCGGTCATAATGATGACTGGAACATCTAAGACAGCAAGATTTATAACATCGGAAATGATCATACTGTCAACCATCTTCTGATGCGCCCGATCTGGGTCATCTGGCTCCCTGTCGGAAGAAAAACGAAAGGTGCCTCTGATAGGTCGGGGATTCCAGAGAGTCGCATACGCGATTTCAGGATCGATGAAGAGCCCATTCACGGTGCTCCGGAAGTCACTGAGCCGGGGAGCGATCCAGGTGGCATTGCGAGTTTCAAGGCCACTCTTTCTCAGCCACCCGCCATACATCCGAGTTCTCAACTCAGTAACTTCGGCCCAGTGCTTTGCAATAACGAAGCGCAATGTGCGGGTGATGACGCGCATGCCGTCTTCAATGTCGATTGAGTCACTGACACCCGGGACTATGTTGTCGAAGTCCACCAAGGCGACCGCCAAGCCGTTCTCACGTTGCAACACATCGCTCCTAGCTAGCGGCCTTGACCAAGGATACGACCACAGGCCCTGGCGCATGCAGATCGGTCGGTTCGCGGCCTGTCCCAACCTCCGTTGTGACTTGGACCGCCTCTCCAAGAAGATCGCTCAGCGCGAGAGCACCCCAACTGGAAGAGGCCCTCGCACGTCCCAAGGGCGCGGCCGGCTGGCTCCCCGCCGCCATCACGACCGACCTGGCCCTCATCCGTTGCGTGCCGAACACCGCACGGTTCATTCTGCCCGATGAGCCCGATGAGACCTGTTGGAGACACCGAGTCAACTGCGTAACAGTCGCCCTCTGGGCCCACCAAAACGTCGCCGAGAGTCCTTCGATGACAGGCGAGACCCAGTGCGATCCGCGACGTCCTCGCCGAGGAGTTTCCGAGCCCTGCGGACCTCGTGCTGGACGCGTTGACGTTCTGCGACATGACCACCAGCCCGACCGGCGCGCGCGTCGACCTGAACGAGCGGCTCAACGAGGCGTTCCAGCGCTACGGCGACGGTCACCTCGTCACGCGGTCGCTCACCGAGGCGCGCCCACTGCTGGAGGCGTCGTTACAGCGCGTCGGGGCGGCTCTCTACCGCTGACGCGAGGGAGCCCTGCTCGTTGCGGGTCCATCTGCGACCGGCGCTGTCCAGGAACTCGATCTCGATCGGTTCCGGGTTGACGTAGGAGCGCAGCCACACGGCAGGCGCGGGCCCAAGCGCTGATCCGAGCGGCCTGGCCACGTCGTTCGTCCTCGGCACGTTCGGCCTCGCGGTTCTGCTCCCTGCGTAGCAGCACGAACCCGACGACGAACGCACCGACGGTGCCGACGGCGGAGAAGACGCTCGCTGCGGCGTTGACCCAGTCGCTACCCAAGGTGCGGCTTCCCGTTCCCCGCGAGGTAGTGCGAGATCCGCAACCGCATCGACTGGTGCATCTGCAGCCCATCCACCAAAGACGGCGCGACCCAGTGCACCTCCCGTGACTCCGAACTCGGCGTCGGCGTGCCGCCGATCGGGCGGGCCGTGTACACGATGGAGAACTCCTGCCGAGCTTCACCGTTGCTCGTGTACAGGATCACGTG
The DNA here is from genome assembly GCF_040605635.1 of Dactylosporangium sp. NPDC005555. Taxonomy (NCBI): domain Bacteria; kingdom Bacillati; phylum Actinomycetota; class Actinomycetes; order Micromonosporales; family Micromonosporaceae; genus Dactylosporangium; species Dactylosporangium sp. NPDC005555. The sequence goes on from NZ_JBEXDG010000001.1 coordinate 116,970, forward strand.
CCGCGGATCGGTGTAGATGCCGACGAGGCCGGTCACCTCGACGTGGATCCCGGTCTCCTCAAGGGTTTCCCGCACCGCGCAGTCCGTCATCGACTCCCCCGGGTCCATCGCCCCGCCCGGCAACGCCCAGTTGTCGTTGTCCGTCCGCCGGATCAGCAGCAGCGACCCCGACTCGTCCACCACGACGACGTTCGCGGACGGCACGACACTGTTCGCCGACGGCGCGGCAGGGTCAACATGCCGTAGGTGCGGCACTTGGGGCGATAGCTGAGGGTTCGGCAAGCACGTGGTAGTCAAAGCGGTGGAGGCAGCGCCTCCGCTGCCCCGAAGACTGTCGTACCCCCTAGTCTGATTCAGCACCATCGCAGAAGTCGGCAGACCCTACCCGGCCGAGCGATCTCCGATCCTCCGGCCGACATAGACACATATTGGCGAGCCAGCCACAGACCTTTGAGCGCTGGAGGTCAGCAGGGGTGCAATGGACAGCACACGAAGCCTGCCGGAGCACGCCAGCGCCGAACGCCCCACCTGGGGATGGCGCAGGCCGCTGGCCCGCTACTGTAGCGCTGCACCGATTTCGAGACGTGGCGCCCCGTAGCGCGGAGCGGAGCGAACCATGGCGATGCGAGGTAGAACCCCGCCTTGGGCTGCCGGCAACTGCGCGGGGAATCCGAACCCGGACGGTGAAACGCCCCCTGCGTGAGCAGGGGCGTTGGGGCGACGGAACGGCCATGGCATGACCGCCTCGATCGCACGCGCACGACTGCCACTGCAGTCCCGAAGTTCCCTGATCCCCAGGGCGATGCAGCCGCCCACAAGGACACAACGCGCTGGCGCGGATCAGGGTATGATCCGCCCCGCTATGCTGTCCAGATGCAACCCGACGTCCGAGCCGACGCCTTCTCAGGCCTTGCCGCCTACAAGCAAGAGCTTGTCGAGGCGTTATCGCAGGCAGCATCGGGCATGGAAAAGCGTGGCGACGACATTAAGGCGCACCTAGACGGGCTTGCATACCAACGTCTTAGGCAAACTGTTCCGCTCAAAGCACGGCGAACCAGCAGTACGTTCTTTACGAGCTCAACGCTGCGGGCCAGATTAGCTGCCCGCTATAAGCGACTAATTGCTAGCGGAACCGGCGTGCTTGATCCTGCCTGTGGAGCCGGCGACTTGCTCCTCGCCGCACTGGAGGTCCTGCCCAAAACCTGGCCGCCGCTGAAGACCGCAAACTTTGTTGCAGAACACTTCTACGGCAGAGAATTGATTCCAATTCTCGCCGAACTTTCCGCAGACAGACTACGTCTAGCCCTGCAATTAATGACAGGGCCTCAGCTATTCCCAAGCAATAGCCAGTTGCCGAATATTCAACCAGGCGATGGCCTTAGCCTTGAGGCGGGATATTCAGAGGCACGCCTGGTCCTTCTAAACCCTCCATACGCCAGAATTGTATCTCCTAAACAATCCTGGGGTGAAGGGCTCGTCTCGCAGGCGGCACCTTTCACCCTAGACGTCCTCAAGTTCTGCAGACCGGGTACCCGAGTCGCCGCAATCCTTCCGGACGTGCTTAGATCAGGCAGCCGTTACGGCAAATGGCGGTCCGAAGTTGATGGCCTCGCAGACCTCCTAGACGTCGATATCGTCGGGCTATTCGATACCTGGACAGACGTAGACGTCTTCATAGCGCATCTTAAAGTGAAAGATCGACCAACAACACACCGGAAATTAAAAACGCTTTGGCAAGCAGACTCCGGTAATAAGGGCACCGCATCCACCCTGGGCTCCATAGCATCAATTAGCGTGGGGGACGTTGTCCCACATCGCCACAAAGAAGAGGGCCCAGCTCTCAACTATCTCTGCGTACGATCCGCTGCAGTTGGACAGACAATCACATCGACGCCAACCCGCCGATTCACTGGGCGAACCCACCAGGCGCCCTTTGTTCTCATCCGGCGAACATCGGCGCCAACGCGGAGACCAGGTCCTCGACTCTCGACTTCCGTGGTGGCAGCCTCGCTCGGTACGGTTGCTATCGAAAACCATTTGATAATTGTAAAGCCGTTGCACGGCGACGAAAAAGAGTGCGAGTTCTTAGCGCAACAGCTCCGACAAGAGTCCGTTACCAAGTGGCTTGATGACCGTCTTCGGACTCGCCATTTGACAACCACCATGCTGCTGCAGCTGCCGCTACCTGAAACCTACAGTATGCCACGCGGTCTAGAGGCCCACAGCTCACGCAATGATAGTTCCCTCGGGCAAGCCGGCTAGTTTTCCCGCCTGCACAGAGGAGAACCAATATTTAGGCCGACAAATTCTATATGCGATGCCAATGGCGGATCAAACTTTAAGCCATCGTCCGTATATGTCACCGTGACCGTACCAGCACAACACCTGCCACGCCTTTTTCCATCGGCCGATCTACGCGAAAGATGTGCGGCCGGAAGTCTCGAATTCCGGTCGTGGCAATGCACAGAGACCTGCGTGCAAGCTATGTGAGCAGCAGGCGCCCCACTGCGAACACCCTTAACGATGCCAGGATGAGGGTTTGCTGGTCTCGATGCACTCTTGATCGAGAAAACAACAAGCTGCGGATGCACGAGAGCCGCGAGCTCAGTTGCGAACTCCTCCGGATTGGACGTTCCAGGTAATCCCCCATGGTGCGGAAAAACCAAGACTGGAGCATCCAGGTCGTGTCCGTTCTCGCGAACGTGTGCGAGAGAGATGCCATCCATGTCAGCAGCAAGGAGCACAGCAGGTACGCCAGCCAACCGCACCCGAATTACGACAGATAAAGTATTGGTATCCAATGATCTTTTGAGCACAACGCTTCGGGAGGTCGGTCCGGTGCCGGCCATTAGGATACTCGGATGACGAACCTCCAACTCTGCCCGACCACATGTGAGACTGCTTGGAATCTCCGTGTGTATTATTTGGTGGCCGTCGAGCCCTCCACGGCGTTTACGCGTGTGAACGGCACGAAGCAGTCGTTCCCAAATCTTCGTATCTTTCTCGTTGTCCGGATTGAACCACACGGTTCCGACAGTTCGCACATCATCGAGGATGAGCCGAGGCCCACCTCCTGCATGGTCCTTATCGGAGTGAGATATGATTACGTGATCGATGTGCTCACAATCCATAGCATCCAATTCGGTAAATACCAGATCACCTGGGGCAGCGTCAATAACTGAGCAGCGGCGACCGTCACGAACTATTGCCGCATTTCCGTGCCCAACATCCAGAATCGTCACATCAAGCACATCCGGTGGCTGGCTTGGATCAGTTTCCTGATAGATCATTACATCCATCCCTGTGGAAGATCGGGAGCTAGAACGACGTTCTCATAATAAAGATCCGCGGCATCTTTCGCATGGCAGTTGACTTCCGCTTCCAGCCAGCGGCCTGAGAGACCTGCCGGATCGATGCCAGCATCAAGAATTGGTTTCAAGGGCATCCACACCGTGGTCTCGATCTTCCAACCAACAACAACAACACGGGCCGCAGGAAACTCACCGGCCGACCTAACATCAAGCACTTCAATCGGCGTCGCAAAGGTACGGCGCTCACGTGCTACTTTGCCCGACAGCTCAGCAATAGTGTAGTCGAGTGCTTCCACAATGGTGTCCGAGTAATCGCTCTTGTCAACAACAGCGGGAATCCCGGCACGCCATTGTCGAATCGATCCTGTCTGATCAGTGTTAACATGACTGCTAATGAGCACGGCGGGGAGCGGGCGCTCCATCTTATTCGCCTTGCTTACCACCTCTGCACCAGTGAACGACGCAGGACCACGACCACTCAAGACGTGATCACATACCAGTGCATCGAACTCCTCTATGAGTGATCTTAGAAACTCATCTGCGTCGACGAACTTGCTGAAGTCTGATACGGCGGCCGTCCTAAAACCAGCATCTTCCAATGGCCGACGAACACTCTGCGCGTCACGAGGGTCATCGTCAGCAACCAAGATGTTGGAGCCCTCAGCGAGGGTAAGAGCCACTGCTAAAACCTCATTCGATTAGTCGACCTTGCGAGCCGGAAGTCCAATAATTATACGTGCGCCGCCCAACTCTCCGCGAGGCCGGGCCTCATTGCTGCCCTTGAGGTCAGCGACTATGTCTCGAACGATTGTTAAGCCCAAGCCAGTTCCGTTATCGCGCGTCGTTTTCCCAGGAAGCCAGATACTTGCTAGCGCAATGCCTTCAATGCCTGGTCCTGAGTCGTCGACTGTAATCATTATGCGCGGACCGTTTGGCTGATCTTGTGAACGAGTTCTGATCCTGATCAGGCGAGGCCGAGCTGGTGCATCCTCTCGGGTGAAGGCATGTGCCGCATTCGCCAGAAGGTTCGATAGTATGGACTCAATGTCAGCTACTGTGGTACGCACGACATAGCCGTCTGCGGCTAGGTCGAACTCGGTATCTATGGACCTTTCTTCAAGATACTTCCCAAACACGCTGACGATTGACCGGCATGCCTTGTCTATCTCAATATCGCTAACTTCGCGCTTCTGCTTTTCCAGCAAGCTCAAAGGCAGCTTTGCGAACGTTTCAAGTGTTTTTGCGCTATCGAGACACACTTGAATTGGCTCGTCAAAATCATGTCCATATACCGCGTCGTCAGAAAGTTGCTTTTTAATGCGACGTGCAACGGTCTTGACCTCGTTGATAATACGAGCAGCAGGCCGCAGAGCCTCGTGAGCGAAAACTGCAGTACTGGTTCCCACAGTCGCAAGCGAACGGTAGAGAAGGAGATCCTCGCGCAGTGCCACGATCTCCTCTTTCTGCGTTTCGAAGACTGCAGTTGCCTCGTTTGTCAGTTCCTCCAGTACGACTGGATCGGAGGCGCCGATCAATGCTGGAGTATCGGGATCGCTAGGGCGGATTACATTCAGAAGGTTGTTGAACCGCGTTTCAGCTTCTTCTGAACGATCGCGAGCTTTTGCCGACGCACCGACGCGACGCTGCTCTCGTTGGCCCAAGCGCTGTTCCGCCGCCCAATCCATCGCCTTCCGGGCGAATTCCTGAAGATCCAAGAATTCAACGGTGTCAACAAAACCGCTACGATCGGTTTTTGGCTTCAACACATCGTTCGGATCGTCGACTAGTATGCGACCTACCGAGGTATTGGTAGACGGTCTCATTTCTGGACTGGCGGCTCGGGACAAATTCATTCCGAGCCAATCGTTGTTAACGTCGCCATACGGCTGCACTCTTAGCTTGCGATGATAAAGATGGACACCTCCGACCTGCCTCAGCCATTTCTTGATGGCATCCGTGTCTTGCTGCGCACGTCGCACTTCTTTCGAGGCAGCCGGATTTAAATTGAACATCCAGAGTTCAAAGGTCGCCTCAGGCGAAAAGAATCGCGGCACTACTTCACCCGATCTTCCACCGCGTCTGCCCTTCCTAGCGATGTCCTCATGAGTGCCTCGAAACTCGGCTTCATTCCGCCAATTGAACAGAGTCGCGGAAGCTTGACCATTGCTGTCGAGCGTCGCCACGAGCTTATACTCGTATTGTTCGAACAGATCTTGCTTAATAAGCTCAGAAAGCTGCAAATAGCCAGGAGCGTCGCACTGAACCGCAAAAGCCGTGCCGCCCTTGAACGGACCCGTGAGCAGAAGGAGCGACCGCGCTAGCCTCGTTGCTTCGGTTTGACCCAGCCCCGTCCTAAGTCCTGTAATTCTTACAACGGTGCCATGCGTCCTGCCAGTCCGCTGCGTACGAATTTGCAGTGCGACGTCCTCAACAGCCTCCGATGAATCGACTTGGTTCCAGTCAATCTCAAGTATGTGTTCAATATTTGGCTGCTCACGCGACACACTTGTGATGACGACATGAGTACCGAGTCGAAGCGCAGCCAGCCTACCTAGGCCCTTCTCGCCCACCTTTCGGCGTCTTTTCGCGGTAACGGTGGATATGGACTTGCTTGACTTGCCGATCAGCAGGAACCCTGCGGCGAGCTGGTCTGCGGTCATACCGTCACCATCGTCCGACACAACCAGTACCCCACCTGGCTTGGCTGCATCCTTCAGCTCGATGGAACATACGTTCGCGTCGGCGTCGTAAGCGTTCCTGACTAGCTCCATTACGCCGAGGTCCGCATGGGGGACGAGCTCCTCGCCCAGCCGAGCCAAGATTTCTGGGGCGAATCGGAGATGGTGATCCACTGCGGCCGTCCTGTCTGATGATCGGTGCACTCACTCAATCTCAAAGATCGTACTGCCGAAATATGTACGATCGGTAGGCAGTTGCCCTGTGATCCGATGCCGTAGGCTGGCCGAGCTTAACCTTTCTGGACGTGCAAGGCGTCCCAGGACGTCTGAGGCTATGTGGTCGTACGTAGATAGCACCTGGACAACGCTGGAAGCTCCAACGATGGCTCGGCTGCCTCGGCGCCGTACTGACAGGAGCATGAGTTGACCATGCACGCAACTCGATCGCGCCGGCCTACGGAACGCTGTGCTGGCATGACAGATACGGCGGATCAGGTTGGAACGTCTGGTACTGAATGCAGTACTTGCGTTACATGGGCGGTTAAGTACACGGTTGCGACGCAGGCTTCGTACTATTTGACGTTGCACATCGTGAGTCCGCGGCTTCGTGAGCATGTACTAGATGACCTGGCAGTTGGGTACGCTGCTGCGCTAACTGGCGAGGAGGTTGCCCGGTTCGCTGAGTACTTCGAGGCATACGTTGAGCGCGTTGAGCGTGCACTGGACCCGAAGAAGCTTCACGGAGGTGAGCACATGATGGAGTTTCGGAGAGTCTGGTGTAACCACGCTGTCCAGTTAGGTGAGCGGCAGCTTCGGCAAGCGCGTCGGGCCAGGAAGGCTAGTCGGCGTAGGCGGTAGCGGTGAACCAGACGCGTTCGATGGCAGTCATGTAGCTGGCGGTCAAGCCGTCTGATTGGTGGAGTCGCAGGTGCATGACTGGGGCATGGGCGGCTGGAACGCCGTGGATGTGGATGTTGACTAGTGCCTCGCTGTCGGCACGGTAGATCGAGTCGTAGAGGACGGTGTCGTGAAGGCGGACTTCCATGTGTGGGAGGCGTTGGAGCGGCTTGATAAGGACAAGGGCGTTGCGGATGCGGGCGGACATCAGGTCGCCGATCTGCTCCTCGATACCTCGGGCTTCTACGTGGCGGCTGTTGACGTCGCCCAGTGCGATACGGATCGGCACGCCTGCCTTGGCCTTCGTGGCGAGGGTGCGGAGGACGATCGGATCCTCCAAGAGGAACAGGGCGCTGTACGCGACGATGCCGATCGCCTCAGTGGCGCGGCGGAAGACCGAACGCCACGTATCGAGTGGGACCAGGCTGCGATGGGCGTAGGTCATCCGGACCTCGTCCGAGGCGGGCTGCGGTTCCCGAGGGACTGAGTCGGGCCAGAGGTCAGCCACGGCCCACCCAGTCATGCGGGACAGTTCGTTGCGGTAGCGGGGGTACGGGATGCGGCCTTTGAACCAGCGGTCGACGGTCTTCGGGTCGACCTGGAGGCGGGTGGCGACGTCGAGGGCGTCGAGGCCGGCGCTGGCGAGTGCGCGAGTCAGTGGATGTCGCACGGTGACCTCCTGCGAGCCATCGAGTGCAGCCGATTCTAGTCAAGAAGTCCCTAGACGTCCCTCGGATGCGGTTCCTGGTTCAGGGCGTACCGGGAAGGCTGACGAGGGACGGCACGCCTTGGCCGCACGGCCCGCCCAGGTGCGATGTCGCGTGGACGGAAGCGAGACGGGCATGGCAGGGCATGAGGCGGCGCAACGTGCGGCGGATGCGTTGGCGGTGGCGCTGGAGGAGGCCGGCTTCGACGTCGGGCGGGCGTTCCCGGACCTGCGCACGACAGTGGACCAGGCAGGTTCCGCGCATGTCGAGATCGGTCCCATGGCGCCCGACGTTGCGGGGCAGCTTGCGGGGCTGCTGACGGACGCGGCAGGGAGAGGCGTCACCCTGGGAGACTGATGGGCGATCGATACGGCAGGAAGGGCGTCATGCGGGCAACGGCTTGGGGTGCCTACAAGGGCATCACGGAGGCACTGCGTGCCCGGTTCGCCTCGGGCGAGTTCCAGCCAGGGGCCGTCCTACCGTCCGAGGCCGCGTTGGTCGCCGAGTACCGTGTCGCCCGCAATACGGTCCGCCGGGCGCTTGACCAGCTCGCCGAGGACGGGCTGATCACCACGCAACCGGGGCGGGGGCGGTTGGCCAACGCCCCCGGCGAGCGTCCCTCGCAGGCAAGCCCGCAGTACCGGCGGATCGCCGCCGATCTGCGCGCGCAGATCGAGTCCGGGGAGCTGGCGGCCGGTGCGCTGCTGCCGAGCGAGTCCGCCCTGGTGGCGCAATACGGCGTCGCGAGGGGCACCGCTCGGCAGGCGCTTGCGGCGCTGCAGGACGTCACGGTGTCGGTGCAGGGCAAGGGTCGCTTCGTAAAGCCGCGGTGATCGTTCGCAACTAGTCTCGGACATGTGGAACATGTCCGATGGGCGAGGGACCTTGCGGGCCGGTTGCTGGCCGAGCCGTTGCCGACGCGGTGGGCGCACGTTCAGGGTGTGGGGCACACTGCGGAGATCGTCGCCCAGGTCGTCGGCGATGATGCCGAGCTGCTGATCAGCGCGGCCTGGCTGCATGACATCGGCTACGCCCCCGACCTCAACAAGGTCGGCTTCCACCCGATCGACGGTGCGCGGTACCTCCGCGATGTCGAGCACGCCGACGAGCGGCTTATCCGCCTCGTCGCCAACCATTCCTGCGCGCTGATCGAGGCCCGCAACCGCGACCTCGGCGACATCCTCGCCGCGGAGTTCCCGAGCCCCGCGGACCTCGTGCTGGACGCTTTGACGTTCTGCGACATGACCACCAGCCCGACCGGCACCCGCGTCGACCTGGACGAGCGGCTCAACGAGGCGTTCGGACGCTACGGCGACGGCCACCTGGTCACCCGTTCGCTGACCGAGGCGCGCCCGCTGCTGGAGGCGTCGTTACAGCGGGTCGGGGCGGCTCTCAACAGCTGAGGCGAGGGAGCCCTGTTCGTTGCGGGTCCACCGGCGGCCGGCGCTGTCCAGGAACTCGATCTCGATCGGCTCCGGGTTGACGTACGAGCGCAGCCACGCGACCGGGGCGGGCCGGCGGATGGTCTGGCCGGGCGGGACCATCCCGATGAACTCGACGTCTCGGTCATCGCCTGAGGCATCCGGCATGGGGAGTTCGACCTCGTAGATGGGCATGTCGCTGGCGTTGTGGATGTGGAACGCCAGTTCGCGGGTGCCGTCTGGTTTGCGGTACGCCTCGACCCACGCGCTGATCCGGGCGGCCTGGCCGCGTCGTTCGTCCTCGGCGCGTTCGGCCTCGCGGTTCTGCTCCCTGCGCAACAGCACGAACCCGACGACAAACGCGCCGACGGTGCCGAGGGCGGAGAAGATGTCAGCGGCGGTGGCGACCCAGTCGCTATCCAAGGTGCGACTTCCCGTTGCCGGTGAGGTAGTGCGAGATCCGCATCCGCATCGACCGGTCCATCTGGAGCCCTTCGACGTCGGCCGGCGCGACCCAATGGACCTCTCGCGACTCCGAGCTCGGCGTCGGCGTCCCACCTACAGGACGGGCCGTGTAGACGATCGAGAACTCCTGCCGGGCCTCGCCGTTACTGGTGTACAGGATGACGTGCCGAGGATCGGTGAAGATCCCGACGAGGCCGGTCACCTCGACGTGGATCCCGGTCTCCTCAAGGGTTTCCCGCACCGCGCAGTCCGTCATCGACTCCCCCGGGTCCATCGCCCCGCCCGGCAACGCCCAGTTGTCGTTGTCCGTCCGCCGGATCAATAGCAGATCACCAGCATCGTTGACCACGACGACGTTCGCGGACGGCACGACGCTGTTCGCCGGCGGCGCGGCAGGGTCGTCGAAATAGTCGATACGGCGAGCCAAAGCAGGGACCTCACTCCAATGGTGTGGCGGCGTTCCAGACCCGGTCGAAGCTCTCCACGTACGTGCCGACCATGTCGCCGCCGTTGACGTGCCGCAGGTGCAGGACCGGGGCGTTGGAGGCGGGCGTGCCGTAGATGTGGATGTTGACGAGGACCTGGTCGTCGGCTCGGTAGATCGAGTTGTAGAGGATCGTGTTGTGCAGCCGGAACTCGATGCCGTCGATGTTGCGGAGTGGCCGGTAGAGAACGATGGCGTTGCGGCAGCGGGCGGCCATGTCCATGTCGATGCCCTCGTCGATGCCGCGCTGGACGACTTCGGCACTGTCCGGATCACCGATGAGGATGCGGATGGACGCGCCATCCGCTGCCTTACGGCGGAAAATGCGCTGGATACCGGCGTCTTCGGGGATGAACAGGCCGCTGTAGGCGAGGACACCGATCTCGCGTTCGGCGTTGTCGAAGAACATCCGCCACATGTCCGACGGCACCGTCCACCGCGCCGGGTAGATGTTGATGATCTCGCTCTCGGAAGCGTTCGCGACCTGGTCACGGGTCAGCGCGTCCGGCCAGAGATAGGCTTCGTCCACGCCGAGGTGCGCCGCGACCGCGTAGCGGTGACGGCGGTACGGCAGCCGTCCGCTGATCCACCGCTCGACGCTCTTGGGGTCGACGTCGAGCACGTCGGCGAGATTCGTCGGCGTGAGGCCGCGTTCCAGCAGCGCTGATCGCAGACGTTCGTTCGGCATCGTTTCCCCGTCGCAGGACGTCCCGGCAGATGCCCACCTTAGGCGAGACATCTTCAACACGTCCAGCCATGACCCGATCACGTCCCGTGCCCTAGCCGCATGCTCATGGCATCGAAGCACAACGAACTTTCACCGGCCTTCCGCTTCGCTCTAGACTTGCACATGTACATCATGTGCAAGATCAGTGAGGAGGGCCGGTGACCTACCGAAAGGAGCTACGAAGTTGCCTCTCCCGGCCCGCTCGATGGGGAACGCCAGTGCCCGTGCGGCGCGCAGCTCGACCGGGACAACTCCACCTACTGCAAGAAATGCCGCTCTCGGGTCCGCTGGCAGCGACGGCACACCGGCCGCATCCATCGGCACCCCGGACCGTCCACCAACACCCCGAACGCCTGACCAGAAGGAGCCCACACTGTTCGTCTCGGTCTCAGCCGTCCTGTTGCTCGGACTGCTCGTGTACCTGCTCTGGCGCTACGCCCGGCTGCCCCTCTGGCACATCGCCGTCTGCGCCCTGTTCGGCTACTTCCTCTCCACGTCCACGCTCGGACCCCACATCGGCCGGCTGACCGGAGCCGCCATCCGCTACATCGCCGGGCTGGACGTATGACCAGACAACGCGACGGCTGGGTGGTCGCCGGAATGCTCATCGCCGCAACGTCCGCGGCCGTCGCCGCTTCACCGGCCTGCGTGGCCTCGCAGTGCTCAGCGGCTGGCCCGACCGGCTGGCGATCCTTCTGCCCGTCACCATCGACGCCTACGCCATGACAGCCGCCCGGGTGTGGCTGTCCGGCACCAACCCGCGCCGCGCGGTCCGGTTCGCCCGCGCCAACGCGATCGGCGCCATCACCACCAGCATCGTCGGCAACGCCGCCTACCACGCGGCGGCGGCCGGTCTCATCACCGTGACCTGGCCCGTCGTGGTGGCCGTCGGCGCCGTACCGGCGGCCGGCCTCGGCCTGACCGCCCACCGGCACGCGGTCCGGACCCCCGAGGACAGTCCGGACCCCCGTCCGGACTCGGGTCCGGCCCAGAAGCCAACGGTCCGGACCGAGGACGAACTCCTCACGGCGGCCCGTGACGCCGACACCAAGCACCGCGCCGCGAACAACGGCCGGCCCATCAGCCGCGACGCGCTCCGCACCGCGCTGCGCATCTCCGGACCGCGAGCAACCGCCCTGCGGCGGCAGCTCGCCGCGGAATCTCAAGCACCCGAACGGAAGGAGGCGCACACCAACTGATGCCCGAGGCACCAAGACCCACCGTTGACCGCGACGCCGTCCTCGCCCACGTGGACGCCGCGCTCCATCGTGGCACGCGCGTCGCGCTCTGGACCTCCATCGCCGACGTCCCCGTGCTTCTGGCCGAGATCGAGCGGCAGGCAACGCTGCTGGACCGTCGTCCGCACGGAGTACGCGAACCTCCTCGCAGCCGCCCGCGCCACCCTCGACGCGCACCGCGACGGCGACACCGACCCCCTGGCATACCTCCGCGACGAGGTGCAGCAGTGAGGGCATACAGCCGGCGACACCGGTCATGGCGACGGCAGCACAGCCAACCGTTGATACTCGTCGCCGACGAGTCGAGCATCCTCGCCGACCTCGCCAGGCTGCTGTTCCGCTACCGCAGCGAACTCGCACCGCTCACGGCCGCCCTGACCCTGTTCGGCCTCGGGATGTTCCTGCATCTCAGTCATCCGAACACCTGGCCGTGGGTCGTTGGCGGCGCAGCCGCCGTAATAGTTCGCGTCGTAACTCGCGGCGAACGCGTAGAGGAACGGGTCTACGCCGCGACAGCGACCGCATGCGCGGGCGGATGGCTCGCCGCCGCAGTCGCGGTCGGCCCGTGGCACGACCCGCTCCCGACACTGCTCGTCGTCGGCACTCTGACCGGAGCCGTGCCGTGGTGGGCACACCGACGCCGCAGGGCACGCGTCCGCGTCGACCGCGCCATCCAGGCATGGCCGGACATCGCCGAGAGCATAGGCCTCGCCGGGTCACGGGTCATGTCCGCCGTGGTCGACGTCTGGGGATGGCGCGCCCGCATCAAACTCAGCAACGGCCAGACCGTCGCCGACGTCATCAGCCGCGTCCCAGCCATCGAATCCGGCCTCGGCACCCGCACCGGTGCCGTACGCGTCGAAGCAGACCCAGCACATGCCGGGCGCGCGATCGTTCGGGTTCTCGCCCAGGACCCCCACGCGGGGGCGATCCCCTGGCGCGGCCCGAGCGTCCAATCGGTCGCCGACCCCATCGAACTCGGCGTGTTCGAAGACGCCACACCGGTCCGAGTCTCGTTGCTGCGCAAGCACGTGCTCATCGGCGGCACCACCGACTCGGGCAAGAGCGGCGGGCTCAACAACATCCTCGGTAACCTCGCCGCCTGCCCCGACGTGGTCCTCTGGGGCATCGACCTCAAGGGCGGCATGGAACTCCGACCCTGGGCATCCTGCCTCGCCAGGCTTGCCACCACGCCCGCCGAAGCGGCAGCGCTCCTCCGCGATGGCGTCCGCATCCTCAACGCCCGCGGTGATGCACAGAGCCGCGACGGCTCCCGCGCCTGGAGACCAATACCGCAGGCGCCCGCGCTCGTCATCGTGGTCGACGAGTACGCCGAACTCGTCGACCAAGCCCCAGAAGCCATCGAGTCCGCGGAGTCCATCGCCCGGCGCGGCCGCGCCGTCGCCGTAACCCTCCTCGCCGCCAATCAACGCCCGACGCAGAAGTCCATGGGTGGCGGCGCACTGCGGTCGCAGATGAGCGTCCGCATCTGCCTCCGCGTCAGGGAACGCCGCGACGTCGACCTCATCCTCGACAACGGCATGCTCAGCGCCGGCTGGCACGCCCACACCCTCGACGCACCCGGCAAGTTCTACCTCCTCGCCGACGGCCACAACCAACCCCGACGCGCCCGCGCATACCTCGTCACCGACGACAACGTCCAAGACACCGCAACCCGATACGCCGACACCCGACCCACCCTCGACGCCCTGTCCGAAGCCGCGACACAGGAGCCCGACGACGAGCCAGTCATCGAGGGCGAAGTCATCGACCCCGAAGTCACCCTCACCATGGCGCTCCGCGACGCACCCAGCGACGGCCTCAGCGTCCCCGAACTCATGCACTTCACCGGAATGGGCCGCACATGGATCTACGACCGACTCCAAACCCGCGCCGAACAAGGCACCGCCCGGCAAGTCAGCCGCGGACGCTGGCGCGCCGACTAAACGTCCGCACGGACGTCCGTCCGCCACGCGCACGCGTCTGCGCCCTGAGACGCGCGGACGGACGACGGACGGACGTCCAGCACACAAAGGGAGGAGGCGCCCGCGCACCGACGCAAGCCCAGGAAGCGACGGCTCGTGCACGTCGATGAAGACCTGCTCATCAGAGCGCTCGTGCTGATGGCCGAAGAACGGAAGCAGACCAAACCGGAGGACTGAGATGACTCGCCAGCATGACCGGCCGACGACCACCCGCAAGCGCGCGTTCAGCTACCTGCGCGTCTCGTCGGCCGGTCAGGTCAACACCGATTACGACCCCGAGGGCATCTCGCTGCCCGCACAGCGTGCCGCCATCCTGGCCCGCGCCGCACAGCTCGACGCAGACATCGAGGCCGAGTTCATCGAGCCGGGCCGCTCGGCGACGACGGCCGACAAGCGCCCGGAGTTCCAGGCGATGATGGCGCGGCTCAAGGCCGAGGGCGGCATCGACTACGTGATCGTCTACGCCCGCTCCCGGCTGCACCGCAACAGCATCGACGCGGCCATCACCAAGCGCGACCTCCGCAGAGCCGGCGCAACGCTGATCTCGGTCATGGACTACACCGAGGACACCGCTATCGGCGACCTGGTCGCCACCGTCCTCGACGGCGTCAACGAATACCAGTCCCGGTCAGCCGGCGCCGACATCGCGTACAAGATGGGCCAGAAGATCGCGCGGGGCGGCACCGTCAGCAAGGCGCCGATCGGCTACCTGAACGCACGAGAGACGTTCGAGGGTCGCGAAGTTCGGACAGTGAACGTCGATCCGGAGCGCGGCCCGCTCGTCCGTATGGCGTTCGAACTGTACGCGACGGGCGACTACGGATTCCACGCGCTGATCGAGGCGTTGACCGACGCGGGTCTCAGGACGAGGCCGACGAAGCGGTTCCCGGTCGGCACGCCGATCTCGATCAACTCACTCGGCAACCTGCTCCGCGAGCGGTACTACCTCGGCCTCGTCACCAACAAGAGCCAGGAGTACCGGGGACGGCACGAGCCACTTGTCAGTGAGGAACTCTTCGCGGAGGTGCAGAAGATGCTCGACCTCCGCAGGGCCGGCGGCACCCGGGAGCGCACCCACAACCACTACCTGAAGGGCGTCGTCTGGTGTCACCGGTGCCAGCGGCGGCTCATGATCATGAGGGGCAAGAGCCACACCGGCAGCCTGTACTTCTACTACTTCTGCCAGGGACGCCAGAAGCACCTCTGCGACCTGCCGTACCTGCCGACCGCCAAGGTCGAAGCCGCAATGATCGACAATTACGCCACGGTGATGCTCCCGGCCGAACTCAGCGCCCGGATCGCCGTGCGGGTCGGCGACGTGCTGAACCAGTCGACCTCGACCCGCGAGAGCATCCGGCAGAAGACGAGCGCACAACTCGCCAAGCTGAACACCCAGGAGGATCGCTTCCTCGACCTCGTCGGCGACCCTGACTGGCCGCAAGACAAGATCGCCCAGCGTCTCCGCACCATCCGCGACGAGCGGTCAAGGCTCGCCCGCCAGCTCGAAGAGGCACCGGACACTGGCGCGGCGCATGAGACGATGCAGGAACTGCTCGATCTCCTGCGCGACCCGCAGGAGCTGTACCGCCAGGCCGGGGTCAAGGCGCGGCAGGCGCTCAACCGGACGTTCTTCGACAAGGCCTACCTCGACGCCGACGACCAGGGGCCGTTCGTGGCGTCCGATGACCTCGGCGCCCAGGTCAAGCCGCTGGCCGAGATAGCCAGAGGCGGGGCCACCGATGTCGGTGACCCCGCCTCTGATGGCGATCTCCTCCGCGCCGCTCTTGCTGGCGCGGGTTCGATTACGCCCTCCATGGTGGAGGTGCCGGGAATCGAACCCGGGTCCTTCGTTGCTTTGCTAGGGCTTCTCCGAGCGCAGCTCGCTGTGTCTCTACTCGGCCCTACCGATCACGCGAGCGAGTCGGTATGACGGGTCCAGTCGCGATTAATCTCGCCGCACGAGCCCCGCGACAGGACTCGGTTGGCCAGCCTTCTAGCTGATGCCGGCGATCGGGTCGAAGGCGAACCCGGACCGACAGATCTACGACTCTTGCTTAGGCAGCGAGAGCGAGATCGGAGCGCTTGTAATTGGCGCTTATACTTTTCCGACGACTGATTCACGAGACAACGTCGGCTTCCTCGGCTCGCTTCCCCTAACGCGGCGCACAAAGTCGAAACCAGTCACCCCCGCGCGGGTGGTGTTGGCTGCCGCTCCCACGAGCGACTGATCCAGAGTAGCTCGTCCCGGCCAGCTTTTCATCCCGATATCTGGGTGCACGGGCGGGCGTCGATGGTGCAGTCGAGGGGGGTGTTGCGCACGCCCAGGCCCTGGACCTCGAAGCGGAGGCTGACGGAGGCGCCGCCGGGGACGGTGCGGGTGCTGTCCACAGGGGTGAAGATCACTTGTAGGCCGGTGCGGGTCATGACGGCGCCGTCGACGTTGCGGACCGTGAGGTCGAGCAGGGGCAGGGTGACGGCGACGGTCCAGTCGGTGGCCGGGGCGGTCGCCGGGTTGGCGATGGTGATGGTCACCCGGTAGGAGGTCAGGGTGAGGTCCTCGGCACGGGTGCGCGCGGTGAGCTGCGGCGCGGCGGTGCTCGACGCGGGGGCGGCCGAGCCGGACGGGACGACAGCGGGCGCGGAGCTCGCCGAGACCAGGGCAGGGCGCGGCGATCGTTCGGCGGGCGCGGCCGGGAACGTGGCCTGGAGTGGACCTTCGACACCGCCGCCGGTGCGCGGTGGCTTGGCCGGGTGCGGCGCGGTGGCCTTGCCGACGAGCAGGGCGATCATGGCCAGGAGCAGCAGGACCGCGGCTGCGGCGGCGACGGCCTGACTGCGCCTGTCCGCGGACCAGTCACGCGCGGTGACCAGGCGGCGCCAGCTGCGGCGTACAAGAGCGAAAAATGCCGATGCGGCGCCGGTACCGAACGTGCCCAGCCCCCGGATGCCGGCCCCCGGCCGCGTCGACCGATGACTCGCGGCGCCGGGCAATGGGTCACTGGTGCGGGCGGCGGGAATCAGCGGCGGAGCGGGCACCGCGGCGACGCCGGTCGCCTTGGCGCCCAGGACTGCGGCGGCGAAGCCCGGCATGGTCGTCGTCGGCCGCGGCCCCGCGGTGGAGGGCCGCTGCGAGCTGAGCCCCGGCGCGGAGCGGCTCGGCGCGTTGGGCTGGCGCGGCAGCCGGTTGAACGGCCCGCCGTCGTTGCGCCGGACCACCGTCGCCGGATCGGCGAGCGTGGCGGCGGCAGAAGACGCGGGCGGCGCGGCCTGCTTCGCCAGGGTCGCCGCGAGCGGGCCCTCGAACAGCCGCTGGAACGTCCCGCGCAGTGTCCTGCGCCGCATCGTCCCCTGCGGGCCCAGGAACCCGCTCTGCGTGAAGGCCAGCCTGGTCCCCCCACCGGCAACCTCGTCGAGGACGACCGCGACGACCGTGTGCAGGTTTTCCCCGGACCAGCGCATGACGATGCGGTGCGGCGCCTCGGTGGTGACGATCTCGCCCTCGATCGGGTCCTCGAGACCGGCGAGCGCGGCCGCCTGAAACGTGAACGTGCCGTCCTCGCGGATCATGAAGCGGGTCGTCGGCAGCCAGTCGGTGACGAGGTGGGCCTCGGTGAGCGCGCGCCACACCGCGGAGGGCGGGTGCTCGAGGTCGACATCGACCCGAATCTCGGTCACGCACGGACTATATGGCCTGTACGCATTGCTCGCCCGCCCGTCGGGCATTACTCAGCCAGCGGGGTCGATTTACTCGGATCTGCCCTTGTTGCGACTGCCCATGACGCGAGAGATCTCCCGCTCGGCGTCACGTTTCGCCAGGGTCTGGCGCTTGTCGTAGGACTTCTTACCGCGGGCGATGCCGATTTCCACCTTGGCCCACCCGTCGGAGAAGTAGACCGAGAGCGGCACCAGGGTCAGGCCGCTCTCGCGGACCTTCGTGCCGATGCGGTCGATCTCCTGGCGCTTCAGCAGCAACTTCCGGACGCGACGGGGAGGGTGGTTGGTCCAGGTGCCCATCGTGTACTCAGGGATGTGCATCGCATGGAGGAACACCTCGCCGTCGGAGATCTGCCCGAAGGCGTCGACGAGCGAGCAGCGGCCGGCCCGCAGCGACTTGACCTCGGTGCCGGTCAGCGCGATGCCGGCTTCGAGCGTCTCGAGGATCTCGAAGTCGTGGCGCGCCTTCCGGTTGGACGCGACGACCTTGCGTCCCTTTTCGCGCGGCATCGACCCCTCCAGCAATCTTGACAGGAGTATCAGCGTATCGCGTTGAGCAACCGGGTTAGCACAAGCAACCGGGCAGCCAGGACAGCGGCTGCACGGGGCTGCCGTTGAGGCGCACCTCGAAGTGCAGGTGGTAGCCGGTCGAGGCGCCGGTGGTGCCGACCCGGCCGATGACCTCACCGCGGTGCACAGCCTGCCCGACGCGGACGAGGATCTGCGACTGGTGCGCGTAGCAGGTGGCCAGCCCCTTGCCCTGATAGAGGCCGTGGGACACGCAGGTGTAGTTGCCGTTGCCGCCCGCCCAGCCGGCCCGGACCACCTTGCCGTCGGCGGCGGCGAGGATCGGCTGCCCGCCGCCGGCCGCGACGTCGATGCCGGCGTGCAGCTGGTACACCTTGTAGACCGGGTCGAAGCGCATGCCGTAGTTGCTGGACTTCCAGCCGTGCACGGGCATCAGGAAGAAGGCCCCGGTCTTCGGCGGGAGCGCGGTCGTGAGCGGCGCGCCGCCGGTGCTCGGCCTGCCGGCCGCCTTGGCCGCCTTCGCCGCGGCCGCAGCCTCCGCCGCCGCGGCGGCCCGCAGCTCCGCGGCGACCCGGTCGCTGTCGACCTTGAGCTGCTGGTAGCGGGCGAGGACGGCGGTGCGCTCGGAGCTGGCGACGGCCTCGGCCTGGGCGCTCTTGTCGATCAGGATCTTGACGTCGGCGGCGGCCTGCTCGGCGCCCGTCTGCGCGGCCATACTGTCCTGCAGCGCCTGACGGGTCTGTTCGGCCGCCTGGCGGGCCTTGTCGCGGGCCAGCTCGGCGACGTCGGAGCGCTGCTTGGCGGCCATCCTGGCGATGGTCAGCTCGTCGAGTGCGCGCTGGTTCTCGGCGGCGACCCGGTCGAGGTAGGAGATGCGCAGCGCGAGGTCGTTCGGCGAGCCCGACTCGAGGATCGAGTTGAACATGGCGAAGCCGCTGCCCTTGTACGCCGCCGCGACGAACGCGGACACGTGCTCGCGGCCCTCCTCGACATCGGCCTTGGCGCCGTCGTACTCGGTGTCGGCGGCATCGACCACGGCGTCCGCGGCGTCACGGTCGCGCTGGGCCTGCCGGGCGGCGGCGTCCGCGGCGATGACCCGGCCCTTGGCGACCTCGAGGGCCTCCTCCGCGCCGGGCAGTGCGGCGGTCGCGGCGGCATGGTCGGCGGCGGCCTGCCGCGCCTTGTCGGTGGCGGCTTCGAGCGTCGCCTGCGTCTCCTGGATCTGGCGGTCGATGCGTGCCTTGTCGTCGCGGGCGTCGGCGTGCCCGGCCGTGCCGCTGCCGAGCAGCACGACAGCGGCGATGGCGCAGACGATCCTGATCCGGTTCACATAACCCTCCAGTACCACTTGAGGGTTACCGTACGCAGCTAAAGGCGCATAAGTCCGGATTTCAGGTGAAACAGGAGGGTGTGGCGTGGCGCGGACACACGAAAGGGGGCGGACCGGATGGCCCGCCCCCTTTCGAACGAAGAACCTCAGACCCGCACGTAGAACCGCAGGGTGACCCAGGCGGTGACCGCGCTGACCAGGCCGCCGGCGCCGGCGAGGACCGGCAGCATCAGCCAGATGCTGCCCCAGTCGATCGGCAGCAGCACATTGGCCAGGGCCTTGAGCGACCCGTCGATGAAGAAGAACTTCGCCGCCACCAAGCCGCCGAACGCCAGCAGCGCGCCGAGCAGACCGGCAAAGACCGCCTCCAGGACGAAGGGCAACTGGATGAACCAGTTCGACGCGCCGACGAGCTTCATGACCGCGACCTCACGGCGCTTGCTGTAGGCGGCCACCTGGATGGTGTTGGCCACCAGGAGCAACGCCGCGGCGCCCTGGATGATGGCGACGGTCAGCGCGAGGGTCTGCAGGGCGCCGAGCAGCTCGAAGACCTTCTTCAGCAGCTCCTGCTGGTCGACGATGTCGCTGATGCCCTGCTGGGACCGGATCTCGTCCTGAAGGTCCTTGACCTTGGTCGGGTCCTTCAGCTTCACGCGGTACGACTCGGGCAGCGACTCCTTCTTCGTCGCGTTCACCAGGTCGGGCGCGTCACGGAACTGCGTCTTGAACCGCTCCCATGCCTGGTCCTGGGTCTCGTGCTTCACGTCCTTGACGAGAGCACTGCCCTTGAGTGCGCCTTCGATGTTGGCGCGCTGCTCGTCGGTGACGTCGGCCCTCAGGAAGATGGACACCTCTACCCGCTGGTAGAAGAAGTCCTCCATCTTGTTGACCTGGAAGAACAGCAGGAGGCTCGCGCCGAGCATGGTCAGCGACACCGTCATCGTGATGATCATCGCGATGGTCATGGTGACGTTTCGCCAGAGCCCGGTCAGGACCTCGGACAGGACGTACTTCAAGCGCATCGGGTGGGGTTCCTTCCCAGCGGACCCGGCAAAGTCAGGAGTGGACTACGGCGGAACGTGTCAGCCGTAGACACCACGCGGCTGGTCCCGCACGATCCGGCCGCTCTCGATCTCGACGACCCGCCGGCGCATCTGGTTCACGATGTTGGAGTCATGGGTGACCATGACGACCGTGGTCCCGGTCCGGTTGATCCGGTCGAGCAGGCGCATGATCTCGATCGACGTGTCCGGGTCGAGGTTTCCGGTCGGCTCGTCGGCGAGGAGGATCAGCGGCCGGTTGACGAACGCGCGGGCCACGGCGACACGCTGCTGCTCACCACCGGACAGCTCGTGGGGGTAGCGGTGCTCCTTGCCGCCCAGGCCGACGAGCTCGAGCACCTCGGGGACGACGCGGCGAGCGACGCCCTTCGACTTGCCGATGACCTCGAGGGCGAAGGCGACGTTCTCATACGCGGTGCGGTTGGGCAGGAGGCGGAAGTCCTGGAACACGCAGCCGATCTGCCGGCGGAACGCCGGGATGCGCCACGAGCGCATCGAGGTCACGTCGCGCTCGTTGACGACGACCTTGCCCTTGTTGGGCGTGACCTCATGCAGCAGCAGCTTGATGATCGTGGACTTGCCTGAGCCGGAGGGTCCGATGAAGAAGACGAACTCGCCCTTTTCGATGTTGACGGAAACATCGTCGAGTGAGGGGCGGGACGCCTTCGGATACGTCTTCGTCACGTGGTCAAGCCGAATCACGGGACGTGAGTCTACGCGGTGTGACATCCACGCCAAGTACACGAAGTGCGTCGCGCGGCGTTTGCCCTAAATGCGAACCCGAAGAGCTGACCCGAAGTGCAGGGCAGCGCTGGATTCCGGCCGCGAGTGTGACGTACGCCTCACTCACGGCCCACACCTGAAGTTCACCGAAGGTGATCGCCGCACTCCAATGCGATGATCATGCACTCCCGGACGGGTCACGCGGGGTTGAGCTCCCGCTGCTTCCGCCACCGGATGCCGGCGTCGATGAAGCCGTCGAGGTCGCCGTCGAAGACCGCGGACGGGTTGCCCGTCTCGTGCTCCGTCCGGAGGTCCTTCACCATCTGGTACGGGTGCAGGACATAGGACCGCATCTGGTCGCCCCAGGAGCCCTGGACGTCGCCGCGCAGCTCATTCATGGTCGCCTTCTCCTCGGCCCGCTTCACGGCGAGGAGCTTGGCCTTCAGCACGTTCATCGCGGTCGCCTTGTTCTGGATCTGCGAGCGCTCGTTCTGGCACGACACCACGATGCCGGTGGGCAGGTGGGTCAGGCGCACCGCGGAGTCGGTCGTGTTGACGCCCTGACCACCGGGGCCGCTGGAACGGTACACATCGACGCGCAGGTCGTCGTCGGGGATCTCGACCTCGTCGGTCTGCTCGACCACCGGCACGACCTCCAGCGCGGCGAACGACGTCTGCCGGCGCCCCTGGTTGTCGAACGGGCTGATCCGCACCAGGCGGTGCGTGCCGGACTCGACGGACAGCGTCCCGTAGGCATACGGCGCCTTCACAGCGAACGTGGCCGACTTGATCCCGGCCTCCTCCGCGTATGAGGTGTCGTAGACGTCGGTGGCGTAGCCGTGCCGCTCGGCCCACCGCAGATACATCCGCAGGAGCATGTCGGCGAAGTCCGCGGCGTCGACGCCGCCGGCGCCCGCGCGGATCGTGATGAGGGCCTCGCGGGCGTCATACTCGCCCGACAGGAGGGTGCGGACCTCGAGGTCCTCGATCGACTTCGTCAGCGCGGTGATCTCGTCGGCGACCTCGCCGAGCGAGCCGGCGTCGTCCTCGGCCTGGGAGAGCTCCAGCAGCACCACGGCGTCGTCGAGCTTGGCCCGCAGCCGCTCCAGCTTGCCGATCTCGCCCTGCACATAGGACAAACGGGACGTGACCTTCTGCGCGGCGACCTGGTCGTCCCACAGGTTTGGCACGGCGGCGGCCTCTTCGAGCTCGGCCTTCTCCTTGCGGAGCCGGTTGAGGTCGATGACGGCCTCGATGTTGCGCAGGACGACATCAAGGTGCTTGAGCGATTCGGCGTGGTCGAGAGCGGTCACCCTCAAAGACTACGCCGAAGCCCGCCCGGCTATTTGCTGGGCGCGCCCTTGAGCCAGGCGAGGGCCGCCTTGTGATATCCGACGGCGAACTCCAGCGACGCGGCAAAGAACTCGTCGCCGGACTTCTTCGCCTCTTTGGCCATTTCCCGCGCCTCGGTCAGCGCCGCATTGTGGTATTCGGCGGCGTGCGCATAGACCTGCTGCAGTTGTGCGCCCGTCTGCTGCACGCCGAACGCGACACGCAATGCGACGGGATTGCGCAGCGCCTCACGACCGGCGGGCTCCGACAGCCAGCGGGTGAATGCGCGCTTCCCGGCCGGCGTGATCGCATAGGGCTGACTCGACCGCGCGCCCGGCTTGCCGAGCTTGACATAACCGGCGGCGGCGAGCGCCGGGAGCTCGCGATAGACCTGGCTTCGCGTCATCGACCAGTAGGCGCCCAGGCGTCGCTGCGCGGCGGCCATGAGCTGCCCGCCGGTCATCGGCCCCTCGTGCAGCAGACCGAGCAGGGCCGCCGCGGTCGCGTTGACTCCGTTTTCCGCCATGCGCCCTACGCTGTCATCTTTCTCGGGCCCAGTCCAGGATTTCGACAAATCCACTGTCGACTGTCGCGTCGCGACTGTCGAGTTAGGACGGAAACTTCGGGGGCGGCGGAAAGGACGGCATCGTCGGGAACGGCGGCAGCGGATCACCGATACCGGGAAGGCTCCGGGTCGCCGACGGCACCGTCGACGGACGCTTCGTGGGCGGTTTCCCGGTCTCGCCCGGCGCGGTGGAACCCTCCACCGGAGGCGCCTCGGAAGCCTCTCCGGAAGCTCCCCCCGAAGGCGCCTCGGAAGGACCCGCCGAAGGACCCGTGGAAGGCGACGGTCCGGCGCTCGGCCCGCCGGCGGGCGTGGTCACGTTCACCGGCGTGGGCCTGCCACCGTCGGACGCGCCGGCCATCAGCACCACGCCGACGCCGAGCAGGACGAGCAGCAGCACGGCCCCGCCGACCAGTGCCAGGACCTTCCGGTCGGATCGCCGGGCCGGGGCGTCGGCGGACAGGCCGGTCGCGCCGTCGCCGGCACCCTCCTCCCCCGGCTCGTCCGTGGAGGCGCGCAGCCAGGGCAGCACGTCGGGCGCGACGGCCGGCTCAGGGGTCTGCTCAGAAGTCCGCGGCGGCGTCGGTACGGCGGAAGCCAGCACCTCGGTCCGGGGCTCCTCGGCGGCGTCCCACGGGTCGGCCGGTGCGTCGGCGACCACCGCGGGTCCGGCGAAGACCGGGTCGGCGGCCATCGGCGCCGGGATGTTGCCGGCCCCGGGCAGCACGGGCCACGCCGCGTGCACGACGACGTCGGTGGACTTCTCCTCGGCCGGGGCCGGGGTGGGCTCGGCGGCGGAGGCGGCCACGCGGGCGTCCCCGCCGGGATCGGTCCCTGCCAGGACGGCGCCGGGGGTCTCGGCCCGCTGCTGCGGGATGCCAGGCGTGAGCACGACCGTGAACGCGTCCGGGGCGGGTGCCGCGGCCTCCTCCACGACCGGCGCGGCGTCCCCGTCCGGCGGGTCGCCGCCCCAGAGCGGCACATCGGTCACCAGCGCGGGCCCGTCGCCTTCCACCTCACCCGGACGGTCCTGCTGAGCCACCACTCCCTCACCGACGGCGACGACCTCGTCCGAAGCGGTGACCTCGGCCAGAGCGGTGACCTCGTCGGAAGCGGCAACCTCGGCCGAGACGGCCTGGGCCGCAGCAGCGACCTCGTCCGGAGCCGGAGCCTCGCCCGGAGCCGGAGCCTCGCCCGGAGGGACAGCTCCGGCAGGAGCGGTGACCTCGTCGGAAGCGGCGGTCTCGGCCGGAAGGACGGCCCCGGCCGGAGCGGAGGTGGCGGCCGGCGTGGCGAGCGCGTGCTGCAGCGCGGCGAGAGCACCACCGGACGCGCCGCTCACCGGCTCGGCGAGGACGACCTCCGCGGTCGGCGGCTCCACGGCGGGCACGATGACCTCGGTCGGCGGCTCCACAGCAGGCACGATGACCTCGGTCGGCGACTCTTCCGCCGCCCCGGCAGGAGCGACGGGAACGGCCGGAGCGACCGGAACGGCTGGGACGACCGGAACGGCTGGGACGACGAAGGGCCCCTGGGCCAGGGTGGGCATCTCGGCGAGCGGCAGCCCGTTGGGCTCCGTCGGCAGGTCCTTGATCGGCACGGCCATCATCAGCGCCGCCGACGCCGCGGCCGGTGAGGTCGGCGCGGTCGGCAGCGGCACCCAGTCGACGCGGCGGACCGGCGTGGACATCGGCGCGGTCTGCTCTGCGGAGCGGACCCAGAAGGTGACCGCCTCGGCGGGCAGGCGCGGCAGCGGCTCGAAGCCGTCGAGGGCGCCCTCCGCGACCCGCAGCCGCCCCACGATCGACGCGGCCGCCGGGCGCATGCGCGGGTCGAGCTCCATGCAGGCCTCGATGATCGGCCACAGCGCCGCGGGCATCCCGGGCGGCGGCACGGGCACACAGTCGGCGTGCCGGCGCAGGACGTCGTTGGGGGATCCGCCACGGTACGGGCTGCGACCGCAGATCAGCTCGAAGAGCACGACACCGAGCGCGTAGACGTCGGAGGCGGGGCTGGGCAGTCCACCGGCGACGACCTCGGGCGCCACGTACTCGGGCGTGGCGTGGGTCGGGCCCGCCGGTTGGTCGAGGCGGCGGGCGACGCCGAAGTCGGCGAGGCGCACCGGGCCGCCGTCGAGCGGGACGAGCAGGTTGCCGGGCTTGACGTCGCCGTGGACGATGCCGGCGGCGTGGACGTAGGCGAGCGCGTCGGCGACCTGCGCGACGACCTCGGCCGCGGCGGCGGGCGGCAGCGGCCCGTCGGAGCGCAGCCGGCGGCGCAGGTCAGGGCCGGTGACGAGCTCCATGGCGATGGCGAGCAGGCCCTTGCCGGTGATCAGGTTGTGGACCCGGATGACCGACGGGTGGTCCAGGCCGGCGAGCAGCTCGGCCTCGCCGAGGAACCCGTCGACGAGCTCGGGCACCTCGGCGGCCTCGGAGCGCATGACCTTGACCGCGACCCACTGGCCGGTCTGCTCGTCGTACGACCGCCAGACCGCGCCGATGGCACCCCGGGCGACCTCGGACTCGAGCCGGTACCGGTTGCCGAGCAAGGTCTTCGTTTTCATCGCGGACCCCTCCCCATCACCTAGGACGGTAGGCCCGCGTCGATGCCCCGCGACGGACCGGGTGGGTCGGTTGGCACAAAGAAGGGAGTAGTGCCGCTACATGTGCGAGCGCAGCTCCCACAGCTCCGGGTAGAAGCGCAGCTCGACCCGGGACCGCAGGTAGGCGCCGCCGGCGCTGCCGCCCGTGCCGGCCTTGGTGCCGATCTGGCGCTCGGCCATGAGGACGTGCCGGGCCCGCCACAGCGACCACGCCTGGTCGTGGGCGACCATCGTCTCCGCGAGGTCCCAGAAGCGGCCGTGGTGCTCCCGGTCGCGGGAGATGGTGAGCAGCGACTCGATGCGGTCCTCCTTGGTCGCGACGGCGAAGCCGGCCTTCTCCAGGCTGATCAGGAACGCCTCCCAGACGCTGGGCTCGTCGAGCCGGCGGTTCAGCCGGGAGGTTTCAAGATCGGACAGGCCGCGGAAGCGCTGCAGGTACGTCGGATCCTTCATCCCGGAGAGGAACTCGATCTCCCGGAACTGCGCGGACTGGAACCCCGACGCCGGGGACAGCTTGTTGCGGAAGCGCAGGAAGTCCTGCGGGGTCATCGTGTCGATCACGTCGACCTGTCCGACCAGGACCCGCTGGATGGCGAGGCAGCGCTCCAGGCGCACGCGGGGCAGATAGGTCTCGCCGACCATCAGGCGGTCCCGGGCGTCGGTGAGCTCGTGGAGGATGAGCTTGAACCACAGCTCGTACACCTGATGGATGGTGATGAAGAGGAGCTCGTCGTGCGCGGCGGGATCCGACTCGGGGACCTGTGCGTCGAGCAGACCGGACAGTTGCAGGTAGTCACCGTACGTGAGGCGGCCGCCCTGCTCCCCGAAATGCGCGTCCTGCCAGAGCTCGTCGGCGTTGCCGGGCGATGGGTTGGTCACCTCCCAAACCTATAAGGTCACCACTCGTGACGAGAGGTGCACTGGTCAGCTGGCTGGGACGGTTGGCGGAGGACGAGCTGGGCGCGGTGCTGCGCCGCCGTCCGGACGCGCTCGGCGCGCCGCCGCCGGAGGACCTGGTGCAACTGGCCGCGCGGCTGTCCGCCAGGACCGGGATCGACGAGGTGGTCGCCCGGCTGCCGCTGCCTGCGGTGCAGGTCCTCGAGGCCATGTCCGGGGGTGGTCCGGTGCCGCTGCCGGAGCTCGCCGACCGGCTCGGCGTCGCCGCGGACGACCCGGCCCTCGACGCGACGCTGCAGGTGCTGCTCCAGCGGGCCCTCGTATGGCCGGCGGAGGACGACACGGCGCTGTTCACCGCCGCGCACCTGCCCGCCGCTGTCGAGCAGGAGGCGTTCAAGCCGGTGCCGCCGGCGCCCACACTGCTGCCCGCCGACCGGACGGCGGTGCGGGATGCCGCGGTACAGGCGGCGACCCTGCTGCTCGAGCAGCTGCCGGTGCTGGTGGACGCCGCGGCGGCGCGCCCGCTGAGCCGGCAGCGTGCGGGTGGGGTCGCGGTCCGTGAGCAGCGCCGCCTGGCCTTCGCGACGGGGCTGCCCGAGCCGACGGTGGCGCTGCTGACGGACCTCGCGGTCGCCGCGCGGCTGCTCGGGGCGGACGGGGTGCGTTTCGTGCCGGCGGCGTCCTATGACGACTGGGCCGGCCGGGCGCCCGCGGACCGGCTCGCCAGGCTGCTGAAGGCATGGTGGTCCGGCGCGCCGCTGCGGCAGGTCGTCGTCCGGGCGATGCACGAGCTGCCCCCGGACACCGCCGTCGCCGACGTGGTGTCGTTGGCGCCGCTCGTACGGTGGACGGCGCCGCTGCCGACGAGGTCCCTGGAGGATCTCGGGTCAGCGGTGCGGGACATCGTCGCGGAGGCCACCCTGCTCGGTGTGTGCGCGTCCGGTGCGCTCAGCCCGATCGGCCGGGCGCTCGCCGACGGCCGGAGCCTGTCCGAGGTCGCGCAGCGGCTGCTGCCTGCCCCGCCGGCGGACGAGCTGCACGTGCGGGGCGTCGGCAGCGTGATCGTCAGCGAGGACACGGCGCTGCTCGACGACATCGTCGGCGCCGAGGTGCTGGCGCCGCTGAAGCTGCACCGGGTCGCGCCGACCGTCGCCGGATCCGCACTGTCGCCGGTCGACACCCTGGCCGCGTTGCGCGCCGCCGGTTACCGTCCGGCCCGCGACGCCGGTGCCGGGCCGGTCCGGCTGCACCGCGCCAGGGTCGACCACGCGCGGCCCGCCGTCCGGCCCACCGTGGATCCTTCGGAGCTGGCGGCGCGGCTGCTCGTGCCATCGCAGCGCAGACCCGACCCCTTGGAGATGATCCGGCAGAAGGCGCCGCAGCTGCGCCCGGAACAGGCCCGGCTGCTCGCGACCGCGGTCGAGGACGGCTCGCCGGTGTGGATCCGCTACGTCGACGCGCAGGGCCGCGCCTCCGAGCGGGTCATCGACAACGCGCACCTGTCCGGCGGCACCATCGACGCGTGGTGCCGGCTGCGCCGCGACGACCGGGCCTTCACCCTGGACAAGATCGTCGCGGTCGCACCCGTCCGCGTTTAGCCCTGGTGGGGGTAGCGGTGGTCGGTCGGCGGCACGAACGTCTCCTTGATCGTGCGGGGCGACGTCCACCGCAGCAGGTTGTGCCAGGAGCCGGCCTTGTCGTTGGTGCCCGACGCGCGCCCGCCGCCGAAGGGCTGCTGCCCGACGACCGCGCCGGTGGGCTTGTCGTTGACGTAGAAGTTGCCGGCGGCGAAGCGCAGCGCGTGGGACGCCCGCTCGATCGCCGTGCGGTCGGTGGCGAAGATCGAGCCGGTGAGCGCGTACGGCGCGACCGACTCCGCCTGGGTGACGACCGCGTCGTAGTCGGCGTCGGGGTAGACGTGCACGCCGAGGATGGGCCCGAAGTATTCGGTGGTGAACACCTCGTGCGTGGGGTCGGTGGCCTCCACGACGGTCGGGCGGACGAAGAAGCCCTCGCTGTCGTCGGTCGTGCCGCCGGCGACGACGCTGCATGAGGGCGAGTTCTTGATCCGGTCGAGGGCCTGCGCGTGCCGGTCGAACGCCCGCCGGTCGATCACCGCGCCGCCGAAGTTGCCGAAGTCGGTGACATCGCCGTAGGTGAGCTCGTCGGCGGTTGCCGTCAGCTGCTCCTTGATCTTCGCCCAGATGCTGGCCGGGACGTAGGCGCGGGACGCGGCCGAGCACTTCTGACCCTGATACTCGAACGCGCCGCGGATCAGCGCCGTCGTCAGCGCGGCCGGGTCGGCGGACGGGTGGGCGATCACGAAGTCCTTGCCGCCGGTCTCGCCGACGATGCGCGGGTAGGAGCGGAACTCCCGCTCCGCGACGATCCGGTTGAGCGTGCGGAACACCGCGGTCGAGCCGGTGAAGTGGATGCCCGCCAGGTCGCGGTCGGCCAGGGCGACCTCGGACGTGGCCAGGCCGTCGCCGGTCACCAGGTTGATCACGCCGGCGGGCAGGCCGGCCGCCTCGAACAGCCGCATCGTGAGGTGCGCCGCCAGCTGCTGTGTCGGCGACGGCTTCCACAGCACGGTGTTGCCCATCAGGGCGGGCGCGGACGGCAGGTTGCCGGCGATCGCGGTGAAGTTGAACGGGGTGATCGCGTAGACGAAGCCCTCCAGGGGCCGGTGGTCGAACCTGTTCCACACGCCGGGCGACGACTTCGGCTGCTCCGCCAGGATCTGCTGGGCGAAATGGACGTTGAACCGCAGGAAGTCGATCAGCTCGCAGGCCGCGTCGATCTCGGCCTGGATGGCGGTCTTGCTCTGCCCGAGCATGGTCGCCGCGTTGAGCGTGTCCCGCCACGGCCCGGCGAGCAGGTCGGCGGCGCGCAGGAACACGGCGGCCCGCTCGCTGAACGGCAGGTCGCGCCACGCCGGCGCGGCCCGCTTCGCCGCGTCGACGGCGTCGGCGGCGTCCTTCGTGGTCGCGTTGTGCGTGACCCCCAGCACGTGCCGGTGATTGTGCGGCTGCACCACGTCGATCGGGTCGCCGGCGGCCATCCGCTGCCTGCCGTCGATCGTCATCGTCAGCTCGAACCGCTCACCGGCCAGCTCGGCCAGCCGGCGCTGCAGGCTCTCCCGCTCCGCCGACCCGGGCGCATAGCCGCGGATCGGCTCGTTGGTCGGGTCGGGCACGGCGAACAAGCCATCCATCACGGCACTCCACATCATCGTTGGCGGGATCCTCTCCATCCTCCCACGGGTCCCTGAACGGTCATTAGGGTCGCTGCCGCGTACGCTGCTGCTCGTGGCAAACCGGGTCGTCTCCTCTTCTTTGGACCGCCGGCCGTACACGGTCGTCGTCGTCGCGCTCGCGCTGCTCGCGTTGACGCTCTGGTCGACGTACAGCGTGGTCGCCAACGCGGCGAGCGACTTCCTCGTCACCACCCTGGCCGCGCTGGTGCTGCCGAGCGTCCTGCTCGCGACGATCCTGGCCGGCGCCGCCGCCGGAGTCGTCGCCGTGGGGATGCTGCCATGGCGCCCCCTGCTGTCCGGCGCCGCCGCCGGACTGGCCGTCGGCCTGCTCTCGATGGGCGGGATGCTGGTGGCGTACCACCATGGCCCGGCCGTCCCGTACGTGGCCGCGGTGGTCGCGGTGACGGGCGCCCTCGGTGGCGCGGCGGCGGCGATCCGCTTCCTGGAGGCGGTCATCGCCGGGATCGCCGGCGGGGTGGCCGCGACCGCGCTCGGGCTGGTCGCCGCCTACTTCCAGAACGACCTCGTCGACCTCTTCGGCAACCAGGAGACCGTCGGCACGATGGCCGAGGCGGCCTCGCGCCTGCAGCTGACCACGTCCGTCCTGAGCGGCGTCCTGGCCGGCGTGGTGGCGTTCCTGTTCCTGCGGCGCACCGGTCTCGCCCTGCCGTGGCCCGTGTACCCGGCGGCCGGCGCCGCCGCGGGCGTCCTCACCCTCGTGGCGACGCTGCTGGGCTGGCTCGGCCGGCTGCCGCTCACGGCGATCGTCGAGGACTACAGCTCCTTCGACGCGCAGATCATCTACAGCCGGCTGCCGGAGCAGGTCAACCACGGCATGATCGTGCTCTTCGCCGGCGCCTTCGTCGCGATGATCCTGGTCGGCCGGACCATGCGCCGGCCTTAGCCTACGAGTTGGTCCAGTTCCGACGGGTCGAACCACTCCAGCTCGTGATCCTCGGCGCCGTCGACGGTGAACTGGGCATCCGGGTCGCCCGCCGCCGCCTCCTCCACGACGTCCGCCGCGGCTGACACCTCAGCCTCGGCGTCGCCGCCGTCGACGTGGATCGCCGCGACCGCCCGCAGCGGCACCTTGCCCGACACCTCGACCTGGCTCGAGCCGAGGTCCAGGCCGGCCATCTTCAGCGTGCTCCCCGGAAGGTCCACGCAGAGCACGACCCTTCTCCGGGGCGCCTTCGGGTCGTGTCGCAACAGTCGCAGGGCGCTCTGCGCGGCGCGGGTGAACGCGACGTATTCGAGCTCCTCCTCGTCGCCTTCCGCATACCACTCCCGCAGGGCCGGCGTGACGGCGTGCGCCTCGGCCGGCGGGGGCAGCTCGCCGCTCTCCCGCAGGACGGCCAGCTGGGCCAGGGTCGCGGGCAGGTACACGCGGGTGAGGTCACTCGTCACGACACCTGTCCTACACCCTTGCTCCGGCTTTTGACACGGAAACGCCCCGCGTGTCTCCTTCTTTCGGGACCGTCGCAGCCTGTCGGGGGCGAACGGTGGCAAACTGAGGCGATGGAGCCGCGATTCCTGCTCATGGCCGACGTCGCCGAGCAGTTGAACGTGTCGACCTCGCAGGTCTACCACATGGTCCGCAGCGGCGAACTCCCCGCGATCAAGGTCGGTGGGCGGGGCCAGTGGCGGATCGAGCGGTCCAAGCTGGAGGAATACATCGAGCGCAAGTACGCCGAGACCGCCGAGTGGGTCCGCATCAACCCCTTGGTCGACCGCTCGGACGACGACTCCGCGGACGGCGGGTTCGCGTAAAGCGACGGAGTCTGTTTTACCGCTTTTATCATCTCTTTCCGGTCTAGTTGATCTTGCGTTTGCTTACGTTTGCCTTGACTCAGCTCTGAGCGAGTCTTAGAACGGAGGAGGCAAACGTAGGCAAACGCAAGGATCGGGGGATCAGTCATGGCGCCCACCACGACTCCGGCTCGCCCGCGCCGTCGTCATCCCACCACCAGACCTACTCCACCCCGCCCCGCCGCGGGTCCCGGCAGCAACGCCGCGACCACGACCACTGCCACATCCGAGGGCAGCACCATTCCCGCCACCGCGACCGCGGACGCCGCCACTCCCACCCCTGCCGCGAGCTCCGTCACTCCGGCGACCCCCGCGGGCACCGTCACTCCGGCCACCGCCGCGGGTTCCATCGCTCCGGCCACCGCCGTGGGCGTCACCACGGCAGGCACCGCCATCGTTCGTAACGCCACCACCCGCCCCGCCACCCGAGCTGCCGCTGCCAATGCGACTGCCGACGTTGGTGCGGCCACACGCGGCACCCGCACCGCCAAGGGACGCACTGCCGCGGCACGCTCCGCCACCACCCGCGCCGCGGCGACGCGCACCGGGACTGTGGACACCGCCACTGTGGACACCGCCACCACGGGCACGGCCGGCATCGTCAAAGCCGCGGCAGGCGTCGAGGCGAGGTCGCGGCTCACCGGCCCGGCCGTCGTGGCGCGACCGGCGCCACCGCTGGACCCGCCGTGCGAGGAGACCCAGGTCCGGCGCCCCACCCAGCCCCCGGCCGGCATGGACTTCCTGCCGGGCGACTGGCTGGCGTTCCCCGGCGTGGCACCCGCCCCCGCGAGGCCGGCCCGCACACCCCCACCGGCCGCCGCACCCACGCTGCCACCGCCGGCCGCGGCCGCCCAACGGTTCGTCGGCATGTGCGTCGAGATCCTCAACGGCTACCGCCCCGCCGCCCACCTCCGCCAGATGACCCACCCGAAACACTGTGGCGCCGTCACCGACCAGCTGATCCGCCGCACCGTCCGGGTCCGCATGCCCCCGTCCCACGCCGCCCGCCAAGGCAACCTGGTTCGCGTGCGCCGCATGCTGGTCACCGAGCCCCTGCCCGGCATCGCCGAACTCGTCGCCATCCTCGAACAGGGCCCCGCCGTCTGGGCGATGGCCGTCCGCCTGGAACGCTCCGCCCGCCGGACCCCCGGCCAACCCACCTGGCAGTGCACCCTGGTCCAGGTGGTCTGAAGCCCCGGTGCCGCCCACCGAGGGAGGGCGGCGGGCGGCACCGGCCCCACCAGCAACCCGTCCCGTCACGGGGCAGGACGGGTCCGACCGGCCGGCGGGACCCGCACCAGAGCTCCCGCTGCCCAACCCCCGGTGCGCCCTCTGTCCGGCGGGACGGCGGGCGCACCGGGCCTCATCAGCTCCCACCAGTGAGACCCGCACCAGTGCTCCCACTGCCCAAAACCCCCGGTGCGCCCTCTGTCCGGCGGGACGGCGGGCGCACCAGGTCTCATCAGCTCCCACCAGCGGGACCAGCACCACGGCTCCCACTGCCCAGAACCCCCGGTGCGTCCTCTGTCCAGTGGGACGGCGGGCGCACCGGGCCTCACCGGCTCCCACTTCCCGCGTGTGCCGTGCTCTGGCCCGTGACGCGTGGGCTGGCCGGCGCAGATGGTCGGCCGCTCCGGGCGGCGATGCCGGTCACCGGCCCCACACGACGGCGGATCTCCCGGTCGCGCCCGGCAGTCAGTGCCATCCGAATGTCTGGCGCGCAACCTCGACCGGCTCGGCCGGCCCAACGCGCGGTGAGCTTCACCCTGCAGCCGACGCTGGATCTGCGTCGACCGCCTGGAGGGATAGCGGCCGGTCCAGATCGAGATGAGGAGCACGGAGGACAGCGAAACCCAGCGGCGCTGCGTCGATCGGGCCGGCGCTCGTCCTGACGCCCGGCAACGTTCGACAGCGAGGAAATGGCGAACGCCCGCCGCTCGAGGTGCAAAGGCCAGAGCGGCGGGCGTTCGTAGGAAGGACTGTCAGGCGCCGCCAGGGGCTCCGTGGCAGCGCTTGTACTTCTTGCCTGAGCCGCACGGGCAAGGGGCGTTGCGGGACGGGCCGTTGCTGGCGACGGCCTGGCCCGGGGAGGGCTTGCGGGAGGGGGCCGGCGGGCCGGAGCGGCGCACGCCGCCGGTGGCCGGGGACGGCGGAGCGCTGCGGGCGGCGCCGCCGAGGCCGAGGGCGGGGGCTTCCTCCTGCTGCTCGATGTGGACGCCCGCCTCGCCGTCGATGGTCGGGGCGGAGTACTGCAGCGCGCGCGGCGCCCGGTTGCCGCCGAGACCCTTGGCGCGGATCTCGACGTGCGGCTCGGGCAGCGGGACGTTGGCGCCGGTCGCGGCGGCGGAGGCGACGTCCAGCGTCGGTGCGGGAGCCTCCTCGACCTGGACCTCCAGGTTGAAGAGGAAGCCGACGGCCTCTTCCTTGATGCCTTCCTGCATCTGCTGGAACATGTCGAAGCCCTCGCGCTGATACTCGACCACCGGGTCGCGTTGCGCATAGGCCCGCAGCGTGATGCCTTCCTGCAGGTAGTCCATCTCGTAGAGGTGCTCGCGCCACTTGCGGTCGATGACGTTGAGCAGGACCTGGCGCTCCAGCTCGCGGACGGCCTCGGCGCCGAGCTCCTCCTCGCGGCGGTCGTAGGCGGCGTGGGCGTCGTCGATGAGCTGGTTCTTGAGGAACTCGGGGTCCAGGGAGCCGCCGGCTTCCTCCTCGAGGTCCTCGATGGTGACGCCGACCGGGTAGAGCTGCTTGAGGTTGGTCCACAGCTGCTCGAGGTCCCAGTCCTCCGCGGTCTCGCCGAGGGAGGTGGCGGCGGTGACGTAGTCGCCGACGACCCCGTCGATCATGTTGCGGACCTGTTCGCTGAGGTCCTCGCCGTCCAGGACGCGCTTGCGCTCGGCGTAGATGACCTTGCGCTGCTTGTTGAGGACCTCGTCGTACTTGAGGACGTTCTTGCGGATCTCGGCGTTCTGCGCCTCGATCTGGGTCTGGGCGCTCTTGATCTGGCGGGTGACCATCTTGGACTCGATGGGCACGTCCTCCGGGATGTTGAAGCGGTCCATGACGGCCTCGACGGCGCTGGCCCGGAAGCGGCGCATCAGCTCGTCCTGCAGCGACAGGTAGAACCGGGACTCGCCCGGGTCGCCCTGACGGCCGGAGCGGCCGCGGAGCTGGTTGTCGATGCGCCGGGACTCGTGCCGCTCGGTGCCCAGCACATACAGCCCGCCGACGTCGGTGACCTCGTCGGACTCGTCCTCGACGAGCTTCTCCCAGCGGGGCAGGGCGTCCTCGAACGCCGCCGTGTATTCGTCGAGGCCTTCCTCTTCCGACAGGCCACGCTGGCGCAGCTCGGCGGCGGCGAGGTATTCCGCGTTGCCGCCGAGGAGGATGTCGGTGCCGCGGCCGGCCATGTTGGTGGCGACGGTGACGGCGCCCTTGCGGCCGGCCTGCGCGATGATCTCGGCCTCTTTGGCGTGGAACTTCGCGTTGAGGACAGCGTGCGCGACGCCCCGCTTGCGCAGCAGCTGCGACAGCAGCTCGGACTTCTCGACGGAGACGGTGCCGACGAGGATGGGCTGGCCGAGGGCGTGCCGCTCGACGATGTCGTCGACGACGGCGTTGTACTTCGCCTTCTCCGACTTGTAGATCACATCGGGGTGGTCGACGCGGACCATGGAGCGGTGCGTCGGGATGGAGATGACGCCGACACCGTAGACCTTGTTGAACTCGGCGGCCTCGGTCTGGGCGGTGCCCGTCATGCCCGACAGCTTGGAATACAGGCGGAAGAAGTTCTGCAGGGTGATCGACGCGAGGGTCTGGTTCTCCTGCTTGATCTCCACGCCCTCTTTGGCCTCGATGGCCTGGTGCATGCCCTCGTTGTAGCGGCGGCCGTGCAGGATGCGGCCGGTGAACTCGTCGACGATGAGGACCTCGCCGTCGTTGACGACGTAGTCCTTGTCGAGCTTGTAGAGCTCCTTGGCCTTGATGGCGTTGTTCAGGTAGCCGACCAGCGGGGTGTTGACCGACTCGTAGAGGTTGTCGATGCCGAGCTGGTCCTCGACCTTGCCGACGCCGCGCTCGGTGACGGAGATCGTGCGCTTGGACTCGTCGACCTCGTAGTCACCCTCGCCGTCCTTGCCGCGCTTCATGCGGCCGACGACGCGGGAGAACTCCTGATACCACCGCGCGGACTGCTCGGCGGGGCCCGCGATGATCAGCGGGGTGCGGGCCTCGTCGATGAGGATCGAGTCGACCTCGTCGACGATCGCGAAGTTGTGGCCCCGCTGGACGAGCTCGTCGCGCGACCACGCCATGTTGTCGCGCAGGTAGTCGAAGCCGAACTCGTTGTTGGTGCCATACGTGATGTCGCAGTCATACGCGGTGCGGTGCGCCGAGGACGGCTGGTTGGGCAGCACCGTGCCGACGGTGAGGCCGAGGAACTGGTGCACACGGCCCATCCACTCGGCGTCACGCTGGGCGAGGTAGTCGTTGGTGGTGATGACGTGCACGCCCTTGCCGGAGAGCGCGTTGAGATAGGCGGGGAGCACACAGGTGAGCGTCTTGCCCTCACCGGTCTTCATCTCGGCGATGTTGCCGTAGTGCAGGGCGGCACCACCCATGACCTGCACGTCGTAGTGACGCTGACCGAGCACCCGGGAGGCCGCCTCGCGGGCCACCGCGAACGCCTCGGGCAGGATGTCGTCCAGCGTCTGACCGTCGGCGAGCCGCTCCTTGAACTGGTTCGTCATGTCGGCCAGCTCCTCGTCGGAGAGGTCGGTGTACTCCTCTTCCAGCGAGTTGACGGCATCGGCAACGGCCTTCAACCGCCGCACCTGGCGACCTTCGCCGGCGCGGAGGATCTTCTCGAAAATCGACACGGGTCAGCGCTCCCTTAAACGTCTGCGACCCATCGTAGGCGGCCTTCCGCCCAAACTGCCGCCCCCGCCCACCCACTCTACGGACACTAACGGACAAATAGGCATAAAAAGCACGACGGTGCGAAGAATATCCGCCGACAGCAGACACATTTGGGGCAGGATCGGCGGACATGGAGCCGATCGAACTGACCACCGGCGACGGGCTCGTCCTGCGCGCCTGGCAGGAGGACGACGCCGAAGACGTCTTCCGCGCCTGCCAGGATCCCCTGATCCAGCGTTGGACCATGGTCCCCGTGCCCTACCTGCGCGAGCAGGCGGTCGCCTACGTGCGGGAGATGTCACGGGCCGCCTGGGCCGCGCAGACGTCCGCGCCGCTGGGGGTGTTCGACGCCCGCACGGGTGAACTGCTCGCCTCCGCCGGTCTCGTCACCCTCGACCTGCGCAACAGGCACGCCGAGCTCGGCACCTGGGTGGCGCCCTGGGCGCGCGGCCGGCGGGTCGCCGAGCGGGCCGGGCGGGCCGTCGCGCACTGGGCGTTCGAGGTGCTGGGACTGACGAAGCTGGTCTGGCGCGCGGAGGTCGGCAACCACGCGTCGAAGCTCACCGCGGAGCGGATCGGCTTCACGTTCGACGGCGTGGTCCGGGCGCTGCTACCGGCGAAGGAGGGCGGGTTCGTCGACGGCTGGCACGGCGTGATGCTGCCCGGCGAGGTCTGCGACACCGCCCCGCCGTGGGTCGGCACCGGCGGGCCCGGCGCGCTGCGCGCCCACACGTTCTGCAGCCCCCCGACCCGTCTGCCGGCCGGGCCCGGCACGCTGCGGCTGGCCCGCGACAGCGACCTGGACGACCTGGTGGAGACGTTCCGCGACCCGGAGACCGTCCAGTGGACGTCGGTCCCGCTGGACTACGGCCCGGAGCAGGGCCTGGACTTCATCCAGCACCGGTACCCGAACGGCTGGCTGCACGGCACGGGCGTCGGGTTCGTGCTCGCGGACCCCGACGACCGCTTCGCCGGCACCATCGACCTGCGGATCAACCCGGCCGACCCGGTCACCGCGGAGCTGGGCTTCTCCTCGGCGCCGTGGATCCGGGGCAAGGGCTTCATGACCGAGGCGGCGCGCGCGATCTGCGGCTTCGGGTTCGACCGGCTCGGCCTGGGCCGGATCGTCTGGCGCGCGCACGTCGGCAACATCGGATCGAGGAGAGTCGCGGAGAAGGTGGGCTTCGTGGTCGAAGGCGTGCAGCGGGACAGCTGCGAGCAACGCGGCATGCGCCTGGACGGCTGGGTGGCGACGCTGCTCAGGCAGGACCTGAAATGACGGCCACGCTCAGGCCGTGGCGCGACGACGACGCGGACGCCGTCGCCGAGGCGTGCGCCGACCCCGTCATCGCCCGCTACCTGCCGTTCCTGCCTCAGCCGTACACCCGCGACGACGCCCTGGCGTTCTTCCGGAACAAACCCGGGGACCCCGCGATCGTCGACGCGGAAACGGACCGGGTGCTCGGCGCGATCGGATCGACCCCGCGCGGCGACGGCATCGCCGAGGTCGGCTACTGGGTCGCGCCGTGGGCCCGCCGCCAGGGGGTCGCCTCGGCGGCGCTGGAGCAGTTCAGCGGCAGGCTGTTCGAGCAGGGGCTGCGGCGGGTGTACCTGGTGACGGCGCTGACCAACGGTGCGAGCCAGCGGGTCGCCGTGGCCGGCGGCTACACCCGCGAAGGCATCGCCCGGGGCTCGGCCCGCACCGCCGACGGCACCTGGGCGGACATGGTCGTGTGGGCCCGGACCGCCGGCGACCCGCCGGGGCGCAGCGCCCGGGCGCTGCCGGACCTGGCGGGCGGCGAGCTGACCGACGGCGTGATCACGCTGCGCGCCCTCACGGAGGACGACGGGCCCAGCACGTACGAGCTGCGCAGCCACCCGGACGTCAGCGGCAGGTCGGTCGTCGGCACCCCGATTGACCCGGCCGTCGTGACCCGCCAGTGCGCCGAGTCGGTGTCGAAATGGATCGCCGGGCTGCGGGCGGAGATGACGATCCGCGACGCCGCCGACGGCACCTACCTCGGCGAGATCGCGCTGTACCACTCCGAGCCGCTCCTGCGCGAGGCCATGATCGGCTACAGCCTCGCGCCCGGGGCCCGCGGCAAGGGCCACGCGGCCCGCGCGGCGCGGCTCGTCACCGACTGGGGCTTCGAGATCGGGATGGCGAGGATGATCGCCGGCACCGCGACCGACAACATCGCGTCGCAGCGGGTCCTGGAGGCCGCCGGCTACCACCGCGAGGGCCTGCAGCGCAGCCGGCTGCCCGGGCCGGACGGCACCCGGATCGACAACCTCCAGTTCGCCAAGTTGCGCCCGGCGGCCACCTAGGCGTCATCCGACGTTGCCGTGCGACCGCGACAGTCAGGGCATGCGTCGTCGTGCAGTGATCTCCGGCATGGGCGTGGCCGCCGGGGCCGCGGTCCTCCCACAGACCCTCGTCAGCCCCGCGGCCGCCCACACCACCAAGCCGCCGCACCAGTCCCGCCCGCTCGTCATCGGGCACCGCGGGGCGAGCGGCCACCGGCCCGAGCACACCCTGGCCGCGTACCGCCTGGCGATCGCCATGGGCGCGGACTTCATCGAGCCGGACCTCGTCCCCACCAAGGACGGCCAGCTGGTCGCCCGCCACGAGAACGAGATCTCGGGCACCACCGACGTGTCGTCGAAGCCGCAGTTCGCGGCCCGCAGGACCACGAAGACCATCGACGGGGTCAGCGTCACCGGCTGGTTCACCGAGGACTTCACGCTCGCGGAGCTCAAGACGCTGCGCGCGGTCGAGCGGCTGCCCGCGGTCCGCACGCACAACACGATCTACGACGGGCTCTTCCAGATCCCGACGCTGCAGGAGGTCATCGACCTCGCCCGCTCCTCCGAGCGCACCGCCGGCCGCAAGATCGGCGTCTACCCGGAGACGAAGCACCCGACGTACTTCACGTCGATCGGCCTCGCGCTGGAGCCGCTGCTGGCGCGGGTGCTCAAGCGCAACGGCCTCGCCGGGCGCGACGCGCACGTCTTCCTGCAGTCGTTCGAGCCGACCAGCATCAAGAAGCTGCGCGGCCTGGTCGACACCCCGTCGGTCGTGCTGCTCGACGCGGCCGGCTCGCCGTTCGACTTCCGCAGCACCGGCGACCCGCGCACCTGGGCGGACCTTGCGAAGCCCGCCGGGCTGGACTGGCTGAAGACCTTCACCAACGGCGTCGGCGCGACGAAGAACCTGGTCATCGCGCGGGACGCGGCCGGCAACCTGCTCGCGCCGACCCCGCTGATCGCCGACGCCCACGCGCGCGGGCTGAAGGTGCACTCCTGGACGTTCCGCAACGAGAACCAGTTCCTGCCGCTCAACCTGCGCAAGGGCACCGACCCCAACGCATGGGGCGACGTGATCGGCGAGATCAGGACCTTCCTCGCGGCCGGGCTGGACGGCGTGTTCGCCGACTACCCCGACACCGCGGTCCTGGCCCGCGACCTCTAGAGAGCAGGGGCGGGCCGGTGACCCCGGCCCGCCATCTCAGTTCACGCGCCGAGGCTCATGACCCCGTAGTCATACGCCTTGCGGCGGTAGACCACGCTCGGTCGGCCCGACTCCTTGTCGTTGAACAGGTAGAAGTCGTGGCCGAGCAGCTCCATGTGGAACAGCGCGTCGTCCACGGTCATCGGCTCGCCGGGGTGTTCCTTCTCCCGGACGATGTGCCACGGCTGGTCGTTCTGCTCCTCGACCAGCTCGAAGGACTCGACGTCGGCGAGCGTGGCGACACTGGCCCGCTCGGGCTGGGTGAACGCCAGCGACGCGGTCGCCGCGGCGACGGAGACCGGCGCGTGCCGGCCCCGATGGACGCGCCGGCGGTCGGCGGCCCGGCTCAGCCTGCTGTCCAGCTTGGCGATGGCGGCGTCCAGCGCGCTGTAGAAGTCGGCGGCGCAGGCCTCCGCCCGGATCACCGGTCCGCGGGACACGCACGTGATCTCGACTCGCTGGCAGTGATCGGATTGGCGCGGATTGCGCTCGTGAAACAACTCGACGTCGACGCGGATGAGCTTGTGGTCGTATCGCTCGACCTTCTGCAGCTTGTCCGCGACGTGCTGCCGATAATGTTCGGGCACCTCGACGTTGCGGCCCTTGACGACGATGTCCACTCCTGGCCTCCCCCACGGGTATCACAAAGGAACGGGTTTGGGTTTGGGTTCGGGTTTTGTTGTCCGGACTGCTCGGCCGGATCGCGCCTCCCAGAGGCTTGAGGCCCACACGGCACGCGACCGAAACGGATGGGGCAGGGTCCTCCCTTCCGAACCGGCGCTCGCGAACGCCGGTGAGGTCGTCTCTCGACGTTAAACCGAGGACAGCCGCTAGTCACCCCCGGTTCACAAGAAGTCTCCGATCAACTCCTGAAACCCTCCTCGTGGATTACCCCGAGTGGCGCAGGAAGTAACGTTCCGCTCAAAACGGCACGAAGGTCGTGAGCTACACGGCACGCTGCGTAGCGGCCAGAACGGCGATCCGGTCGACGCGGACCCCGGCGGCGGCGAGGCGAGCGGCCGACGCCGCGAGGGTCGACCCGGTGGTGATGATGTCGTCGACGAGGACCACGGTGCCGCGCACCGCGGGCCGCCGGCCGCGCACCGCGAACGCCTCCCGGGCGGTGGCGGCCCGCCCGGCGGCCGACAGCTCGACGGAGTCCTCCCGCTTCGGCAGCGCCCGCAGCAGCCCGGCCACGTCCACCTCGACGCCCCTTCTCCGCAGCGTCGAGGCCGCATCGGCCGCGAGCCGGTCGATGTGGTCGCCGAAGCGCCGGCGGGCCGCCGCGGACGTGGCCGGCACCGGCACCAACGTGATCGGCCCGGGCGGCACGGAC
Source organism: Dactylosporangium sp. NPDC005555 (assembly GCF_040605635.1). Lineage (NCBI taxonomy): Bacteria > Bacillati > Actinomycetota > Actinomycetes > Micromonosporales > Micromonosporaceae > Dactylosporangium > Dactylosporangium sp. NPDC005555. The sequence goes on from NZ_JBEXDG010000001.1 coordinate 158,470, forward strand.
GCCGCGACGACCCTCGCGAGCAGCCCGCCCAGCACCGGCGTCAGCTCGTGCCGGTTGCGCTCCTTGTACTGGATGAGCATCCGCCGCACCGAGCCGGCATACGCGGCAAGGGCGAACACGGGTGGCAGCCCGGGCGGCTCGGGCACCGGCCGGGTGCGCCCCGGCAGGGCGGCGGCCAGGGCCTCGCGGCACGGCGCGCAGAGCACCCCGGTCGCCGGTTCGTCGCAGCCGGCGCAGGTCGCGGGCAGCACCAGGTCGAGCAGGTCGGCGAGCAGCACGGGTCGTCAGTCCGCGTAGAACGGCGACAGCGGGAGCTTCTCCGGCTGTTGCGTCGCCGACGTCGTGGGTGTCGGGCCGGGCTCGGTCTGCTTGATCAGGTTGACGTTGTCGTTGTAAACCACCCAGCTGCGCTGGTTGGCCTCGAACAGGATCAGCAGCTGCTCCAGGGTCTTGGTCGGGTCGTTGACCCGCGTCGAGAGCTCGGTGACGGTGAGGGCGCTGGTGGTGTCCGGCGCGCGCCGCGGCAGCGGCTTCTCGCCGGTGCCGTCGATGCTGGTCCAGACCAGGGAGTAGCCGGAGGCGGGGGCGTCGTTGTCGACGTGCGGCTTGCCGCCGATCGCGAGCGTGGTCTCCGTGACCCACCCGATGGCCCGGCTGTCGCCGAGCGAGGTGGGCACCACGTGCTGCACGCCGAGGCTCAGCTTGCCGTTGTCGATCTTCAGTGCCGCGATCATGGCGCGGCCGTCGACGATCAACGCGATCCGCCGCCCGTCGGGCGACACCGCGAAGGCCGAGACATTGGTGAGCTCGCTGTCGTTGGGGCCGCGCACGATCGCGGCCTGGGCCGGCTCGCCGGCGGTGCCGGGCGGGGTGACCGCCCACAGGTGGAGGCCGTCGGCGACCAGGAACCGCTGCACGGGCCGGCTGATCCAGGCCGGGCGGCTCAGCGCGGCGCTGTGCGGGACCGTGCTGTCGACGTATTTCGGCTCCGACGCGCCGGCGTTGACGACGAGCTGCTGCCTGGCGGCGGCGCCGGTGCCGACCTTGCGGACCAGCGCCGCCCTCGTCCGGGACCGGTTGATGGTCGCGGACACGACGTCCTTGTTCGCCTCGCTCTGGCCGAACAGCACGGGCGGGTCGGCCGGGGAGTCGAACTGGCGGACCGCCCCCTCGAGAACCGCGAACTTCACCTGGTCGACGGACTCCGCCACGACGGCGGCGTTGTCGCTCACGTAGCCGCCGGAGTCGTTCGTGGTGTCCTTGGCGTTCTCGTAGGTCAGCGTGACCTCCGGATGCCCGGCGAGCGACCAGCGGATCTGGCTCGCCAGCTTGCGCAGGTCGTCGGGGTTCTTGCCGCGCGCCTTCGAGCTGAGGTTGACCACGACACTGTCGTCGTCCCGCAGCGTCGGGCCGTCCTTCGTCTCGATGTCGGACGGCAGCTTCTCCACGACCTCGCCCAGCCACTTCGACGGCCCGTCGACGAGCCACTGCACGACCTCGGCGACCTGTTTCGACGGCGGCAGCACCTTCGGCATGTAGCGCAGGTCGGGCACCAGCTTCGGCGCCTCGACCCCCGTCTCCCAGAAATAGATGGGCCGCTGCTCGTACAGCTCGTCGAGGCCGGCCATGCTCAACAGCATGTTGCCAGGCACGCTGGACAGCCGCAGCTTCCCGCCGACCAGCTCGCCGACGAAATCGAACCCGAAGGTCTGGCTCGGGTCGTTGACCACCGGAATGAGCTGGCCGTCCCGGTCGAGCTGGCCGACCTTGGTGAAGCTGGCCAGGACGGTGTTGGTGCCGGAGTTGCCGTCCTTGTAGCTGATGGAGTTGACCCGGACCACGAGCAGGGGCAGCTGCGGCTTCCATGCCTCCGCGGCCTGCGGGGTCATGAAGGTCTTCATCCGCGCCTGGGTCTCCGTCACCGCCTCGGGCTGGTCGGGATTGGTGACATTGCCGCCGACGGAGGTCTTCAGATACAGCCCGACCAGGTCGAACATGGTGGCGGCGTCGATCGGCTTCGGTGCTTCCAGCGCCCGGGCCTGGGCGCGGCTGGGGTTGACCGCGGGGCCGACGTATTTCGGGTCGCTGCGGTCGGGCAGCCCGCACCCGCCGAGCAGCAACGCGACCACGGCCAGCCCGGCGGTCAGACCGCGGAGCCGGGTCACGGTGTCTCCCCGATCAGCGCGGCCTCGTCGGCGCGGGCGTCGTCGGGCACCAGGCGCAGCGGTGAGGAGACGAGCCGGTCGCCGGAGCGCACCGGCAGCGTCAGGCGGAACTGGGCGCCCTTGCCGGGCGCGCCCCACGCCTCCAGCCAGCCGCCGTGCAGCCGGGCGTCCTCCAGGCTGATCGACAGCCCGAGGCCGGTGCCGCCGGTCTGCCGCGCCCGGGACGGGTCGGCCCGCCAGAAGCGGTTGAACACGAGCTTCTCCTCGCCGGTCTTGAGCCCGACCCCGTGGTCGCGCACGGTCATCGCCACGGCGGCGTCGTCCATGGCCAGGGTCACCACCACCGGCTTGCCCTCGCCGTGCTCGATCGCGTTGCCGAGCAGGTTGCGCAGCACCCGCTCGACGCGCCGGGGGTCGACCTCGGCGATCGCGCCGCCCTGCGGAGCGTCGACCCGCAACGGTACGCCGCAGCGCTCGGCGAGCGACTCCAGCCGCTCCGCGACCCGGCGCACGATGGGCGCGAGGTCGGTCGGCTCGGCGTCCAGCGCGGCGAACCCGGCGTCGAAGCGGCTGATCTCCAGCAGGTCGGTGAGCAGGTCCTCGAAGCGGTCCAGCTCCGCCTGCAGCAGTTCGGCGCTGCGCGCCGCCGCCGGGTCGAAGTCGTCCCGGGAGGCGAACAGCAGGTCCGCGGCCATCCGCACGGTGGTCAGCGGGGTGCGCAGCTCATGCGACACGTCGGAGGTGAAGCGGCGCTGGAGGCGGGACATCTCCTCCAGCCGGACGATCTGCCGTTGCAGGTTGGCCGCCATCTGGTTGAAGGCGGCGGCGAGCCGGGCCAGGTCGTCCTCGCCCTTGACCTGCATGCGCTGGTCGAGCAGGCCGGCGGAGAGGCGCTGCGCGGTGCGGGCCGCGACCCGCACGGGCATCACCACGAGGCGGGTCATGGTCGCAGCGATCAGCGCGAGCAGCGCCACGAGCGCGATGCCGGTCGCCGTCACCACCAGCGCGACGAACTCGACCAGGTCGTTCTCGGCCTTCAGCGGCAGCAGATAATACAGCTCCAGCGGATCACCGCCGGTGACGATCGGGGTGCCGAGGACCAGGAAACGGGTCGGCCCCTGCCCGACGTCGAGGGTCTCGATCTGCTGATACGTGCCGGAGCGGGTGCCGACGACGGACCCGCGGAGCTTGCGCATCGAGTCCAGCTGCATCACCGACACCGCGCCGGTGTCCGGTGAGGCGGCCCCGAGCGTCGAGTTGCGCCGCACGATGATGACCTCGGAGTCGGGCACGTCCATCGAGCTGGACAGGTCCGTCGCGACGATCAGCATCTTGCCGGGCAGCCCGGGGTCGTCGGCCTGCGTGTAACCCTCCAGCTGACGGGCGGCCTCCTTGGCGCCGCGCTCGATGCGCTCCTTCGAGGAGTTGACCTGGGTCGTCATCACGCCCTGGCTGATCAGCAACGCGACCGTGTAGCCGAACGCCGACACCAGGATCGCCGAGAGCAGCAGCGTGATGCCGACGACGCGGAACTGCAGCGACCGGCGCCACTGCCGGCGGGCCGCGGCGTAGAAGCGCCGCAGCCGCCGGCTGACGGTGTGCGGGACCAGCCGCTTCGGCCGGAAGCGGCTGAAGCGGCGGACCTGCACGACGATCGGGTCGATGCGCACCACGGGCGGAATCAGCCTGTGCCGGCCTTGTAGCCCACGCCACGGACGGTGAGGATGATCTCCGGCTTCTCCGGGTCGGGCTCGATCTTGGCGCGCAGCCGCTGGACGTGCACGTTGACCAGGCGGGTGTCGGCGGCGTGCCGGTAGCCCCAGACCTGCTCGAGCAGCACCTCACGGGTGAACACCTGACGCGGCTTGCGGGCCAGGGCCACCAGCAGGTCGAACTCGAGCGGGGTCAGCTTGACCTCCTCGCCGTCGCGCATGACGGTGTGCGCCGGCACGTCGATGGTGATCTGGTTGCCGGGCGGGCCGATGGTCAGCAGCTCGGGGGCGACGTCCTCACCGCGGCGCAGCCGGGCCCGCATGCGCGCGACCAGCTCCTTGGGCTTGAACGGCTTCATGACGTAGTCGTCGGCGCCGGACTCGAGTCCGAGCACCACGTCGACCGTGTCGCTCTTGGCGGTGAGCATCACGATCGGCACGCCGGACTCGGCGCGGATGGACCGGCACACGTCGATGCCGCTCATGCCCGGCAACATCAGGTCGAGCAGGACGATGTCGGGCCGACTGTCCCGGAACGCGCCGAGTGCACGCTCGCCGTCCGCGACGAAGGACGGGAGGAAACCTTCGCTGCGCAGGACGATGCCGAGCATCTCGGCAAGGGCGGGGTCGTCGTCGACCACCAGGACACGGGCTCTCATGCGGTCCAATATTTCACCTCGACGCCCGAAGATGGGAACCCGATGCCCGATCTTGGTCAGTTTCGGGCTTTCCGGCAGGCAGGACCGCCCGTTTCGCGGCCGGCGACTACGGTGTCCGCGTGGAGCAGTCCGTCCCCGTGATCCCTCTGCGTCCGCTCACGTTCGGTGAGCTGCTCGACGCGGCGGTGCTGCTGCTGCGGGCGAATGCCCGATTGCTCCTGATCGCCGCGTTCGTGCTGGCCGTGTGCGAGCAGGCCGTGCTGTTCCCGTTGCGCTCCGCCGCCGGCGTGCAGGGCACCACCGACCTGTTCGACGCCGCCACCGACACCGGGCTGTGGTGGCTGGTCTTCTGCTGCGGCCTGACCACCGAGGGCATCGTGCTGGTGCTGCTCGGCGGGCTGACCGGCGCGGCCGTCGGCCCCGCGCTCCTCGGCACCCCCGCGCCGGCCCGTGAGCTGCTGCGCCGATGGGGCCGCCGGGCGCCGGCGCTGATCGGCCTGGCCCTGCTCGTCGGCCTGATCCTGCTGCCGAGCGCCGTCGTCGCGCTGCCCTGGATCTACTTCTTCGGCGCGATCGGCCTGGCCGCGCCCGCGCTCGTCGTCGACCGGGTCGCCCCCGGGCCGGCGCTGGCGCGCTCGCTGACCCTGGCGCCGGTCGGGCTGCGCGGCGTGGCGATCCGGCTCGGCGGCTACGGCGGCTGGGCGGCGATCCGGGTGGCCATCGGCCTGGGCACCGCCGCCCTGCTGGACGTGTTCGTGCCGGACAGCTCCACGGCCGCGCAGATCGTGACCATGGTGGTGTGGGTCCTGGCGAACACCGTCGTCTACGCCGCGCTCGCCTGCATCGACGCGGTGCTCTATCTGGAGACCCGGATGCGGATCGAGGGCCTGGACGTCGCGGTCGGCCGCTCCCGCCGGCTCGGCCACCCCGTCGACCTGGCCCACACCGCCCTGCTCGGCGCGGTGCGGCGGTGACCCGCGCCTGGGCCGGGTTCCTCGAGTCGCTCTCCTCGGCGATCGGGCTGCCGCTGCTGGTGTTCCTCCTGCTGGTGCTGTCGGTCGTCGGCGGCATGCTGCACTACTTCCATCCCCGCTGGATCCCGCGCCGCCTCCCCCGCCTGCGCCTGCGCCTGCCCTGGCGACGCCGCAAGGACAAGGCGGAGCCGGACACGGCGCAGCGTCCGGCCGACCCGCCCGCGGCAGAAGGGACCACTGAGCCCGAGACCGGCGACGCGCTTCCCGACCTGCCGGCCAGGGTGTTCGCGACCCTCGCCGACCGGCTCGCCGCCGAGGGCCGCTACGCCGAGGCGGTCCGCGAGCGGCTCAGGGCGATCGTCCGGGGGCTGGCCGACCGGCGCGAGGTCGAGGTCCTGCCGGGCATGACCGTCACCGAGGTCGCGCGCGCCGCGTCGGTGGTGGCGCCGGCGGTCGAGCCCGCGCTGCGCGGCGCGACCGGGATCTTCTCCGACATCTGGTACGGCCAGGTCCCCGCCACCGCCGAGCACGACACCCTGATGCGGCAGTACGCGGCGGAGGTCGGCGCATGAGACAGCGGCGCTGGCTGCGGCTCGTGGTCCCACCGGTCGCCGTCGTGCTCGTCCTGATCACCGGCCTGGTGCTGTACCAGTGGGAGCAGCCCGACGAGGAGGACCCCGCGTACCTGTCGCCGACGAGCACGGCGGACATCGGCGCGAGCACCCTCGCCGAACGCGTGCGCGCCGCCGGCGTCACGGTCACCAGGGTCGGCAGCACCGCCGACGCGTTCCTGCCGCAGTACCGCGGCGACGTCACGATCCTGCTCACCACCCCGCAGCTGGTCCACACCGAATACCTGCGGCAGCTGGCGCTGCTGCCGGGCACGACCCGGGTCGTGGCCGTCGAGCCGAGCCGCCAGACGCTGCTGCGCGGCCAGTTGCCGCTCACCGTCGGCCGGCGCGCCTTCGCCGGCTCGGTGAGCGCGCCGGGCTGCGACTACCGGCCGGCGGCCGAGGCCGGCCCGGCCGGAATCCTCCGGACGCGCTACGGGCCGGTCAACCCGGCCGCCGAGGACGAGCTCGCCCGCTGCTACGACGGCTCGCTCGTCGTGTTCAGCCGGGGCTTCACCACCATGACGCTCGTGGGCTCGGCCGACCCGTTCCGCAACGACCGCATCGGCGAGGCCGGCAACGCGACGCTCGCCGTGGGCCTGCTGACCACCAGGCCGCGGCTCATCTGGGTCGACCTGCACCACCGCGAGGCGCCGCCGAAGGCGCCGGAGCAGGCCCGGGCCACCGGGGCGCCGACGCCGACCCGGGCACCCACGGCCGGGCCGACCGCCGTGCCGACCCCTGACCCCGGCCTGCCCAGCAGCACCGCGAGCCGCACCCGGGGCGCCCCGAGCACGTCCGCCGAGGACGAGCAGCAGCAGGGCGCCGGGTCCGGCGAGCCGCCGAACCCGCTGTGGGACGCGTTCCCGGCGTGGACCTATGTCGCCGCCGCGCTCCTCGTCGTCGCGTTCCTGCTGTACGCGCTGGCCAGAGCGCGCCGGATGGGCGGGCCGGTCGCCGAGCCGCTGCCCGTCGTGGTCCGCGCCGGTGAGACGGTCACCGGACGCGGCCGGCTCTACCATCGGGCCAGGGCCCGCGGGGAGGCCCTGGCGACGCTGCGGGCCGCGGCGTCGGCCAGGCTGACCCGGCTGCTCCGCCTGGCGCCCGGCACCGACCGGGCGGCGGTCGTGACCACGGTCGCCGCGTGGAGCGGCTGGCCCTCCGACGCGGTCGGCGAGACGCTCTTCGGTCCCCCGCCCGAGGACGACGAGGCGCTGGTCGCCGCGGCCGTCCAGCTGGAGGCGCTGACGCAGGCGGTCACCGAGGCCGTCATCGCCGAACAACCCGATTTCTCGTAAAGGAGCCCGACGGTGACCGACACCGCCATCCCGCTGGCAAAACCTGAGCCGGTCGGCGACCCGCGGCAGGCCCGCGACGCGCTCGGCCGGTTGCGCGCCGAGGTCGGCAAGGTCGTCGTCGGTCAGGACGCCGTGGTGTCCGGCATGGTGATCGCCCTCCTGGCCCGCGGGCACGTCCTGCTGGAAGGCGTGCCGGGCGTGGCGAAGACGCTGCTCGTGCGCACCATCGCCGCGGCGCTGGACCTGGACACGAAACGCGTCCAGTTCACGCCCGACCTGATGCCCGGCGACATCACCGGTTCGCTGATCTTCGACGCGCGCACCGCCGAGTTCGAGTTCCGGGAGGGGCCGGTCTTCACCAACCTGCTGCTCGCCGACGAGATCAACCGGACCCCGCCGAAGACCCAGGCGTCGCTGCTGGAGGTCATGGAGGAGCGGCAGGTCTCGGTCGAAGGCCGGGCCCGCCTCCTGCCGGACCCGTTCCTCGTCGCCGCGACGCAGAACCCGATCGAGTACGAGGGCACCTACCCGCTGCCGGAGGCGCAGCTCGACCGGTTCCTGCTGAAGCTGACCGTGCCGCTGCCGACCCGTGAGGAGGAGCTCGGTGTGCTCCGCGCCCACCACCGGGGCTTCGACCCGCGGCGGCTGCGGGAGGCCGGGGTCAGCGCCGTCGCGACCGCGGCCGACCTCGCCGCCGGGCGCGCCGCGGTGCAGCGGGTCGCGGTCGCCGACGGGGTCCTCGCGTATGTGGTCGACCTGTGCCGCGCGACCCGGGTGTCGCCGTCGCTGGAGCTCGGCGCCTCGCCGCGGGGCGCGACGGCGCTGCTCGCCGCGGCGAAGGCCTGGGCGTGGCTGACCGGCCGCGACTACGTCACCCCGGACGACGTGAAGGCCCTCGCCCGGCCCACGCTGCGGCACCGGGTGCGGCTGCGGGCCGAGGCGGAGCTGGAGGGCGTCACCGCCGACGCGGTGCTCGACTCGGTCCTGGCGACCGTGCCGGCGCCTCGATGACCCGTGCGGACATGACCGCCGCCGAGGGAGCGCGCGCGTGATCACCTGGCGGCCGGCGGCGATCGTCGTCGGTGGCACGGTCCTGCTCTCTCTCGCCGGTGTCGCCGCCGGTGACCAGCTCGGCCGCGCCGGGCTGTGGCTCGGCGCGGCGGTCCTGCTCGTCACCGTCGCCGCCGGGTGCGTCGCGGACGCGCTCGCCGCGGCGCCGCCGAAGGCGATCACGCTGTCCCGCTCCGGGAAGAGCTCGCTGTGGCTCGGCGACTCGGGCACCGTCGAGCTGACCGTCCGCAACGGCTCCGACCGGCCGTTCGACGGACGGGTCCGGGACGCGTGGGTGCCGTCCGCCGGCGCCCACCCCACCGAGCAGGACGTCCGGATCGAGCCGGGGCGGGCGGTCAGGCTCACCACGACGCTGACCCCGACCCGGCGCGGCGACCGGCCTGCCGTCCGCGTGACACTGCGCTCGTATGGTCCGTTGCGGCTCGCGTACCGGCAGACCCGCCGCAACACCGCGGACGCCATGACCCCGCCGTGGCGCCTGCGGGTCTACCCGGCGTTCGCGTCGCGGCGGTTCCTGCCGGAGAAGGTCGCCAGGCTGCGGGTCCTGGACGGGTCGGTGGTGACCCGGGGCCGCGGCCAGGGCACCGAGTTCGACACGCTGCGCGAGTACGTGATCGGCGACGACGTGCGCTCGATCGACTGGCGCGGCAGCGCCCGCCGCTCCGACGTGGTGGTGCGCACCTGGCGGCCGGAGCGTGACCGGCGGCTCGTCTGCGTCCTGGACACCGGCCGGACGTCGGCGGCCCGCATCGGCGACGAGCCGCGGCTCGACGCCGCCATGGATGCCGCGCTGCTGCTCGCCTCCGTCGCCGCCCGCGCGGACGACCGGGTCGACCTGCTCGCCGTCGACACCACGGTCCGCGCGTCGGTGACCAACGTCGACAAGAGCACCCTGCTGTGGCGTCTCGTCACCGCCATGGCCCCGCTCCAGCCGGCGCTGGTCGAGACCGACTTCGGCCTCGTCGCCGGCGAGGTCCTGCGCCGCGAGCGGAAGCGGGCCCTCGTGGTGCTGTTCACCGCGCTGGAGCCCGGCGCGCTCGGCGACGGCCTGCTGCCGGTCCTGCCGCAGCTCGCCGCCAAGCACAAGGTCGTCGTCGCCGCGGTGCACGACCCGGAGCTGAGCCGGATGGCGCAGCTCGGCCCGGACGCGGGCCCGGCCGAGGTCTACGCGGCCGCCTCCGCCCAGCGGACGCTCGCCGAGCGGGAGCGGGTCAGCGCCGCGCTACGCCGGCACGGCGTGGAGGTGGTCGACGCCCCGGCCGACGTGTTCGCGTCCAAGGTCACCGACCACTACCTCGCCCTCAAGACCAGCGGCAGACTCTAGGCGACGGGGACCGACGCCTCCGTGAGCTCCTCCGGCAGGTCCGTCGACACGCCGGCGAGTTCCGCCGCCCGGCCGAGGACCACCACGTAGGCGAGGAACGCCGCCCACACGACGACGCCGATCAGGTCCTTGAGCAGCATCGGCAGCGACGACGGCGTGAGATAGCCCTCCAGCAGGCCGCTGACCAGCAGCACCACCACGAGACCGAGCGCGACCAGCATCCCCTCCCGGGCCGCCTCCACCAGCGCCCTGCCGCGGGTGCGCAGCGGGCCAGGCGCGATCCACGCCCAGCCGATCCGCAGCCCGACGCCGGCGCCGACGAAGACCGCGGTCAGCTCCAGCAGGCCGTGCGGGATGATCATGCCGAAGAAGACGTCGCCGCGGCCGTAGGCGATCATCACGCCGCCGGACAGGCCGACGTTGAACGCGTTGTAGAACAGCACCACCAGCACCGGCATGAGCAGCACGCCACCGGCCAGGCACTCCGCGGTCAGCACCGCGTTGTTGGTCCAGACGCGCAGCGTCGAGTTCTGCGACTGGAACTCGCTGTAGTAGCCGACGAAGTCGCTCTGGACCATCCTCGTGATCGCCGCGTCGTCCATGAACAGGTTCGCGACCTCCGGGTGGGCCACGACGTAGGCCATGATCGCGAACGTGAGGATGCTGAACGACGTCGCCACGGCGGACCACCACGGCCAGGCGCGGTAGACGGCCAGCGGGAAGGTCGCCGTGAAGAACCGGCCCACGGTCGACCAGGAGAACGCGGGCGCGCCGGTGATCGCGTTGCGGGCCGCCAGGACCAGCCCGGACAGGCGGGCGACCAGCGCCGGGTCGGGCGACCGGCTGCGCACGACCGACAGGTGCGTGGCAGCGCGCTGGTAGAGCGCGACCAGCTCGTCGGCCTCCGCGGCCGTCACCCGCCGCCGGCGGGCCAGCTGGTCCAGCCGCCGCCACTCGGCGGAGTGCTCGGCGACGTACGCGTCCAGGTCCACGACGGCAGCGTAGACGCACGGTGTCCTGCCAGGGCACCCGCGCGGGTGCACCCAGGCGGCGCCCCTGTAGGACACTGTGCCCCATGAGCACCGCCACGCCCTCGCGACAGCCCCTGAGCGTCGCCATGGTCCCGGACGGCCGGGGAGACCGGCTCGTCAGCGGTGAGGCCGTCGAGCTCGACGTGCGGGTCGCCCGGCTCGGCTCGCGGGCGGTCGCCCTCATCATCGACGTGTTCGGGCAGATCCTGCTGTTCATGGTGCTGTTCATGCTGGCGTCGTTCGCCCGCCGCGCGGCGATGTCCGCCGGGCTCTTCGACGACGGGCTCGGCCAGGCCATCTTCACGGTCATGCTGGTGGTCACGGCGCTGGGCTATCCGGCGTTCTTCGAGACCGTCCTGCGCGGCCGCACCCCCGGCAAGGCCGCGATGGGGCTGCGTGTGGTCCGCGACGACGGCGGCCCGGTCCGCTTCCGGCACGCGTTCACCCGGGCGCTGCTCGGCCTGGCCCTGGAGTGGCCCGGCCTGCTGCTGCCGGTGGCGACCTGGATCGCGAGCCTCAGCACCATGCTGATCGGCCGCGACGGCAAGCGCCTCGGCGACTGGGCCGCCGGCACGATCGTCATCCACGAGCGGACCCCGGCGAGCTGGGGCTGGGTGCCGGCGATGCCGCCGCCGCTGCGCAAATGGGCGACCCGGCTCGACCTGACCGGCCTCGACGACAGCCTGGCCCTGGCGGTCCGGCACTTCCTCGCCCGCAACCGGGAGATCACCGAGCCGTCCCGCACGGCGCTCGGCCGGGCCCTGGCCCGTGAGGTCGCGAAGTGCACGACCCCGCCACCGCCGCCGGAGGCGCCGGGCTGGGCGTATCTGGCGGCCGTCATCGCCGAGCGCAACCGCCGGGCGACCGCCCAGCTGGTCAAGGCGCGGGCGGCGTCGGCGAGCGTGTGGCCGGGCCTGCCCGCGGCCGCCGGGCCGCAGCTGACCGGCCCGTTCGAGCAGCAGCCTGCCCGGGACCCGTTGCGCCCCGCGGTGCCGTACTGACACCGCGGGGCAGCGCCGGTCAGACCAGCTTGACCGCCTCGGCGTAGTGGCACGCGCTGCGGTGGCCCTGACCGCGGTCGGTCAGCGCCGGGACCTCGTTCTTGCACAGCTCGCGCTCGCCCTCGCTGAGCTCGGCCGCGAACTTCGGGCACCGGGTCCGGAAGCGGCAGCCGCTGGGCGGGTCGACCGGGCTCGGCACGTCGCCGGTGAGCAGGACCCGCTTGCGGACCCGCTCCTTGCGCGGGTCGGGCAGCGGGATCGCCGAGATCAGCGCCTGCGTGTAGGGATGCGACGCCTTCGTGAAGAGGTCCTCGACGGTCGCCGTCTCCACGATGTGCCCCAGGTACATCACCGCGACGCGGTGCGCGATGTGCCGGACCACCGACAGGTCGTGCGAGACGAACAGGTAGGACAGCCCCAGCTCGTGCTGCAGGTCCTCGAGCAGGTTGATGACGCCGGCCTGGATGGACACGTCCAGCGCCGACACCGGCTCGTCGAGGACCAGCACCTTCGGCCGCAGCGCCAGGGCCCGGGCGATGCCGATGCGCTGGCGCTGCCCGCCGGAGAACTCGTGCGGGTAGCGGTTGCCGTGCTCGGAGTTGAGGCCGACCGTCGACATCAGCTCGCGCACCTTCGCCGCGCCGCTGTCGGCGCCCCGGCCGCCGGAGAACAGGCCGTGGATCCGCAACGGCTCGGCGACGATCTCGAAGACGGTCATGCGCGGGTCGAGCGACGCGAACGGGTCCTGGAACACGATCTGCAGGTCGCGGCGCAGCGGCCGCATCTGCGACCGGGACAGTCGCGCCAGGTCCTTGCCCTGGTAGTGGATCTCACCGCTGGTCGGCTTGATGAGGTTGAGCAGCAGCCGGGCCGTCGTCGACTTGCCGCACCCCGACTCACCGACGAGGCCGAGGGTCTCGGTGGCGCCGATGTCGAAGGAGACGTCGCAGACGGCGTGCACCTCGCCGACCCGCCGGCGCAGGATGCCCCGCGAGCGGACCGGGAAGTGCTTGACCAGGTTGCGCGCGGAGATGACCGTCCCCGTGGCGGCCGGCTTCGTGGTGTCGATCGTCGTCATGGGGTTTCCTCAGGCGTGTCGGCGGCGAGTTCCGTGTCGGCGACCGCGACCTCTTCGGTGTCGACGTCGATCGAGGTCACCGCGAAGACGTCGGTGGCCTGGGTGTCGACGAGCTGGTTGCTGAAGTGGCAGGCGGCGGCGTGCTGGCCGCCGGCCTCGACCGCCACCAGGTCGGGCTCGACCTCGTCGCAGACGTCCTGGGCCAAGGGGCAGCGGGGGCGGAACGGGCAGCCCGGCGGCAGGTTGAGCAGCGACGGCGGCGTCCCGACGATCGGGGTGAGCCGGGCGTCGCGGCCCTCGTCGACGCGGGGCAGGCTGCCGAGCAGGCCGAGGGCGTAGGGCATCCGAGGCCGGTAGAAGATGTCGTCGACGGTGCCCGACTCGACGAGCTTGCCGGCGTACATGACGCAGACCCGGTCGGCGTGCCCGGCGATGACGCCCAGGTCGTGCGTGATCAGCACGAGCGCGGCGCCGATCTCCGTGCGGGCCGCCTCCAGGGCCTCCAGGACCTGTGCCTGGACGGTCACGTCGAGCGCGGTCGTCGGCTCGTCGGCGATCATCACCTCGGGGTTGTTGGCCATGGCGATGGCGATGACGACCCGCTGGCGCATGCCGCCGGACATCTCGTGCGGGTAGTTGTTGACCCGCTGCTCCGGGAACGGGATGCCGACGACCTTCAGCAGGTCCACCGCCCGGTCCCAGGCGGTGCGCTTGCTGACGTCGTGGTGCACCAGGACGGCCTCGGCGATCTGCTTGCCGATGCTGTACACCGGATTGAGCGAGGTCAGCGGGTCCTGGAAGATCATCGCCAGGTTCTTACCCCGGATCTTGCTCATCTCGCGGTCGTTCTTGCCCAGCAACTCCTCGCCGCGGAAGCGGGCCGAGCCGGTGATCTTCGCGGAGCCGGGCAGCAGGCCCATGAGGGCGAGCGACGTGACCGACTTGCCGGAGCCCGACTCGCCGACGATGCCGAGCGTCTCGCCGCGCCGCAGCGAGTACGACACACCGCGGACCGCCTTGACGAGGCCGTCCTCGGTGGGGAACGAGACGCTGAGGTTGTCGACCTCCAGGACGGTGTCGGTGACGCTGGACAACGCTGAGCGGGGGGTCAGTTCGATGGAGGTCATCGGCGCACCAGTGTCTGTCGGGGGTCGAACGCGTCGCGCAGGCCGTCACCGATGAAGTTGACGGTCAGCGCGATGAGGATGATGAACAGGCCCGGGAAGTAGAACAGCCACGGCTGGTCCTGCACGGAGAGCTTGGCGTCGTTGATGAGCAGGCCCAGGGAGGTGTCGGGGCGCTGCACGCCGAAGCCGATGAAGGACAGCGCGGTCTCGGCCAGGATCGTGGTCGCGATCGTGACGGTCGCCGCCACGATGATCGAGCCGAGCGCGTTGGGCAGCAGGTGCCGCACGATGATGCGCATGTCGCTGGCGCCCATCGCCTTGGCCGCCTCGACGAACTCCTGCTCGCGCAGGGAGAGCACGACGCCGCGGACCACCCGGGAGATGCCGGCCCAGGCGAGGAACGACAGCACCAGGGCGAGGCCCCACCAGCTGGCGCCGCCGGAGATGTTGACCGACAGCGTCACGGCGATGGCGATGCTCGGCAGCGTGAGCACCACGTCGGCGACGCGCATGAGCAGGCCGTCGGCCCAGCCGCGGTAGAAGCCGGCGATCGCGCCCCACAATGCGCCGAAGGTGGTGGCGATCAGCGCGACCAGCAGCGAGATCTTCAGCGACTGCTGGGTGCCGCGCATACTCTGCCCGAGCAGGTCGTGGCCGGCCTGGTCGGTGCCGAGGGGGTACTCCGCGGACGGCGGGGAGAAGCTCGGGCCGTCGATGTAGGAGTAGTCGTACTTCCACAGCAGCGGGCCGACGAACGCGAACAGGACGATGAGCAGGAACAGCACGAGGCTGCCGACGGCGAGCTTGTGCCGTAGGAAGCGGCGCAGGACCAGCTCCGCCTGGCTGCGCTGGCGGGTGGTGAGGACGGGGCTGGCCTCGGGGGCCTTGGTGACCAGTGAGCTACTCATAGCGGATCCTCGGGTCCAGCACGGCGTAGAGCAGGTCGGCGATGACGTTGAAGACGATCACCACGATGCCGGAGACGAGCAGCCAGCCGAGCAGTGAGTTGACGTCCCGCCGGGTGACGGAATCCAGCAGGTAGGTGCCCATGCCGGACCAGTTGAAGACGGTCTCGGTGATCACCGCGCCGCCGAAGATCCCGCCGATGTCGACGGCCGTGATGGTGGCGAGGGGGATCAGCGCGGTGCGCAGGGCGTGCCGGATCATGACCTGCCGGCTGCGCAGCCCCTTGGAGCGGGCCAGCCGCACGTAGTCGCTGTTGAGGACCTCGAGCATCGCGCTGCGCTGGTAGCGGCTCCAGGCCGCGTAGGTGATCAGCGTCAGCGAGATGGTGGGCAGGACCATGTGTCCCGCGATGTCGGTGATCTTTCCCCACGTGTCGAAGCTGTCGTGGTTGTAGTCCTGATCGCCGAGTGTGTAGAAGACCTGGGAGCCGGTGCTCTGGTTGTACGCGACGCCGGCCTCCTTGAGCAGCAGCGCGAGCCAGAACGACGGGATCGACAGGGCCAGGAAGCCGACGAAGGTGAACCCGTAGTCGACCTTGCTGTACTGCCTGACGGCGCTCAGCACGCCGGAGAGCACGGCGAGGAGGACGGCCAGCAGCATGGCCACGAAGACCAGCCGCAGCGTGACCCACAGCCGGTCACCGAGCTGCTCGCCGATGTGCAGGGACTTCTCGGTGGACTGCCCGAAGTCGCCGTGCAGCACGAGGTTGCCCAGCCAGTTGACGTACCGCTCGGGCAGGGACTTGTCGAGCCCGAGCCGCTTGGCCTCGAGCTGTCTGGTCTCGAGCGGGACCGGTGGGTTCCGCGCTTCCATGTCGTCGATGGGGTTGCCCGAGAACGAAGCAATGACGAACACGAATATCGAGGCGGCTATGAGCACCGGAATTCCGATCAGGAGCCGGCGCACCGCATAGGCGATCATGAGTTTCCTCCGCTTATTGGCAGGTGCGGGAGGACCCCGGACGCACACGGCGTCCGGGGTCCCCGTAGATCCGGTGCGTCAGGCCGCTTTCTGGCCCCACTCCTGGATGTTGTACGTCGGGCTCCACTGCGTCGCGTTGTCGCGGATGTTGACGTAGTCCGAGTACGTGAACGTCAGCGTCGGCTTCTGCGCGATCGGGAGGACGTAGGCCTCCTTCGCCACGATCTCGTTACCCTGGTTGATCAGGTCGGCGGCCTTCTTGGGGTCCAGCGAGCGGGCACCCTCGTTGGTCAGCTTGTCGACCTCGGCGTTGGAGTAGTTGCCGTAGTTGCCGCCGTTGCCGGTGACCCAGTTCTGCTCGGCCGAGCCCTGGTACAGCGGGCTGCCGACCCAGGCGAAGATGATCATGTCGTAGTCGGCGGTCGAGAGCGTCTTGCCCAGCGTCTCGGTGACCTCGATCTTGATGTCGACACCGATGTTCTTCAGCGCCGCCTGGACCAGCTCGGCGGTGGTGGCGCGCAGCTGGTTGCCCTTGGTGTGACGGAAGCGCAGCGCCGGGACGGGCTCGCCGGCCTTCGTGATGAGCTTGCCGCCCTCGATCTTGTAACCGGCGTCGGTCAGGATCTTCTTGGCCTTCTCGATGTCACCGGAGCCCTGGCCCGTCGGGGAGACGACGTCCTTGTAGTTCGGGTCACCCGGGAAGAAGTTGTGGCTGCCGAGCGGCTTCGCGGCCTTGTCGAACACGCCGTAGGTCTTGTCGATGACCGACTTGACGTTGATGGCGGTGAAGATCGCCTGGCGCAGCGCGACGTCGGCCAGGTACTTGTTCTTCAGGTTGAGGTCGATGTGCTCCCACTGGTACCCGTGACCGATGCGGTAGATCACGCCGGGGGTCTCAGCGGCACCGTTCACCAGCGCCGCGTTCGGCTGCGGCGACATGCCGGTGATCTCCTTGTTCTTCAGGGCCGGGATGACGCTGCCCTGGTCGATGATGAACTTGAAGATGACCTTGTCCAGCGAAGGCTTGACCTTGCCGTACCACTTGTCGTTCTTCTTCAGGACCAGCGACTGGTCCTTGTTGAAGGCGTCGATGATCAGCGGGCCGCCGGACCAGGTGGGCACGGTCTCGCTGAACCAGTTGGAGGCGCTGTTGACACCCTCCGGCTTGCTCAGGTCGAAGCCCTGCTTGGTCGCGAGGTGCGACGGGTAGAGGCCGTCGGTGGAGTAGTTGCCCTTCCAGTCGGCGTAGGTCTTGCCGTCCTCGAAGGTGAGGGTCACGGTCTTGCCGTTGTCGGAGCCGACGACGCTCTTGACGATGTCCCAGCCGGACGTGCTGGCCGGCGTGCACTCGGTGCAGAGCTCCTTCTTACCGGAGTTCCACTTCCAGCCCATGATGAAGTCGTCGGCGCTGATGGGCGTGCCGTCGCTCCAGACCGCGTCAGACTTGATCTTGTAGACCACGGTCTGCGGGTTCTGGTTGGTGAGCTCGGCCGAGACCATGAGGTCGGTGTTGAGCTGCAGCGTGCCGCCCGGGTCGGACTTGAAGACCTGCGGGAGGACACCCGACAGGGCCTGCGACGCGACGAGCGTGTTGCCCTCTTCGGTGTTGATGTTCCAGCTGGTGAAGCTCTGCTCGAGGCCGAAGATGTATTCACCGCCCGGCTTGGTGTTGCCGCTGTTGCAGGTGTTCGGGCTCTTCTCGCAGTCGGCGTAGCCGGCGTTGGACGTCGGCGTCTCCTTGTTGCTGTCACTCCCGCCACCGCAGGCGGTCAACGTGAGCAGCGAAGCCGCCGTGACCGCAATGAGGCTGGTGAGCCCCTTCGATCTCGTGCGCATGTCTCCTCCAGTCAGGAACAACAGCCCTGGCCACGATGGAGTCCGCGGTCGCGGGCACGACCGTGGGCCAACCGGGCTGCGTTGTGGTGCCTAAAGGAAACGACGCGCTGGGCTACCTGCATAGAGGATGTAGAGATTCGTAACTGTCCCGTTATGCGGACTGTTGACAGACCATTTGCTCGATGAAATGGACGTTCCGAAGCCCCTAAGTTACAGATGGTGAAAGTAGATCTTGCTGACTCGCGCCCGAAATACCCGAGAAACACGCCTTCAAATGTGTCGAATCTACGCGAAGAGCGCCCGACCCCAGTAGTCGTCAGCGGCACGGATGCCCGGAGGACAGGCGAACAAACCACTTGACACATGGCGGATGTACTCGTTGAGGCTGTCCTGACGCGCGAGCCGGGTCTGCACGGGCACGAACTGGCGGCGCGGGTCGCGCTGGTACGCGATGAAGAACAGCCCGGCGTCGAGCCGGCCGAGCCCGTCGGACCCGTCGACGAAGTTGTAGCCGCGGCGCAGCAGCCGCGCGCCGTCGTTGGCGTCCGGGTGCGACAGGCGCACGTGCGCGTCCGCGGCGATGAGCGGCCCCCCGTCGGCGCCCGTCGCGGCGAACCGCGGCGCGTCGAACTCCTTCGCCTCGCCGTGCGGCGCCCCCTCGCCCTTGTTCCGCCCGATGATCGCCTCCTGCTCGCCGAGCGAGGTGCGGTCCCACGTCTCGATGAGCATACGGATCTTGCGGGTGACGACGTACGAGCCACCGGTCATCCACTCCGCGCCGTCACCAGGCTGCACCCACAGCTGCTCCCGCAGCAGCTGGGTGTCCTCGGCCTTCAGGTTGGCGGTGCCGTCCTTGAAGCCGAACAGGTTCCGCGCGGTGACCTGCCCGCGGGACGTCGAGGACGTCCGCCCGAAGCCCAGCTGCGTCCAGCGCACGCTGACCACCCCGAAGCCGATGCGGGCGAGGTTGCGCACCGCGTGCACGGCGACCTGCGGGTCGTGCGCGCACGCCTGGACGCAGATGTCGCCGCCGGAGATCTCCGGCTTGAGCGTGTCCTTGGCGAAGCGGGGCAGGTCGGCAAGCGCCGCGGGCCGCCGGTCGGCGATGCCGAAGCGGTCCTTGCCCTCGGCGGTGCGAAACAGCGTCGGCCCGAACCCGATCGTCAGCGTGAGGCCCGACGGGGGCAGGCCGATCGCCTCGCCCGTGTCGTCGGGGGCGGCCTCCTGGGCGCCGCCGACCGCGCCGATGCTGCCGGCGTCGCGACCGGCGGTCATCCGCGCGGCCGCCATGGTCCATTTCTCCAGCAGCTCGACGAGCTCCGCCTTCTTGTCGGTGATGACGTCGAAGGCGACGAAGTGCAGGCGGTCCTGGGCCGGCGTGACGATGCCGGCCTGGTGCTCGCCGTAGAACGGGATCGCCGCGCCCGCGTCCGCGGCCAGGGCGGGGTGCGTGGCGCCGTCGATCAGCGTCACTCCCGCCACGCCACCGGCCGCGGCGCCGACGACACCCGCGCCGGTGAGCCCGAGCATCTTGCGGCGATCCATCACTCGTCCTTCTTTCCGTCCGTCCGAAAGGGTTACTTCGAGGCGACCAGCGGGGCGACCTTGCTGATCGGCTCCGCGAGGGCGTTGATCGAGTCGGCGAGGGCCTTCAGGTCGGCCTCGGACAGCTCGTTGTGCAGCTTCCAGCCGTCGCCGCTGCGGTGCTTGTCGAGCTCGGCCTGGGCCGCGGTGAACTTCTCCTCCAGCGTCTTCGCGAGGGCGGCGTCCTTCTCCTCGATCACCGGGCGGAGCGCGGCGATCGCGGCGCGGGAGCCTTCGAGGTTGGCCGCGAAGTCCCACAGGTCCGTGTGCGAGAAGGTGTCCTCCTCACCGGTGATCTTGCCGGTGGCGACCTCGTCGAGCAGTTCCTTGGCGCCGTTGGCGAGGTTGAGCGGGGACAGCTGCACCGTGTTGGCCTTGTCGACGATCGTCTTCACGTCGGCGAGCAGCTTGTCGGCGGTCGGGCCGGACTTGCTGACGTCCTTGGCGACCCAGAGGTCCTTCTCGATCTTGTGGAAGCCGGTCCACTCCTGGCCCTCTTCGAGGTCCGCCTCGCGGGCGTCGATCGCCGGGTCGAGGTCGCCGAAGCTCTCCGCGACGGGCTCGATGCGCTCCCAGTACGTGCGGGCGATCGGGAACAGCGCCTTGGACTTCTCGATGTCGCCGGCCTTGACCGCGTTGACGAACTCGGTGGTCTTGTCGATCAGCGCGCCGGTCTGGCTCTTCACGTAGCGCTGGTATTCCTGCGTCGCCTGGGCGAGCTTCGCGTCGTCGGTGAGCGGCTTGGCGTCGCCGGTGGCCTTGAACCCACCCCGGATGCCCTTGCCGATCATGCCGGGCTTGCAGGCCGTCTCGTAGGTGCCGGCCGGCAGCTCGACGATGAGCTCGCGGCTCAGGCCGGGCGCCACGTTCTCGACCTCGCCCATGATCCGGTCGCCGCCGGCGTAGACGTAGAACTCGGTGACCTTGGCGCCCTTGTTGCTGATCGCGAACGTCACCGGGCCGGAGGCGACCTCGGTCTTCTCGACCTTGCACTCGGTGTCGGTCGCGGTGACGGCGATCTTGCCGTTGCCGCCCGCCGCCGCGGTGGTGTCGTCCTTGTTGTCGCCGCAGCCGGCGAGGCTCAGCGCGGCGGCCGTGCCCGCGCTCACCGCGATCAACGTTGACTTACGCATGGTTCTCCTACGAAAGGGGGAGGTGCTCGGGTTCATGCGGAGGTGCTGACCGGCTCGGGCGCCGGCTTCGGGGTCCTGAGCAGGGGCAGCAGGAACAGGACCAGGACCGGGATCCCGTATCCGAGCCAGGCGACCGTCTCCAGCACGGTCGGCTGCGGCGTGATGTTGAACATGCCGCGGAGCAGTTCGGCGTACCACGCGTCCGGCCGCAGCACCCCGGTCACGTCGTAGGCGTGCGTGTTGATGCCCGGCAGGGCGCCGCTCTCCTGCAGGTCGTGCACCCCGTACTTGAAGATCCCGGCGGCGACGAGCACGAGCAGCGCGCCGGTCCAGGTGAAGAAGCGGGTCAGGTTGATGCGCACGGCGCTGGCGTAGAGCAGCCAGCCGAGCACGACCGCGGTGAGCAGGCCGAGCGTGATGCCGATCAGTGGCTCGGCGGAGTCCTTGGTGCCCTGCGCCGCCGCGTAGAACAGGATCGAGGTCTCCAGGCCCTCGCGGACCACCGCGAGGAAGGCCATACCGGCGATCGCCCAGGCGCCGACCTGGATCGCCTCTTCGAGCCGGCCGCGCAGCTCGGCTGCCATCCGCCGGGCCATGCGGCGCATCCAGAAGATCATCCAGGTGACGAAGACGACGGCGGCGAACGAGGCGCACGCCTCGAAGAGCTCCTGCTGCTCGAAGGTCAGCGTCGCCGCGCCCGCTTCGAGGAGGGCGGCGAAGCCGACGGAGAGCAGCACGGCGGCGGCCACTCCCGCCCAGACGTGCTTCAGCAGGTGCTTGCGATCACTCTTGACCAGGAACGCGACGAGAATCGAGACCACCAGCGTGATCTCAAGCCCTTCGCGAAGGCCGATCAGGTAGATGGCAGTCATTCTGGGCTCCGCAGGTTAGCCGAACCTTACTTAGGTCAGCGTTACCTTACCGGCCCCTCGGGGGGTTCTACAAGTTGTAGAAGGGCGCGACGGCGAAGGGCCCGGCCGCCGTGGCGACCGGGCCCTTTTCGCGCGGGGATCAGTAGCGGTAGTGGTCCGACTTGTAGGGACCCTCCACCGGGATACCGAGGTACTCGGCCTGCTTCTTGGTCAGCTCGGTGAGCTTGACGCCGAGGGCGCCCAGGTGCAGCCGGGCGACCTTCTCGTCGAGGTGCTTCGGCAGCGTGTAGACGCCGACCGGGTACTCCTCGAGCTTGGTGAACAGCTCGATCTGCGCGATGACCTGGTTGGTGAAGCTGTTGGACATCACGAAGCTCGGGTGGCCGGTCGCGTTGCCCAGGTTGAGCAGGCGGCCCTCCGACAGCACGATGATCGAGTGACCGTCGTCGAACTTCCACTCGTCGACCTGCGGCTTGATGTTGATCCGCTTGACGTCGGAGCGCTTGGTCAGGCCGGCCATGTCGATCTCGTTGTCGAAGTGGCCGATGTTGCCGACGATCGCCTGGTGCTTCATCTGCGCCATGTGGTCGGCGGTGAGGACGTCGAGGCAGCCCGTCGCAGTGATGAAGATGTCGGCGGTGGAGACGACGTCCTCGATCGTGGCGACCTGGTAGCCGTCCATCGCGGCCTGCAGCGCGCAGATCGGGTCGACCTCGGTCACGATGACCCGGGCGCCCTGGCCGCGCAGCGACTCCGCGCAGCCCTTGCCCACGTCGCCGTAGCCGAACACGACCGCGACCTTGCCGCCGATCAGCACATCGGTGGCCCGGTTGATGCCGTCGATGAGCGAGTGACGGCAGCCGTACTTGTTGTCGAACTTCGACTTGGTGACCGAGTCGTTGACGTTGATCGCCGGGAAGAGCAGCGCGCCCTGCTGGTGCATCTCGTAGAGACGGTGCACGCCGGTGGTGGTCTCCTCGGTGACGCCCTTGATGCCGTCGGCGACCTTGGTCCAGCGACCCTTGTCCTCCGCGAGGGACGTGTGCAGCAGACCGAGGATGACGGCATACTCCTCGGAGTCGGCGGTGTCGACCGCGGGGACCGCGCCGAGACCCTCGAACTCCTTGCCCTTGTGCACCAGCAGCGTGGCGTCGCCGCCGTCGTCGAGGATCATGTTGGGCGCCTCGCCGTCCGGCCACAGCAGGACCTGCTCGGTGCACCACCAGTACTCCTCCAGGGTCTCGCCCTTCCAGGCGTAGACCGGGACGCCGGACGGGTTCTCCGGCGTGCCCTCCGGGCCGACGGCGATGGCCGCGGCGGCGTGGTCCTGGGTGGAGAAGATGTTGCAGCTGGCCCAGCGCACCTGCGCGCCGAGCGCGGTCAGGGTCTCGATCAGCACCGCGGTCTGAATCGTCATGTGCAGCGAGCCGGTGATCCGCGCGCCCCGCAGGGGCTGCGACGCGGCGAACTCACGGCGGACGGCCATCAGACCGGGCATCTCGTGCTCGGCGAGCTGGATCTCCTTGCGCCCGAAGGCCGCCAGGGAAAGATCGGCCACCTTGAAGTCGCCCTCGGCGACGGTCTTCGGACGGCTTGCCTGGTCGGTCCGCGGCGGCAGCGTGCTGGTCATGCAGTCTCCTGGTCTGTGGGCCGGGTCTGGGTCTGGGCCCGTCGCGGTCCGCGCTGATCGGCGTGCTGATCGACCGGGCGCGGCCGAGGGCCCCAAAGGCGGCGCGACTCTTACGGTACGCGTCAGCGCACTAGGGATGTTCACTGGCCTTTGGACAGCGCACGGGGCGGTGAGATTGCTCTCACCGCCCCGCACTTCCCCCCGGTTTGGTTCCCCCGCGTGGGGCTCGGACGCAATGCCGAACCCTGCGTAGTCAGAACATTACCCTGCGCACTCGTAATGTCAAGACGAATCCGGACAAGTCGCCGCCTTTTGGGTTGCGGCTTACGGGGTCGCGGCCTGGAAGACGTCGCCCTCGCCGCTCACGGCGATCTCGCCGCGGGTCGCGGGCGCGAACGCCGCCTGCCCGGCCTCGAGGGTGACCGGCAGCACGCCGTCGTCGACCCGCACGCCGCCGCGCACGCAGAGCACGATCCGCGGCCCGCCGCCGGGCAGCCGGACCGCCGGCGTGCCGGCGTCCAGGACCGCCCGGTGCAGGGTGAAATCACCGACCGGCACCGGCCACGTGACCAGGCCGGGCGCGAGCCGGGTGGCCCGGGTGACCGGGTCGTCGAGCACCTCGAAGCGCAGCACCCGCAGCAACTCGTCGACGTCGACGTGCTTCGGGGTGAGGCCGCCGCGCAGCACATTGTCGGACGCGGCCATGATCTCCACGCCGACGCCGCGCAGGTAGGCGTGCAGGTTGCCGGCCGGCATCCAGACCGCCTCGCCCGGGTGCAGCCGCACCCGGTTGAGCAGCATCGCGACGATGACACCGGCGTCGCCCGGATACTGCGCCGCGAGCTCCCCGGCGAGCTCGTACGCTGGGCCCTGCCGACCGGCGCAGGCCGCCACGACCTCGTCCACCAGCCGCGGGTCCGGCTTGCCGAGCAGGCCGCGCACCGCGTCGTGCAGGGCGGCGGCCGGGTCGTCCTGGCGCAGTGCGCCGACCGTCTGCTCCAGCCCGTCGACGCCGAGCGCGGCGAGCTCCCCGGCGGTGACCGCCGGGTCACGGAAGCCGCACAGCGCGTCGAAGTCGGTGAGCGCCACCAGCATCTCCGGCTTGTGCCAGGCGTCCACGTAGGACGGATGGCCGGCCGCGTGCGCCTCCCTGGCCTGCGCCAGGGTCGGGTGCGCCTGCAGCGACAGCGGCTGCGCCGCCGCGAGGATCTTCAGCAGGAACGGCAGCCGCGGGCCGAACCGCTCGACGCCGGACGCGCCGAGCAGGCCGGCCGGGTCCGCGGCGATCGCGTCCGTCAGCGGCATGCCGCTGACGGCGAGGCGGGACGGGCTCGCCGGGTGCGCGCCCATCCACAGCTCCGCCTCCGGCTCGGCCGTCGGCGCGGGACGCCCCTGCAGCGTGGCGATCGCGGTCTGCGACCCCCACGCGTACCTGCGGATCGGGCTGTCGAGCAGCTCCACGTCAGTGCGCCTCCGCTGTGTCCGGCAGTTCGTCGGTCCTGACCGGCTTCCCCGCCTCGTAGATGTCCGGCTCCAGGTAGATGATCCTGGCGATCGGGACCGCCGCCCGGATCCTGGACTCGGCGGCGTTGATGCCGCGGGCCACCTCGGCCGCGGTCTCGTCGTGCCGGACCGCGATCTTCGCCGCGACGAGGAGCTCGTCGGGGCCCAGGTGGACGGTCCGCATGTGGATCAGCGACTCGACCTCGGGCCCGGCGACGATGGCGGCCCGGATCTGCGCGATCTGCTCCGGGGACGCCGCCTCGCCGACGAGCAGCCCCTTCATCTCCACCGCGAGGATCGCGGCGACCACGATGAGCAGGACGCCGATCGCGGCGGTGCCGACGCCGTCCCAGATGCCGTCGCCGGTGATCAGGGTCAGGCTGACGCCGAACAGGGCGAGGACGAGACCGACCAGGGCCGCGAGGTCCTCGAGCAGGATGACGGGCAGCTCCGGCTGCTTCGCCCGGCGGATGAACTGCCACCAGGTGACGTCGGCGCCCTTGACCTTCTGCGCCTCGACGATCGCGGTGCGGAAGGAGAGGCTCTCCATGACGATCGCGGCGACCAGCACCACGACCGGGACCCACTGCCACTTGTCGATCGGCTCCGGGTGCCCGATCTTGTGCCAGGCCTCGTACAGCGCGAAGATCCCGCCGACGAAGAACAGCACGACCGCGACGACGAACGCGTAGACGTAGCGCTCCCGGCCGTAGCCGAACGGGTGCTCGGCGTCCGCCCGCCGCTTGGCCTGACGGCCGCCGAAGAGCAGCAGGCCCTGGTTGCCGGAGTCGGCGACGGAGTGGATGGACTCGGCCAGCATCGAAGACGACCCGGTGAGCAGGAACGCCACGAACTTGGTGACAGCGATGCCGAGGTTCGCGAACAGTGCCGCGACAACGGCCTTCGTCCCGCCCTCTGTGCTCATGCCGCCGCCTCGCTTCGCTCACCGGCGCCACGAGGCTCCAAAACACGCTGCAACACGATTCGCTCGCGTGGCTCGCTCATGGACTGACCAGCTCCTTCATCTCCGAGACCGCGGGCACGGCCATCGGGTCGAAGCCGTGTGCGAGTCCAAGATAGATCGAAGCGAAGTCCGGCACAGCGACGAGAGACGCCAATCTCTCCAGCGCCGACCCGCCCTCGGCGGTGATGAGGCTGACCCGCACACCGCGGCGCTCGGCGAGCTGCTGGACGGCCTCGGCGCGCTTCTCCTCCACCGCGGAGGGCTCGCCGTCGGCCTCCTCCTCGTCCTCGGCGAGGCCCCCGTCGCGGAGCAGGACCAGCCGCAGGCGGGTGACCGACTCGTCCTCGTCGGCGGGGTCGGCGAAGATGTCGCGGCCGGCCTCGGCGAGCCCGCCGTAGACGCCGTCGAGCAGGCCGACCCGGCCGCGGCCCGCCTCGCCGAGGGCGCCGGCGACTGCCGGGTAGCGGGCGTTGGCGGCGAGGGTGTCGCCGAAGCGCCGGGCCGCGACGTTGGCCAGGGGCGAGGAGCCCCAGACGATCGGCACGGACAGCGCCAGGTCGAGCGCGAGGCTCTTGCCCGGGTTGACGAACGACTCCAGGGTCATGCGGCAGCGGTCGGCCTCGGCGTCCAGGCGTGCGGCGGTCTCCGCGAAGTCCGCCTCGTTGACCTTGACCAGGCCGAGCTGCCGGCCGGCGAGGAGCACCGGCACGGCGAGGCCCCACAGGCTGGCCCGGGCCGGGGCGCGGCGCGGCACCGGGATGAACGGCGCGCGGAAGCGGTCGGCGAGCGCGTGCAGCTGCGTGTCGGGGGCGCCGATCGCGACGAGCCGGGCGCCGCGACGACCGGCGGCCTCGGCGGCCGCGAGGGCCTCCGGGGAGCGGCCCGACGCGGACACGGCGATGACGACGTCGGCGGCGCCGACCCAGCCGGGGATGCCGGCGCTGCGGTGCGCGAGCACCGGCACCGGGCAGCGCGGGCCCGCCACCGTCTCCAGGATGTCGCCGGTGCGGGCGGCGGTGCCCACCCCGGCGACGACGACCGCCCGCGGGCGCCCCTCGTCGGCCAGGGCGCTCAGGTCGGTCTCCGCCGCAAGGGCCGCCGACTCGCGCACCTGCGCACCCGCGGACGCGGTGGCGCGCAGCATGCCGCCCGGGTCGCTGCGCTCCAGGGCGGCGGCGTCGTCGAGCAGCGACAGGTCGATCTCGCGGTGCCCGCGGACGCCCGCGGTGCCTTCCAGGGGGTTCACTCGGCACCACTCTCGGGGGAACGGGCCTCGTCGAGCAGGAGCACCGGGATGCCGTCCCGGATCTCGAAGATCCGCCCGCATTGCGTGCAGGTCAGCGTCTGCGCCTCCTCGTCGAGGGTCAGCTCGGCGTGGTGCTCGTCCGGGCAGCGCAGGATGGAAAGCAGGGCGGGGTCGACGGACACGACTCTTCCAACTCCTTCAGGCAGCATCGTCAGCGGCGGATGACGGCAAGCATCGCATCGCGCAGCTCCGCCATCCGCTCAGCGGTCGGCGCCTCAACGTTAAGCCGCAGCAGCGGCTCCGTGTTGGACGGGCGGACACTGACCCAGCTGCCGTCGGGGAAGTCCAGCGTGATCCCGTCGAGGTGGTCGACCGGCACCGGATACGCCGCCTGGATCTCGGCCAGCTTCGCGGCCGGGTCGGCGACCGTCGAGTTGATCTCCCCGGAGTCCGCGTAGCGGACGTAGTCCTTGGTCAGCGCCGAGAGCGGGGCGGCCTGGGCGCCGAGCATCGCGAGGGTGTGCATCGCGGCGAGCATGCCGGTGTCGGCGCCCCAGAAGTCGCGGAAGTAGTAGTGCGCGGAGTGCTCGCCGCCGAACACCGCGCCCGTCGTGGCCATCTCGGCCTTGATGAACGAGTGCCCGACGCGGGTGCGCACCGGGACGCCGCCGTGCTCGCGCACGATCTCCGGCACGGCCCGGGAGGTGATGAGGTTGTGGATGATCGTGGCGCCCGGGGCCTTCGCCAGCTCCCGCACCGCGACCATCGACGTGATCGTCGAGGGTGAGACGGCCTCGCCGCGCTCGTCGACGACGAAGCACCGGTCGGCGTCGCCGTCGAAGGCCAGGCCCAGGTCGGCGCCGGTCTGCCGGACCTTCGCCTGCAGGTCGACCAGGTTGGCCGGCTCGAGGGGGTTGGCCTCGTGGTTGGGGAACGAGCCGTCCAGCTCGAAGTACAGCGGGATGATCGTCAGCGGCAGGCCCTCGCCGAGCACGGCCGGCACCGTGTAGCCGCCCATGCCGTTGCCCGCGTCGACGACCACGGTCAGCGGCCGGATGCCGCTCAGGTCGACCAGACCGCGCAGGTAGGCCGAATAGCCCGCCAGCATGCCGCGCTGCTCGATCCCGCCGACCCGCCCGCCGGACGGCGCCTCGCCGCGGCCCTCCAGGATCGCCTGCGCACGCTCGCGGACCTCGGTGAGACCCGAGTCCTGACCGACCGGCTTCGCGCCCCGCTTGCAGAGTTTGATGCCGTTGTACTGCGCGGGATTGTGACTGGCGGTGAACATGGCGCCGGGCAGGTCGAGCGTGCCGGACGCGAAATACAGCAGGTCCGTGGAGCCCAGCCCCGACTCGACGACGTCGGCGCCCTCGGCCTGCACGCCAGCGGCGAACGCGGCCGCGAGGGCCGGACCCGACTCGCGCATGTCGTGCGCGGTCACCACGCGCTCCGCGAACTCCCCCCGGCTACGCAGCGTCTGCACGAACGCGCGGCCGAGCGCCTCCGCGACCGGCTCGTTGAGCTGGTCGGGCACCGTCCCCCGCACGTCGTAGGCCTTGACGATCCGGCTCAGGTCGATCACAGTCCGCGCTCCTGTCGTGGTCGCTGTCCTCTGTCGAAGCCTAGTGCGGCGACGATCCGCGTACCGGTCAGTCCGCAGTTGCCGGTGTTAGTTCACGTCACGGGTGTGGTATCAGCATGGTCGTGGCCGAGGAAGGTAGCTCCAAGAGGGCGATCATCGCCGCGTTCGCCGCCAATCTCGGCATCGCGGTCAGCAAATTCGTCGCGTTCCTCTTCACGGGGTCCTCGGCGCTGCTGGCGGAGGCCGTGCACTCGGTCGCCGACACCGCCAACCAGCTGCTGCTGCTCATCGGCGGGCGACGGGCGAAGCGGGTCGCCTCGCCCCTGCACCCCTTCGGCTACCAGCGCTTCCGCTACTTCTACGGCTTCCTGGTGACGCTCGTCATCTTCCTTGTCGGCGGCGTCTTCGCCCTGTTCGAGGGATGGGAGAAGCTGCACTCCCCGGAGCCGGTCGAGTCGCCGATCTGGGCCTTCGCGGTGCTCGGGGTGTCGATCGTGCTGGAGGGCTTCTCGCTGCGCACGGCCGTGCACGAGGCGCAGCCGGAGCGGCGCGGGCTGCCGTGGCTGCGCTTCATCCGGACCACCCGGTCGCCTGAGCTGCCGGTGGTGATCGCCGAGGACTTCGGGGCATTGACCGGTCTGCTCTTCGCCACGGTCGGGATCACCCTCGCCGTGGTCACCGGCGACGGGCGCTGGGACGCGGTCGGCACCATCGCCATCGGCATCCTGCTGGTCATCATCTCGATCACCCTGTCGACGCGGATGCGCAGCCTGCTGATCGGCGAGTCCGCCGACCAGGAGACGCTGCGCCGGATCGAGACCGCGATCGAGGCCGAGCCGCTGGTCGAGCGCATGATCCACCTGCGGACCATGCACCTGGGCCCGGACCAGCTGCTGATCGCGGCCAAGGTCGCCTTCGCCGCCGGCGAGACCGTGGCGCACGTGTCGGCGGCGATCAACAGCGCCGAGACCCGCATCCGAGAGGACCTGGATGACGAGTGCTTCATCTTCCTGGAGCCCGACGTCTGGGACCAGCGCCTGCACGAGACGGAGGCCAGGCCGCCGGGCTCCGCGGCGCCTACAGCTGCAGACCCGTCAGCACCATGACGCGCTCCTCGGTGTAGTCGGCCATGGCGCTGGCGAGACCCTCCCGGCCGATGCCGCTGGCCTTGGCGCCGCCGTAGGGCATCTGGTCGGCGCGGTAGCTGGGGACGTCACCGATGACGATGCCGCCGACGTCGAGGACGCGGTGCGCCTCGAAGGCGCGGTCGAGGCGCCGGGTGAAGACGCCGGCCTGCAGGCCGAACTGCGAGTCGTTGACCGCGGCGAGACCTGCCTCGTCGGAGGCGACCCGCTCCAGCACCAGGACGGGGCCGAAGACCTCCTCGCACACGACCTTCGCGTCGCGGGGCACCCCGGTCAGGACGGTCGGGGCGTAGGCGGCGCCGTCGCGGGTGCCGCCGGTCAGCATCTTCGCGCCGGCCGCGACGGCCTCGGCGACCCAGGACTCGACCCGCTGCGCGGCGGCCTCGCTGATCATCGGGCCGACGTCGGTGGCGTCCTCCCACGGCGAGCCGGTCACCTGGGCCTCGACCGCCGCGACGAGCTGGTCGGTGAGCGCGTCGAAGTGCCGGTCGTGGACGTAGACGCGCTGCACGGCGATGCAGCTCTGCCCGGCCTGGTAGTTGGAGAATGTGGCGACGCGGGTCGCGGCCCAGGCCAGGTCGTCCCAGTCCTCGCAGACGAGGACCGCGGCGTTGCCGCCGAGCTCCAGGGTGACGTGCTTGCGCGGCACCGCCTCGCGGATCTGCCAGCCGACCGGGCCGGAGCCGGTGAAGGACACCACCGGCAGGCGCGGGTCGGCGACGAGGGCCGGCGCCCGGTCGTTGGGGATCGGGACGACCGACCACATGCCAGCCGGCAGGTCGGTCTCGGCGAGGATCTCGCCGAGCAGCAGCGCGCTGAGCGGGGTCGCCGGGGCGGGCTTCAGCACCATCGGCGCGCCGACCGCGATCGCCGGGGCGACCTTGTGGGCGACCAGGTTGAGCGGGAAGTTGAACGGCGCGATGCCGAGCACCGCACCCTTCGGCACCCGCTTGACCAGCGCCATCCTGCCTGTCGCGGCGGGGTCGGTGTCGAGGCGCTGCACGGCGCCGGAGAAGCGGCGGGCCTCCTCGGCGGCCCAGCGGAACGTGGACACCGCCCGGCCGACCTCGCCGCGCGACCACTTCAGGGGTTTGCCGTTCTCCCCGGTGATCAGCCGGGCGATCTCCTCGGCGCGCTCCTTGAGCCGGGCGCTCACGTGGTCCAGGGCGGCGGCGCGGACACTGGCGGGCAGGGCGGCGGCCTCGGCGCGGACCGCCGAGGCGGCCGCGACGGCCTCCTCGACCTGCGCGGGGGTGGCGTTGGAGGTGCTGCCGACCACGCGGCCGTCGAACGGGTGGCGGATCTCGACGGCGTCGTCGCTGGTCGCCGGTCGGCCGGCGATGTAGAACGGGATCACACCTGCCAGCCTACGCCGCCGGAAGCCTGTTCACGACGCGGAAACAGTTGCTCAAGGGGTTGTGCACTGCGGAATCGGTGGAAGGATGTGCCTGCCGGCACTCAAAGGAGTGGACAATGACCAAGCAACTGCAGAACTTCATCGACGGCGCCTACGTGGCGCCCGCCGACGGCCGTTACTCGGACCTGATCGACCCGTCGACCGGTGAGGTGTTCGCCTCGGCGCCGGTCTCCGGCGAGGCCGACGTCGACCGGGCCGTCAAGGCGGCCGGCCGGGCGTTCGAGTCCTGGCGGGACAGCACCCCCGCGGAGCGGCAGCGGGCGCTGCTGAAGCTCGCCGACGCGATGGAGGACCGCGCCGCCGAGCTCATCGACGCCGAATGCCAGAACACGGGCAAGCCCCGGGCGCTCACCACCAGCGACGAGCTGCCCCCGGCCGTCGACCAGGTCCGGTTCTTCGCCGGCGCCGCCCGCGTCCTGGAGGGCAAGTCCGCCGGGGAGTACATGCAGGGCCACACCAGCTATGTGCGCCGCGAGCCGATCGGCGTCTGCGCGCAGGTGACCCCGTGGAACTACCCGCTGATGATGGCCATCTGGAAGATCGCGCCGGCGCTCGCCGCGGGCAACACCGTCGTGCTCAAGCCGTCGGACACCACCCCGGTGTCCTCCCTGCTGCTGGCCGAGCTGGCCGCGGAGTTCCTGCCGCCGGGCGTGCTCAACGTCGTCACCGGCGACCGGGACACCGGCCGGGCCCTCGTGTCGCACCCGATCCCGCAGTTCGTGTCGATCACCGGCTCGGTCCGCGCGGGCCGTGAGGTCGCCGGCGCCGCCGCGCCCATGCTCAAGCGCACCCACCTGGAGCTCGGTGGCAAGGCGCCGGTCGTGGTCTTCGACGACGCCGACCTCGCCGCCGCGGCCGAGGCGATCGCGGTCGCCGGCTACTTCAACGCCGGCCAGGACTGCACCGCCGCCACCCGGGTGCTCGCCGGCCCCGGCATCTACGACGACTTCGTGGCCGCGATCGCCGAGCAGGCCGCCGCGACGAAGACCGGCGCGCCCGACGACGAGGACGTGCTCTACGGCCCGCTCAACAACGCGAACCAGCTGGCCCGGGTCGCCGGCTTCCTGGACCGGCTGCCGGACCACGCGAAGCTGAACGCCGGCGGCGCGCGGGTCGGCGACAAGGGGTACTTCTACTCCCCCACCGTCGTGTCCGGCCTGCGCCAGGACGACGAGATCATCCAGGACGAGGTCTTCGGGCCCGTCATCACCGTGCAGCGCTTCACCGACGAGGACGAGGCCGTCCGCTGGGCCAACGGCGTGGAGTACGGGCTGTCCTCCTCCGTCTGGACCAAGGACCACGGCCGGGCGATGCGGATGACCCGCCGGCTCGACTTCGGCTGCGTGTGGGTCAACGCCCACATCCCGATCGTCGCGGAGATGCCGCACGGCGGTTTCAAGTCCTCCGGCTACGGAAAGGACCTGTCCATGTACGGGCTGGAGGACTACACCCGCATCAAGCACGTCATGCACAACATCGAGCTGTAGATGACGATCTCCGAGGACATCCACCAGCGCAGGACCTCTGCGGTCGCCCGCGGCGTCGGCAGCATGATCTCGTCCTACGTGGACCACGCGTCGGGCGGCACGCTGTCCGACGTGGACGGCCGCGAGTGGATCGACATGGCCGCCGGCATCGCCGTCACCAACGTCGGCAACGCCGCGCCGAAGGTGGTCGAGGCGGTGCGGCGGCAGGTCGAGCGCTTCACCCACACCTGCTTCATGATCGCGCCGTACGAGAGCTACGTCGCGGTGTGCGAGCAGCTCAACGCGCTGACCCCGGGCACGTTCGAGAAGCGCTCCGCGCTGTTCAACTCCGGCGCCGAGGCGGTGGAGAACGCGGTGAAGATCGCCCGGCACGCCACCGGGCGGCAGGCCGTGGTGGTGTTCGACCACGCGTACCACGGCCGCACCAACCTCACGATGGCGCTGACCGCGAAGGCCATGCCCTACAAGCACGGCTTCGGCCCGTTCGCCGGCGAGATCTACCGGGTGCCGATGTCCTACCCGCTGCGCGACGGGCTCTCCGGACCCGACGCGGCGGCCCTGGCGATCGGCATGATCGAGAAGCAGGTCGGCGCGGACCAGGTCGCCGCCGTGCTCATCGAGCCGGTCCAGGGCGAGGGCGGTTTCATCGTCCCGGCACCGGGGTTCCTGCCCGCGCTGGCCGCGTGGGCGCGGTCCAGCGGGGCGATGTTCGTCGCCGACGAGATCCAGACCGGCTTCTGCCGCACCGGCGAGTGGTTCGCCTCCACGCACGAGGGGGTCGAGCCGGACCTCATCACCACGGCGAAGGGCATCGCCGGCGGACTGCCGCTCGCGGCGGTGACCGGCCGGGCCGAGGTCATGGACGCCGTGCACGTCGGCGGTCTCGGCGGCACGTACGGTGGCAACCCCATCGCCTGCGCGGCGGCCCTGGCCTCGATCGAGACGATGCGGGAGCTGGACCTGCCCGCCTCGGCGCGACGGATCGAGTCGGTCATGCGACCGCGCCTGGAATCCCTCGCCGCCGCGCACCCGGAGATCGGCGAGGTCCGCGGGCGGGGCGCCATGCTCGCCCTGGAGATCGTCGTGCCGGGGTCCACCGGCGCGTTCGGGCCGGCCCCGGACGCGGCGAGGACCGCGGCGGTCCAGAAGGCGGCGCACGAGGCCGGCCTGCTGCTGCTGACCTGCGGCACGTACGGCAACGTGATCCGCTTCCTGCCGCCGCTGGTCATGGACGACGCCACCCTCGGCCGCGCGCTGGACATCGTGGAGTCGGTGCTCTAGACGATCCGCCGGTGCCCCTCACCAAAGGGGCACTGGCGGATCATGCGTGACCCGGGTCACTATGGGGCGATGCGGAATCCCTGGTTGGCGTTGCGCGCCGGCGCCGACCCGCGGGAGCGGATCCGGCAGATGGGCGCCGCCCACGACGCGTTCCTGGCGGGTGCGGGCGCCGCCACCGGCGTGCGCGGCGTGGTCGCCGACTCGTGGCGCCGCAGCGCCGCAGCGCACCTGGATCCCGACGCCGCCGCACCCGTCGACCTGAGCTCCCTGGAGGAGTACCGGGCGACCCACCCGCTGCGGCACACCCTGCCGCTCTTCCGCGACCTGCTCGGCAGCATCGCCGAGGACGGCGACCATCTCATGGCGATCTGCGACGCGCATGGGCGGCTGCTGTGGGTCGAGGGGCACAGCACCGTCATGCGCAAGGCGGAGGCGATGAACTTCGTCGCCGGCGCACACTGGGACGAGGCGCACGCCGGCACCAACGCGCCGGGC
This sequence comes from Dactylosporangium sp. NPDC005555, assembly GCF_040605635.1. Lineage (NCBI taxonomy): Bacteria > Bacillati > Actinomycetota > Actinomycetes > Micromonosporales > Micromonosporaceae > Dactylosporangium > Dactylosporangium sp. NPDC005555. Next base: position 192,583 of record NZ_JBEXDG010000001.1, read on the forward strand.
ACCGCCGTCGCCGTCGACCACGCCGTGCAGATCTTCGCGACCGAGCACTTCAGCCGGCGGGCCCAGCCGTGGACGTGCTCCGCCGCGCCGATCCACGACCCGCGCACCGGGCTGCTGCTCGGCGCCGTCGACGTGACCGGCGGCGACCACCTGGCCAACCCGCACAGCCTCGCGCTGGTCCAGGCGACCGCCCGCGCCGCCGAGGCGCACCTGGCGACGTTGCCGCCGTCGGTGCGGTGTGGGCGGTTCGCCGCCCTCGGCCGGGACGAGGGCGTGCTGAGCGCGGGCGGAAGGTCCTCGAAGCTCGGCCGGCGGCACAGTGAGCTGCTGGTGCTGCTGCTGCAGCACCCGGAGGGGCTCACCGGCGACCAGCTCGGCCTGGAGCTCTACGGCGACGAGCTCAACCCGGTGACCGTGCGGGCCGAACTGTCCAGGTTGCGCCGGATTCTCGGGCCGCTGCTGTCATCCCGGCCCTACCGGCTCCAGGAGCCCGTGACCGGCGACTTCCAGGACGTGACGGCGCTGCTGCGACGCGGCGACGTGCCCGCGGCCATGCGGGCCTACGACGGCCCCCTCCTGCCGGGCTCGGACGCGCCGGGGATCGTCCGGCTGCGGCGCCTCGTCGAGGGGCAGCTCCGGGCGGCGGTGCGCGCCTCCCACGACCCCGCGCTCCTCGACGCGTGGACCCGCACCCCCTGGGGCTCGGACGACCTGTGGATGTGGGAGGCCCTGGCCACGGCGCTCCCGCCGGGTTCGCCGCGCGCGGCGATGGCGCTGGACCGGATCCGGCAGCTCGGCGACGAGTACGCGCCGGCGGACGCAACGTGGTTGCAACGTTCCCGTAACTAGCGTCCACGCATGACCCGTTACGCAGCACCCGGCCAGGACGGGGCACTGGTGACGTTCCAGCCCCGATACGACCACTGGATCGGCGGCGAGTACGTCAAGCCCGCCCGCGGTCAGTACTTCGAGAACCCCTCCCCCGTGACCGGCGAGACGTTCTGCGAGATCGCCCGCGGGACCGCGGAGGACGTCGAGGCCGCCCTCGACGCCGCGCACGGCGCCGCCGACGCCTGGGGCCGCACCTCCGTCGCCGACCGCGCCAACATCCTCAACCGGATCGCGGACCGGATGGAGGCCAACCTGGAGCTCCTCGCCGTCGCCGAGACCTGGGAGAACGGCAAGCCGATCCGGGAGACCCTCGCCGCCGACATCCCCCTGGCGATCGACCACTTCCGCTACTTCGCCGGCGCCATCCGGGCCCAGGAGGGCAGCCTCGGCGAGATCGACGACGACACCGTCGCGTATCACTTCCACGAGCCGCTCGGCGTGGTCGCGCAGATCATCCCGTGGAACTTCCCGATCCTGATGGCGACGTGGAAGCTGGCGCCGGCCCTGGCCGCCGGCAACGCGGTCGTGCTCAAGCCCGCCGAGCAGACCCCCGCCTCGATCCATGTCCTGATGGGCCTGATCGCCGACCTGCTCCCGCCGGGCGTGGTCAACATCGTCAACGGCTTCGGCGTCGAGGCCGGCAAGCCCCTCGCCAGCAGCCCGCGGGTCGCGAAGGTCGCCTTCACCGGCGAGACCACGACCGGGCGGCTGATCATGCAGTACGCCAGCGAGAACATCAAACCGGTCACCCTGGAGCTCGGCGGGAAGTCGCCGAACATCTTCTTCGACGACGTGAGCAGCTCCGACGACGCGTTCTTCGACAAGGCCCTGGAGGGCTTCGCGATGTTCGCGCTCAACCAGGGCGAGGTCTGCACCTGCCCGTCGCGCGGGCTCGTCCAGCAGGGGCACTACGCGGACTTCATGAGCGCCGCCGTCGACCGGGTGAAGGCCATCAAGCAGGGCCACCCGCTGGACACCGACACCATGATCGGCGCGCAGGCGTCCAACGACCAGCTGGAGAAGATCCTCTCGTACCTCGACATCGGCCGGCAGGAGGGCGCGAAGGTCCTCATCGGTGGCGAGCGCGCCGACCTGGGCGGTGAGCTCGCCGGTGGGTACTACGTGCAGCCGACCGTCTTCGAGGGCGACAACGCGATGCGGATCTTCCAGGAGGAGATCTTCGGCCCGGTGGTGTCGGTGACCTCGTTCGCCGACTTCGCCGACGCCATCAAGATCGCCAACGACACGCTGTACGGCCTGGGCGCCGGCGTCTGGACCCGCGACACCAACACCGCCTACCGAGCGGGCCGGGCCATCCAGGCCGGTCGCGTGTGGACGAACTGCTACCACGCCTACCCGGCGCACGCCGCGTTCGGTGGATACAAGCAGTCCGGCATCGGCCGGGAGAACCACAAGATGATGCTGGAGCACTACCAGCAGACGAAGAACCTCCTGGTGAACTACTCGCCCAACAAGCTCGGGTTCTTCTAAGCCATGTCCCGGGTAGACGTCACGCCCGCGGCGGCCGAGCTCATGCGGTCGCTGCGGGGCACCCACGGCCCGCTGATGTTCCACCAGTCCGGCGGCTGCTGCGACGGCAGCTCGCCCATGTGCTACCTGGAGGGCGAGTTCCGCACCGGCTCGTCGGACGTGCTGCTGGAGTCGCTGCGGATCGAGGGCGTCGAGGAGCCGATCACGTTCTGGATGTCGAAGTCGCAGTTCGAGCTGTGGAAGCACACCCACCTCACCGTCGACGTCGTCCCCGGACGCGGCAGCGGCTTCTCCCTGGAGGCCCCGGAGGGCGTCCGCTTCCTGATCCGGTCCCGGCTGCTCACCGAGGCCGAGCTAGCGGCCCTGCAGTAGCGGCTGCCGGGGGTCCCAGGGGTCGCCGCGGCGGCGCCTGGCGATGGCGGACAGCGCTTCGAGCACGACGCGGTTGGCGAGGTACGCGGTGATCTCGGCGTGGTCGTACGGTGGCGACACCTCGACCACGTCGACGCCGACGACCGGCAGCTCGTAGCAGCAGCGGCGGACCGCGTCGAGGAGCTGCCGGGAGGTGAGGCCGCCGGGCTCGGGGGTGCCGGTGCCCGGGGCCATGCCGGGGTCGACCACGTCGACGTCGACGGACAGGAAGACGCCGTCGCAGTCGTCGGTCGCGATCGTGAACGCCTCCGTGAGGCACTCGTCCAGGCCACGGGCGACGATCTCGGTCATCTCGTAGGACCGCATCCGCTGCTCGGCCATCCAGTCCAGCGTGGCCGGGCCCGGCCAGTACCCACGCAGACCGAGCTGCAGGAAGCGGTCGCCGCGCACGGCGCCGGACTCGATGAGCCGGCGCATCGGCTGGCCGTGCCCGACGAGGGAGCCGAACTCGGTGTCGCCGGTGTCGGCGTGCGCGTCGAAGTGGACCATCGACACCCTGCCGTGACCGATGTGCCGGGCCACGCCGGTGGCGTCCGGCCAGGCGATCGTGTGGTCGCCGCCGAGGATCACCGGGACGGCGCCGGTGGCGGCGACCGCGAAGACCGCGTCTTCCAGCGAAGCGACGGAGCCGGCCGCGTCGCCCGAGAACATCTCGACGTCGCCGGCGTCGTAGACCCGCAGGTCCTGCAGCGGGTCTACGCGCAGCGCGAGGGACGGGCGGGAGCCGTCGTGGGCGAGGTAGCAGGCCTGCCGGATGGCGCCCGGGCCGAAGCGCGTCCCGGGCCGGTGCGAGGTGCCGCCGTCGAAGGGCGCCCCGATGATGACCACGTCCGCCGCGGGCAGATCCGCGAGGTCGCACGGGGGCACGCCGAGGAACGTGACGTCGGGTCCGTACATCGGCCCGTATCTGGTCATTTTTCCTGCATACCCCACGGCGAGCCGTATGCGGTGAGCAACTCCAGGAACGGCTTCGGCGGCATCGCCTCCGGTCCCAGCACGCCACGGCCGGACCACGCCCCGGAGGCGAGGAGCTCCAGGGCCACCACCGGGTTGATCGCCGTCTGCCACACGACGGCCTGGGAGCCGTACTCGGCCATCGACCAGGCGTTGTCGACGACGTGGTACAGGTAGACGCTCCGAGCGGCGCCGGACTTGTCCAGGCCGGTGACGAGCGTGCCGGCGCAGGTCTTGCCGTGCATGCGGTCGCCGAGCCCGGCCGGGTCGGGCAGGCAGGCGGCGACCACGTCGCGCGGGGCGACCTCGACGCCGCCGACCCGGACCTTCCTGGTCGAGTCGAGGCCGAGCTTGTGCAGCGTCTTGAGCACGTCGATGAACTCGTCGCCGAGGCCGTACTTGAACGTGACCCGGCGGCAGTCGACCCAGCGCGGGATGAGCAGGACCTCTTCGTGCTCGACGTTGACGCACTCGACGGGCCCGATGCCCGCCGGGAAGTCGAACACCTCGGGCTCGGAGAACGGCGCCGTGGTGAACCAGCCGCGGTCCCGCTCCCACACGACGGGCGGGTTCAGGCACTCCTCGATCGTCGTCCAGATGGAGAACGAGGGCGCGAAGTCGTAGCCGTCGACGACGAGGTTCGCGCCGTCGCGGACGCCGACCTCGTGGACCTCGCTGAAGAGCTCGTCGGCGGCGTACCGGGCGAAGACGTCGGACAGGCCGGGCTCGACGCCGATGCCCACGAGGGCGAGGCGGTCCGAGGCCTCCCACTGCCCGGCGGCGGCGAACTGCTCGTCACCCAGCTTCACCCCGGTTTCGGTGTACGGCGACGACGGGTGCGGCTTCGACAGCGACATCGCCATGTCGAGGTAGTGCGCGCCGGCGGCGAACGCCCCCTCGAAGATCGGCATGACGAAGCGGGGATCCACGGCGTTGAGCACGTGCGTGATCCGGTTGGCGCGGCACAGCTCCTCGACGGCGGATGCGGACGACGCGTCGACCTGGACCGCCGTGAAGCGGGCGTCGGCCACCGCCGCCCGCGCGCGGTCGAGGGAGTAGTCGGCGACGACGCAGGCCTCGAAGAAGTCCCGGCGGGCGGCGATGCGCACGGCGGCGGAGCCAACGCCGCCGGCGCCGACGATGAGCAGTCGCATGCAGTTACGCCTTTCGCCGACGCATGTTGGGGATCTGGCCGATCAGCACGACCAGGAAGGAGATGACGAACATGCCGGTGCCGATCACGTTGATCTGCGGCGGGATGCCCCGCTGGGAGGCGCCCCAGACGAACATCGGGAACGTGACGGTGCTGCCGGAGTTGAAGTTGGTGACGATGAAGTCGTCGAAGGACAGCGAGAACGACAGCAGCGCCGCCGCCACGATGCCGGGCATCACGAGGGGCAGCGTGACCCGCAGGAAGGTCTGCACCTCGTTGGCGTAGAGGTCCATCGCCGCCTCCTGCAGCCGCGGGTCGAGCCCGGCGAGGCGGGCCTTGACGGTGACGACCACGAAGGACAGGCAGAACATGATGTGGGCGATGACGATCGTCCAGAAGCCGAGCTGCACGCCCGAGGCGACGAACAGCGCCAGCAGCGAGGAGCCCATGACGATCTCGGGCGTCGCCATCGGCAGGAAGATCAGGGTGTTGGTCGCGGCCCGGCCCCGGAACGTGTGGCGGGCCAGGGCGAAGGACATGAGCGTGCCGAGGATGACGGCGCCGAGCGTGGCCAGCGCCGCGATGACGATGCTGAGCCAGAAGGCGTCGCCGATGCCGGCGGTGCCGAACGGGTCGGCCCAGTGCGCCCAGGTGAACTTGTAGTTCTCCAGCGAGTAGGGCGCGTTGCGGCCGGCGTCGCGGAACGACATGGCGGCGACGACGCCGATCGGGACGAACAGGTAGAACAGCACGAGCAGGCCGATCGCCATGACCCAGTGGTCGGCGACGGAGCGGCGTAGGCGATGCAGCATCAGAGCACCTCATCCGTTCCCGCGCGCCGCACGTAGACGAAGACCAGGACCAGGATCGCGGCCATGAGCGTGAACGACAGCGCGGCGGCGTTCGGGTAGTCGCCGACCCTGAGGAACTTCGACTGGATGACGTTGCCGATCATGTACTGCCGGTTGGTGCCGAGCAGCTGCGCGTTGATGTAGTCGCCGGCGGCGGGGATGAACGTGAGCAGCGTGCCGGCGACGACGCCCGGCATCGACAGCGGCAGCGCGACCCTGGTGAAGCGGGCGACCGGCCGGGCGTAGAGGTCGCCGGCGGCCTCCAGCAGGCGCGGGTCGAGCTTCTCCAGGCTGGCGTACAGCGGCAGCACCATGAACGGCAGGAAGTTGTAGACCAGACCGGCGATCACGGCGGGGGTGGTCGCGAGCAGCCGGCCGTCGGGCAGCGGCACGTGCAGCGTGTTGAGGGTCGTCACCAGCCAGCCGTTGTCCGACAGGATGACCTTCCACGCGAGGGTGCGGATCAGGAAGCTGGTGAAGAACGGCGCGATCACGCAGATCAGCAGCAGGTTCTTCCACCGGCCGCCCTTGAGCGCGATCGCATAGGCCAGCGGGTAGCCGAGCAGCACGCAGATCACGGTGGTCAGGGCGGCGTAGCCGAGCGAGCGCAGGAAGTGCGGCAGGTATTCGCTGGCGGCGTCGGCGTAGTTGCTGAACTGCCACGTCATCGCGTAGCCCTCTTCGAGCGAGCCGCTCGGGTCGTAGAGGCTGGTCGCGAAGAGCTGGATCGACGGCACCGCGAAGAACAGGATCAGCCACAGGCCGCCGGGCAGCAGCAGCAGATACGGCAGCCAGCGTTTCCTCGGTTTCTCGAGTTTCGCCGGTGTACCGGCGGCGCCCGCCCCGACATGCCCCAGCGCACTCATGCCGTCACCTCCGCTGCGCTCCGGCGCCGGCCTGAGCCAACACTGCGCCCATGATGAGCGGCCACTCCGCTGCGCTCCGGCCCACTCATGCGAGTGCCTCGGCGTCCACGACCGGCGCCACCGTCTGCCCTTCGGGACGCGACAGCAGGAACGCGTGCTCGGGCCGCCAGTGCACCGTCACCTCGCTGGCCACCGCCAGCGGGGCGGCGATGCCGGAGTTGGGCACGAAGACGGTGAGCTCGTCGCCCCACGGGGCGCGCACCAGGTACTGGGTGCTGACGCCGACGTAGGAGGAGTCGGTGATCAGCCCGGTGACGGACTGGTGCCCCGCCGGGACCTTGTCCAGTCCCGCCGCGAGGTGCATCTTCTCGGGCCGAACGCCGAGCCACACCGAGCCGTCCGCGGCGCGGGTCCGGGTGGCGGGCACCGAGAAGCGGGCGTCGTGCGACTCGACCAGGACGTCGTCGCCGGACCGGCCGGTGACGGTGCCGGCGAAGAGGTTGGACTGGCCGAGGAAGTTGGCGACGAACGCGGTGCCGGGGAAGTCGTACATCTCCACGGGGCTGCCGAGCTGTTCGATCTTCCCGGCGTTCATGACGGCGACCGTGTCGGCCATCGTCATGGCCTCCTCCTGGTCGTGGGTCACGTGCACGAAGGTGATGCCGACCTCGGTCTGGATCCGCTTGAGCTCGACCTGCATCTGCCGGCGCAGCTTCAGGTCGAGGGCGCCGAGCGGCTCGTCGAGCAGCAGCACCTGCGGCTGGTTGATCAGGGCCCGGGCGAGCGCGACCCGCTGCTGCTGCCCGCCGGACAGCTGCGACGGCTTGCGCTTGCCGAAGCCGTCGAGGTCGACCAGGCGGAGCATCCGCTCCACCTGGTCGGCGACGCCTTTGACGCCGCGCCGGCGCAGGCCGAACGCGACGTTGTCGGTGATGCTCAGGTGCGGGAAGAGCGCGTAGCTCTGGAACACCGTGTTGACGGGACGCTTGTAGGGCCGCAGCCGGGTCACGTCCTGGTCGCCGAGCAGGATACGGCCGGTCGTCGGCTCCTCGAGCCCGGCGATCATCCGCAGGGTCGTGGTCTTGCCGCAGCCGGAGGCGCCGAGCAGGGCGAAGAACGATCCCTGGGGCACCGTCAGGCTGAGGTCGTCGACGGCCGTGAAGGCGCCGAACGACTTCGTCACGCCGACCAGGTCGAGGTCGGCACCGCTGTCACCGTGTCGCTGCTCAGTCACGACATCACCTCCGCTGCGCTCCGGCGCCGCCCTGACTCAAGGCTGAGCTGGCTGATGCCCGGTTCTCCGCTCCGCTCCGCACCGGACATGTATCAGGCTCCCGAGATCGCTTCGAACTTCGCCGAGAACTTCTTGTCCTCTTCCTCGGTCAGGGCCTTGAAGCCCTTGGTCTTGGCGAGGGTGGCCGCGTCCGGGAAGATCAGCGGGTTGTTGGCCAGGTCCGGGTCGAGCTTCTGCATCTCGTCCTGCGCGCCCTGGACCGGGCAGATGTAGTTGACGTAGGCCGCCAGCTCCGCCGCGACCGCCGGGTCGTAGTAGTAGTCGATGAGCTGCTCGACGTTGCCCTTGTGGGTCGCTGTCGACGGGATCAGGATGTTGTCCGACCACAGCATCAGGCCCGACTCGGGCGTGACGAACTTGACGTCCTCGTTCTCGGCGCTGAGCTGGATCACGTCGCCGGACCATGCGATGCAGGCGGCGATGTCGCCCTTGTTCAGGTCTTCCTTGTAGTCGTTGCCGGTGAACTTGCGGATCTGGCCCGAGTCCACGGCCTTCTTCAGCTTGTCCAGCGCGGCGTCGAACTCGGCGTCGGTGACCGTGCCCGGGTCCTTGCCCTGCGACATGAGGATCAGCCCGACGGTGTCGCGCATCTCCGACAGCACCGCCACCTTGCCCTTGAGGTCGGCGCGGGTGAGCAGCTCGTCGATGGTGCGGATCTCTTTGGTCGCCTTCGCGTTGTAGGCCATGCCGGTCAGGCCGGACTGCCACGGCGCGGCGAACTTCATGTCCTTGTCCCACGGCCGGTTCTTCAGCGTGGCGAGGGCGTTCTTGGTGAAGTTCGGCGTCTTGGTGTTGTCGAACGCCTGGACCCAGCCGAGCCCGACGACACGGGAGGCCATCCAGTCGGTGAGGACCATGACGTCCCGGTCGATCGACTGGCAGGCCTGCAGCTGGTTGCGCACCTTGCCGAAGAACTCGTTGTTGTCGTTGACGTCTTCGTTGTACGTGACGGCGATGCCGGTCTTGGCGGCGAACGCGTCGAGCGTCGGCCGCTTCTTCTCGTCCTTCTCGTCGACGTCGACGTACAGGGGCCAGTTGGAGAAGGTGAGCTTCTTCTCGGTCGCGGAGACGTCGGTGGCGGTGCACGCCGCCTTCTCGGCCTCCGACTTCTTCGCGGGCTTCGTGCCGCACGCGGCGAGGGCGCCGCCCGTCGCGATGAACGCTCCACCGGCGAACAGGCCTCGCATCAGGGTCCGGCGCGACAGGCCGGTGGCATTGAGGACAGCGGCCGCTTCGGGCGAGAGCGGCGGGCGAGAGGGGTTTCGCACGAGGGCTCCTACGGATCTCGGGCCGGAACCTTGGGGGCGGTAACCGACGACCGATCCTGACACGCGGTGCCACCACAGACAAGGGATTCCGTCGTCACGATCGGGCCGCACAACGAAAAGCGCCATATGGTCAAAGTGGGGTTACGGTCGTCATCCCCCTGAAACACTGCCCCGAAGGAGCACTGGTTCCAGGGGGATCACGAATCCGCAGATCTCTCGTTTCCAGGCTATGGAATTAGTTGCCAACAGCGGGTCCTTGGGCAAGAATCCACACGTGACCGAGCCCGTCCTCGACGACGTCAACAAGCGGATCATCGAGCAGCTGCAGCGCGATGGTCGCATGTCCTATGCCGCCTTGGCCAAGGTCGTGGGCCTGTCGGAGGCGGCGGTCCGGCAGCGCGTGCAGCGGCTGCTGGACACCGGCGTCATGCAGATCGTGGCCGTCACCGATCCGCTGACCCTCGGCTTCGCCCGCCAGGTCATGATCGGCCTCAAGGTCGAGGGCGACCTGCGGCCGGTGGCCAAGGCCCTGGCCGCGGTGCCGGAGATCGACTACGTGGTGATCTGCGCCGGGGGCTACGACCTGCTCGTCGAGCTCGTCTGCACCGACGACGAGCACCTGCTCAACCTGCTCAACGACATGATCCGATGCATTCCCGGGGTCACCGCTACGGAGACCTTCGTCTATCTCAAACTCGCCAAGCAGACCTATGCGTGGGGGACCCGATGACCGACCAGCAGCCCGACGCCGCCCGCCTGGACCAGGCCGCCCGTGACCACCTCTGGATGCACTTCACCCGCCTGTCGGCCTACGCCGACGCCCCGGTGCCGGTGATCGTCCGCGGCGACGGCCCATACATCTACGACAGCAACGGCAAGCGGTATCTCGACGGCCTCGCCGGGCTGTTCGTGGTGCAGACCGGCCACGGCCGGCAGGAGCTCGCCGACGCCGCCGCCAAGCAGGCCTCCGAGCTGGCGTACTTCCCCCTGTGGTCCTACGGGCACCCGAAGGCGATCGAGCTGGCCGACCGGCTCGCCGACCTGGCCCCCGGCGACCTGAACCGGGTCTTCTTCACCACCGGCGGCTCCGAGGCCGTCGAGAGCGCGTGGAAGCTGGCCCGCTCCTACTTCAAGCACACCGGCAAACCGATGAAGACCAAGGTGCTGTCCCGCTCGATCGCCTACCACGGCACGTCGATGGGCGCCCTGTCGATCACCGGCATCCCCGTGCTCAAGCAGGAGTTCGAGCCCCTCGTCCCGGGCGCGTTCCGGGTGCCGAACACCAACTTCTACCGCCGCCCCGACCAGTCGATGACCGAGGAGCAGTTCGGGATCTGGGCCGCGGACCGCATCGCCGAGGCGATCGAGTTCGAGGGCCCGGAAACCGTCGCCGCGGTCTACCTGGAGCCGGTGCAGAACGCCGGCGGCTGCTTCCCGCCGCCGGCCGGCTACTTCCAGCGGGTCCGCGAGATCTGCGACCGGTATGACGTGCTGCTCGTGTCCGACGAGGTCATCTGCGCGTTCGGCCGGCTCGGCGAGTACTTCGGCGCCACCCGCTTCGGCTACCAGCCCGACATCATCACCGTCGCGAAGGGCCTCACCTCGGGCTACGTGCCGCTCGGCGCGATGCTCGCCTCGGAGCGCCTCGCGGAGCCGTTCCTGTCCGGGTCCAACTGGTTCGCCCACGGCATCACCTACGGCGGCCACCCCGTCGGCTCGGCCGTGGCGCTGGCCAACCTCGACATCTTCGAGCGCGAGGACCTCAACGCGCACGTGCGGACCAACTCGCCGCTCTTCCGGTCCTACCTGGAGCGCCTGTACGACCTGCCGATCGTCGGCGACGTGCGCGGCGACGGGTACTTCTTCGGCATCGAGCTGGTGAAGGACAAGGAGACCAAGGAGACCTTCAACGAGGAGGAGTCCGAGGCGCTGCTGCGCGGCTTCCTGTCCAAGGCGCTCTTCGACGCCGGGCTCTACTGCCGCGCCGACGACCGGGGCGACCCGGTGATCCAGCTGGCGCCGCCGCTGATCTGCGACGAGAGCCACTTCATCGAGATCGAGCAGATCCTGCGCTCGGTGCTGACCGAGGCATGGGCACGCCTCTAGACCGGGGCACGGACCGGGGCACGGACCGCACGCGGGTCCGCCGGCTTCCCGAGCTCCAGGTCGACGACGTCGCGGTGCTGCACGGCATTCTCGACGCGGGGACGGTCGGCCACCTCTCGATCGTCCACGATGGACAGCCGTACGCGATCCCCGTCGCGTACGGCCGGTCCGGCTCGACGGTGCTCTTCCACGGCTCCACCGGCAGCCGGCTCTTCCGCACGCTCGCCGGCGGCGCGCCGTGCTGCTTCACCGTCACGCTGCTGGACGGCCTGGTGCTGGCCCGCAGCGCGTTCGAGACCTCGATGCACTACCGGTCGGTGATGGTCCTCGGCTCGTGCACGGTCGTGGAGGACAAGCTGCCGGCCCTGTCCGTGATCAGCGAGCACATCGTGCCCGGCCGCTGGGCGCTCGTCCGGCCGCCGTCACGCAAGGAACTGGCCGCCACCCTGGTGCTCGCCCTGGCCTTGGACGAAGTGTCGGTCAAGGTGAGCGACGGCCCGCCGAGCACTTCCCCCGAGGACGCGGGGTTCGAGCCCTGGACGGGGGTAGTGCCGTTTCGCGTTGCACGTGGCGAACCCATCGAGTGCGAGGAGGAAGCATGAGTTTCTGGATGTCCGCGCTCGGTACGGTCCCGCCGCGCGCCCCGTTGTCCGGCGACGACGACGCCGACGTGGTGATCGTCGGCGCCGGATACACGGGACTGTGGACGGCGTACTACCTCGCGAAGGCCGACCCGGCGCTGCGGATCGTGGTGCTGGAGGCCGAGACCGCGGGATTCGGAGCCAGCGGCCGCAACGGCGGCTGGTGCTCGGCGCTGTTCCCCAAGTCGGTGCCGGCGCTCGCCCGCACGCACGGCCTGCCCGCCGCGCTCGCGCTCAACGCCGCGATGGAGTCCACAGTGGACGAGGTCGGGCGGGTCGCGGCGGCGGAAGGCATCGACTGCGACTACGCCAAGGGCGGCACCGTCGTCCTGGCCCGGTCGGCGGTACAGCTGGAGCGGGCGCGACATGAGGTCGCCGAGGCGCAGGAGCTCGGCATCGACCTGCGGCTGCTCTCCTCCGAGGAGGCCTTCGAGCGGGTCGGCGCGACGGACGTGCTCGGCGGGACCTACACGCCGCACTGTGCGGCGATCCAGCCGGCGAAGCTCGTGCGGGGGCTGGCGGCCGCCGTCGAGCGGCTCGGGGTGCGGATCTACGAGGGGACGCCGGTCTCGTCGATCACCGCCGGGCGCGCCGACACTCCACACGGGACGGTGCGGGCGCCGATCGTGGTGCGCGCCACCGAGGGCTTCACCCCGCGGCTGCCGGGCATGCGGCGGGCGATCGCGCCGGTCTACTCGCTGATGATCGCGACGGAGCCGTTACCCGCGTCGTTCTGGGCCTCGGCCGGACTCGCGCACCGGGAGACGTTCTCCGATCACCGGCACCTCATCATCTACGGGCAGCGCACCGCCGACGACCGGCTCGCGTTCGGGGGGCGGGGCGCGCCCTACCACTTCGGGTCGGCGGTCGCGCCGTCGTTCGACGCCTCGCCGCGGGTGTTCGCGGAGCTACGGCGGGTCCTGGTCGAGCTCTTCCCGGCGCTCGGCTCCTTCGAGGTCGCCCACGCGTGGGGCGGGCCGCTGGGGATCGCGCGGGACTGGATGGCGTCCGTCGGGCTCGACCCGGTCACGGGGCTGGCGTGGGCGGGCGGCTACGTGGGTGACGGGGTGGGGACGTCCAACCTCGCCGGTCGTACACTCGCCGACCTGATCATGAAGGTCGACTCGCCGCTGGTCGGCCTGCCCTGGGTGGGGCACCGCTCGCCGCGCTGGGAGCCCGAGCCGTTGCGGTGGCTGGGGGTCAACACCAGCCTGCGGGTGATGACCGGCGCCGACGCGTCGGAGTCCAGGACCGGACGGCCGTCGCGGCGGGCCGCGCTGATGGCGCGGGTGCTCGGTGGGTGAGGCGCTACGGCTCCAGGTCCTCAGGAGCCACCCCGAGAAGATTGGCCACCTGCTCCAGGATCACGTCGTGCACCAGGTCGGCGAGGTCGTCGTGGTCGGCCGCCCGGAACTCCAGCGGGCGGCGGTAGAGCACGATGCGCGGCGGCACGCCGTGCCGGCCCGGCCGGCCCGGCAGCAGCCTGGCGAGGGGCACCTCGCCGTCCTCCAGGACGTCGGAGTCGTAGACGTTGAGGTCCGGGGGGACGTCCTCGACGGCGAACTCGACGCCGGCCAGCTCGTTGGCGAAGCGCTGCTCCAGCTGCTCGACGGAGTCCAGGACGAGATCGTCGAACATCTCCGCGCGGGTGCGGGACATCGGCAGGGAGGCGGGCACCAGCCGGCCGCGCATCCCCCGACCGTGCCGGTCGCGGCCACGCCGTCCCGGTCCGCTGCGTCGTCGATCGGGGCTCGCCACGCTGCCAGCGTAGCGCCACACCCGCCACGGGCGTGGTGCGGCGCCACCGAGCGATCATCCATGCCACTCCGGAGGGCCGCTCGTCAACCGGACGTGCGTGTCGGCGTGGTCACCACGGCGTGTCGGAAGGCTTCGGGGTTGGGCTCGGGCCCGCGGGGCGATACGGTTCGGCCGTGAGGACCCCACGTCGATGCTCGCGCAACGGATGCCCGCGTCAGCCCGTTGCGACGTTGACGTACATTTATGCCGAATCAACCGCAGTTGTCGGTCCCCTCGCCGCATTCGCCGAGCCTCACTCCTATGACCTCTGCGAATCGCACGCGCGAGGACTGACCGCGCCGCGGGGCTGGGACCTGGTCCGGCACGAGGGTGAATACGGTCCCCCGCCGCCGTCCAGCGACGATCTGGTCGCGCTCGCCGAGGCGGTCCGCGAGGCCGCCCGGCCGGCGCCGCACAAGGAGGATCCTTCCAACTACCCGCACCAGCAGGGCCGGCGCGGTCACCTGCGGGTCATCCCGCCAGACGCATAAGGGGTCCCGGCCCTGCGGCCGGAACCCCTCACAAAACCTGCGACCTGCTAGGCAGCGCGTCGTTTGAGCTTGCGACGCTCCCGTTCCGAGAGCCCCCCCCAAATCCCGAAGCGCTCGTCGTGCCCCAGCGCGTACTCAAGGCAGTCCGCCCGCACCTCACAGCGCGAGCAGATGCGCTTGGCCTCTCGGGTCGACCCACCCTTCTCCGGGAAGAATGCCTCCGGGTCGGTCTGCGAGCACAAAGCGCGTTCTTGCCACTCCGGAGCGTTACCCAGCAGGTCGGCCACGACTGGTCGGCCGTCCATCAGCGTGCCTCCTTCTTGCGCGCCGGCGGCGATGCCGGCGCAACCCCCCACGCGGAAGGCGCATGTCCTACAAGGTTGCTGTTCCTCGGCGCGGTGTTCTTTATGTCCGAAAGATGACCGGCTTTCGGTCATCCCCCCGAACATCCCCCGTGAAATTACACGCGTGTAATGCGTGCGTCGTCAAGCCGAACCTGATAAATAGGCCCGCTCGGGCGATCGCTTGCACCCCGTGCCGTACCCATACCGACGCAGCCCCATCGGAGGTAACGGGCGACACGCCGGACGCGCCGGAAGACTCTCGGCGAGTTTGCTCAACCGGCCCGATCGCCGGCCGAAATACGCCGATGTGCGGGGAAACCACGAGCGCTGCGCTCGTCCTGGGATACCGTCGTGATCAGGCGGCTGCTGCTCGGTGCCGCGGTGACCGTCGTGCTCTTCACGGTCGGGATCATCGGCCTGGGCTGGAAGCCTTATGTGGTCACGTCCGAGTCGATGGCGCCGGCCATGCACACCGGTGACGTCATCCTCGTCGATCCCCAGGCGACCACCCTCGCCGTCTACGAGATCGTCACCTATTCCGACCCGCGCGGGCTCGTCACCCACCGGGTGGTCGCCCAGGCGGAGGACGGCACGTTCACCGTCAAGGGCGACGCCAACCAGCAGGCGGACACCCGCCCGGTCGAGCGAAGACAGGTGATCGGGCCCGTCCGCCTCATCCTTCCGAGCGTGGGCTGGCCCGTCGTCCAGGTCCGCACGCACCCGTTCAAGGTCGCCGGTGTCGCGCTGATCCTGGCGGTCGTCTGGCCCCGCCGCCGACTGCTGCGGATCGCGGTGCTGGGCGGCCTTGTCGCGGTGCTGGCCATGGTGCCCACCACCGGGGCGCTGCCGCTCTAGCGGGTCACCTGTCCATAGGTGGTGGTCCGCTGCCTGACCGGACGGCCGGCCGCTCTGCCGATCGCCTCCAGCTCCTGCCTGGTGCGGGCGGAGCCGTGCTCGGAGCCCGCCATCCTGGAGATGGTCTCCTCCATCAGGGTGCCGCCGATGTCGTTGGCGCCGCCGTTGAGCATCGCGACCGTGCCCTCGTCGCCGAGCTTCACCCAGGAGCACTGGATGTTGTCGATGCGGCCGTGCAGCAGGATCCGGGCCATCGCGTGCACGGCCCGGTTGTCGCGCCACGTCGGGCCCGGCCGGGCGATGCCGGCGAGGTAGATCGGCGCACTGTGGTGCACGAACGGCAGCGCCACGAACTCCGTGAAGCCGCCCGTGCGGTCCTGGATGCCGGCGAGCACCCGGAAGTGGCCGAGCCAGTGTCCGGGGTGGTCGACGTGGCCGTACATCATGGTCGAGCTCGAACGGATGCCCAGCTCGTGCGCGGTGGTCACCACCTCGACCCAGGCAGACGTCGGCAGCTTGCCCTTCGTGAGCACCCACCGGACCTCGTCGTCGAGGATCTCCGCGGCGGTGCCCGGGATCGTGTCCAGGCCGGCCTCCTTGAGCTGGCTGAGCCAGTCGCGGATCGACACGCCGGCCTTCGAGGCGGCCGTCACGACCTCCATCGGGCTGAACGCGTGCACGTGCATGCCCGGGACCCTGGCCTTGATCGCGCGCACCAGCTCGGCGTACGCGCCGACGGGCAGCTTCGGGTCGATGCCGCCCTGCATGCAGACCTCGCCGGCGCCGGCGTGCCAGGCCTCCTCGGCGCGGTCGGCGACCTCCTCGTAGGAGAGGCGGTAGGCGTCGGCGTCGCGCTCCCGCTGGGCGAACGCGCAGAAGCGGCACCCGACGTAGCAGACGTTGGAGAAGTTGATGTTCCGGTTGATGACATACGTGATGTCGTCGCCGACCGCTTCGCGGCGCAGGTCGTCGGCGATCCTGGTGAGCACCTCGAGGCCCTCACCGTCCACGTTGAACAGTGCGAGGGCTTCGTGCTCGTACTGCGGCAGCAGCAGACTCCCTGGGTCGGATCCTGCCCGTTTGAGTCCACTGTGGACGTCGCTGTCCATTGTGGTCCGCGTGTTCGTCTTGATTCTGGTCGCGACCTCTTGCCAGTCGCCGTAGACGGAGTCGAAGTCGCCGCGGCGGTCGTCGGTGCGGCCCTCGGTGTCGATGGCCTCGTGCAGGTCGGTGCGGCCGGTGCTCCGCAGGCCGCCGTCGGGCTCCTGCCAGCTTCTGCCGGTGGGCCTGGTGTCCTCCTTGGCCAGGCCCGTCCCGGGGTCCATGAGGGCGTCCACGTGGCCCTTGAGTCTGGGGTCGAGCCACGGGTCCTGCTTCGTGGCGTACTCGGGGTAGATCGTGAGCCGCTCTTTGAGCTGGAAGCCGTGCTGGGCGGACTTGTCGGACAGATCCTGAATCGCCGGCCAGGGGCGCTCGGGGTTGACGTGGTCGGGGGTGACCGGGGAGACGCCGCCCCAGTCGTCGATGCCGGCCCGCAGCAGCAGGCCGTGCTCCTCGTCGATGAGGTTGGGCGGCGCCTGGATCCTGGCCTTCGGGCCCAGCACGAGGCGCGCCACGGCGACCGTCGCGGCCAGCTCGTGCAGCTCGGCGTCGGGCATGCCGCGCATCGCCGTGTCCGGCTTGGCGCGGAAGTTCTGGACGATGACCTCCTGGATGTGGCCGTACTCCCGCATCGTCCTGCGGATCGCGAACAGCGCCTCGGCGCGCTCCTCGATCGTCTCGCCGATGCCGATGAGAATGCCCGTCGTGAACGGCACCCCGACCCGGCCCGCGTCGTCCAGGACCCGCAGGCGGACCGCGGGCTCCTTGTCCGGCGAGCCGTAGTGGGCGCCGCCCGGCTCCGACCACAGCCTGGTGGCGGTCGTCTCCAGCATCATGCCCATGCTCGGCGCGACCGGCTTGAGCCGTTGCAGCTCCGCCCACGACAGCACGCCCGGGTTCAGGTGCGGCAGCAGGCCGGTTTCCTCCAGTACCGCGATCGCGCAGGCGCGCAGGTAGTCGAGCGTCGAGTCGTAGCCACGCTCGTCGAGCCAGCGCCTGGCCTGCTCCCAGCGGTCCTCGGGGCGGTCGCCGAGGGTGAACAGGGCCTCCTTGCAGCCCTGTGCCGCACCCTCCCTCGCGATGGCGAGGACCTCGTCGATCTCCAGGTACTCACTGGGCAGGCGGTGCGGGACCGTCGCGAACGTGCAGTAGTGGCAGCGGTCTCGGCACAGGCGGGTCAGCGGGATGAAGACCTTCCTGGAGTACGTGACGACGCCCGGCCTGCCCGCGGCGGCCAGCCCTGCGTCCCGGACCGCGCCGGCGATGCCCAGGAGGTCGTCGAGCGCCTGGTCACGGGCGGTCAGGAGCACGGCGGCCTCGGTCACGTCGAGGGCGCGGCCGTCCGCCGCACGGCGCAGCGCCCGGCGCATGGCGTTGCTCTCGGTACCTCTGACTACAGACGTCACGCTTTGCAGAGTATGCCGCCGCTCGGCGGATGCGCCCTCACACCCGATGTGACTGTTCTCCTTGCGTCCGCTCTTCTCCTTGCGTCCGCTCCGCACAGCGGGCGCCCGTCGTCCGACGGGCGCCCGCGTTCGTGCGTTGCCGCTGCTCTACTGCTTCGGCGGGATCACCTGGGTCCGCTGGGTGTCGTCGTCGTCCCCGTGGTCCGCGGCCGGCGACGTGAACGCCGTGGTGGCATCCGGGTCGGCGGCCTGAGCGTGCGTCTCGGTCACGTCCCCGGCGTCTTCCTGTGCCGGGGTGTGGGCCCCGGTGACCTCGGCGTCCGCCTGGTGCGCGGCGGCCGGGGTGAACGCCGTGGTGGCATCCGGGTCAGCCGCGGGGACCACAGTGCCGGCCCCCGTGACCTCGGCGTCCGCCTGGTGCGCGGCGGCCGGCGTGTACGCCGCGGTGGCGTCCGGGTCAGCCGCGGGGACCTCGGCGTCCGCCTGGTGCGTTACGGCCGGGGTGAACGCCGCGGTGGCGTCCGGGTCGGCGTCGGCCTTCGCGATGCTGACGGGGGCCGCCTGGGTCTGCGGGTCCGCGGTCGTCGCCTGGGTGTCTCCCGTGGTCTCGGCCGCCGGGAACGTGCCGGTCTTGCCGAACGGGGAGGCGGCGCCGTCGCTCGTGTCCTGCGCCGGCTGCTGGGGCTCGCCGGTGGCGGCACCGGAGGTCGGGTGGGTCGAGACCCCGCCCGGCCAGCCCGCCGCCGCGAACCCACCCGGCGGCGTCGCTCCGCCGTCGGCCGGCGGTGAGGAGACCGGCGGCGTGACCGGCGGCGCCGAGACGGGCTGCGCCGTGGGTGCCGTGTAGGTCGCGAACGGCGAGCTCAGCGGCGGTGTCGAGGCGGGCGCGGCGGAGACCGGCTCGGCCTGCTCCGTCGCCGCGGGCTGCGGGGTGTACGACGCCGGGGCGGTGAACGCGGGAGCGCCCGTCGCCTGCGGATGCTGCGCGGGGGCGGCCTGGGCGTTGAACGCGGGGGCGCCGGTGGTCGGCTGGGTGTACGCCTGCTGCTGGTATGCCGGCGCACCGGAGGCCTGCGCGGCGGGCGGGTAGCTGATCGGCTGCGTGCCATACGCCTGCTGCGCGCCGGGGACGACCTGCCCCGAGCCGGTGGCCGGGTTGCTCCAGCCACCCGTCGGCGGCTGCTGCTGGCCGGGCTGCTGCTGGTAGCCCTGCTGCGGGAACGCACCGGTCTGCGGCTGGTAACCGGTGTGCTGCGCGTACTGCTGCTGCGGGTACTGCTGCTGACCGTAGGGGTACGCGGGCTGCCCGTATACGCCCGGGGCGGGCTTCGGGGGTGCGTAGGCACCGAGATACACCCGGATCACCAGGAACAGGCCGAGGCCCAGCAGCGCCAGACCGGCGAGACGGGTCAGGAAGATCGCGAGGGCCGTGCTGGCGCGGATGGCGGATTCGGTGCCCAGGTCGCCGATGAGGCTGGCGAGCAGCAGGATCAGGCCGAACAGCGCCGCGACCCCGTATTCGACGAGGGCGATGAGGACGATCTGCTTCGCCTTCGGCACCACCGGGTCGATGTGGGTCGCGAGCAGCACCGCGAGGATCGGCAGCAGGATCGTCTGCAGGGAGACGAACGAGCCGAACGCGCCGCCCGCGTTGCTCAGGAACCCGTTGGCCAGTGAGGTCAGCAGCAGGATGAACCCGGCGAGCAGGAACGCCCCGACCACACCGAGCAGCACGAACGCCGCCAGCTCGCGATATGGCAGGGTCAGCGAGCGGGCCTTCTTCACGTCGACCGGCGCCGCCGGCGCCGGCGCGTGCTGCGGCTGCGCGTGCTGGGGATACGCGTGCTGGGGCTGGGGCTGCGGCTGGAACGACGAGGTGGCCGGTCCGCTGGCGTATGCCGCGTGCGGCGCCGCCGAGGAGGTCGGATCGGGTGGCTGGGTGCTCACTGGCTCTCCCCAAGATCTAGCGGTCACGCGGTCGCTCGCAGCCTAGCCCTCGAACGGAAAATCCGCGTGGCGTGGACGGGCGGGGGAACTGTCGTACCCGTGGGGCAGGATAAGAGCATGCGGATCGTGGTTCTGGCCGGTGGGATCGGCGGCGCGCGCTTCCTCCTCGGGGTGCGCGCGGTGGGGCAGGAGTTGGGCGCGGAGGTCACCGCGGTGGTCAACGTCGGCGACGACGTGACCCTGCACGGGCTGAGGATCTGCCCCGACCTCGACAGCGTCATGTACACACTGGGCGGCGGCGCCGACCCCGAGCGCGGCTGGGGCCGCGTCGGCGAGACGTGGGCCGTCAAGGAGGAGCTCGCCGCCTATGGCGCCGAGCCGACGTGGTTCGGCCTCGGCGACAAGGACATCGCGACCCACCTGGTGCGCACCCGCATGCTCGACGCGGGCTATCCGCTGTCCGCCGTGACCGAGGCGCTCTGCGACCGCTGGAAGCCCGGCATCCGCATGCTCCCCGCCAGCGACGACCGGGTCGAGACGCACGCCGTCGTCGAGGTCGACGGCGCGAGCCGCGCGATCCACTTCCAGGAGTGGTGGATCCGGCACCGGGCGGAGATTCCGACGTCGCGCTTCGTGTTCGTCGGTGCGGAGACGGCCAAGCCGGCCGCGGGCGTCCTCGACGCCATCGCCGCCGCCGACGTCGTGCTGGTCGCCCCCAGCAATCCGATCGTCTCCATCGCCCCGATCCTGGCCGTCCCCGCCGTCCGCGAGGCGGTCGCCACCGGCGGCGCCCCGGTCGTCGGCGTCTCCCCCATCATCGGCACCGCCCCGGTGCGCGGCATGGCCGACAAGTGCCTCGCGGTGATGGACGTCGAGTGCAGCCCGGCCGGCGTCGGCGGCCTGTTCGGCGCCCGCTCGACCGGCGGCGTGCTGGACGGCTGGCTCGTCGACGACACCGACGCCGGCGTCGAGGTGCCCGGCCTGACCGTCCGCGCCCGGCCCCTGTGGATGACCGACGTGCCCGCGACCTCGGCGATCGTCCGGGAGGCTCTGTCCGTGGCGGGTGTCGCGTGATCGGCGTCCGGGGCGCCTGGCGGCGCCGGGGTGATATGGAGGCGGCGGCGTGAGCGGTCCTGAAGGCGGCGTTGTCAGCGGTCCGGGTGCCGGTCCGGGTGACGGCACGACCGCTCCGCCGACCGGGTTCCAGAGCGCGCCGGCGGGGTTCGAGGTGCGGCCGGTGCTCGGCATCGGGGAGGTGCGGCCCGGCGACGACCTGGCCGCCCTGATCACGACGGCCGCGCCGTGGCTGGCCGACGGCGACATCCTCGTCGTCACCAGCAAGATCGTCAGCAAGTCCGAGGGGCAGCTGGTCGACGTGCCGCTCGAGGAGCCCGCCCGCGAGGCGGCCCGCCAGACGGTCCTGCGCGCCGAGACGTCCCGGGTGGTCGCCCGGCGCGGCGGGACGCAGATCGTGCAGACGCATCACGGCTTCGTGCTGGCCTCGGCGGGGATCGACGCGTCCAATGTGGAGCCGACCAGGCTCGTGCTGCTCCCCAAGGACCCGGACGCGTCGGCCCGCTGGCTGCGCGACGAGTTCCGCGAGCGCTTCGACCTGCGGGTCGCCGTCGTCGTCACCGACACCATGGGCCGCCCATGGCGGATGGGCCTGACCGACGTCGCCATCGGCGCCGCCGGTATCGACGCCATGACGGACTACAGGGGCGTCCTCGACCCGTATGGCAACGAGCTCCAGCTGACCCAGATGGCCGTCGTCGACGAGCTCGCCGCCGCCGCCGACCTCGTGAAGGGCAAGACCGGCCAGGTCCCGGTCGCGGTCGTGCGGGGCCTGCCCATCCGCCCCGACGGTCACGGCACGGGCGCCGCCGCCCTGATCCGTGGCGCCGACGCCGACCTGTTCTCCCTCGGCACCGCCGAGGCCGTCGCCAAGGGCCTGCGCGCCGCCGCCGACATCCGCGACACCCCGGCCATCGCCTTCCCCGAGCTCCCCCCTCACGTCCTCCCCGCTCACGTCCTCCCCGCTCACGTCCTCCCCGCCGCGCTCGCACCGGCTCCGGTGACAGCCGCGGGCCTCACGACGGATGCGGGGGGTGCGGCGGATCGGGCGCTGCTGGTGTGGGCGCCGGGCGGCGATCTGCGGAGGGCTGTGGAGGCGGGCATGGAGGTGCAGCGGATCAGGGCGGGGCTGGCCGCTGACGGGGTCGCGTCGGCGTGGGTCGGGGTGGATCAGGTCGACCTGTCCGGGGTCGACGTCCCGGAAGGCGGCATGCCACTCGGTGTGCTCGTCGTCGGTCGCGGTAGCCTGCCGTCACTATGACGACGTTGCACGATGACGCCCTCGCGGTGCTGACACAGTGGACGCCTCCGAGTGATGAGGCTGAGGAGACGCGGCGGCGGTTCATCGAGTTCGTGCTGCGGGACCCGTCGACCGTGTGGCGGGAGCACCCGGGTGCCCATGTCACGGCGAGCGCCCTGGTCGTCGACTCGACCGCCGAGCGGGTCCTGCTGTGCCTGCACGGCAGGATCAAGCGCTGGGTCCAGCTCGGCGGGCACTGCGAGCCCGGCGACGCGACCGTCGCGGCCGCGGCCCTGCGCGAGGCGACCGAGGAGTCGGGCATCGCCGGTCTGAGGATCAGCGAGGCGCCGATCGGGCTCGACGTCCACCACGTCAAGTGTGCCGGCGGACCCGCGTTGCACTACGACGTCAGGTATGCCGCGATCGCACCCACCGGCGCCGTCGAGACCGTCAGCGCCGAGTCATCGGCGCTGGGCTGGTTCGCCCCGGACGACCTGCCCGCGCCGCTCGCCGACGCCACCGAGGTCCTGGTCGCCCCCGCACTCGCCTGGGCCCGCCGAACCTGACCGCCCAGAAACCACCCACCGGCCCCGCCGAAGCAGCGGACGCCGAGTCGCCGACATCGGGCCGGTTCGCCCCGGATGGTCGACCGGCGCCACCGAGGTGCTGGCCGCCCGGTCCAGCAGAAGCTGACCACCACGCAGGGAATCCGCCACGCAGGGAATCGTCGCGCGTCGGGCCGCGGTGATCGAAACGGCGGATGTGGCTGTGACAGCGGCCGGGTTCGCTGTTCGATCACCGCGGTGAGACGAGGGGCGGCCGCGGGTCAGAGGAGTTCGACGGAGCCGCGTTCCTTCAGGCTGTCGACGAGCTTCTTCACGTCCTGGGCGCGGGAGCGAGGGCAGACCAGGAGGGCGTCGGGGGTGTCGACGACGATCAGGTCGCTGACGCCGACCACGGCGACCAGGCGGCCGGCCTGCGGGACCACCACGACGCGCTCCGCGTCCTGCATGAGGACGCCGGTGGGGCTGGCGGGGTCGAGGTTGACGACGACGTTGCCGGCGGTGTCGGTTTCGAGGAGTTCGCCGAGGGTGTGGAAGTCGCCGACATCGTTCCACCCGAAGTTGCCGGGGACGGTGCCGACCAGGCCGGCGACGCCCGCACCCTCCATGACGCCGAAGTCGACGGAGATCTTGGTGAGGTTGGGCCAGATGTCGGCGAGGACCTCTTCGCGGGCGGGGGTGTCCCAGGACTCGGCGATGCGGACCAGGCCGTCGTGCAGGGCGGGCTGCTGGCGGGCCAGCTCATCCAGGAAGACGTCGACGCGCCAGACGAACATGCCGGCGTTCCACAGGTACTCGCCGGAGTCGACGTAGGCCTGGGCGAGGGGAAGGGCGGGCTTCTCCTCGAAGGAGGCGACCTTGCACACGTCGCCGGTGCCGGTGGGCTCGCCCACGTGGAGGTAGCCGTAGCCGGTCTCGGGGTGGGTCGGGGTGATGCCGATGGTCATCAGCAGGCCGTCCTCGGCGCCGCGGATCGCCGCCCGCAGCACGGCGGTGAAGGCCGGGACGTCGCGGACCAGCTGGTCGGCGGCGAAGGCGCCCATGACGGCGTGCGGGTCGCGGCGGGCGATGACCGCCGCGGCGAGGCCGATGGCGGCGCACGAGTCGCGCGGGGTGGGCTCGACGAGGATGTTGCCCTCGGGGAGACCGGGGAGTTGCCGGGCCACCGCCGCCGCGTGCGCCACACCGGTGACCACGAACGTGGACTCCGGGGTCGCGAGGTCGCTCAGGCGTCCATACGTCGCCTGGAGCAGCGACAACGGGGTGCCGGTGAGCGCGTGGAGGAACTTGGGATGGCCGGCTCGCGACAGCGGCCAGAGCCGCGTGCCACTGCCTCCTGCTGGGATGACCGCGTAGAACACAGTCCCATCATGCCCAGTCGAGGGCGCTTTCCAGCAACTCGACGGTGTCATGTCCACTACGAATATCGCCTGAGGGTGACAGTGCGCTACAGACGCGGACTCGCCGCCCGTGCCCAGGCGGCGAGGTGGACCTCGGCGCTGGATTCCCAGGTGAACTCCTTGGCGCGGGCGGCACCGGCCTTCGCGAGGGCGCTGCGGCGCTCGTGGTCGTCCAGCAGCGCCGCGAGGTCGCGGGCGATCTCGTCGGTGCCGGGGCCGGTGTACGCGACGGCGTCGCCGCCCACCTCGGGCAGGGACAGGCGCGGGGTGGTGAGCACGGGGGCGCCGCAGGCCATGGCCTCCAGGATCGGCAGGCCGAAGCCCTCGCCGAAGGAGGGGTAGGCGGCGACGACGGCGCCGCCGAGGAAGCCGGGCAGGTCCGCATACCGCAGGTAGCCGGGGCGCAGCAGCCGCAGGTGGCTGGGGACCTCGCCGAGGGCGCCGTCGATCTCGTCGTCGTGGCCCTGGCCACCGGCGATGACCAGCGCGGGCGGGTCGGGCCGGTCGCGCACGGCGGAGATCCAGCCGCGGATGAGGCTCGGCACGTTCTTGCGGGGCTCCTTGGCGCCGAGGAAGGCGATGTATTCCGTCGTGCCGAGGCCGAGCCGGGCCCGGACGCGGGCCTTCTCGTCGTCGGTCGGCGCGTGGAACGCGTCGGGGTCGACGCCGTGGTAGGCGACGTCGATGCGGGTCGGGTCGGCGTCCAGGAGGCGGATCAGCTCGTCGCGGGTCGCCTTGCTGGGCACGATGACCCGGCCGGCGCGGCGCAGCGACGTCTTGATCGCGGAGCGGAAGAACGTGCGGCGGGACTTGTCGTAGTGCTCCGGCTCGGTGAAGAAGGTCGCGTCGTGGACCGTGACGGTGACGGGGCAGCCGGCCCGCAGCGGGCACGTGTAGAACGGCGAGTGCAGCACCTGGGCGCCGACCTGCTGGGCGAGCATCGGCAGGCCGGTCTGCTCCCAGGCGAGGCGGGCCGGCCGGTGGGCCGCGGCGGCCGGTGCGGCCATGATCCGCGCACCGGACAGTAACCGTCCGTAACGCTCGGCGTCGGTGCGCTGGCAGACCACGGCGAGGTCCGCGTCGAGCGCCGCAAGGGCGCCGAGCAGCCCGTCAACGTAGCGCCCGACACCGCCTCGGTCGGCTGGGACACTCGTGGCGTCGACGAGCACACGGGGCGGACGGCCGGGGGTCACTGGGCGTCTCCTTCGAACACGGCTTGCCATGCGTAACGAGCGTCACGCGTCACGTCAGGCAAAGCCTACGCCCGATCCCCGGGTGATCGATGTCCACGACGCGACTCGCGATCGAGGAAACTGCAGTATTCAGCTCAGCGGCATCGGGATGTCGCCCGGCGCACCGACGTCGTAACTGCCCGCACCGCGGATCTCGTACCGGCCGTCGCGGAAGACCGCCGGGTCGGCGCGGCCGTCGCCGTCGTACTGCGCGGAGACAGGACGGGCACCCGGAACACCGAACTTGACGGCGGCCTGACCCTCGACGGTGAACTGCTGGGTGGTCGGATCCCAGGTCGCGGCGTCGATCGAGCCGTTGCCGTCGTAGTCCGCGGGGGCGGCGACCTGGCCGGGCGCGCCGACCTTGAACTCGCGCAGCGCGTAGATCGCCCACAGCCCGGTCGACGGGCGCCAGATCGCGGCCTCGGCGCGCCCGTCGCCGGTGTAGTCGGCGGGGACGGGCACGTCACCCGGCAGGCCGAGCTGGATCTCGCCGATGCCCTTGATGTACCAGACGCCGGTCGCCGGCCTGAAGACGGCCAGCTCAGCGGTACCGTCGCCGTCGAAGTCCGCCGGAGCCGGCACATCACCGGGCAGACCCCACTGGACGGTCTTCCTGCCCTCGCCGGTCAGCAGCATGCTCCAGTTGCCGGTCGTCGGCGACCAGGTCGCGACGTCGGCCTTGCCGTCGCCGTTGTAGTCGGCGGGGACGGGGATCTCGTTCGGGCCGCTGGTGAAGATGGGCTCGGCGACGCCCTGCAGGCGGACGGTGCCGTCGCTGGGCCGGTACGCGGCCAGCAGCGTCCGCACGACTTCCGGCTTGACCAGGTCGCCGAGCAGGGCGCCGGCCCGGTCGCGGATCCAGGGCAGCGCGGCGACGCCCTTGGCTCCCGGGCACTCGGTCGGGTTGGTCTGCTGGTGCGGGAAGACGCGGGGCACGGTGACGGTCGTGCCGGCCGGGTACCTCGACGTCGACCCGCCGCCCGTGAGGCTGACCGTGCCGCGCGGATCGATGGCCTGATGCAGTGAAAGTTTCCAGGCGGTGTACTGCGCGGCGGCCTCCTGGACCACCTGCGGCACGTTCGCGTAGCGGTAGTCGCCGATCATCGCGATGCCCGCGGTGCCGGTGTTGAACCCACCGGCCTGGGCGCCGACGACGGGCCGGGACAGCCCGCCGGAGCGGCCCTCCCAGAGCCGGCCGAAGCGGTCGGCCAGCACGTTGTAGCCGATGTCGCCCCAGCCGCGGCTGACCGTCTGATACTGGTAGATCGACCGCAGGATCTTCGGCACCTCCTCCGGGCTGTAGTCGTTGCCGGTGGCGGTGTGGTGCAGGGCGACGGCCTTCACGTAGGTGGCGTACTGCGGCTTCCAGTCCATCTGCTGCTCGTTGGCGCCCCAGGCGGCCCGGCGCTGGATGGTGGGCATGAACGGCCGGAGCCCGACGGGCTGACTCTCCGTGAGCGGAGGAAGGGACGGCGTGATGTCGCCGGGTGCGTCGGTCGGGTCGATGAGGTCGGCGGCGATGTCGTGCGGCGTCGGCCCACCGGTTGTCGTCAGCTCCAGTTGTACGCCGTCCGCCTTGCCCGTCCAGACGAGCTCCGCTCCGCCGCGCTGGGCGGGACGGCCGGAGCCGGGAGCGATGTCGCGGTCGGCCTCGCCGGCGTCGACCGTGCGCCAGGTGCTCCAGTCGCCGCCGGGGACGTGGTGCCGGACGGCGACGGTGACCGCGCCGAGCTTCCCGGTCTCCCTCCAGGTGACGCCGACCGCGCTGAACGGCGCCGTGGACCGGCGGGTGACGGTGAGCGTCCGCGCCTTGCGGGTCCGCTCGGTGACCGGCGCGCCCTCGGGGCCGCCCGCGCGCGCGGCGACGCCGTCGGCGGGCCGCTCGAAGCTGCCCAGTGCGATGCGGGTGACCTGCGGCTCGACCCCGGTGCCGCCGGGTGCCCGAGCGGCCGGGTTGGCCCACTGGATCGGCTCGGCGAGGTCCTGCGGCGGCGGCAGGAAGGGGATGCGCGGGTCGGCCGTGGCACCCCCGGTGCTGAGCAGGGCGGCGGCGACGCCGCCGACGGCGACCAGTTTGAGCCGCCGGTATCGTCGCATTGCCCATACCCCCATCGCACGCCACTAGCTACACCCGATTGGAGATGCTATGGGAGGATTTTCCGGATATACGGGGAATACAGTTCCTTCACTCTTTGCGGCAGTTGTCGGGAGAGACCCGTCACTTCCGCTGCTGACGTTCTACGACGACGCCACCGGTGAGCGGATCGAGCTGTCCGGCGCGACGCTCGCCAACTGGGTCGCCAAGACGGCGAACCTGCTCGTCGACGGCTGCGGCCTCGGCCCGGGCGACACCGCCGGCGTCTGGCTGCCGCCGCACTGGCAGACCGCGGCCGTCCTGCTCGGCGCCTGGTCGGCCGGGGTCACGGTGGCGTACGGGGAGCCGACCGCGGCCGGCACCGACGTCGGGTTCGCGTCGGCGAAGGCGATCGAGGCGGGCCTGCCGGCGAGCGCCGGGGACTGCTTCGTGCTCGGGCTGGCGCCGATGGGCATGCCGATGCGGCAGGTCCCGGACGGCTGGGCGGACTACGTGGCCTCGGCCCGCCAGCACGGCGACCACTTCCCCGGCGCGCCCGTCGCCGCGGACACCGGCGCGCTGGTCGAGACCGACGGCTCGCTCGACGGGCACGCCGCGCTGCTGGAGCGCGCCCGCGCCCGGGCCGCCGAGCTGGGGATCACCGGCGGCCGGGTGCTCATCGACGCTGATGCCTACCCATATCCGCTCGACTGGCTGCTCGCGCCGCTGTCGGCGGGGGCGAGCGTGGTGCTCAGCGTGAACACCGACCTGTCGAAGCTGCCCGCCCGCAGCGCCTCCGAGCAGGTCGACCTCACCGTCGGCCCTACTGTCTAGCGGCCCGCACCGCCTCGAAGTACCGCAGCGACTCCGGGTTGGCCAGGGCCCCCTTGGCAGCGGCCTGCTCGACGGGTGTGCCGGTGAGGATCCTTTTCACCGGCACCTCCAGCTTCTTGCCCGACAGCGTCCGTGGGACCGCATCCACCTGGAAAACCTGGTCGGGGACGTGCCGTGGGGACAGCGCCGTGCGCAGCTCCCGGGCGACGGTGGCGCGCAGCGCGTCGTCGAGGGTCACGCCGGGGCGCAGCACGACGAACAGCAGCAGCTCCCCCGCACCGCCCTCGGGGTCCTCCAGGTGCACGACGACCGAGTCGGCGACCGAGTCCAGGCTCTCCACGACGGAGTAGAACTCGCTGGTGCCGAGCCGGACGCCGCCACGGTTGAGGGTGGCGTCGGAGCGGCCGGTGATCACGCAGGCGCCGGTGTCGTCGATGGTGATCCAGTCGCCGTGCCGCCACACGCCCGGATAGGTGCCGAAGTACGCGTCGGCGTAACGGGATCCGTCGGTGTCGCCCCAGAACCCGACCGGCATGCTCGGCATCGGCGCGGTGATGACCAGCTCGCCGAGCTCACCGATGACCGGGGTGCCGTCGGCCGCGTAGGCCTCGACCCTCGCGCCGAGTGCCCTGCATGCGATCTCCCCGGCGCGTACCGGCAGCAGCGGCACCCCACCGACGAACGCGGTGCACACGTCGGTCCCGCCGGACGCCGAGGCGAGCAGCACGTCGGCGGAGACCGCGTCGTACACCCACTCGAAACCCTCGGGGGGCAGCGGCGCGCCGGTCGATCCCACCCCGCGCAGCGCCGACAGGTCCGCGAGCTCCTTCGGCACCAGCCCCGCCTTGCGGCAGGACAGCAGGAACGGCGCTGACGTGCCGAAATACGTGGTGCCGGACTCGGCGGCGACCCGCCACAGCCAGCCGAGGTCGGGGTGGGCGGGGTTGCCGTCGACGAGGACGATCGCGGCGCCGACGGCCGGGCCGGACACCAGGTAGTTCCACATCATCCAGCCGGTGGTGGTGAACCAGAAGAACCGGTCGCCGGGGCCGAGGTCGTGGTGCAGGGCCAGCATCTTGAGGTGCTCGAGCAGGATGCCGCCGTGGCCGTGGACGATCGGCTTCGGCAGGCCGGTGGTGCCGGAGGAGTAGAGCACGTAGAGCGGGTGGCCGAACGGCACCGGTGCGAACGTCAGCTCCTGCGTGGTCTCGTCCCACACACTTCCGCCGGCTCCGCTGAGGTACGGGATCTCGATGACCGCCTCGAGGGACGGCAGCGCCTCCCGGATCGCGGCCACCTCGGCGCGACGGTCGACGGCCTTGTCGCCGTAGCGGTAGCCGTCGACGGCGACGAGGACCTTCGGCTCGATCTGCTGCCACCGGTCGACGACCGAGCGGGTGCCGAACTCGGGCGCGCAGCTGGAGAAGATCGCGCCAAGCCCGGCGGTGGCGAGCATGAGCACGAACGTCTCGGGGATGTTCGGCGCGTACGCCGCGACCCGGTCGCCCCGCGTGACGCCGAGCCGCCGCAGTGTGGCCTGCGCCCGGCGGACCTGTTCGCGCAGCTCGGCGGCGGTCAGCGTGACCGGCTCGCGGGTCTGCGAATAGGCGATGACGATCGGGTCGTCGCCGGCGACGCCGGGCATCCGCAGCACGTGCTCGGCGTAGTTGAGGCGGGCGCCGGGGAACCAGTCGGCGCCGGGCATCCGCGCGTCGGGCAGCGCCGCGGTCG
Source organism: Dactylosporangium sp. NPDC005555 (assembly GCF_040605635.1). Taxonomy (NCBI): domain Bacteria; kingdom Bacillati; phylum Actinomycetota; class Actinomycetes; order Micromonosporales; family Micromonosporaceae; genus Dactylosporangium; species Dactylosporangium sp. NPDC005555. Next base: position 222,622 of record NZ_JBEXDG010000001.1, read on the forward strand.
GCGCCTCGTGCGCGACGACCTCGAAGTGGTCCCAGATCGCCTGCCAGAAGTCGCCCGGGTGGTCGACCGACCACTGCCACAGCGTCTGGTAGTCATCGAACTCCAGGCCCCGCTCGCTCGACAGCCACCGCAGGAAGGCACCGATGCGGGTGCGCTCGCGGACGTCTGCCGGGGGTCGCCACAGTTCCTTCGCCATCCGACCATCTTCCTGCACGCCCGAACGATCGCTCAGTGTGGGCCACCGCCATCGGGTGCCGGGTTTCCGTGTGGCGGCGCCGGGTAATCGATGCGGGTATGACGCTGTCGTTGCCGCACCACCACCGCCCGCAGTGGCTCGGCCTGCTCGGGTTCGGTGCCGCCACCGCGCTCAACGCTTCGGTGTGGTGGCTGAACCGGTGACGCCCGGCCTCGGTCCGGAGCGCGGCGGCTCGGCGGGCGCCGCGGGCCGCGGCTGTGTGGCGAAGTCCACGAACGTGAACCCGTCTGCGGTCATCACCATGTCCGCGCCGATCTCCGGCTGCGACAGGATCTGGTCGATGTCCGTGGTCTCGCCGGCCCGCCGGATCCGCAGCGTCACCCCGGTCGCCGGGTCCACCCACAGCTCGTGGACATACGCCTCGGCGCCCTCCTGGAGGTTGTAGGACTTGACGTACAGCACCTGCCCGGCGCCGACGGTCACGGGGTCACCGGACTGCTGCCCGGCGAGCCGGTTCAGCGCCGCGACCGCGTTCGCGTGACTGGCGCCGGCCTTGCCGGTCACCGGCGGGCGCATCGGCGCCCTCGTCCCCTGGGTGATCGGCAGGTCCCACACCTGGGACGGGGTCGCACCCGACGGCGGCGCCGCCACCGGCTGATCCTGCCCCGGCCCGGCGCCCCTGCTGATCGTCGCCGCCCCTCCGACGACCACCGCGACCGCGACGGCCGCCCCGGCGGTCGCGAGCACCCAGCTCCTGCTTCTCGCTCTTGTGGTGGTGGTGCCGGTCAACCGCAGGCGTCCTCCCGCCAGGGTGCCGTCGCGGGGCTCGTCCAGGTCGGCGCGGAACCCCCGTACCGCTTCAAGGTCATCAATCATCGGTCCTCGTCCTCCAACGCCTTGCGCATCTTGGTGCGGGCCCGGTGCAGCGCCGACTGGACCGTGCCGACCGGCAGGCCCAGCGCCTCGGCGATCTCCGCGTAGGACAGTCGGCGACCGCGAACAGCAGCAGCACGTCCCGCTGCCGCCTGGCAGCTTCGCCAGGACCGCGGCCACCGTCCGGCTGCGGCGTTGCGCGTCGGTGCGCTCCTCCGCGCGGGTCGCGTGACTCTCCTGCACCGGGTCGACGCCCGTCCTCGCCAGGGCGCGGTAGCCGCGCACCTCGTCGCGGCGGTGCCGGTTGAGCACGTTCGTGGCAATGCCGAACAGCCACGGCAGCGGCGGCTGGTCCTGCTCGTAGACGTGCCGGCGCTCGTACGCGACGAGGAACGTCTGCGCGACGACGTCCTCGGCGAGGTCCGGCCCGACCCGGCGCGCGCAGTACCGGTACAGCGTCCGCGCGTGCCGGTCGTAGAGGGCCGTGAAGCCGTCCGCGATCAAGAGGTTGCCTTCCGGGTCCACACCCCTTCTTGTCCGGACGGCGGTGTCATGTTCCCGTTACTTCTGACGGTGCCGCTGGATCGCGTCGCGGCGGGCCAGGCGGTGCTCGCGGCGGATCTCCGCCTCCCGCCACCGCCCCTCGTTCTCCGGCGAGTCGGGCACCACCGGCGGCACGGGCCGCGGCTTGCCGTCCGCGTCCACGGCCACGAACACCAGATACGCGGTCGCCACGACGACCGGCTCCGCGACCTCGTCCCAGCGCTGCGCGACGAGCCGGACCCCGACCTCCATGGACGTCGTCCCCGTCCAGTTGACCTGTGCGTACGCGTGGACGAGATCCCCGACGCGCAACGGCTCCAGGAACAGGATCTCGTCGATCGACGCCGTCACCGCCGTCCCGCCCGTGTGCCGCGCCGCGGCCGCACCCGCCACGTCATCGACGAACTTCATGATCACACCACCGTGGACCGTGCCATAGAGATTCACGTCGACGGCGGTCATGATCCGGCTCAGCGTGACCCTCGAATAGGCGGTCGGTCGGCCGGTGTGCTCCTTCATGGGACAGACGGTACGGTGCGAACCATGCGACACGTGGGAAGCCTGATCGCGGGGATGTTGATCGCCCCGATCGCGTGGCTGCTGATCGCCCTCGGCCAGCAGAAATCCACCGTAACGGTGGCGAAGTGGGTGGAGCGCGGCGCCTTCGACAGCGTCGACCTCATCGCGCCCGCCGCCTACCTCCTCGGCGCCGGCCTCCTCATCGGCCTGATCGCCACCCTGCGCATCTCCCCCGTCGGCCCGATCGTCGCCGGACTGGCGCTGCTCGGCCTCTACGTGAGCCTCTTCATCGACCCGCTCGGCGCCCTGGACGGCCTGCCCGCCGACTACAAGCTCGCCGGCCTCGAGATCAACCTGCAGCTGCCGATCGTCAACGGCACCACCGCCGTCCTGGGCCTGGCCCTGCTGGTCGCCGCCGCGAGCGTCAAGCGCTGGCGCGCCTGGCCCGCGGCCGCTCCTGTCGCCGCGGCCGGCGGCGAGCCCCTCGACCCGCACGAGTTCCCCCTCGGCCAGGGCCCGGCGGCACCGCCGCAGTTCGCCGGCCGGACCCCGCACGCCCCGCAGACCGCGGAGTTCCCCGCCGCGGGCGCGACCTCGGTCCTGCCTCCCTACCCCGGCGGCGGCTCGACCTCCGTGCTTCCCGCGTACGGCGGTCAGGGCCTGCCGTCCGACGCCACCCAGCCGGTGCCGCCCGCTTCCTCCGGCGGCCCTGGCTCGTTCCCGACCTCCGCGCCGCCGGTCTCGGCGCCGCCGGGTTCCCTCACGAAGCCGGGCTCGTCCGCGCCGGGGTCGTTCGCGGCCGGGTCTGCGGCCGGGTCGTTCGGTGCGGCGGGTGCCGCGACGCCGCCGGTTTCGTCCCCGCCCGCCGGGTCGTTCCCGCCGCCCGGACAGTCCGGGGCAGGGCATGCGGGGCAGTTCGGCGCCCAGCCTCCGGCCGGTGTGCGTCCTGGCCAGCAGGGCGGTCCGGCACAGGTGTCGGCTCCGGGAGGCAGCGCGGCGGCCCCGTTGTGGCTGACCCCTGACTCGACCGCCGCCCAACCCGCGGTCCCCCGGTCCTCGATCACGCAGCCCCCTGCGGCACAGGCGCCCACCGCCCAGTCGCCCGGCGGACAGCCACCCACCGCACGGCCTCCTGTCGCACCGACATCCGCGCAGCCGTCGGGAGCCCAGCCGTTCGGCGCCCAGTCCCCCGCCGCACCGGCCTCTGGTGCACCGTCGTATGGCACTCAGCCGCCCGCCGCGCCGTCTTATGGTGCGCAGCCGCCCGCCGCTTCCGGGGCCGCCGGTGCCGCGCCGACGCCACCGCCGGGGCCGTTCCCGCCGTCGCTCGGCGGGCGGGGAGGACCGCCCGCTCCGGCCGCGCCGGCGGCTCCTGGCACGCCGCCTGGGCCGTATCCGCCCGGTGGTGCACCTGGCCAGGGCTCCACGACCCAGTTCAGGCCCGCCGCCGGAGCCGCGCAGGCCCCGCCGTTCGCTCCGCCCGGCGCACCCCGCCCGGCGTCGGCACCACCCGCGCCGCAGTTCGGGCAGCCCGCGTCCGCGCCGCCGTTCCCGCCTGCGTCCGGACCCGCATCGGCGCCGTTCGCACTACCGGCATCCGGACCCGCGTCCGCGCCACCGTTCGCCCCGGCAACCGGACCCGCGTCGGCGCCGCCCGCCCCACCGCTGGCATCCGGACCCGCGTCGGCGCCGCCGGCCCCGTTCGCACCGCCCGCGCCGTTCGCGCCGCCTTCGACCGGTCCGGCCTCCGCGCCGCCCGTGTCGGGTCCGGCGTCGGCGCCGCCTGCGCAGTTCGGCCAGGTCGGTCAGCCCGCTTCGGGACCCGCGTCGCCGCAGTTCTCCGGCCCGGCGTCCGCACCGCCCGCACCGCAGTTCGGGCAGCCCCCGGCGGCCGCGGCGGCGCCGCAGTTCGCCGGCCCCGCGTCGGCACCGCCCGCCGGTGGGCCCGCTTCCGCGCCGCCGCAGTCGGGGCAGGCCTCAACCGCAGCGACAGCGCCGCAGTTCAGTGGCCCCGCCTCGGCGCCGCCTGCGTCCGCGCCGCCCGCAGGTGGGCCTGCTTCCGCGCCGCCCGGTGCCGGGGGCGCGGCGGCGCAGGTCGGGCAGCCGTCGTCCGCTGGGACCACGGCCGCGGCGGCTGCGGGTGGGGCTACGCATGCGCCGCCGTTGCGGGCGGCCGGGGTGGCCGGCGGTGATGGGACGGCGGGGAACACGCCGTGGTCCGGGGCACCTGCCGGGCTTGGCGGGGAGGCCGTCTCGCAGGAGGCGGGCGACGAGCTGCCGACGCGGCCGTTGACGGCGCCGGCGACGCCGCCCGCGCCGTACGGTGGCGGCGGGGGAAACCTGCGTCCAGCGTCCGAATCGGTCGCGCCCCCCTCGGGGATTCCGCAGACCAGGTATGGGCGGCCCAGCGCCGCCGAGCCCGCCACCGAACCGCTCGGGGCAGCCCAGCAGGAAGCGCCCGCCGCGCAGCCGCCGGTCGCCGGGGGTGGTGGGGCGTTGCCGTCGCGGGCGGCGCGGTCCGAGGTGGTGCGGGAGACGTCGATCCTGGCGGGGCCCTCGTTCGACGGGTTCAGTGCCGGGCGGCGGGGCGTACGCGAGGAGGAGACCGAAGCGCTGCACCCCGGTCGTCCGTCGCGGCCCCGGCACGCGGCGCAGGGCGAGACCGGTGAGCACCCGATGGTCGGCGGCGACGAGGCGACGACCCGGTTCACGCCGATGCGGGCCACCGACCCCGTCCAGGAGCCGGGCGCGGACCAGCAGGCGACGACCCGGATCGGGCCCGTCGACCCCGACGTGACCACCCGCCTGGGCGCGCCGAGCGCCGCCGAGCAGGCGGAACGCCGGGCCGCGTTCGCGCGCGGCGAGGCGGAGCGGCGGGCAAACGCGCAGGCGGAGCTCGACCGGCTCGCCGCCGAGCGGACGGCCGCGGGCGAGGGCGACGACGGGCCGCCGACGTCGCCGTGGTCCGCGCCGCCGCGCGACCGCACCTGAGAAAAGCGCACCTGAACCACGGCACCACGTGAGGGCCGCCACCTGCGAGGGGCGGCCCTTTCGCCGTACCAGCGGAAAACCCGTGGCGACGTCGGGCCCTGCCGGGAGAGGATGACGGGGTGTGATTCGCAGGACGTGCCGAACGCCTGACCGGGAGACCGGCCGGGCCGTGTTCCCGTCCGCTCACACTCCCGCTGCGAGGCCACCTTGCTACGCGCTGTCGCCCTGTCCAAGCATTACGACGCCGAGCTGCTGTTCGAGGGCGTCGATCTCACACTGAACGCCGGTGACCGGCTCGGGCTCGTCGGGCCCAACGGTGCCGGGAAGACCACGCTGCTGCGTTTGCTGACCGGTGCGGAGAAGCCGACCAGCGGGCACGTCGGTCTCGCCCCTGGGCGCAGGATCGGGTACTTCGCTCAGCAGGTACAACACCCAGATCTTGCTGTTCTTGCGTTTCTGAGCGACGGCGAGGCCGACCGGCTCGCGCGGCGGATGCGCACACTCGAGGCGCGGCTGGCGGACGAGCCCGCACTCCTCGACGAATACGGGCGGGTCCAGGAGCGCTGGCTGGCCCTGGAGGGCTGGACGGCGCCGCAACGGCGGGCCGAGGTCCGGGAGCGGCTCGACATCGCGCACCTGCCCGACGACCTGCCGCTGCGCGACGTCAGCGGCGGCGAGCAGGCCCGGCTGATGCTCGCCAAGGTGCTGCTCGCGACCCCCGACGTCCTCATCCTCGACGAGCCGACGAACCATCTCGACGCCGCCGGCACCGCATGGCTCGGCCAGTTCCTCGCGGGCTTCCGCGGCGCCGTCCTGGTCGTCACGCACGACAGGGCGTTCCTGGACCGGACGGTCACCCGGATCGTCGAGCTCGACGGGATCCACACGACGCCGCAGTGGTACGAAGGCGGCTACACCGACTACCGCGCCGAGAAGACCCGCCGCTGGCAGAAGCTCCTGCTGGACCACGAGGCCCAGGAGAAGTTCCGCCGCCGCCTGGAGGCCGACATCGCCAGCACCAAGGACCAGGCCCGCGGCGTCGAGGAGTCGGTACGGTCAGGGCTCGGCTCCGACAAGATCCGCCGCTACGCGAAGAAGGTCGCCAAGAAGGCCAAGGCCCGCGAGCGCCGGCTGACCCGCCAGCTGACCTCCGCACGCTGGATCGCGGAGCCCACCACCCGCCCGCCGCTCACCCTCGCGTTCCCGTCGTTGCCGGACGACGCGTCGGTCCTGGCCGCCCGCGGCCTCACGGTCAAGCTCGGCTCGCGCCGCATCCTCGACGACGTCGACCTGGACGTCCGCGGCCGCGTCCTGGTCACCGGCGCCAACGGCGCGGGCAAGACAACCCTGCTGCGCGCCCTGTCCGGCCGGCTCCCGCTCGACGCGGGCACCGTCAGCACCGGCGCCGACGTCGCCGTCCTCCCCCAGACCCACGACCATCTGCGCCGCGACGACCGCACGGTGCTGAGCTTCTTTCGTTCCCGGGTCCCGGTGTACGTCGACGACGCCGAAACCCTGCTCGAGGCGCACCTGTTCGGCCCCGACGAATGGGACCGCCGCCTGCGCGACCTCAGCGCCGGTGAGCTGCGCCGCCTGCTGCTCGCCGTCATCGTGAACACCGGCGCCCAGATCCTCCTCCTCGACGAACCCACCAACTACCTCGACTTCGAAGCCATCGACGTCGTCGAGGAAGCCCTGCGCGCCTACCACGGCACCATGGTCATGATCACGCACGACGCGTACTTCGCTCGGAACGTCGGCTTCGACCAGCGCTGGGAGGTCTCCGCCGGCCACGTCACCGCCGCCTGACCGGCCAGTTCTCACGGACCACGGCGAGTGGGAGCCCCCGGATCGACTCCCACAACCATCGGCACTCGTGATCCGGAAGACTTCTTGCTGCTCTGGAGCCTGTTGCGAAATGGCCGTCTCACGTTCCGTGCTGAGAAAAACACGGCTGTGCGAGCCGGTCGCGGCCGATCGGTAGCCGTCGAGGGTCGCGACGACCGTCGACGAGACAGTTTTCCGCCAAAACGCAACAGGCTCTCTGGCGACAACAAGTCTTCCGGATCACGAGAAGGATGCGCCAGGCGGCCGGTTGAGGGTCAGGCCAGTGGGCCAGTCGCCGAAGTGGGCCGGTCAGCTGGTGAGTCCGTTGCCGGGGAAGTCGATGAGCCGGTCGACGGGGTGGGACGGTGGGCCGATGAGTGGGCCTGGCTGGTGGGGCGAGGTGTGGGCGGCGGGCGGCGGGGCGGGTGCAGGGCTGCCGCCGCGGCGGCCACGACGAGGCAGGCGGCGAGCAGGAGTGTCAGGCGGTGATGGGCGGCATCCCAGTCGGGGGCGGCGACGCTGACGAACACCGCGGCCCGTTGCGGTGCGAACGCGAGGGCGGCGAAGACGACCAGGACGGCGGGTGCGGCGGCGGGGCTGGCGTGGCCGCGTGGGGTGAGGCGCCAGGCGAGGGTGGCGGCGGCCAGGGCGACCGCGCCGACGGCGGCCGCTTCGAGTGCCAGGCCGGGCAGGGGAAGGGCGTCGCCGGTGCCGTCTTCCGCGCCGGTGAGGGTGATGGCGACCGCGGCGGCCCACCACGCGGACATGGCCGCGGCGGCGGTGGTGGCGCGGATCGCGAGGCTGTGCCAGGCCGGGGCGGGGACGGTCGCGGTGGTCGGCTTCGCGGGGTCGTCGAACAGGAAGGCGATGCCGACGGCGGCGCAGGCCATGCCGAGCCGGAGCAGGACGGCCAGGTTGTCGGTCCTGAGCGTCACGGTCAGCGCCGCGGGGACGGCGACGAACGCGAGACCGGTGGCCATCGCGCCGAGGACCGGACCGCGGCGGATCGCGCGCAGCGTCGGCGGGACGAGGGCGAGTCGTTTCATGGGCGGTGCCCCCCTCGAACCGTGTCCGGTCCTCGCCGGACCGCAGCACAAGCCGGACCCCGCCGGACCACAGCACAAGCCGGACCGCGCCGGGCCGCAGGAAAAGTCGGGCCGCAGGTGGGGGTGCGGGTGGGGGTCAGGGTGTGCATGTGTAGCGCTCCTCGAGTGGGGGTTCGGGGGCGATGGGGACGCCGGTGAGGGCGGCGAAGCGGTCCGCCGGGGTGGCGGGGTCGGTCAGCTCCTGCCAGTGGGCCGCGACCAGGGCGCCGATCTCGGCCGGAGGGCGGCGCAGGGCGGCGAGGGCGGTGGCGGCGTCGCGGTCGGGGACAGCGAGGTTCATGAAGGTGGTGGGCTCGGTGAAGGCGAGGCTGCCCGAGCTCTGGGCGTCGAGGCGGTGCAGGCCCTTGGCGGTGGCCGGGGTGGCCTGGCCGACGAGCCAGACGAGGAGGGCGCCGCGGGCGCCGCAGACGCTGCGGCCGTCGGCGGAGAAGGCACTGCCGGTCAGCAGGCGCAGGGCGACGGCGGCGGCGAAGGCGGCCGCGGAGGTGTCGTCGTCCCAGGAGGTGCCGACGGGGATCGCGGCGGGGGTGCCCGCGGCGTCGGCGGCGCGGGACCAGGCGGTGTTGCGGGCGACCTCGGTGGTGAGGTCGACGGTGATGGAGCTGCCGGTCGGATAGCCGGCGGCCCAGACGCGCTGGCGCACGGCGAGGGGTGGGCCGGTGACGGCGGGGACGGGGCGGCGGACGCCCTGCAGGACCGCCTCCCAGCCGGGGATCCAGGGGGCGAAGTCGTCGAAGGCGCAGTAGGTGACGTCGCCGCGGCGGTGGCAGGTCTGCATCTGGGCGGGGTTGTCGGTGGCGGTGACGGCGGCGCGGCGGCGGGCGTCGTCGGGGGCGAACTGGGCGGCGCCGGCGGTCGCGGTGAGGGTCGCGGCGAGCACCGCGGCGGCGACGACGGGCCGGCCGCGGGCGCCGGAGCGGACGACGGCGGCGACGGCGGCGAGGGCCGCGAGGCCGGCCACGTAGGCGAGGTGGCGCAGCGCCGGACGGTCGACGAGGTCGGACGGCAGCGCGAAGGGCAGGTCGCCGAACATCACGGGGAGCAGCAGGCGCAGGGTGGCGTTGCCCTCGGCGGCGACGACCAGGACGGTGAAGGCGGCGACGGCGAACGCGAACATGGCCAGCGGCGCGACGACGGCGGAGCGGATGAGGCCGGCGAGCAGGACGCCTGCGGCGGCGAAGAGGACGACGAGCACCGGGATCGTGACGAGCTCGGCCGGGTCGGCGTGGCCGGCGGCGCCGGGCAGGAGGGACAGAGCGCCGACGCGGGCCGTGACCAGCACGAGCACGGCGGCCGCGTAGGGCAGCGGGGCGAGCAGGAACGCGCCGGTGCGCCACGGGCCGGGCAGGACGAGGACGGAGTAGAGCGCGTCGGTGTGGTGGCGATGGGCGCGCAGCGCGTTGAGGTTGGCGACGACGAGGGCGGCGCCGCCGAGGACGAACAGGCCGAGCAGCTGCATGCCGACGGCCTTGTCGTGGAGCACCGGATAGCGGTCGGTGGTGCCGGTGAACAGGTCATAGATCCACGGGGAGACGAAGAGCAGCAGCGCGGCGACCGTCAGCGGATGGCGGAGGAATCGCACGGACTCGACCCGCGCGAGGGCCAGCATCGCCCGGTGGCGCGGCGCCACCTGAACAGCGGGTGGAGCGGCGGCGACGATGGTCACGACGCACCGCTGACGTCGACGAGCATGAGATAGCCGTCCTCGATGGTGGGTGTGAGCAGTTCGGCTCCGGGCGGTGGGTCGCCGACGTGGCGGTGCAGGCCGGTGCCGGTGCGCCAGGAGGCGAGGGCGCCGGGCTCGCGGGTGGCGCTGGTCCAGACCCGGCCCTCGGCGAGGGCGGCGAGCGCCGCGGGGGTGCCGGAGAAACGGACGGTGCCCTGGTCGATGACGACGACCTCGCGGCACAGGGACATGACGTCCTCGGTCTGGTGGGTGGACAGCAGCACGGCCCGGTCCTCGCCGAGGTCGGCGAAGAGCTCGCGGAAGCGCATCCGCTGCTGCGGGTCGAGGCCGACGGTCGGCTCGTCGAGGATGAGCAGGTCGGGGTCGCCGACGAGGGCGGCGGCGAGCGCGACCCGCTGGCGCATGCCGCCGGACAGGGCGCGGATGCGGGTGCGGCGCTGGTCGTCGAGGCCGACGGCGGCGAGGACACGGCGGACCTCCGCGTGCCGGTCGCCGCGGTGGGTCAGCTCCTTGAGGATCGCGACGTAGTCGACGAACTCGAACGCGGTGAAGCCCGGGTGGAAGCCGGGGTCCTGCGGCAGGTAGCCGAGGCGGCGGCGGACGGCGAGCCGCCCGGGGCCGGTGCACGGGTCGTGGCCGAGGACGCGCAGCGAGCCGGCGTCGGGGGTCAGCGCGGTGGCGACGATCCGCAGGAGGGTGGTCTTGCCGGCGCCGTTGGGGCCGAGGAGCCCGGTGACGCCGGTGCCGAAGTCGAGCGTGACGCCGTCGAGGGCGGCCTTGCGCCCATAGCGCAGGGTCAGGCCGTCGGCGTGCACGGCGACGGCGGTGCCGGGCGTGATCGCGTCGATGCTCATCGGAGTCTCCTGGTGGTGTCGAAGGTGGCCGCCCGCCGGGCGAGGAGCGCGGCGGCGAGGGCGACGGCGAGGGCGGTGCCGGCCTGGCCGGCGGCGGTGAAGAGGGCGCCGGCCAGGCCGGCGACGAGGGCGGTCCAGCCGACGCCGACGGTGACGGCCGCGGTGACCGTGCCGAACCGCGGGGCGAGCAGCAGCGCGAGCACGGTCAGCGCGAGCGACGGCAGGAACCAGCCGGCGGCGCCGGGCCCGGCGTCCGGCAGCGCGAGGCTGGCGAGCGCGCAGAGCGCGGTGTTGGCGGAGACGACGGCGGCGCAGCGCAGCAGGAGCAGCCGGAACGACTGGATCGGCGCGACGAGGGCCATCTCATAGGTGGGGTCGATGCCGGGCCCGAACGACACGGCCACGCCGAGCAGCGGCAGCAGCGGCGCGGCGGCGAGGAACACGATCGGGTCGGCGAGCCGGGCGATCGTCGCGGTCATCGCGAGGGTCAGGGCGATCGCGACGAGCCACGACAGGCGCAGCGCCGGGGTCGCGGCGAGCAGCCTGGCCGTGTGGTCGGGCACGCGGAGGAGCAGCAGGAGCCGCTCGACCGGGCCGGGCACGGGCGCGTCCAGCGAGGCATCGAGCCGGGCCCAGCCGGTGTCGACCGCCTCGGGGTCGGCGAAGGACGCCAGCCGGTCACGGCACGACGCGCACGCGCCGAGGTGTGACTCCACCGACCAGAGGGGCGGCCCGGCGAGCCCTCCGCCCGCATATCCGTGCAGGTCGGAATCCTGGAGATGCCAGTCGCTCATGCCAGCTCCTGCCGCAGTTGCCTGCGGGCGCGCATCGCCCGCGTCTTGACCGTGCCGGGCGGGATGCCGAGCAGGACCGCCGCCTCGGCGGTGGTGAGCCCGTCCAGGACGGTGGCCTGGATGACGGCACGCAGCTCCGGCGAGAGGCGCGCCAGGGCACCGGCGAGGTCGCCGTGCTCGACACCGAGCAGCACGTGCTCTTCAGCGGAGGGCTCGTCACGGCCGCGCAGCCGGGTGAGCAGCCGGCCGAGCCGGTCGCGGGCGCTGGTGCGGCGCAGCGCGTCGACGAGCCGCCGCGAGCCGATCCGCCACAGCCAGCCGGTGACGTCACCGTCCTCGCGATACCGGGCGGCGCCACCGTGCCACACGTCCAGGAACGTCTCCTGGACGCAGTCGTCCACCAGAGCTTCGTCAGCACACCGATACCGAAGCCGCAATCGCAACCAGACGGCGTGCCGCCGATAGAACACCTCGAACGCCGCTCTGTCCCCGGCGGCGGCCAGGGCGAGCAGATCAGCGTCGGATTGAACCCTCACACCCCATCATCGGATCGAGCCACCCGATCGGTTCACACCCCGGAGGAAAAACTACGGAGCGGCGTTGAGCAGATCCACCGCGCTGTGCTGGCAGCTGTGGTTGGTGGCGGTCCGCGGCCCCGCCCAGTGGCTCCCGTAGGCGTCCAGCGTGTCCCGGGCGTTGGCGAACGCGCTGTCCGCGTTGCGCTGCAGATAGCCGTTGTAAGCACCGTTGACGGCGACATTGAGCACCCCGAGGCCACGCACGGCCGCCCCCTTGAAGGACACCCCGTCACCCGAGCAGGTGTCGCTCTCGTTGGGCTCGCGCAGGATGCCACCGGGAGACAGGTAGCCGCTGGCCGTGACGGCGTCCCCGATCCGCCGGGCCACGCTCAGCGCAGACGCGTCACCCGTGAGCCGGTTGAGCTGCACCAGAGCGTTCATCAGCACGCCCTGGTTGTACGTCCAGGTGACGGACCCGTTGTTGCGGCAGGTGCTGAGGCTGATCCCGTCGTTGACGAGGTTGGACGCGTTGAGCATCCCGGTGCTCTGGAACCAGTTCCAGCCCGCGACCGCCCGCCCGCGGTACACGGTGTCGCCCGGGATCCGCGCCGACAGCGCCGCGTTGAGCTGGATGTACAGACTGTTCTCGATCGCGTTCTTCACCAGGCGGTCCGTCTTCCACCAGACCCCGCCGCCGCATCGGGTGTCCCAGTAGGCGTACATGTGGTCGGCGCCGGCCCGCGCGGTGTTCAGGTAGCGGCTGTCGCCGGTCGCGTCGTAGGCGGCCACCCAGGCGAGCGCCCACCAGCCGGTGTCGTCGAGGTACTCGTTGCGGAACTGCCCGAGCTTCGCGGTGACCTGCTTGTCGTACGTGTTCGCGATGGCGTACCGGTAGCTGCCCATCCCCGAGCGCCGGCTGTTGTCGATGACGGCGGTGAGCGCGTTCGCCGAGGTCCACCAGTCGTTGTTGCCGAACAGGCCCGTGCCGAGGTTGTACTGCATCATGAGTGCGGTGGCGGCGGCGGTCCGCCGGTCCCACGCGTTCCACGTGCTGCGGGTCCACGCGGTGCAGGTCAGCTCGGGCCGGTCACCGGCCTTGCCGCAGGCGCGCAGCGCCCCGACCCCGTTCAGCGCCCAGTTGTCGACGTTGAACTGCGCGGTCCGCCTTCCGGCGGCACCGGCCGGCACGGTGCCGAAGCCGAGCCGGCTGTCGACCCAGGTGCGCCCGCCGTCGAAGGAGCGGTCCAGCCACACCTCGTCGCCGGCCTTGCCGTTGTCGATGCTCGCCCACGCCATCGCGTCGGTGTCGTTGAGATGCACGGTGAAGCGGCGCCCGTACAGGGTGCTGCCGACCGTCTGCCGGTCGGCGGGGGCGAGCGCGGCGTCGCGGCCGTCGCAGTAGCGGTTGCACACCACGGTCGCCGCCGAAGCGGGCGAGGGTGCGACCACCACGGCGGCCAGGACCAGCGCGGGGATGACGAGCAGGCGCACGGCGGCCTCCCGGGCAACGGGGAGCAGGGCCCGGACCGCCATCCGGTTTTCATCGACGATCCCCCACGCATACAGTTCTGTCAACTCTTGACACAACCGGATCACGGCCGACAGACTCGCCACAGCCGTCAATGTCTAGGAGCCCCAGCATGCGCCGGATCCTCGTGCTCGCCGCCGTCCTGGTGGCCTGTATGGCCGCGGTCGCGGCACCCGTCCAGGCCGCCGTCACCACCCGGCCGATCAAGGTCATGCCGCTCGGCGACTCGATCACCTGGGGCGTCGGCAGCCCTTCCAGCTCCAGCTACCGGGCGCCGCTGTACAACCGCCTGGTCGCCGGCGCGGGCTACAACGTCGACTTCGTCGGCTCGCAGCAGTCCGGGACGTTGCCGGACACCGACAACGAGGGCCACTCCGGCTGGCGGATCGAGCAGATCGCCGCGAGCGTCGACGGCTGGCTCGCGACCTACCAGCCCGACGTCGTCCTGCTGCACATCGGCACCAACGACATGAACCAGAACTACCAGGTGAGCACGGCGCCGCAGCGGCTCGGCTCGCTCATCGACCAGATCCTCGCGGCGCGCCCCACCGCCACCGTGCTGGTCGCGAAGATCGTGCCGGCGCTCGACGCCACGATCCAGGCCAGGATCGACACCTTCAACGCGGCTGTCCCTGGTCTCGTCGGCTCCCGTGGTCCCAGGGTGAAACTGGCCGACCTGTCGACACTGGCGGCGTCGGACCTCAACGACACGCTGCACCCCAACGACGCCGGCTACGCGAAGATGGCCGTCCGCTGGTACACCGCCCTCGAATCCGTCCTCGGCGACGGCCGCGACTGGCCGCTGCTGCGGGCGCCGTTCGAGGCGGGCGACCCCGCGCCGACATGGCTGGACAGCGCCGGCGCGGCGATCGGTGTCGGCGGCTACTGCTGCGCCCTGACCGCGATGGAGTCGTCCCCGCGCGCCGAACAGGCCCGCAGCGGCACCTCCGCGCTGATGTACTCCGGCAACGACACCTCCGCCACCCAGTCCTACTCCTACCAGCGGATCTTCGCCGCGGACCTGCCACTCGGCGCGTCGAGCACGCTGTCGTACTGGATCTACCCGCAGCAGGCCACCGGCACGTTCGTCGCGGTCGACCTGCAGTTCAGCGACGGCTCGGCGCTGCGCGACTCCGGCGCCGTGGACCAGTACGGCGTCCGCGCCCACCCGCAGTTCCAGGGCGAGGGCGGCCACCTGGTCCTCAACCAGTGGAACCTGGTCCGGGTCGGTCTCGGCGCGCTCGCCGGCCGCACGGTCACCCGCGTCGACGTCGGCTTCGACCGCCCGACCGGCACCGGGGTCTTCCGCGGGTACGTCGACGACATCGCGATCACCGACGAGGGCGGCGCCTACCCGGGCGCGAACCTCACCCGCGGCGCGACCGTCACCGGCAGCGCCCCCTGCGTCGCCGCCGAGGCCGCCGCGAAGGCCACCGACGGCGTCGTCACCGGCAACAGCAAGTGGTGCAGCGGCGTCGCCGGCGCCACCCTGCAGGCCGACCTCGGCGCCGCCCGGACGGTGCGCCGGTTCGTGGTCCGGCACGCCTCCTCGGGCGGCGAGGCGCAGGCGCTGAACACCCGCGCCTTCACCATCCAGGTGAGCGGCGACGGCGCGACGTGGACGACCGCGGTGACCGTCACGGCCAACACCGACGGCGTCACCAGCCACCGGATCACCCCGGTGACCGCCCGCTACGTGCGCCTGGTCGTCGGTGCCCCCACCCAGACCACCGACCCGGCCACCCGCATCTACGAGCTCGAGATCGAAGGCGCCTGAGACCTACGCGCCACCCCAGCCGGACCCGGTGCCCTCCTCGTCGTCGATGACGAAGGAGGGCCCGATCCGGTCGGCGAGCACCCGCGCGTCGAGCGGCACCCAGCGGGTGCCGCCGACGGAGCGCAGGTAGGCGAAGCCGGCGCCCCACCAGCCGGGCTCATACGCGACGACGTCGACCTGCTCGCCGACGAACCGCAGCCGCACCTGGTCGGCGACCACCCCTGACTCGTCCTCCAGGCTGGCCCCGTGGACCGTCAGCAGGACCAGCAGACCGCCGTCGTCCTCGCGCCAGGCCCGCAGCTGGCCGGCGCGCCGCATCTCGCCACACCCGGCCACGTGCACCGTGTAGGCGAAGTCACGCTCGTCACACACCATCTCCGCACTCACGCACGTCGATGTTACACCTGGCTTCAGCGCATGCCGCGGTACACGCCGCGCAGCCGGTCGAGGCGCTGGCGCTGCTCGTACGTGGCGCCGAGGGTGATCAGGAGCAGGCCCGTGCCGCCGAAGAGGAGCAGGAGCATCCAGACGGGCAGGCCGATGCGCAGCAGTTCGTTGACGGTGGCGATGATCGTCACCGCGGAGCCGACCGCGACCGGCGCCTTCTGCTGGCGGGCCGCTCCGATCGCGACGGTGATGACCCCGCCGAGAATCAGCAGGACCCGGCGCAGCTGCGGGGAGTCCTCGTTGGCGATCGCCAGGGCGAGGCTCGGCGCGAAGCCCGCGACGAGCGCCGGGCCGTAGGCGAGCCAGCTGCCCAGCTCCGGCCGGCGGCGGATCTCCAGCAGGCCGGTGATGAGCGCGAGCGCGGCGAACGGCAGCGTGTACGCCTCGATCAGCGCCACCTTGACCGTGATGAGCAGCAGCCAGATCGCGATCAGCTCGGCGACGGACGCGGCGATGATGAGCACGACCCGCTGCTGCCCGCTGCGGCCCTTCCGGGCGGCGGACAGGCCCAGGACCGCGCCGAGGGCGGTGAGGGCCGCCGCGGTGTGCGCGGCGGAGCCGAGAGTGAGCAGCACGGCGACGACCGCGCCGGCGTAGCCCGCGGCCTCGATGGTCATCGCCTCCCGGTTGATGCTGTTGCTGGGGCGCAGCCGGGGCAGCGCCGCGCCGAGCACGAGCAGCATCGTGGCGACGATCAGCAGCGGGAACGCGCACTGGCGCAGCGGCAGGCCGGCGGCGAGCCCGGCGGCGAGGGCGAAGCCCTGCGCGGTCGAGGCGGCGACGTGCCAGCCGAGCATGCGGCCGTTCGGGGTGCGGCCCCAGATGCCGGCGACCGCGCCGACGACGATCGAGCCGCCGAGCCAGGTCAGGGTCTGCTGCTTGGTGGCGAGGCTGCCCGCGCCGCCGGCCCCGGCGGCGAGGACGGCGATGACGAAGACGAGCCGCCGGGCGCTGATGAGCATCCGGCCGTCGGAGCTGTCGGCCTCCGGCGGGACGGTCAGGGCCAGCCCGAGCCCGGCGATCGTGGCGACCAGCAGCGCCGCCGTCGGCTGCCACGGCCACGGCGCGTGCAGCGCGGCCGGGGCGATGAGCATGGTCAGCGCGGCGCTGGGCACGACGATCGCGACCGCGCGACCGGCCACCGCCTGCCCCGAGCCGCCGAGGCCGACGGCCATCAGCGCGCCGGCGATGGTGAGCAGCGCCGCGGCGAGCACGTGGGTGCCGCTGCCCGCGAAACGGGCCAGGTCACCGAGGTCCGACGCGGTCTGCGCGGTGCCCGTCCATGGTTTCTGGATCCACTTGTACGGCCCTGCGAGCGCGGCATAGACCGATGGCGCGACGAACACGACGACGATGAGCGCCGGTAGACCCGCCGCCGCCGCCACCCCCAGGGTGTAGCCGCGGGGCGCCCTGACCTGCCGCCAGCGGCCGGTGGACGGCCCGGCGTTGTCGGGGCGGAACCCGGCCGCCGGGACCCACTCGACGTTGCGCTGCCAGGTGGCCCGCAACAGCTCGGCGAGGACCCCGAGCAGCGCCGCGGCGGCGGCGTGGACGACCGCGCCGTCCCGCTCGACGATCAGTGCCACGACGGCAGTGGTGGTCGCGCCGCCCGCGACGCCGACGGTCACGTACGGCAGGTACCCGGGGAACTGCTGGGCACCGGTCGCGGCGGCGGCGAGCCCGGCGGCGCTGGTCGCGAGCGCGGCGATGAGGACGGTGCTGACGCGGTCCGGGTGCAGCCCGCCCGCGGCGGCCGCGGCGGCGCCCGCGAAGGCGAACAGCGCGGCGGCGACCCCGCACCCGCCGACGAACGTGAGCGGGCCGTCTGGGAGGTTGCTGGAGGAGTTGCCGCGGCGGGCCGCGGTGGTGTGCGCGAGCCCGGCGACGAACACGCCGCTGAGCGCGAGCGCGACGAGGGTGCCGGCGGTCGCGCCGGGCCGCACGAGGCTCGCGCCGGCGGCGAACATGCCGGCGATCAGGGCCGCGCCGAGCCGCGTGTAGGCGGCGCGCCAGCTCGTCGCGGTCGCGGCCCAGGCGGCGATCCCGGTCGCGGCGATCCAGCCGACGACCATCGGCGCCTGCCAGCCGAGGCCGAGCCCGACGGGGGCGCCGATGGCGGCGAGGGCGGCCGCCGCGGAGGCGGTGTCGTCGCCGTACGGCTGCGGCAGTGCGATCGCGGCGGCCCCGGCGAGCAGCAGCAGGGCGATCGGCACCTGCCAGCCGTACGTCGCGAGCTGCTGGGCGTTGGCGAGCCAGCGGTCGTCGAGGACGGCCCGCCACGGCGGGTCGGCGGCGCGGATCACCCCGACGGCGCCGATGACGGACATGGTGCCGGCGTACAGGCCGGTGCACACGCCGACGGTGGCGGCGCCGGCGACCGGGCCGCGGCGCCACTCGTCGGGCAGGGTCCGGGCGGCGACCGCGACCGCGAACACGAGCAGCGCGAGCGTCACGACCTCGATGCCGTCGGAGGCGAGGGACACGGCCCTGGCCACGGCGCCGATCCCGGCGATCGTCACGGCGGCGGCCGCGGCGTCGGCGCCGGTGAAGTCGGGGCCGAAGGTCTGCCGGTCGTCCATCCGCGGCGCCGTCCACAGCATCGCCGCGGCGATCACCATGAGCAGGCCGATGACCAGGTCGATCGTGGTGGCGCCGCCCGCGCGGAGCACGGCGACGGCGACCGCGACGGCGCCGGCGGTCGCGCCGATCAGCAGCGGCGTGCTCTGCGAACCCCGGGCGACCTGCGTGATCGCCGCATACCCCAGCGTCACGGCGAGCGCGAGGAAGCTCATGACCAGCACGACGGTCGCGCCGCCGGGCAGGTCGCCGAAGAGGATCGCGGCGCCGGACGCGGCGGCGCCCGGCAGGGCGAAGAGGGCACCACCGGCGGCGGCGTCGGCCACCCGGCGGGTGACGTGCTCCCCCTCCGTGTCGGTGCGGTGCGGCCGGGGCAGCAGCGCGATGCCGGCCCCGGCGACGGCGATGACCAGCAGCGTCAGCGCGGTCGCCGACGGCCGGGCGAGGCTGGCGGCGGCCGCGTAGAGGCCGAGGACCAGGGCGGCGCCGAGGCACACCCACGCGGTATGGGCCAGGCGGACCCGCATGGCGAGGGCGCCCGCGATGACCGCGCCGGACACCGCGAGGGCGGGGATCGCCAGCCAGGTCAGGCCGAACGCGGCGGGCGCGATGAGCAGCGTCAGGGCGGCGCCGATGACGGCGACGTCGGGGCGGAAGCGTTCCGGCGGCGGGACGGTGACGAACGCGCCGCTGCGCACCTCGGCCGGTCTGGCGGTGCTCGCCGTGCCGGTCATCCCCGCGCGTGGGCCGGGCGGGGACTCGGGCCGGGGGTCGTCCCAGACGCCGGTGCGCGGCCCGCTCTCCGCTCCGCCCAGCGGCCCGGGCCACAGCCCCGGCGGCGGGCCCGGCTGCGGGCGGACCTCGGCGGACCGGCGGCCGAACATCCCGCCGAGGCGCGTCCCTGGCCAGGACGCGCCGCCGAGCGGCACGTCGACCGGCTCGGTGCGGCCGCTGAGCATGAGGACACCGGCGGCGGTCAGCAGCAGGACCGCGAGCACGGACTGCCAGCCGTCGGCGCCGACGGCGGCGTCGACGTCCGTGCGGTAGGCCGCGAGGTCCGCCTTCCACACCGGCCACGCCGCGTCCAGCGGCGCGGCGAGCGCGGGCAGGACGGTGACGACGAGCAGCAGCGTGGTGGCGGCGACCGCGACGGAGACTGCGTAGCGGGGGCCGCGGCGGGCGTCGCCCGGCAGGAATGGCACGCCGGCCGCGGCGAGCGCCACGGCGAGGGCGAGGAAGAGCAGCGTGGAGCCGGGGAACGCGACGGCGCCGACCCGTGCGACCGCGGCGATGACGGCGACCGTGGCGATCCCGGCCGCGATGTCGGGCAGGACGCCGCGCCGCCAGGACAGGGCCCCGGCGACGCCGATGGCGGCGGCGAGGAGCGTGACGGCGGCGGCGCGGACGGTCTCGCCGAGGGCCGTGGTGGTGGCGAGCGCGGCGGCGGCGCACACCAGCGCCACGACGAACGTGATCGCGAACAGCAGCCAGGCCGCGTCCCGCATCAGCGCGTCGGCGAAGCGGTCGGTCTGCACGGTGTGCGGCTCGTGCGGCGGCGGATCCGGCTGTACAGCGGGATCCGCCGCACGCTGCTCGACGCGGCGGCGCACGGACTGGCCGAGGGCGACGCCGAAGCCGAGGTTGATCAGTGCCACGCCGGACAGCGCCAGGGACCACCCGGCGGGGCCGCGGATCGTGTCGAAGGCGAGCAGCGGCAGGACCGGCTGCAACGCGAGGAGGGTGGCGTACCGCGACGCGATGAGGTGGCTCTGCATGCTGTACACGGCGGCGATGCCGGCGGTCGCGGCGCAGACGACGCCCATGTACAGGCTGATCTTGAGCCGGTCGACGCCGAGCAGTCCCTCGGAGCGCAGCACGTAGCCGTCGAGCAGGACGAGCAGCAGCGCGACCGACGCGACGGTCTCGGCGGTGGCGGTGAGGCCGCGGCGGACCAGCATCAGCGGCAGCGCGAGCGCGCCTGCGGTGATCAGCGCGAGGAGGACCACCCGGCCGACGGTGCCGATGCTGCCGAACGCGTCGGTGGTGAGGACGATCGCGGCGCCGGCGAGGAGCAGGCCGCCGAGCGCCAGGACCGAGGCCTGCATGCTGGAGGTGGTCGCCTCCGGCTCGTCGACCGGAGGGTTCGGGCCGGCGCCGCCGCCGGGCGGGCGGCGCATCTGCGGCAGGGCCGCGATCCTGGGGCGCTCCGGCGCCTGCGTCCCACCTGTCTGGGGCGCGCGCGGGGAATACACCTCCGGCTCCGGCGCTGCCGCACGCTGCGGAGTCTGCGGGGCCTGCCGGGCGACCGGCGGGGTGCTCTCGATCTTCGGCCCGCGCCCGAGCCGGGGCCGCCGGACGCGGCTGGCCTGCTGCTCGTGGTCGACGGCCTGGCGGACCTTGCGGCGCAGCGAGTCGCGCTGCGCGGAGGCGTGCGCGAGCTGGCGGCGCAGCTTCTGGTTGTTGTCGGTCAGGTCGCGTTTCTTCTGCTCCAGCGCCGCGACGGTGCGCTGGAACAGGGCGAGCGCGGCGGCATCGGGGTCGTGCGGGCGGCCGCAATCGCGGCATCCGGTGGCCTCACTGGCCGGGCCACCGCACGCCGGGCACGGATACGTCTCCACGCGACTCCTCCCCCCGGGCCGCAGCCGGGGGTGACCGCGTGTGCGGCCACCCCCGGCTGTTCACGCCCTACTGGGAAGAATGCCTTGTTTCGACGTGTCGCGAAAGCGATGCGCCCGTTCGGGAGATTCCGGCGCTTAAGCGACGGTGGGCTTCCCCATGCCCCGGTACTCCCAGCCGGCGGCGACCCAGACCGACTGGTCGAGACAGTTTCGCCCGTCGATGACCCGGCGGGCCGCGACGAGCTCGTTGAGCGCGTTGGGGTCGGTGTTGCGGAACTCTTCCCACTCTGTGAGCACACAGACCAGGTCGGCGCCGGTCACGGCGTCGGTGAGGGTCTTGGCGTAGGTCACGTCGTCGACGTCGTTACGGGCGTTGTCCATGCCCTCCGGGTCGTACACGGTGACGTCGGCGCCGGAGCGGGACAGCTTGCGCACCACCGACAGCGCCGGCGAATCACGCACGTCGTCGGAGTTGGGCTTGAAGGTGGCGCCGAGCACGGTGATCCGGGTGCCGGCCAGGTCCGGGCCGGCCGGGCCGTAGCCGCGGCCGAGCAGCTCGGCGGACAGCTGGACGATCTTCTGCCGGCGGCGCTGGTTGATCAGGTCGACCTCGTGCAGGAAGCGCAGCGCCTCGCCGACGCCGAGCTCCTGGGCGCGGGCCTGGAACGCGCGGATGTCCTTGGGCAGGCAGCCGCCGCCGAAGCCGACGCCGGCGCGGAGGAACTTGTTGCCGATCCGGGCGTCGTAGCCGATCGAGCGGGCGAGCTGCGTCACGTCGGCGCCGGCGGCCTCGCAGACCTCGGCCATCGCGTTGATGAACGAGATCTTGGTGGCGAGGAACGCGTTGGCGGCGACCTTGACCAGCTCGGCGGTCGCGAAGTCGGTGACGACGACCGGGACCTCGCGGTCCTCGGTGAGCGCCAGGTCGAACACGCCCTTGTGGGCGGCGTAGAGCATGCCGGTCGCCCACTCGCTCTTCACGCCGAAGATGATCCGGTTGGGGCGCAGCACGTCCTCGACGGCGACCCCCTCCTGCAGGAACTCGGGGCTCCACGCGACCTCGACGCCCAGCTCGGCCGGGGTGTGGCGGCGCACGAGCTGCTCGATCCACTCGGCGGTGCCGACCGGGACGGTCGACTTGCCGGCGATCAGCGCCTTGCGCTTGAGCAGCGGCGCGAGATTGGTCACAGCGCTCTCGACGTGGGAGAGGTCGGCGGCCATGCCGTCGGGGCGCTGCGGGGTGCCGACGCAGATGAAGTGCACGTCGCCGAACTCGGCGACCTCCTCCCAGGAGGTCGTGAAGCGCAGCCGGCCGGCCGACAGGTTCTTGCGGAGCAGCTCGTCGAGGCCGGGCTCGTGGATCGGCACGTCGCCGCCGGCCAGCTTGGCGATCTTCGCCTCGTCGACGTCGAAGCCGAGCACCTCGTAGCCCAGTTCGGCGAAGCAGATGGCGTAGGTCGCGCCAAGATAGCCGGTGCCGAGGAATGTCAGCCGCGGGCGGGGTGCGCCGGAGGGCGCGGCTGCTACGGGTGGGGTGCTCGGGTACGCGATGGTCACGCCTGTGTCTCCGCTCTTTCCCGTTTCCATAAATACCCGCATCGCGGACATTTGTGGCGTATAGGGCTGGGTGTTGCCGACGTTGCTCCGGCGAGAGTAGTCCCTCCCCGGCGACCGCGCCTTCAGCTCCTGGGTTACTCGTCGGTATGCTCACCCCCTGAACGGCGGTTCAGGATTTTTCTTCGAGGGGGCGGCGTGTTCGAGGTCTACCAACTGCCTGAGGAGCATCTCGCGATCCGTGAGGCGGTGCGCGCGGTCTGTGACGGCAAAGTGGCGCCGAACGCCGCCGCCGCCGACGAGACGGGCGAGTTCCCGCAGGCGTCCTACGACGCGCTGCGCGCCGCCGACTTCCACGCCCCGCACATCCCCGAGGAATACGGCGGCGCCGGCGCGGACGCCCTCGCGACCGCCATCGTCATCGAGGAGGTCGCCCGCGCCTGCGCGTCCTCGTCGCTGATCCCCGCCGTCAACAAGCTCGGCACCATGCCGGTGCTGCTGTCCGGCTCGGCCGCCGTCAAGCAGCGCTACCTTCCCGCGGTCGCCGCCGGCGACGCCATGTTCTCCTACTGCCTTTCCGAGCCCGACGCGGGCAGCGACGCCGCCGGCATGAAGACCCGCGCCGTCCTCGACGGCGACACCTGGGTGCTCAACGGCGTCAAGCGCTGGATCACCAACGCCGGCGTCAGCGAGTACTACACCGTGTTCGCCGTAACGGACCCGGCCGCCCGCTCCCGCGGCATCTCCGCCTTCGTGGTCGAGAAGTCCGACGCCGGTGTCAGCTTCGGCGCGCCGGAGAGGAAGCTCGGCATCAAGGGCTCACCGACCCGCGAGGTGTATCTCGACAACGTCCGCATCCCGGCGGACCGCATCATCGGCGAGCCGGGCACCGGCTTCGGCACCGCCATGAAGACCCTGGACCACACCCGGGTCACGATCGCCGCCCAGGCCCTCGGCATCGCCCAGGGCGCGCTGGACTTCGCCCTCGGCTACGTCCAGGAGCGCAAGCAGTTCGGCAAGGCCATCGCCGACTTCCAGGGCATCCAGTTCATGCTCGCCGACATGGGCATGAAGCTCGAGGCCGCCCGCCAGCTCACCTACGCCGCCGCCGGCAAGTCCGAGCGCGGCGACAAGGACCTCACCTACTTCGGCGCGGCCGCGAAGTGCTTCGCCTCCGACGCCGCCATGCAGATCACCACCGACGCCGTCCAGCTCCTCGGCGGCTACGGCTACACCAAGGACTTCCCCTTGGAACGCATGATGCGCGACGCCAAGATCACCCAGATCTACGAGGGCACCAACCAGGTCCAGCGCATCGTCATGGCCCGCCAGCTGCTCAACGGCTGACCGGCAACCTTTCGCAGCTCAGGGCGACTGTCGCCGGGCGGATGGTGTCAGCAGCGGACGTCTGCTCAGGGGTTCGAGGCGACGACCCATCGGTAGCGGCGGTTGGGGCTTCGTGCCGCGCCGACGGCGACGACTTCGCCCCTTTCGGTCAAGGCGCGCAAATGATTGAGGACTGCGGTGCGTGACAGTCCCGTGAGAGCTACGAGCTCGCCGGCGGTCGCTTCTCCGCTCCTTCTGAGCGCTTCCCCGACATCGGGGAGCAGCGCAGAAAGGAGGTCGGGCTCTCGTGCGCGGCTGCCGGCCGCGGGATCGAGCACGTACCGGGCGTAGCGCCGGCCGCCCTCCTTGACGGCCAGCCCTTGGTCGACAAGGTCTCTCAGAACCTGACCAGCGGCGATACGGTCGACTCCCCACTGCCGCAGCATCTCGTTCGTGAGGTAGTTCTCGCGCAGCATCGCCAGGGCGATCTCGTGTGCTGGCGTGGGCAACTGGGCGTGGAGTCCCGCAATCCAGCGGCGCACCTCCGGGTTGATCAGCTCCGAGCGGGCCATGGTCACAACGAAGCTCGAGATGGAGCTGCGGAAGTTCGGCCGCGGCAGGCCGCGGCTGCGCGCCACGGCGAGCATTGCCGGGATTCCCGAAGACCTGTTCTCCGCAACGAGTTCGTTCGACGACGGAAGGTAGGTGTCCGCCAGAAGACTGGCCAGGACGGCATTGCGCGATGACGAGATGCCCTCCTCTCCCAGTTCGTCGACGAGAACTCCGCCGTAGAGACCGCCCGGACTCCGCACGACGAGCCGGTCGGGGAACAACTCGACCTGCACCTGCGTCCCCCGCGTCACCGGACTGTAGTCGCGGTGCAGCAACGCGTTGACAACAGCCTCACGGACGGCTTCGAGTGGATACTCGACCTCATCCAAACGCCCACCGCGATCGCTGATGACCGCGCGGACAGCAAGGTTCCGTCGAAGCACGGACAGGGTGGTCTCGACCATCTCGGGGATGGAACCTCGCACTGTCTGGTTGTCGAGGAATCTGATGTCGGATGCCGGGTCCGGGCTGTGCACGACCACCGAGACCATCAGCTGAGGGAAGAACTGCTGCGGAAACTGCCCATAGGTGAGAAGGCCCGCCAGCGTCAACGGCGAATCGGTAGAGGGTCCTGCCGAAATGCCGAGCCGGAAGAAGACGGTGGCATCGTCGGCCTGCGCGAGTTTCGGGTATCCAGCTCGGACCCTTCGCAAAGTGCGGCGGATCGCATCGTCGTCAAGGTCGACGGACGAGGTTCCGTCGACCGGTTCGCGGTCATAGCGAGGCTGGGTACGCGCGGCCATGACCATCGCGATCTCCGCTTCGGTCATGTGCCGGTCGCCGTCACCGCCGCGCAGGTATGAGCCTCCGGAGATGCCCTGCGTGGTGACGTAGACCGGACGCCGATCCGCCGGCGCGGGGGGTACTTCAGCGACCACGATCCGGTTGCCCTCGATCTCGACGATCTCAGCACCGATCTGCAGTGCAGGTGTGATGTCGTCTCGCGACATCTGCACCAGCGCGTCGCGGAGCGCGGCGGGATTCGGCAGTTCGACGAGGCTGAACGCGCTCTGTTCGTCGACGCCGAACAGGATCGTCCCGCCGTCCGTGTTCGAGAAGGCAGAGAGTGTCTCGCGAACGGACTTCGGCAGCCCTCCGGCGGCCCGTTTCGCCTCGATGCGTGTGGGCTCACCACCAATTCGGCGCAGGATGGCAAGGATCTCGGCCACATTGTCAGCGCCCATAGGTCCAGCTTCACACCTAGCTTCACACCTGGCAAGCGATGTGCGAAGCTTGGTGTTAAGTAACCTCCGCTGCGCGGCTGTGGGAGTGGGCCGGCAGCGGCGGCCGGTTCCTCGCGCCGGTAGTACCGCCAACCAGTGCATCGGCAGGGTGGTGCGGTGGGGACGACGAGTCGCGCCGCCCCCACCGCGTGGGTTTCGCGTCAGGCGGCGTCGTCGTCGAGGACCGTCAGCCAGGCGAAGCCGTCACCGATCACGACACCGGTGGGTGCCGAGATCGTGATCTTGTAACGCAGCGACGCCGTGTTGACGACCGTGTTGCCGTTGAGCGGCACCTGGATCGTCGCCTCGCTCGCGCCCTTGGGGATGGTGACCGGGAACGACAGCAGCGGCACCTGACCGGCCGACGAGGACCCGCTCGCCGCCGTCTGCACCTGGACGGTCGCCGCCTCCTTGAGTTTGCCGCTCAGCGACAGCCGCATCGTCGCGGTGCCGGGGCCATTGCCTTCGGACACCGTCGTGTCGGCGATGCTTGCCTGTACCGCCGAGGTGGCGCCGCCGCCGCCGGCCCCCGGGGTGTCGAACGCGATGTCGGACAGGTAGGCGCCGCCTGCCGGGGTGGCCGGCCGCACGATCACGGAACGGACGCTGGTCAGGTCCACCCCGGTCATCGAGGCGATCGGCAGCCGGACCGTGCGCAGCCAGGTCTTGCCCAGCCGGCTGATCCCGTTGGTCGTGTTCGTCGACGCCGGGAACGGGGTGAGCGCCGGGCTCACGTCGCCGACCCGTACGGTCGCGGTGCCGCCCGCCTTGTCGACGAGCGTGATCGCGAGGTCGACGTCGCCGGCCGCCGTCTCGTCCCGTGCCACCCGGAAGGTGAGCGCGTCGTACTTCTTGACGTTCCACTGCCCCGGACCGAGGGTCACCCGTACCTCCGGAGACACCGACGCCGCGCTCCACTGCAGCCGCAGGACCGGGCTGATCGGCACCGACGGGGCGAACGTCGCCGGCGTCCAGTGCGGGATCTTCGAGGTCGCGGTGGTCGCCGAGCACGGCGTGTCCCCGGGGAGCACCCGCGCGGCCACGCTGTAGCAGTACGCACCCAGGTCGAAGCCGGAGACCGAGACGTTGCCGGCCGGGCCTTCCAGCGGCGCGAGGTCCAGCCGGCGCGAACCGGGCTGCTGGGCCTGGGTGTGGACCACGGCCCGGCCGGCCGACGGCACCGTGCCGTTCGTGCCGTCGAACAGCGGGAGGAACACCGTCTCGCCGCCCTGCACGAGCCGGAAGAAGCCGGCCATGTACGCGGTGCCGACGGCACGCTGCTCGGCGCTGGTCAGCCGGGCCGGGCTGGCGCTGCCGCACACCTCGTCGTTGGCCGGCGACCAGTCGTCGCTGGAGGGCGCGACGGACACGCCGGGCGTCCACTCGGTGTTGAAGAAGTTGTGGTCGGCTCCCATGATCATGAGGGACGACCGCAGCACGTTGTCCTGCACCGAGTACCGGGTGTCGTCGTAGAAGTGCTGCCCCTGCTGGTTGGAGACGTCACCGTCGCAGTACGGCAGCAGCACCGCCATCGGTACGTCCGGCAACGTCGGCCGGCCGAAGTCGACCGGGGCGAGCGGCAGGACCGCCCTGATGCCGTACGGGTGCTGCCGCTCGGCGTTGAGCAGCGCGGCTTCGACCACGCCCTCGCCGCCGCGCGAGTGCCCCATCAGTCCGACGTTCGACATGTCCAGCCGGCCGGCGAGGGGGTGACCCGCGGTCTTGGTCCACCGCGCCAGCAGGTCCAGGTGGTCCATGACCAACTGCCCGCGGGCCAGGCCCCCGTTGTCGTCGGTGAAACTGGCGTCCTTGGCGTTGATGCCGTTGGCGCTGATCGACACGACCACGTACCCGTGGGTGGCGAGGGCCTGCGCGGTCTCGGTGTACCCGAGATAGCTGTCGATCGGGATGAACCCGGCCGCGCACGGCCAGTTGGTGTTGTTCGTCGCCCGGCTGGTCGGGTTGTAGCAGGCCGAGTGGCGGCCGTGCAGGAAGATCACGACCGGGCGGGCGCCCTTCGCGCCGGCCGGTGCGTAGACCGCGGCCCGGATCTCGGCCGGCAGGTCGCTCAGGCCGGACAGTGTCGTCGCCGTGTCACCGAGGTCGTAGTCGATCCGCTCGACCTGGAACGGACCGGGCTGCGCCGGGTCCGTGTACACCTGCTTCTTGAGCAGTCCCTTGGGTGTGGTGGGGGCGGCGGCGGACTTCGGCGGCGACGCCTTGGATCCGGGCACCACGCCGTTCCAGGCGACGTCGACGCGTTGCGCGTCGGTGACGGTGGCGTCGGTCGTCTCCACGATGAGACTCAGCCCGTCGGCCGATTCTTTCGCCGCCCCGATGACGCGCCCGTCGACGGCGAGTTCCGGCACCGCGTCGCGGACCGGCAGCGGCTCGTCGAGCCGCAGCGTCACCCGCGTGCCGCCGTCCGGCAAGGCGTCGACGGTGAAGCCGTTGGAGCCGATCGCCTCGGCGGCGGCGGAGGGCACGAAAAGGCCGGCTGCGGCGATGCAGCCGGCGAGGATTGCGGACGGAAGCCGGACTCGCCCCCGAAGGGGTGCGAAGCGGACCATATGCGACTCTCCTTTTTCGCACTGAGAGCTTCAGCGCGAAGGGAAAGTACGAACGGCCTGTTCCAGAAGTTCGCCGAAAAAGAATCGGTCCGGTTACCGCGCGGCACAGCATTGTTTCGACGGTCACAGATGACATCAGGCAAGGTGCCGTCTCTCGAAATGCCTGATGGCTGACGGCGTGCCCGAGAGGTGGACACCGGTGACGAGGGTCAATTCCAGGCAGCCGCCGAAGCCATTCTTCGCGGATCCCTCTTCGTCGGGCTTTCGCCACCTCGCAGTGGAACTACACCGACCTCCGCACCGGGACAGGCACCGACGACCTCGGCCGGGTCCACGCCGAAGCCGTCGTGCTGTCGCGCAGTGACACGTATCTCGACGCACTGGTCGGTTCGGCGTTCGCCATCAGCAAGCGCGGGCCGCTGCTGATCACGGCGAGGGGCGACACGGTCGAAAGATGTACCGATTCGCTCATCGACCAAGGGACTTCCCCTTGGAACGCATGAAATGCCGGCGCCCCGGTCCACTGTGGACGCCCGCTCAGGGGCTTGAGGCGACTACCCCATCGGTAGCGCCGATTGGGGCTTCGTACGGCGCCGACGGCGACGACGGCGCCCTCTTCGGTCAAGGCGCGCAGATGGTTGAGGACAGCGGTGCGTGACAGTCCCGTGAGATCCGCGAGCTCGCGGGGTGCCGCGCCGACGGGCCCCTCAGCGCCCGCCCGGTGACTGCGCAGGTGGGCGGCGGCGACGAGACCGTTCAACCGCCTGAGATACCTCTCGTGCGGATATCTGACAGCGCGTGCGACCGGGCTCACCGCTCGCCGTTCGCACGGGTTGGCCCAGACCTGGATCGACACCGTTCGCGGTCCGCACGGCGGTCGATGCGCGCGGTCATGCGCGCTGGCGCCGCGCCGGTACCGTCCGAACGGCCATGCCCCCGGTTCCTGGGGCGCGGCTCGATTCGGAGGACTGTTCCAGATGAAACACATAACGGTGCTGTTCGCACTCACCCTGACGGCCGGCAGCCTCGCCGGCTGCACCACCGAGGTCCGGTCCGGCACGCCCGCCGAGGGTCGGCCCATCGCGTCGTCGTCCACCTCCACCGCCGCCCTGCCGCCCGAAGAGGCGCTTCTCGCGGCCGTGCACGCCACGGAGGCCACCGCGTACAGCTTCACCATCAAGCAGGGCAGCAAGTCCGGCAGCGGCCGGATCGACCCCGCGGCCAAGTCCGCGGCCGCGAGCCTGGGCGGCACTGTCGAGCAGGTCACGGTCTCCGTCGCGTACACCGTCATCGCGCCCGAACTGTGGGTCAAGGCCGACTTCGGCAAGGAACTCAACAAGCTGTGGGGCATGCCCGGCAACACCTGGATGCTCATCGACAGGACGAAGGCCAGCAGCACGGCGACGCTCCCGGTCGACGAGGCCGGCGCCCCCCAGCTCGGCGTCACCGATCTGTTCAAGCACGGCCTCGCCGAGGTTGAGCGCACCGACGCCACCCACTTCACCGGCACGGTCGACATGACCGCCGCCGACAGCGTGCTCGCCCCGTCCGCCGACGTGGTGAAGCAGGCCGGCGCCAAGGCCAGGGCCGTGCCGTTCACGGCCGTCGTCGACGGCCGGGGGCACCTGACCGCTTTCACCGTCAACGGCGCCTCGATCGACCCGGAGCTGGCGCTGGCGCTGGCGTTCGCCGACTTCGGCGCGGTCCCACCGGTCACCAGGCCGGCCGACGCCATCACGGCGCCCGCCGCGGTCTACAAACTGTTCGACTGATCCCGGTGTGCGGCGGCACCGGTGTCGGTGCCGCCGCATCACGGGGTGCGGATGCGGGCCATCCAGGCTTCGACGTCGTCGGCGGTGCGGGGCATCGCGGCGGACAGGTTCTCGTGGCCTGTTTCGGTGACCAGGACGTTGTCCTCGATGCGGACGCCGATGCCGCGCAGGTCGGCGGGGGCCAGGAGGTCGTCGGCCTTGAAGTACAGGCCGGGCTCGACGGTGAGGACCATGCCGGGGCGCAGTTCGGCGTCGAGGTAGTCCTCGCGCAGTGCGAGGAGGCAGTCGTGCACGTCCATGCCGAGGTGGTGGGACGTGCCGTGGACCATCCAGCGGCGGTGCCAGCCGCCGTTGTCGGGGTCGAGGGTCTGCTCCACGGTGACGCCGTCGGGCAGGAGGCCCCACTCGTGCAGGCGCTGGGCGATGACCGCGTTGGCGGCGGCGTGGATGTCGCGGAACCTGTTGCCGGGGCGGACCGCGGCCATGCCTGCCTGCTGGGCCTCGAGGACCACGTCGTAGACGCGGCGCTGCGCGGCGGTGAAGCGGCCGTCGACCGGCAGGGTGCGGGTGATGTCGGCGGTGAACAGCGTGTCCAGCTCGATCCCGGCGTCCAGCAGCAACAGGTCGCCGGCGTGGACGTCGCCGGTGTTACGCGTCCAGTGGATGGTGGTGGCGTGGTCGCCGGAGGCGCAGATCGACTCGTAGCCGACGCCGTTGCCCTCGTGCCGGGAGTGCAGGCCGAAGACGCCCTCCACCCAGCGCTCGCCGCGTCCCTTGCGCACCGCTTCGGGCAGGGCGGCGATGACGGCGTCGAAGCCCCGGTGCGTGGCGGCGACGGCCCGGCGCATCTCGCCGACCTCCCACGCGTCCTTGACCATCCGCATCGTGGACAGGAAGCGGGCGAACTCGTCGTCGGCCTCGAGGAAGTCGGTGCGCCCGGCGTCGAGCAGGGCCGTGATGTCCGGGTCGGTCGCCCGCACCACCCGCGCCGGGCCGCCGTCGTCCTTGCCGAGGTCGTCGGCAAGGGTTTCGAGGTCGCGGACCGTCAGACCCAGCTGCGACGAAAGGTCGGCGGCGGCCGGCCGGGGCCCGACCCAGAACTCGCCGTACCGCGAGTCGGCGTAGAACTCGACGCCGTCGCGGGACCCCCGGATCCGCGTGTACAGCACGGCGTCGTGGCCGCCGCCGGGGCGCGGCTCGAGGATCAGCGCGCTGTCGGGCTCGGTGCCGGCGCCGAGCCCCGACAGGTGCGCGAACGCGGTGTGCGGCCGGAAGGTGAAGTCGGTGTCGTTGCTGCGCACCTTCAGTCCGCCGGCGGGGACGACGAGCCGCTCGCCGGGGAACCGCTCGGACACCGCGGCCCGGCGCGCGGCCGCGTGGTCGGCGACCTCCGCCCGCGCGGTGGAAGCGGCCCCAGCAGTGGGCGACGCCGCCCAGCCTGAGGTGATGAACTCGCGGAACTCGGCACTGTTGGGGATGTCCCGGTGGCCGGCTTCTGCCTGCTGCTCGCTCGCCATCACGCCATCCTGTCAGACCGCCGGACCCGGACCGGGATGATCGACCCCCGGTAATACCCGACACCTGACGAGGAACGTCCGCTCGAAGACGATGACCGTCTCCCCGGTCGCCTTCGTGCCGGTCGTCTCGACGGTGATGATGCCCTGCCCGGGGCGCGACCGGGAAAGCCGCCGGTCGAGGATCCGGCTGGTCGCGTACAGCGTGTCCCCGACGAAGACGGGGTCCTTGAGCCGCACCCGGTCCCAGCCGAGGTTGGCCACGGCCCGCGCCGACAGCGCCTGCACCGTCATCCCGCCGACGAGGCACAGGGTGATGCCGCTGTTGACCAGGACCCGGCCGTATTCGGCGCCCGCGGCGTAGTGCTGGTCGAAGTGCAGCGGGTGCTGGTTCATCGTCAGCAGGGTCAGCCAGGTGTTGTCGGCCTCGGAGAGGGTCCGGCCCGGCCAGTGCCTGATGACCATCCCCGGCTCGAAGTCCTCGTAGTCGCCGCCGTGCTCCTCGGCGTACTCGTTGTCGCCGATCCTGCGCAGGCTCATCGGATCGCCACCGCGACGTTGTCGGAGCTGGGGATGCGGCCCCGCACGGAGATGATCCCGGTCGAGCCGTCGCCGTAGAACCGGCAGAACAGCCCAGCGGGCCGCCGGCCGAACAGCAGCGGGCCGAGCACCGGGGCGACGTCGACGTCGCGGGGGTCGGCGTCGTCGTCGATGACCAGTGGCACCCTGCAGGTGCCGGGCTCGACGAAGTCCTGCACGATGCTGGTCTCCTCCGCCGCCGCGGTACGCACGGCGGCCTCCCAGTCGGTGGAGGTGGTGTCGCGACCGAGGACCACCTGCAGGCCGCTCTCCCCGATGCCCGCCTTCAGCACCAGGTGCTCCCGCCGCGCCAGCACGAACGGCAGCAGGTCGATCGGCCGGCCGTCCCGGTCGGTCTTGCGGTCGGCGAGGATCCGGGTCCAGGGGACGTACCGGTCGACGAGCCGCCGGTCGGCCGCCGACATCCAGGGCCGCCCCTCCGACAGCCGGCCCAGGGTCAGCTTGTGGTGCAGGAACGCCGACGTCTGGGTGCCGACCAGCAGACAGCCGTGGTCCACGGCCTCCTGCACCGCACCGGTGTCGAGCCCGGCGTCGAGCCAGTCGGCGATGGTGAAGTCGCGCAGGCCGATCGGGTAGCGCAGGTGCGGCGCCACGTCCCACGCCTCGTGCAGGTCCTCCGGCTCGAAGAACCGGGCGGTCAGCCCGTGGCTGTTGTAATGCTCGGCCTCCAGCTCGAAGTACCGCGACTCCACCCCGGCGACCCGGGCGCTGCCCACGATCGCCACCCGCGGCGCGACGTCCAGGTCGGCGCCGATGGTCCGGAACATCCCGGCGCGGACCGCGAACGGCGAGGGCGAGGTGTAGAGGCCGTCGCCGTGCAGCCGCCGCCACGTCTCCAGCCGGCTCTGCGTCTCCACGACGCCGCCGATCGCGCCGCTGACGTTGAACTCCAGGAACTGCGGGCCGTCCGGGCCGATGACGACGTCGGGCCGCGCGACGCTGTCGGCGTACCGCTCCTCCAGCCACGCGTCCCGCATCCACAGCCGGTCCTCGGTCGCCGGCATCCGGTACACCCGCAGCCGCTGCCGCGTCTCCTCGGCGCTCTCCAGCGCGGTGCGGTGCACCAGCTCCAGCAGCGCGACGGAGACGCGGAACAGTTCGGCGTAGGACGATCGGGGGATCGTCATGGGCGCTGCCGGCATGATGGGTTGGTACGGCCAGCCGGTGTCGCGCAGCTCGTGCCGCAGCATGCGCTGGATCGTCCCGGCGGGCGCGGCCGGGCGCAGCTGGTGCCGCCCGAACCACGGATGTCCGCCGTCGAACTCCGCGAACGTGTTCATGCGACCACTCCTGACGGGCTGAGGGCGAACGCGGCGGCGGTGTCCTCGATCGCCATGCCGACGGTGCGCAGGATCGTGGTGCGGCCTGCGAAACCAACCTCGCCCGTGACGAGCCGGCCCAGCTCGCACAGGTCGTCCCCGGTGATCAGGCCGGCTTTCACGGCCGCGCGTACCTCGCCCGCGCCGCCCGTCTCGTCGAGGGCCACGGCGCGGTCCTCGACGATCGGTACACCATCGGCGAACAGGGCCGGGTCGATCTCGAGGACGTCCGGTCCGGTGCCGCCGATGACATTGAGGTGGGCGCCCGGCGCGACCCAGCCCGCCTCGATCACGGAGTCGCGGCCGCCGGTGGAGGTGGCGGTGCAGATGAGCGGCGAGCCGGTCACGGCGTCCCGTGCGGTGTCGTGCACGGTCACCTCGAAGTCCCCGCCGAGCAGGTCCGCGAGCCGTTCCGCGCGCGCCTTCGTCCGGGAGTACAGGCGGATCCGGCGGATGGGGCGGACCGCCGCCGTCGCCCGGATCAGCGCCCGCGCCTGCACCCCGGCGCCGATGACGGTCAGCTCGCCGGTGTCCGGCGCGGTGCAGGCGCGGGTGGCGAGGGCCGTGACCGCGCCGGTGCGCACCGCGGTCAGCTCCGCGCCGTCGAGCAGCGCGGTGATCCGGCCGGTCGTCAGGTCGGTGAGCGCGACGATCCCGTGGATGAGCGGCAGCCCGCGCGCCGGGTTGTCCGGGGTGAGCGTGGTGACCTTGACGCTGCCGACGCCGCGCCGCTCCCACAGCGCCGGGCTGACCAGCAGCACCCGGCCGTCGCCGTGCTCCAGCACCGTCCGCGCCGGTGACGTGGTGCGCCCGGCGGCCAGGTCGGCGAACATCTCCCCGAGCGCGTCGACGACCCGCAGCATCGCCGCGGTGCCGGCCATGTCGCCGGCACCGACCATGACCGGTGCGCTCACCCGTCCGCCCGTCCGCCGAAGCGGGCCGCCCAGGCCTCCTCGCGGGCGACCGTCATGCCGGCCAGCCGCACGAACGGCGGCCCGACCATGTTGCCGTCGAGGACGGCGATCCCGCCGCCGACGGCCTCGACCGCCGCCATGACCCGCCGGGCGTGCCGCACGTCGGGGTGCGCCCGCATGGTCCGGTTGATCACGTCGAGCTCGGCCGGGTGCACGGTCGCCTTGCCGTGGAAGCCGAGCGCGCGGACCCGGGCGCTCTCCTCGGCGAGGACGCCCGCCTCGCCGAGCCGGAAGTTGGCGGTGTCGACGCAGGCCGTGTCGTGCCGGGCGCACGCGAGGGCCATCGCCTGCCGGGCCGCCAGCATCGGCTCCCAGCCGATCTCCACGCCGAGGGTGGCGGCCAGGTCGGCGGAGCCGAGCACCAGGCCGTCGGCCTCCCGGGCGATCGCGTCGGCGGCGGTGACCGCCTCGACGGTCTCGACGGTCACGTAGATCTCCGGGTGCGCGCCGGCCGAGGCGAGGATCGACCGGTACAGGGCGACCTCCTCGGCGGAGGTCACCATCGTCATCATCACGATCCCGGGTAGCACCGGGCAGTCGGCGAGCATGGCCAGGTCGTGCACGGCCTCGATGCGGTCGAACTGGTTGACCCGCACGGCGACGTTGCCGGGCCGGGGCGCCTTCTCCAGCGCGGCGCGGCACACCGCCCGGGCGTCGGCCTTCGCCGCCGGCGGCACCGAGTCCTCCAGGTCGATCAGGTGCACGTCGGCGTCGTACGACCACGCCTTGACGACCCGGTCCAGTGACAGCGCCGGCGTGTACAGGATGCTGCGCGGCGGGGCCGGACTCATGCGTGCACCGCGCCCGCCGGCTGGGCGCCCGCCGGCTGGGCGCCGGCCTCGACGAGCACCGCGCACAGCCGGGTGATCTGCTCCTCGGTCTGGCCGGCGCGCAGCATCACCCGCAGCCCCGCGCTGCCGCGGGCGACGATCGGGAAGAACACCGGCGAGGTGTAGAAGCCGGCCCGGAACACCCGCTGCGCCGCGTCGATGACCACGTCGTCGCCGACCGGGACCACCCGGATCGGGTACGAGCTGCCGGCCTGCCCGGTGGCCAGCAACGAGTCGAACAGCGCGATGTTGGCCCGCAGCCGCCCCTGCAGCTCGGTGAGCTCCGCGGTGCGGTGGATCTCGGCGGAGGCGAGCGCGGCCCCGACGGCGGCGGCGTTCATCTTCTGCGAGTAGCCGAGCGGCCCGGCGAACCGCTCGATGAGCCGCCGCGTCGCGTGCGGGAAGCCGTTGAGCAGGATCGCCGTGCCGCCCGCCCCGAAGCCCTTGCTGAGCGTGGCGACGGTGATGGTCCGGTCGTCCAGCGCCGGGGTGTGCGAGCGGACGTAGCCGAGGCCACGCTCGCCGTACGCCGACAGCGAGTGCGAGTCGTCGTAGAAGACCAGGAGGTTGTACCTGTCCTGCAACGCCGCCAGCTCCTCGACCGGCGCGTAGCCGCCGAGGCTGTCGGAGCCGTCCACGACGTAGCAGACCCGCTCGTACGTGCGGCACTGGTCCTCGAGGAAGTCCAGGTCGTGGTGGCGGCAGGTGACGACCTCGGTCTCGTCGGCGCAGGACGGCTTCGCGTTGGCCATCGACACGTGCGCGTTCTTGTCGAAGACCATCAGCGGCCGGGTGCCGTTGCCGAGGTGCCCGGACGCGATCAGCGGCAGCAGGCCGGTGCTCGCCGCGGCGGTGGAGATAGCGCTGATCACCGTCGCGCCGAACAGCTCGCCGAGGGACTCCTCCAGCTCCAGCAGCACCGGCGTCTGCACACGGGTCCGCGGGATGCAGTGATCGAGGACCCCGAAGCGGCGCAGCGCGTCGACCGCCCCGTCGATGACCTTCGGGTGGGTGTCGAGGTCCAGGTAGGAGCAGACGGTGAAGTTGACGAACTCGTGGCCGTCGGCCATGTGGAAGACCCCGTCGTGCAGGTCGCCCACGATGCCCGCCACGCCGTGCTCCTCGGAGGCGTTCCAGAAGACGTTGCCGACCCCGATGAGCTTGTCGTTGTTGCGGTACCGGTGCGTCGGCGTGATCCGCTTGCGGTCGCTCATCCCGCCACCTCCGCTGCGCTCCGGCGTCGGGCTGAGCCCAACCTGTCACATGACGAGCGGCCCGAGCCGCTCCGCTGGCCGCTCATCCGGCGTTCACCTCGGTCGGCTTGTAGCTGTACACGCGTTTGCGCTGGCTCATCCCGCGTTCACCTCGGTCGGTTTGTAGCTGTACACGCCGCGGGCCTTGCGGTAGGCGTACGTGTAGAGGGCGACGCCGAGCACGTGCGGCCGGCGCAGGATCTTCTTCGACGTGAGCCAGAAGTTGACGTTGATGTTCATGTCGTCCAGCGACTCGGCCTGGTGCCACCAGCCCAGCGGCAGGTAGAGCATGTGCCCCGGCTCGAGCGTGAAGTCGCGCCGCTCGGCGAGCTTCGGCGCCACCTTCGGGAAGCGGGTGAGGTCGGCGTTGGCGAGGTCGAACACGTGCGACTTGTCGCCGAGCCCGCGCAGCGTCGAGCGCGGGTAGTACGCGCGGGAGCCGGGCGGGGCGATGACGAAGCGCTTGCGCCCCTCGAGCGCGATGTTGAAGTTCTCGAACTCGTCGAAGTGGTTCTTCGTGAACACGCCCTTGTGACTGATCCACAGGTTGGCCGCGTACAGCGATGAGCCGTAGCCGAAGAAGTCCTTCGCGTCGAAGCCGATGACGGCGTTGACGTCGGCGGGGCTGTTGCGGATGTTCGACACCACCCGGTGCCAGGTACCCGGCGTGTGCAGCAGGGTCTCGTCGGCGAAGAAGTCACTCAGCCGGATGTCGCGGGTGCTCCAGCGGCCCGGGTGCTGCTTGTCGTCGGGCTCGCTGAACAGCGTGACGGTCAGGTCGGCGAGGCGGGCCGCCACCCCGTCGCGGCCGAGGCCCTGCACGTCGGGGGGCAGGGCGACCACCACGGGGACGTCGGCCTTGAACAGGCCGCCCGGACCGAGCGCGCGGAACTCGTCGAACGACATGCGGGCCACCGGCACACCGGCCGACGGTTGCGGGACTGCCATGTGCGTGCTCCTCATCTGGATTCCTTGAGTTGCGCCACCACGTCGACGATGAGGTCCTCCTGGCCGGCGACCGCCTGCCGGCGGCCGAGCTCGAAGAAGACGTCGCGCGGGTCGACGCCGGCCGGGCCGGCGAGCTCCAGGACGCGGTGCTTGAACCCGGAGAACACCCCGGCCAGGCCGCTGACGATGCTCATCGGTGTCGGCACCGGCGCCGACGGCACCAGCTCGCGCTCGGCGACGTCCGCCGCGTCGAGCAGGCCGTAGAGGTCGATCCCGGTGTCGAAGCCGCAGCGCTCCAGCACCGGCACCACGACCTCGAGCTGGGTGTTGCCGGCGCCGGCGCCGAAGCCCCGGGCGCAGGCGTCGATGATCCCGGCACCCGCCTGCGCCGCGGCCAGGGAGTTGGCGACCGCCATGCCCAGGTTGTTGTGCCCGTGGAAGATGACCGGCCGCCCGCCGGTGGCCGCGCCGATCGCCGTGATCCGGGCGGTGACGTCGGCGGGCAGCAGGTGACCCGCGGAGTCCATGATCCCGACGGCCTGCGCGCCGTAGCCGGCGGCCTGTCCGGCGTGCTCGGCGAGCTCCTCCGGGCTCGCGAGGTGGCTCATCATCAGCACGCACTGCGCCTCGACACCGGCGTCGCGCAGCACCCCCAGGTGCCGCTCGGCGAGGGACGACTCGGTGGCGTGCACGCCGATCCGCACGATGTCGACGCCGTGCGCGACGGCGCGCCGCAGGTCCGTGGAGCTGCCCCAGCCGGGCAGCATGAACGCGGCCAGCCGGCTGTGCCGCAGCGCCGCCCGCGTGGTCGCGAGCATCTCGTCGTCGCTGACGGCGGCCATGCCGACCTGCAGCGACGAGGCGCCCAGGCCGTTGCCGTGGCCGACCTCGACGACCGGGATCCGGGCCGCGTCGGCCGCCTCCGCGTAGCGGCGCAGCGCGGTCGCGCCGAGCTGGTGGCGCACGGCGTGCTGGCCGTCGCGCAGGGTCGCGTCGTAGATCACCACCCCGGTCTTCGGGCCGGTCACAGCGCCGCCTCCGACAGGGCGAGCCGGGTCGCGTGCTGCTCGGCGACCATGATCGCGGCGGAGTTGATGAGGTCGAGGTTTCCGGCGTACGGCGGCAGCACCTCGCTGCACGCGATGACGTGCAGGGAGATCATCACCCGGTCACCGGTCACGCTCGCCGCGAGGATCTCGTAGCCGGGGGCGAAGCGGCGCACCTCGGCGGCCGCCGACTCCACGACCTCCCGGACACGCGTGAGGTCGGCGCCCGGGATCAGGGCGTGCACGGCGGTGCGGAACGGTGCCGGCGGCACCGCGGGGCTGATGTTGAGGATGGCCTTGACGTCGCTCACGCCGGTGAAGGCGGTGACCGCCTGGCCGGTGGTCGCGACGTATTCGTCGAGGTTGAGCCGGGTCGCGCGCCCCGCGACGACGCTCGCGACGGTGGAGACGACCTCCAGGTAGGACACCGGGAAGGCCGTGGCGAGGGCGCGTGCGATCGGCACGCCCGCCTGCCCGCCACAGCTGACCAGGTTGATGTTGCGGCTGCCGCCGGCGTCGAGGCCGGTGACGGCGGGCACGACCATCGCACCGACCTTGCTGGGCGTCAGGTCGACGACGAGGGAGCCGAGCGGCTCCAGCCGTGGCCAGTGCTCGCGGTGGGCCGCGGCGCTGGTCGCGTCGAACACCACGTCGAACGGGCGGTCGGCGGACAGCACGGCCTCGATGCCGCCGGCGCTGGTGGGACAGCCGAGGAGCTCGGCGTGCCGCAGGCCGGCCGACTCCGGGTTGCGGCCGGCCACCAGCGCACAGGTCAGTGCGGATGACCGGCTGATCTTGCTGACCAGGTCCTGGCCGATGGCGCCGGTGCCGATGACGGCGACGGTCGCCGGTCGGGCGATGGTCGCGACCGTGGGGCGTTCGACATCTGGGTTGCAGGTAGTCATGAACGTGGTTGTCCTCACCCTTGATGGACGCGTCAGGTCGCCGAGCGTCCTCAGGGCGGACTCCGGTGGGTGCAAACGGCGACGGTGACCTCGGGCCGCGCGGCGAAGGCCGCGGATCGGAGCTGCGGCACGAGGTCGATTGACAGACGGATTTCGATGGACCCGGGGTGTTGCGGACAACCATAAAACCCAGAACCGGGGACGACAACGCGGGTATCCGACAGTTCGAGGATGTATGGGTTGATCACTAGACTGTCGCCACGACATTCAAGGTAGTCTCTCGACCGAGTCGCCGTTCAGTGCCGGAGCGCGGGGGGTGGGATGGTCGCGACCGAGAAACGGCCGCGCCTCGGCCGTGACTTCACCCGACTCTGGCTGGCCACCGCGATCTCCTCGATCGGCGACGGCGTCACGATCGCCGCCGCGCCGCTGCTGGCGACCCGGCTCACCGACGACCCCCGGCTGATCGGCGCGACCTCGGTCGCCTTCACCCTGCCGTTCGTGCTGTTCGGCCTGCCCGCCGGCATGCTGGTCGACCGGCTCGACATCCGCCGCACGATAGTATTGATCGACTACGTCCGGGCCGTCGTGCTCGCCGTGCTCACCGCCGCGGTCCTCGGCGGCTGGGGCGGGCTGCCGCTGCTGTACGTGGCGATGTTCGTCCTCGGCACCGGCGACGTCTTCTGCCGCAACGCCGAGCAGGTGCTGGTCCCGTTCATCGCGGAGAAGCCGGTGCTCGCCACCGCCAACGCCCGCATCATGGGCGTGCAGGAGGCCGGCGCCGGATTCGTCGGCCCGCTGCTCGGCGCCCTGCTGTTCGGCGCGGCGGCCGCGTTGCCGTTCGGCGTCGACGCGGTCAGCTTCGTGGTCTCGGCGACCCTGGTCGCGGGCATCCGCGGTGTCCGTACATCGGCCGCCGCCGGAGCCGGGGAGCCACCCGCCGCCGGGATGTGGGCCGAGATGATCGCCGGGGCACGCTGGCTGTGGCGGCACAGTCTGCTGCGCGGCCTCGCCCTGCTCTCCTGCCTGATCAATCTGGCCGGCAACGCGATGCTCGCCGTGCTGGTCATCCACAGCACGAAGGTGCTGCACCTGAGCTCGTTCGGCTTCGGCGTGGTGCTCGCCTGCCAGGCCGCGGGCGCGGTCCTCGCCTCCCGTGTCGCGCCCGCCCTGCACCGCCGGCTCGGCCGGGAGGGCGCGCTGATCGCCACGGCCCTGCTGCTCGTCGGCAGCGAGACGGTCCTGGCCGCGGTCCCGTCGCCGTATGCGGCCGGCCTCGCGCTGGCCCTGTTCGCCTGCGGCACCGTCACCTGGAACGTCGTGGTGGTGGTCCTGCGTCAGACCCTGGTGCCCCAGCACCTGCTCGGGCGGGTCAACGGCGTGTACCGGCTGATCTCCTGGGGCGGGCTGCCGATCGGCGCCGCGGCCGGTGGCTTCGGCGCCGCCTACGCGGGCACCCGGTCGGTGTTCGGCGCCGGTGCCGTCGTCATGGCGGGCATCGCGGTCGTCCTGGTGGTGGGCGCGCGCCGGCAGTGGATCAGCCGCGCCGACCCGCAGGCGCAATGAGCCGGTCCCCGCTCGCGAGCGCCTACGCCGCGGTGCTCGCGTCGCCCGACCGGCCGCCCGGGCATCCGGCGCAGGCGGCCCGCGACGACGCCGAGCTCACCATGACCTACCAGGACCGGTTCCTGCCCGCGCCGGCGTTCCTCGGCGACGACGAGCGCCGATCGGTCGTCACCGACCTGCGCACCGTCTACGACCTGCTCCGGTCCCTGCCCGACCGGCTGTTCGGAGGGGACGTCGCCGCCCTGGCCCGGGCGGTCGGCATGGACGCGGGGCAGACCGCGCTCATCTCGCGCAGCGCCCGCACCGGACCGCTGCTCCCGCTCGGCCGGGCCGACCTCCACCACGACGGCGAGGGCTTCCGGCTGCTCGAGTTCAACCTGACCAGCGCGCTGGGCGGCTACCAGAACCCTGAGCTCAACCGGGCGATGCTGCGGTACCGGCCGCTGCACGACTTCGTGGAACTGCACGGGCTGCGCTTCCGGGACACCGTGCGGTGCATGGCGCTCGGCCTGCTCGCCGAGACGCTTCCCGCCGGCCGGCCGCCGCTCGTCGTCGTCACCGACACGACGCCCAACTTCGCGATCGTCGGCAAGGCTCTCGCCATTCTCGCCAGACTGCTCACCGGGCACGGCGTCGAGGCGGTCGCCTGCGACCTCGGCCGGCTGCGGCACGAGCGGGGCCGGGTGAGCGTCGACGGCCGGACGGTCGACGTCGTCCTGCGCTACTTCCTGGTCGAGGACCTCACCGACCCGGTGGCGGCGGCGCAGATCGAGGCGCTGCTGGCCGCGGTGGAAGCGGGCCGGGTGGGGCTCTGCAGCCGGCTCGACTCGGACCTCTACGGCAGCAAGGGCGCGCTCGCCATGCTGTCCGACGACCGGCACCGGGACAGTTTCGACGCCGCGGAACGCGCGTGCATCGACCGGTTCCTGCCGTGGACCCGGCCCGTGCTCCCGGTCGTCCGCGACCCCGGCGGCACCGAGGTCGACCTGCTCGCCTACGCCCGGTCGGCCAGGACCGAGCTGATCCTCAAGCCGACGCTGCTGCACGGCGGCAACGGCATCGTGGCCGGCTGGCGCGCGGACGACGCCTCGTGGGAGCGGCAGGTGACGGCGGCGATGTCCGGCCCGTACGTGCTGCAGCAGCGGGTCCGCCCGATGGCCGAGCCCATCGGCGAGCTCACCGACGGTCGGCCGCGGGACGAGTTCCTCAACTGGGGGATCTACCTCGGCGACCGCGACACCATCGGCGAGGACGGCTACGCCGGTGGGTTCATCCGCGGCAGTGCCGATCCGGACGCGGGCGTGGTCAGCATGGCCGGCGGCGCGAGCGTCGGCTGCGTCTTCTACGCCGGCTGACATTCCGGACAGTCGATCGAATCTGCGAGACCTTCGTCGATCTTGACCGACCGCGGAAGGATGTTCGTCGCGCAAGACATTCCGGACCGCCGTGTCCCTGGTCGCCGCGACGGTCGGGTGACGCGCGGCGGTGGGTCAGGTGCCGTGCCCGTCCGGCGGCGGGCCGTCGGACTCCCAGTCGCGCAGGGCGTGGCGGAACTCGCCCCGGGCCGGCGCCGGCAGCAGATCCGCGAAGAGCGCCTTCGGCAGCGGCCGCGCGACGGCCGGGACGATGTCGATGACCAGCGGACGGACCCGGGCCTTGCGGTACGCGGCGAGCTTGTGGTGCCCGTCGAGCAGGTAGCGGCCCGCGCCCCCGGGCGGACCGGCGGCGACCAGCGCCGGCCGGATGCCCCTGGCGATCCGGGCCCGGTGCTCCTCGACGGTGCCGAGGCCCGGCGGCGGCCAGCGGTCCGTCGCGAGGATGTACTCCTCGTCGTCGAACCCGGAACCGTAGCCGGGATACCAGCCGAACCAGTCGGCGTCGACCCGGTCGAACACCGTGACGGTCGGCGACATCGTCCGCGCCGACACCAGGTACCGGCCGCTGCAGAACAACCGCAGCAACGGCAGCAACGGCTCGATCCGCAGGCCGTGCACCCGGTCCACGGGCCACCGGCCGCGCCTGCCCCGCTCCACCAGCAGCCCGGGCTCGGCCAGCCAGTCC
This sequence comes from Dactylosporangium sp. NPDC005555, assembly GCF_040605635.1. NCBI lineage: Bacteria > Bacillati > Actinomycetota > Actinomycetes > Micromonosporales > Micromonosporaceae > Dactylosporangium > Dactylosporangium sp. NPDC005555. Next base: position 265,550 of record NZ_JBEXDG010000001.1, read on the forward strand.
CGCAGCGCGCTCAGCCCGGCCGGGCGCGACGCGTCCCATCCGGCGTCGCCGGCGCGCGCGGCCAGCTCGCCCACGCTGCCGTGACAGTCGTAGGCGTGCACCCAGACCGGCGTCCCGGACAGGTAGAGCACACTGGCGGCGTCGTTGCCGAGCACCTCGACCACGCCGAGGCCGTCGGTCACGTCGACGGTGAGCGGGGCGACCGGTTCAGCCACGACCCGTGCCCCCATGTCGAGCCGCACCGGCGCGCTCCAGTCCGATGCGCCGCACACAGCATCGTGCCAGTGCGGCAAGACCGACCCCCATCGCGTCGTGGCGAACGTCGACGGAAGATTACCGCTCGATCAACCCATCGAGCCACGGCGATACCACGATGCGTAGCGCCGGCGGGTGACTCCCGCCGGCGCCACGTGCTGGTCCGCGATCAGTTCGCCGGGACGACGTCCGCGGGGCGGTCGACGTGGACCGGGAGGCCGTAGTCGGACAGTTCGAGGGTGGCGCTGAAGGTACCGGCGTCGGGCTAGCCGGGCGGCTCGGCGTGCAGGGTCACCTCGGGCCTGCGCCGGCGCACCCGCCACTGGTCGACGGCGAGGTGATACATCGTGCGCCGCAGATATCGTTCACGGTCCTCGCGGACCCGCCCCCATGAGCGCATCAGCCGCTCCAGGGCGCCCTGCAGCAGGGTCCTCCCCCGCCGCGCGGCTGCCGGTGAGCAGCACCGCCGTGGCGAGCAGGGCACTGCCACGCTCCGCGACGAGGGCGTCCAGCCCATCGAAGCCGCGTTTCCAGAACACGGGCTCTCCTTTCGTCGCGGTCAAGACGACGGCCGCCCGCGGAAGGTTGAGCGACCCGCCGGAAAACCCGTGGCGGCCATCGGGTAGGGTTGGTCTTACCGACGCGGGGTGGAGCAGCTCGGTAGCTCGCTGGGCTCATAACCCAGAGGTCGCAGGTTCAAATCCTGTCCCCGCTACAACCGCTGACGCCCCCTGCTCACGCAGGGGGCGTTTCGCGTTTGCGGTTTCCGCATCCGCGCACCGGCGGAGCCGGTGCTCCCCAGCGGGGGAGCTTCGCTCCACCCACACCCCCTCAAGACCGTCGACCCGGCTTTTCATGATCCGGAAGACTTTGTGCTGCCCCGGAGGGTGGCGCGTAATTCGGAATTCTGGCTTGTCAAGCTTCTACCGGCGCGTGTTCTAGGCCGCGAAGCGGACCTTTCGGGCAGTCGTCGCAGAGGAAAGTCCGGATTGCAGCTTTCTCGTCGACAGACTGGCTCTTCGACGCATCGACGTAGCTAATTATGCGCCACCCTCCCCGGCGACAACATCTCTTCCGGATCATGAAAAGCCGGGTCGATCCTGCCGCGTGACTGCGGCAGGATCGAGGCATGATGGAGACGCGGCACGTCAGCACCAACATCGACCGTCCCGCCGCCGATGTGTACGCGTACGCGTCGAACCCCGAGAACCTGCCCGAGTGGGCACCAGGCCTGCTGAGGTCCGTGGAGAAGGTCGACGGCCAGTGGGTCGCGGACTCGGACATGGGCCGGATCCTGCTGGACTGGGCGCCGGACAACCCGTTCGGCGTCATGGACCACCACGTCACGGTCCCGTCGGGGCAGACGTTCTACAACCCGATGCGGGTGACGGCCAACGGCGAGGGCAGCGAGGTCGTCTTCAGCGTGCGCCGGCAGCCGGGCATGACCGACGAGGACTTCGACCGGGACTGCGCCGCGGTCCAGGCCGACCTCGGCGCGCTCCGGGCCGTCCTGGAAGCCTAGGCACGTGACCTACCCACGCGGGCTGGACGCGATCGCCTACGGCGGCGACTACACGCCCGAGCAGTGGCCGGAAGAAATCTGGGCGCAGGACGTCGAACTCATGAAGGCCGCCGGCGTCAACCTCGTCAGCGTCGGCATGTTCAGCTGGGCGCTGAGCGAGCCCGAGGAGGGGCGTTACACGTTCGACTGGCTCGACCGGGTGCTGGAGCTGTTGCACGCCAACGGGATCCTGGTCGACCTGGGCACGCCGACCGCCGCGCCACCGCCATGGTTCGCGCACCGCTATCCCGGCGCGCGGCTCGTCGACCGGGCCGGGCACGTCCTCGGCACGGGCGGCCGGCAGAGCTTCTGCCCCAGCTCGCCGGACTACGCCCGCGCGTCCGCCGCGATCGCCGGGCAGCTCGGCCGGCGCTACGGCACGCATCCCGCGGTCGCGCTGTGGCACGTGCACAACGAATACGCCGGGGTCAACGCGCACTGCTACTGCGACACGTGCGCGGCCGCCTTCCGGGGGTGGCTGCGGGACCGGCACGGCGACCTGGCCGGGCTCAACGCCGCGTGGGGCACCACGTTCTGGGGGCAGCGCTACGGCGACTGGGCGCAGATCGAGCCGCCGCGGGTCGCGCCGACCGCCGTCAACCCGGCCCAGCAGCTGGACTACCTGCGGTTCTGCTCCGACACGCACCTGGGCAACTACCGGCGGGAGCGCGACGTCCTGCGCGAGCACTCCCCCGGCGTGCCGATCACCACCAACTTCATGATCGCCAACTGCAAGTGGCTGGACTACTGGAAGTGGGCGGGCGAGGTCGACATCGTCGCCAACGACCACTACCTGGACGCCGCCCGCGACGACCGGCACGTCGAGCTGGCGATGTGCGCGGACCTGACCCGCGGCCTCGCCGGCGGCGCGCCGTGGCTGCTGATGGAGCACTCGACCGGCGCCGTCAACTGGCAGCCGCGCAACGTCGCGAAGCTCCCCGGCGAGCTGGCCCGCAACAGCCTCGCGCACGTCGCCCGCGGCGCGGACGGGGTCATGTTCTTCCAGTGGCGGGCCTCGCGCTTCGGCGCCGAGAAGTTCCACTCGGCGATGCTGCCGCAGGGCGGCACCGGCACCCGGATCTGGCGCGAGGTCACGGAGCTCGGCGGGCGCCTGGCGGGCCTCGGCGCGCTGCGCGGCACCCGGGTCGCCGCCGACGTCGCCGTCGTCTGGGACTGGGAGTCGTGGTGGGCCCTGGAGCTGGAGTGGCGGCCGTCGGTGGACCTCGCATACCGCGAGCGGGTCGAGGCCTACTACGGGGCGCTGTGGCGCGACCACCTGACCGCCGACTTCGTCCACCCGGAGGCCGATCTCGGGCGCTACCGCCTGGTGGTGGTGCCCACGCTGTACATGACGACCGGCACCGCGGCGAGGAACCTCGACGGTTACGTGTCCGGCGGCGGGACCCTGCTGGTGTCCTACTTCTCCGGCATCGTCGACGCCGACGACGCCGTGCCCGAGGGGCCGTATCCGGGTGCGCTGCGCGACCTGCTCGGCGTCACCGTCGAGGAGTTCCTGCCGCTGCGCGCCGGCGAGCGGGTCGAGCTCAGCGACGGCTCCAGCGCCGACGTGTGGACCGAGGCCGTGGTCCCCACCGGCGCGCGGACGGTGCTGCACTACGTCGACGGTCCCGCGCCGGGCGGCCCGGCCGTCACGCGGCACGCACACGGACGCGGCAGCGCCTGGTATGTCTCCACCCGCCTCGCCGAGGAGGCGCTCAGGCGATTGATGCGGCAGGTGTACGACGACGCCGGGCTGGCCGCACGCACCGACCTCCCGGAGAGCGTGGAAGCGGTCCGCCGCCCACCCTTCATCCTTGCGATCAACCACGGCGCGACCCCGGTCGACGTGCAGGGCACCACCGTCGACGCCGGCGCCGCCGCCGTGATCGAGGAACGGTGACGGCACGCACGGTCGTCAGGCTTTCGCCGACCGTCCGGCGGCCGGTCCTGAGGCTTCCGTCGTCCACGCGGCCGGCCCTGAGACCTTCCGGCGCAGGGCCTTGGCCGGGTCGACGAGCCGTTCGCGGGCGGTCGTGGGGCCTTTTCCGGCGGTTCGCCGGGTCAGGCCTTGGATGCGGCCGGCAGGGCCTCGGCCAGGGCGGCGTACCGCGACGCGACGGTCGCCCAGTCGGCCCCCGCCGTGCGGCGCAGCCCCTCGGCGCGCATGCCGGCGACCAGGTCCGGGTCGGTGAGCAGCCGCTTGAGCGCCGATCCGATCGCGGCGCCGTCGCGGTGCGGCACGAGCACGCCCGCGCCGGTGCCGAGCAGGTCCGCCGCGTGCGGGAACGGCGTGGCGATGACCGGTTTGCCGGCCGCGACCGCCTCGTGCAGCACCCCGGAGGAGACCTGTTCGGTCGTGTCGTACGGCAGGACCACGACGTCGGCGCGGTCGACGAGGCGGGCCAGCGCGGACGGGTCCGCGTAGGAGCGCTCGAACCTGACGAGGTCGGCCACGCCGAACGCGCGGACCTTCTTGTACAGGCCCAGCCGGTAGCTCTCGCCCTCCTCGGCGAGGACCTTCGGGTGCGTCTGGCCGGAGATCACATACCGGGGGCGCGGCGACAGATGGCGGACCTCGCGCATCCCGGCGATCGCCCACTCCACACCCTTGCCGGGGCCGAGCAGCCCCCAGGTGAGGACCATCGGCTCGCCGGACGAGCTGACCGTGCGGATCGCCGGCTGCACGAGCGCCCCGTGCGGCACGACGTGCACCTTCGCCGGGTCGATCGTGCTGGTCTCGTGCAGCCGCGCCCTGGCCGCCTCGGTGGTGACGACGACGGCGCCGGCGAGCGCCGCCACGGTCTCCAGGACCTCCCGCTGGTGCGCGGTCGGCCGGCGCAGCACGGTGTGCAGGACGGTGATGCTGGGCGACCTGAGCCGGCGCAGCACCTCGAGCACGCCGGCGCCGTCGGTGCCGTCGTAGATGCCGTACTCATGGTTGACGATCACCACGTCGTGCCGGTCGAGCGCGGCGGCGGCGACCTCGGCCGAGCCGGCGGCCCCGGCCTGCAGGTGGGCGATCACCTCGGGCCGGTCGGTGAAGGTGGGCGAGTCGACGACCCGCACGACACCGACCCGGTCGACGCCCGCCGCAGCGGACAGCGCGGTGCTCAGCGCGCCCGCGAAGGCGGCGATGCCGCACTGGGTCGGCGGATACGTGCTCAACAAACCGAAGGACGTGTTCACCGCGCCCACCTTTCGTCGGCGGGCTCGGCGCCAGGGGACGAACATGGCCGGACCTTCCGGGGTCACGGTACACCCGCGGGGCGGATCGGTCCGAGTCCGGATCCTTCGTTCTGGCCGGTAGGCGCCTTTTGGCGTGCTAATGTAGAGAGCGTTGCAGTTTTGGTTTCCGCATACTTTGCCAGCGCCTGGGTGGGTATCGAATACCCTGGGCGCTTTTTTGCGTTTCCAGGCCCCTGTCTCCGGATGAGGGTCAACAGCCGCAGCGACGCGGTGCCCACACGGTGTGGGCGCCATCAACCTGCGAGGAGCAGTACATGACAGTCGGCACCGTGAAATGGTTCAACGCCGAGAAGGGCTTCGGCTTCATCACGCCGGACGGCGGCGGCGCGGACCTTTTCGCACACTACTCGGCCATCGCCACGGGTGGCTTCCGCAGCCTCGAGGAGAACCAGCGGGTCGAGTTCGAGGTGACCCAGGGCGCCAAGGGCCCCCAGGCCGCCAACATCCGCCCGGTCTGACTCATCGTCTGACCACCGCCTGACCCACCGCGGTCAGCGCACCGCTCACGCCATCCGCCACGCGGGTGGCGTGAGCTTTTTTCGTGTCCGCCCGCCGCGCGGCCACGATGGATTTTGTTTGATTTGTGGTTGCATCTGAGCTGTTCCGTTCGGGAATGTTTCATGTTACGTTCCCGGAACCCGGGCTCCAACAAAGCCCGTCGATACACGCCAACGCTCGCTGCCGGCGCGCGGCCGATCGCCAACCGGCCTCGCGCCGGTTCCGCGTGCTCTTTCCCGCCAGAAGGAGTTCGATGCGCCACCTTCTCGCCCGTACCCTCGCGGTCCTGACGCTCGCCTCCGGCGCGCTGGTCGCGGCCGGTGCGCCCGCCCTCGCCGTCGTGCCGAAGACCCCGCCGCTGACGACCCCGTGGACCTCGCAGGTGTCCACGACGAACCCGCTGCCGGAATACCCTCGGCCGCAGATGACCCGCCCGGACTGGCAGTCCCTCAACGGCGAGTGGGAGTTCCTCAACCCCGCCACCGACGGCGCCGGCAACGTCAACCGCTACGCCGCGCCGCCGCTGGGGCAGACGCTGCCCGAGCGGATCCTGGTGCCGTTCCCGGTCGAGTCCGCGCTGTCCGGCATCATGCGCAACGACAACCGCGACCTGATGTTCTACCGGCGCACGTTCACCGTGCCGTCCGGCTGGAACGGCCGCCGCGTCCAGCTGCACTTCGGTGCCGTGGACTACGAGGCCACCGTCTGGGTCAACGGTGTGCAGGTCACCACCCACAAGGGCGGCTACGACCGCTTCGAGGCCGACATCACCCCGCAGCTCAACGGGGGCAGCAACGAGATCGTGGTCCGGGTCTACGACCCGACCGACGGCCGCGGCGAGAAGCAGCCGGTCGGCAAGCAGACCAACAACCCGAGCGGCATCTTCTACACGCCGACGTCCGGGATCTGGCAGACGGTCTGGCTGGAGCCGACCGCCGCCTCGTCGATCTACTCCGTCGACACGTATGCCAACCTGTCCAACAACACCGTCCGGGTCCGGGTCTTCACCCGCGGCAACGTCAGCGGCCACACCGTCCTCGCCGAGGCGATGAACGGCTCGACCGTCGTCGGCAGCGGCACCGGCGGGTTCACCGAGTTCACCGTGCCGGTCCCGAACGCCCGGCGCTGGTCGCCCGACGACCCGTTCCTCTACAACCTGCGGGTGTCGCTGCGCAACAGCTCCGGCGCCACCGTCGACCAGGTCGTGAGCTACTTCGGCATGCGGGAGGTCGGCACGAAGCTGGTCAACGGCGTACTGCGGCCGACGCTCAACGGCGAGTTCGTCTTCCAGGCCGGCACGCTCGACCAGGGCTTCTGGCCCGACGGCCTCTACACCGCGCCGACCGACGCCGCGCTCGCCTTCGACCTGCAGAAGCACAAGGACCTCGGGTTCAACATGGTCCGCAAGCACATCAAGGTCGAGCCCGCACGCTGGTACTACCACGCCGACCGGCTCGGTCTGCTGGTGTGGCAGGACATCCCGTCGACGCAGGCGTTCGACGCGAACCGCACGCCGGCGCAGATCGCGGAGTTCGAGGCCGAGGCCCGCGAGATCATCGACGAGCACCGGTTCTCCCCCGCCGTGATCACGTACGTGCCGTTCAACGAGGGCTGGGGCGAGTGGAACCTCGCCGACACCGCCCGGGTCACCACGGACCTCAAGAACTACGACCCGACCCGCCTGGTCAACGCGCACAGCGGCTACAACTGCTGCGCGTCCAAGGGCGACCCCGGCACCGGCGACATCATCGACTGGCACATCTACACCGGCCCGGACGCGCCGCTGCCGTCCGCGAACCGCGTGTCGGTGCTCGGCGAGTTCGGCGGCATCGGCCTTCGCACCCCCGGAAACGAGTACAGCCCGAACAACCAGTTCTTCGCCTACGAGCAGGTGTTCAGCAACGCCCAGCTCAACGACCGCCTCACCGGCATGATCCGCGACACCCGGTCGCTCATGACGACCAGGGGGCTCTCGGCGTACGTGTACACCGAGATCACCGACGTCGAGGGCGAGTACAACGGGCTGCTCACCTACGACCGCCGGGTCCAGAAGGTCGACACCAACCAGTACCGCACCGCGAACACCAACCTCATCAACGCGTCGAAGAACCTGAACGCGGCCGTGCCGATGACCCTCGGGCACGTCCGGTCGTTCCAGGTGACCACGGCCGGGTTCACGAACCGCTACCTGCGGCACTCGAACTCCTTCGCCCGCACCGACGTGCTCACCTCGGCGAGCCCGGACGGGGCGCGGCAGGACGCGTCGTTCCGCACGGTGGCCGGCCTGGCCGACCCGCGGTGCTTCTCGTTCGAGTCGGTCAACTTCCCCGGCCAGTACCTGCGCCACGCCGGCAACCGGGTCCGCATCGACGGCAACACGGGCGGCAGCTTCGCCGCGGACGCGACCTGGTGCGGCCGGCCCGGTCTCGCCGCGGGCGGCACCTCGTTCGAGTCGCTGAACTTCCCCGGCTCGTTCATGCGGCACTACGCGGACGACGTGTACCTGGCCCGCAGCGGTGGCCCCAACGCCTGGGACACCGCCGCCGGCTTCGCCGCCGACGCGACCTGGAACACGGCGAACCCGTCGCTGTGGCGCTCCTCGGTGCTGCTGCCGACCGACGTGCGCAGGTCGCTGCAGGTCACCACGTGGGGCTTCACCGACCGCTACCTGCGGCACGCGGACAGCCTCGCCTACACCGAGATCGTCAACGGCGGCAGCGGCGCGCTGCTGAAGGCCGACGCGACGTACACGGTCCGGCGCGGTCTCGCCGACTCGTCCTGCTACTCGTTCGAGTCGGTGAACTTCCCCGGCCAGTTCCTGCGGCACGCCGACAGCCGGGTGCGCAACGCGGTGAACGACAACTCGGCGCTGTTCAAGGCGGACGCGACGTTCTGCGCCCGTCCGGGCATCGGCGGCACCGGCGTCACCTTCGAGTCGATCAACATCCCCGGCGCGTACCTGCGGCACTTCGAGTCGCAGGTGTTCATCTCGACCGGGAACGGGACCGGCTTCCAGCGTCCGCAGGCGCTCGGCGCGGACAGCAGCTGGAACCTCGCCGCTCCCTGGGCGCCGTGACCTCGACGCCGCAGGACGGTTTCTGATACGAACGGCCGCCGGTGTCCCCGGCGGCCGTTCTGTTGCTCAGGCCGTGCTCAGGCCGTGTTCAGGCTCGCGGTGAGGGCGGCGTCCTTCTCGGCCACCATCGTCGCCAGGGCCTGTTGGAAGTCGCGGACCCTGGCCTGCAGGGCCGGGTCGGCGACGGCGAGTATGCGGACGGCCATCAGCCCGGCGTTGCGGGCGCCGCCGATCGCCATGGTGGCGACGGGAATGCCGGCCGGCATCTGCACGATCGACATCAGCGAGTCCATGCCGTCGAGGTACTTCAGCGGCACCGGCACCCCGATGACGGGCAGCGCGGTGGCGGAGGCGACCATGCCGGGCAGGTGCGCCGCGCCGCCCGCCCCGGCGATGATGACCTTCAACCCGCGGGCCGCGGCGTCACCGGCGTAGCCGAGCATCAGGTGCGGCGTGCGGTGCGCGGACACGACCCGCACCTCATGGGCGATGTCGAACTCGTCCAGCGCTTCCGCGGCGAGCCGCATCACGGGCCAGTCCGAGTCGCTGCCCATGATGATGCCGACGTCGGTCAATGCTCATACCCTTCTTCGAGGATGCGGGCGGCCTTCGCGGCGCGCCGGCGGCAGTCTTCCATGTCGTCGCCGAGGACCGTCACGTGCCCGATCTTGCGGCCGGGGCGGACCTGCTTGCCATACAGGTGGACCTTGGCGCCGGGCTCCTCGGCGAAGAGGTGGTGCAGCCGCTCGTCGATGGACATGCCACTGAAGGGACCATCGGGCGACCCGCCGAGCACGTTGGCCATCACGACGGCCGGGGCGGTGAGCCGGGTGTCGCCCATCGGGTAGTCGAGCACGGCCCGCAGGTGCTGCTCGAACTGTGACGTCCTGGCGCCCTCGATCGTCCAGTGCGCGGAGTTGTGCGGGCGCATCGCCAGCTCGTTGACGAGGATCTTCCCGCTGGTCGTCTCGAACAGCTCGACCGCGAGGACCCCGACGACGCCGAGCCTGGTCGCGATGTCGATGGCGAGCCGCTGCGCCTCGACGGCGACGTCCTCGTCGAGCCCGGGGGCGGGCGCGAGCACCTCGACGCAGATGCCGTCCCGCTGCACGGTCTCGACCACCGGATACGCGGCGACCTGCCCGAGCGGCGAGCGGGCGACGACGGCGGCCAGCTCACGCTTGAGCTCGACTCTTTCCTCGCCGATGAGGTCGGGGTGCTCTGGGATGTCGTTCTCGGAGTGGGCGACGAAGACGCCGCGCCCGTCGTAGCCGCCGGTGGCGGTCTTGACGATGATCGGCCAGCCGACCTCGTCGCCGAACGCCTTCAGGTCGCCGGCGGTCCACCTGGGTACCGGGACGCCGAGCTCCGACAGGCGGGTGCGCATGTCGCGCTTGTTCTGCGCATACCGCAGCGCGTCGGCCCCCGGCAGCAGGGTGACCCCCTCGGCGGCAAGGGTGCGGATCAGGTCGCCGGGCACGTGCTCGTGGTCGAAGGTGACCACGTCGCAGCCCTTCGCGAACGCCCGGACCGCGTCGATGTCGTCGTGCCGCCCGACGGTCACGTCGGCGGCGACGAGGGCGGCCCCGTCGTCGGCGGCGACTGCGAGCACCCGCAGCGACTGGCCGAGGGCGATGGCGGCCTGGTGGGTCATGCGGGCCAGCTGGCCGCCGCCCACCATGCCCACGACGGGGAGTCCGGTTCGCGAGTCCATAGGCTGGTGAGCCTAGCGTTCACCGGCCGCGGCACCCGTGCCCCGGGCACCGCGACCGGCACGGATCACACCGCCGGGGCCGCTGGAACGCTGCCGCTCAGACCGACGGGCCCTGCTTGCGCAGCTCGTCGACCTGGGTCATGGCCTGGCGGAGCTCGGCCAGCCACGATTCGGCGTGCTGGCCGACGAGGGCCACGCACCAGGCCAGGGCCTCGGAGCGGGACCGGGCCACGCCGGAGTCCACGAGGGTGTCGAGGACCTGCCGCTCCGCCTGGCGCAGGCGGGTCATGACCGGCGCCGAGAACGTGGTGAACAGCTCCCGCGTCTCGCCGACCCGCACGCCCCACGCGACCTTGCGCAGGTAGCGCCGCTCCAGCTGCTGAGCGATGCCGATCCGCTGGTCGCGGGTGGTCTCCCGGAAGCCGGCGATGCGGCCCTGCTCGGCGGCGGACCGGTCGGCCTCGCTCGCGTCGTCGGCGAGCGCCGGCTCGCTGAGCCGGCCGACGATGGTGATCTCGTCGCGGTCGATGGTGATCTCGGCCGGTCCGGTGAACCAGCCCTCGGGCAGCGCGCCGCCGATCCAGGCGGGCGCGTCGGTGGCGGGCGGCGGCTCGCTGCGCGGACCGCCGCCGCGGCCCCATTCTCCTCGTCGCATCTGATTACTCCCTCACTCCGCTACACCTGCAACGTTGATTACATGATTACACCGTTGCCGAGGCATGCCAAAGGAGGGCGCGTTCGCCCTGAGAGAATCCTTGAGAGATTTCCTGAGAAAGATCCTGAGAAAGATCCGGCGAGGACCGCCGCGGACCTCAGCCGAGGCCGGAGACCAGGTCCTCCAGCTCGGTGACCGGCGCGTCACAGACGAAGTCACGGCAGATGTAGGCCGTGGGCCGCCCGTCCCGCAGGACGCGGCTCTCCAGCAGCGGCACCCCGGGCGTGTCCGGCGGGCCGGCGACCACCACGGCACCCGGCGGGGCGTGCCACCAAGCGGCGGTGACGAGCGGGTCGTGGCGGTCCTGGGTGGCGATCGCGATCTCGTACGGGCCGGACAGCAGCGCCTCGCCGACCGCGCAGGCGTATCCGGTGAACCGGCCGTGGGTGGCCGCGAGCACGGCGACCGTGGCCAGGGTCCGCTCCGCCGCTTCCCGGTATTTCGGGTCGGCGGTGAGCGCGGAGTACGTGACGAGCGCCGCCGCGATCGTGGACAGCCCCGCGGGCGTCGCGTTGTCGGTGACGTCGGCGGGCCGGCTGACCAGCCGCTCCGCGTCGTCGGCGGTGTCGAAGAAGCCACCGGCCGGATCCGCGAACCGCTCGAGGGCCACGTCGATGAGCTGCCCGGCGAGGGTCAGCCACGACCCGTCGCCGGTCGCCTGATGGACCGCGCAGAACGCCTCCGCGACCGCGCCGTAGTCCTCCAGGACCCCGGCGGGCGTGCCGGCGACCCCGTCCCGGGAGACCCGGCGGAGCCGGCCGTCGACGATGTGGGTGCCGGCGAGGTACCGCGCCGTGTCCACGGCCAGCTCGACGGCCTGCCGGTCGCCGTACACCTGGCCGAACTCGATCAACGCGGTGATGGCGAGCCCGTTCCACGCCGCGACGATCTTGCCGTCCCTGGCGGGCTGCGGCCTGGCGTCGCGCGCCTCCCGCAGGCGCCGCTTGATGTCCAGCCAGCGTTCCAGGTTGAGCGGGTCCTCCGGCAGCTGCAGCACGGAGGCGCCGTGCTCGAAGGTGCCGTCGGCCGTCACCTCCAGCAGGTAGCGCGCCCAGGCACCGTCGATGTCGCCGAGGATCTCGTTGATCTGCGCCGGCGTCCACACGTACGTCAGGCCCTCGACGCCGTCGGTGTCCGCGTCCAGCGCCGAGATGAAGCCGTGCCCGTCGTGCAGGTCCCGGCGCAGGAAGTCGGCGACCTCCCCCGCGACGCGCCGCGCGGTGCCCCCTCCGGCGATGCGGTCGAGCTGCACGTACACCCGCAGCAGCAGCGCGTTGTCGTAGAGCATCTTCTCGAAGTGCGGCACGGTCCAGGTCTCGTCGACCGAATACCGCGCGAACCCGCCGGCGAGCTGGTCGTACATGCCGCCGCGGGCCATCCGCTCGGCGGTGAACCTGACGATGCCCAGCACGTCGTCGTCGTGGGTGCGCTGGTAGTGCCGCAGCAGGAACAGCAGGTTCATGTGCGGCGGGAACTTCGGCGCCCCGCCGAACCCGCCGTGCTCCCTGTCGTACGCCTTCACCAGGCTCTGCGCGGCGGCGTCCAGGACACCCTCGTGCATCGGATTCGCGGGCGGCTTCGCGGCGACCTGCCTGATCGCGTCGACCACCGCCGCGCTCTGTCTGAGCACCGCGTCGCGCTGGGTGCTCCAGGCGTCGGACACCGCTCGGACGAGCCGCTCGAACGCGTCCCTCGGGAAGTAGGTGCCGCAGTAGAACGGCTCCCCGTCGGGCGTGGCGAACACCGTCATGGGCCAGCCACCCTGCCCGGTCATCGCCTGCGTCGCGGTCATGTACACCGCGTCGACGTCGGGCCGCTCCTCCCGGTCCACCTTCACCGGCACCGTCAGCTCGTTGACGAGCGCGGCGACCCCTTCGTGCTCGAACGACTCGTGCGCCATGACATGGCACCAGTGGCACGCCGCATACCCGACCGAGATGAGCACCGGCACATCCCTGCGCCGCGCCTCCTCGAACGCCTCCGGCGACCACTGCCACCAGTCGACGGGATTGTCCTTGTGCTGCTGCAGGTACGGCGAGGTCGCGTCGGCAAGACGGTTGGCCATGCCTCCTACACTCTCACGATCACCCGGCGCCGCAGCTACAGAAGTATACTTCCCGGAAGTGTACTTCTGTATTATGAACCCGTGACCATGGACAAACCCTCAAAGCTCTTCGCCCGCGACCGCGAGTGGCAAGGACTGAGCAGGTTCGCCGCCAGTCCGATGAGTGCGACACGCGGCGGGGCGGCGCTCGGCGTAGTGAGCGGTCGGCGGCGACAGGGCAAGAGCTACCTGCTCCAGGCACTTGCGGCAGCTACCGGTGGCATGTATTTCGCGGCGACCGAGGCAACCGAGGCGGAGTCGCTCCGCCTGTTCAGCGAGGCGCTCACCCGGCACACCGGCGAGTTCCCGGACACGCCCTTCCGGGACTGGAACGACGCCGTCACGCACATGTTCCGGAGCTTCCGGGACCGGCCGACGGCCGTGATCATCGACGAGCTCCCCTTCCTGTCCAGATCGTCACCCGCCCTGCCGTCGATCATTCAGCGCGAGCTCGGTCCGGGTGGCTCGGGAGAGGGCAGTTCGGCCCGGCTCGTCCTGTGCGGGTCGGCGATGTCGGTCATGGGCGAACTGCTGTCCGGTCAGGCTCCGCTGCGCGGCCGCGCGAGCCTGGAGCTGATCATCCACCCGTTCGGATATCTGGACTCGGCGGCGTTCTGGGGCATCACCGACCCCCGGCTCGCCGTCCTGGTGCACTCCGTGGTCGGCGGCACGCCCGCGTACCGCCATGAGTTCACCCAGGGCGACGGCCCCACCGGCCTCGACGACTTCGGCCCGTGGGTCGTCCGCACCGTCCTGAACCCGCAGACGCCGCTGTTCAGGGAAGCGCGGTATCTCCTGGCGGAGGAGTCGGCCATCCGCGACCCCGCGCTCTACCACTCGGTGCTCGCCGCGATCGCCAGCGGCAACAACACGAACGGCGGCATCGCGAGCTTCATCGGCCGCAGGTCGGACCAGATCACCCATCCGCTGAACGTGCTGGAGGACTGTGCCCTGATCCGCCGGGAGCCCGACCTGTTCCGGCAGGGACGATCCCGCTACCGGATCGTCGAGCCGCTGATCACGTTCTACGAGGCGATCATGCGGAAGCGGTGGGCCGAGCTGGAGATCCATCGGGCCGAGCAGGTCTGGGCCGCCACCCGGCAGACGTTTCTCACGCAGGTCGCCGGGCCGCACTTCGAGGCGTTGTGCCGGGCGTTCGCCCTGGAGTCCGGCGCGGAGGTCTTCGGCGAGCAGCCGGGAGAGATCGGGCCCGGGACGGTGAGCGATCCGGCGAGCCGGTCACAGATCGAGGTCGACGTGGTGGCGCTGGCCCCGCAGGAGTCCAGCACCGCGCGACGCATCGTCGCTCTGGGCGAGGCGAAATGGGGCGAGACCATCGGCCATCATCACCTGCACCGGCTGGCCCGGGCCCGGGACCTGCTGGCGCTCAAGGGATTCGACACCGGCGACACGGTGCTCGCGCTCTACGGCGGCGCAGGGTTCACCGCCGAGTTGACCGCCGACGCCGCCGGAGACGACCGCATCGCGCTTGTCGGGCTCGATCGGCTGTACCGGCGGCCGGCCTGACCCAGCGAGGACGTCAGGACCGGCGGGCGGCGCGGACGGTGTCCCAGGGCATGGCGGTGACGGCGCGGGTGAGGCGGGCGGACCAGGCGATGATCACGTCGAGGGTGACCACTCCGGCGGCCTTCACGGCGGTTTCCTTGCGCGTCACGTACATCTCGTCGATCCACGAGAACGGGGCGGCGTCGACGCTGCGGTTGCGGGTCCACACCAGGCCCTGCGCGTAGTGGTGCACGACGACGTACGCGCCGAAGAGCCGGTAGAACGAGTAGCCGGCCGCGGCCAGGCCGGCGATCGCCAGCAGCACGACGGCCAGGGCGAGCAGCTTGAACTGGAGGAACTCGATGTTGGAGACGACCCAGGAGATGCCCGCGGCGGCGCCGAAGAGGACGGCCGAGATGACGAGGCCGGTGAGGCATTCCGTCACCGGGTGGTCGCCCTTGTGCACCGCGACGAGCGGGCCGAGCTGCTGCCGCTCGGCGAGTGCCGCGACCTGTGGTGGCACACGGTAGGTCGACGCGTCCATTGACTCCCCCGAATCAGCTCGACCGATGAGTTCGATCGACGCAGGACAGTACGCCACCTGGCTCGGACGCGCAGCCCCGCTCCTGCGGCGCGGGAGCGGGGCCGCAGAAGGGCGGTCAGGCGTCGTGCAGCAGGCCGAGGATGTTGCCGGACGGGTCCTTGACGGTGGCGATGCGCCGGCCGCCGCCGACCTCCTGCGGGTCGCCGTGCGGCACCGCGCCCGCGTCGATCAGCGCCTTGAGACCAGCTTCGAGGTCGTCGACCTTGGTGTACGCGACCGGCCCGGTCATGCCCTTGCGCTCGCCGTTGGGGTCGAGGCCGATCTCCTGGCCGCCGATGCGGAACCCGACGTAGTACGGCGAGTCCATGTACGGCTCGACCCCGAGCAGGGTGCTGAACAGCGTCTTGGCCTGGGCGATGTCCTTGACCGGGTACACGATCTGACCGAAGCCGTCACTCATGGGTGCACTCTCCTTCGCAGAGGTTGACGTTCTCACCAGCCTGACGAACGCCGGCCCGGTGATGTGACGGAAACCGGCTTTACTTCCTCGAACACTTCTGTCACTGTTCTAGAACAGTCGCAACAGTTCTAGAACAGCAGAACGGGAGAGACCATGGGTGACCTGCTGATCCGGCCGAGCCGCACGCCGGCACGCGTGCGGCTGATGGACGATCCGGGACCGCTGGGCCGGTTCGGGGAGTACGGCGGCCGTTACGTGCCCGAGTCCCTGATCCCCGCCTGCCGGAAGGTCGAGGAGGCGTTCCGGGAGGCGTGGGCCGACCCGGCGTTCCGCGGCCGGCTCGCGGGCCTGCTCGCCACGCACGTCGGCCGGCCGACGCCGCTGACACCGGCGGTGCGGCTGTCCGCCGAGCTCGGCGTGACGCTGCTGCTCAAGCGGGAGGACCTCACCCACACCGGGTCGCACAAAATCAACAACGTGATCGGCCAGGCGCTGCTCGCGACCCGGATGGGGCACAAACGGCTGATCGCCGAGACCGGCGCCGGGCAGCACGGGGTGGCGACCGCGACGGCGGCGGCGATGTTCGGCCTGGCCGCGACCGTGTTCATGGGCGAGCGCGACATCGAGCGGCAGGCGCTCAACGTGTTCCGGATGCGGATGCTCGGCGCCGAGGTCGTGCCGGTGCGCACCGGCGCGAGGACGCTCAAGGACGCGACCAGCGAGGCGATGCGCCACTGGGTCGGCGCGACCGAGGACAGCTACTACTGCATGGGATCGGTGCTCGGGCCGATGCCCTACCCGTGGATGGTGCGCGAGTTCCAGCGGGTCATCGGCGACGAGGCGCGCCGTCAGTGCGCCACCGCCCTGCCCACCGCCGTGCCCGACTACGTCGTCGCGTGCGTCGGCGGCGGGTCCAACGCGGCCGGCACGTTCGCCGGGTTCGTCGACACCACCGCCAAGCTGGTCGGGGTCGAGGCGGAGGGCGGCGCCGGCGCGAGCCGCGGCAGCCTCGGCGTGCTGCACGGGGTGCGGTCGATGTTCCTGCAGGACGACGACGGGCAGGTCCTGGAGGCACACTCGATCGCGGCCGGCCTCGACTACCCGGGCATCGGCCCCGAGCACGTGCACCTTCGGGACCTGGGCCGGGCGCGGTACGTGACGGTCGGCGACACCGAGGTGGTCGACGCCGTGGTCCGTCTGGCCCGCACCGAGGGGATCGTGGCGGCCCTGGAATCCGCGCACGCCGTCGCGTGGGTGATCCGCGCCGCCGCCGACGGCACGCTGCCGGCCGGCTCGACCGTGCTGCTGACCCTGTCGGGCCGCGGCGACAAGGACATCTCGGCGCTGCGGGAGCTGCTGTGAAACTGCCCTCCGACCGCAAGATCCTGATGCCGTACCTCACCGGTGGCGCCGTCGCCGACTGGACCGACCACCTGCGGGCGCTCATCGACAACGGCGCCGACGCGATCGAGATCGGGCTGCCGTTCTCCGACCCGACGCTCGACGGCGCCACCATCCAGGAGGCCACCCACGCGGCGCTGACCAGGGGCGCGACCCTGCGCGGCATCCTGACCCGCGTCCCGGACGTCGCCGGCGCGGTGCCGCTCGTCGCCAGCACGTACGCCAACCTCGTCGTCCGCGACCCCGCCTTCTGCGCGAAGCTGCGGGACGCGGGCCTCGACGGGCTGATCGTGCCCGACCTGCCGCTCGAGGAATGCGCCGGAGTGTCCGCCGACGCGGCGTCGCGTGATCTGGATCTGGTGCTGCTGGCGTCCCCGGCCACGCCCGACGAGCGGCTCGACGAGATCGCCCGCCGCAGCCGCGGCTTCGTGTACGCGGTCACCGTCATGGGCACCACGGGCGAGCGGGAGACCCTGGCCGCGTCCGCGCACGCCCTGGCGCGGCGGCTCGCCGACCGCTGCGACCTGCCGGTGTTGCTAGGATTCGGCATCTCCACCCCGGCGCAGGCAGCGCAGGCCGCCCGCCTCGCCGACGGGGTCGTCATCGGCGCGGCGATCATGCGCCGGGTGCTCGACGGCGCCACGCCGGCCGAGGTCGGGGCCTACCTCCGCGCGGTCCGGGAGGCCATGGACGAAGGGTGAGCCGATCAACGCCGAGCCGCGGTACCGCAGCATCGCCGCCGACCTGGCCGAGAAGATCCGCACCGGTCACTACGCGCCGGGCGACGCGCTGCCCGCCCAGAGGGACCTGAGCCAGCGCTACGGCGTGACCCTGATGACGCTGCGGCAGGCCCTGCGGCACCTCAGCGACGAAGGCCTCATCGTCCAGCAGGCCGGTAAGGGCACGTTCGTGTCGCCGCCGCATCTGGCGTACCGGCTGGGCTCGCTGCGCAGTCTCGCCGACGACCTCCGCGAGCAGGGGCACGAGGTGCGCACCGCGGTCCTGGACAGCGGGGTGCGCCGGCCACCGGCGGCGGTCGCGGCGCAGTTGGGGACGCCGGCACTGCGCCTGGAGCGGGTCCGGGAGTTCGCCGGGCGGCCGGCGGTGCACCAGGTGTCGTGGGTCCGCAAAGGGCTGAGCGCGCGGCTGCGGCCCGTCGATTTCACGACGACGTCGCTGTACGCCGCACTCGCCGACGCCGGGGTCGCGGTCGCGAGGGCCACCGAGACGATCCGGCCGGACGTGCTCGACGAGGTCGTCGCGGGGCACCTGCGGGCGGCGGCGGGGACGCCGGTGTTCGTCAGCGACCGGGTCACCTACGCCCTGGACGACACCGCGGTCGTCGCCGACCGGGCCGTGATCCTCGGCGACACGATGGAGATCCGGGCCTCGCGCGCGGCGACGGGGCTCTCGCTCACCTGGTCCGGCGCGCTCTGACCGCTCGGCAGCGGCCGTTCCAGGCCGTGCTACACGTGGCCGCGCAGGGACACGTCGTAGATGACGGCCGGCGGTGGTGAGAGCAGGTCGTGGGCCTCGCGGCTGAACGCGCTCGCGTCGCGGGTGCGCCGCAGCTCCACCGTCACCGAGTCGCACGACGCGCCGCCGTCCAGCGCCGCGACCGCCCCCGACGGGAGCATGAGCACCGCCGCCTGCGCGCCGACGGCGGTGTCCGCGGGCCGGCCGGCGATCCCGACGACGGTCGCGTTGACGACGGTCTGCCCGCGGGACAGGGTCGCCCGCTCACCGGGGCGGATGTCGTGGGCGGCCGCGGTCCGCTCGTCGATCAGCACCTGCGAGTCCGACCCCGGGTAGCTCCCCGACCGGACGTCCGACCAGCGCAGACCCGGCCGGCTGGCGGCGGTCAGGACCGTCACGCCGTTGAGGACCCCACGCGAGGTGACGACCGTGACGCCGAACAGCGTCGTGCCGCACTCGACCGCCGCCGCCTGCGGCAGCGCCGCGATCCGCTCCACCTGCCTGGGCGTGAACCTGCCCACGAGCCGCACGTCGGCGTCGCCGGGCAGATCCGCGAACTGTGCCGAACCCTCATACCTGTCGAGGACCACGAACGCCCCGACCGCGACCGCGCCGACCACGAAGCCGGCGCCGATCATCCGCTCCCCGCGCATGCCGCCGACGGTACCGGAGCGGTCACCCACAGTCGGGGCGCCACGCAGAGCCGCACGTCAGGCGGCGCGACCCAGGTAGCGCAGCAGGGTCACCGCGGGGCCGCCCGCGTCACCGGACGGCAGCGCCGGGGCATAGGCGCCGTACGCCCGCAGCGGCTCGACGATCTCGCGCGCGACCGGCAGCAGCCGCTCCGCGAGGGCGTCGGACAGCGGGGACGGCTGCCCCGTCGCGACCGCGACGTCCCAGGCGTGGACGGCGGCATCGAGCCCGCACGCCCCGGCGCCGAGCCAGCCGGCCATCTTGCCCTGCGGCAGCGGTGTGGGCGCCTCGGTGGCGTCGCTCGCGACGGTCGCCCAGGCCGCCGCCGAAGCCCGCATCGTGGCCTCGACGAACGCGACGAACGCCTCGAAGTCCCCGTCCAGCTCCCCCGACGGGGAGAACGGGTCGAACGCCGGCCAGCCCTCGCCGGTGATCGACGCCGCGAAGCCGAGCTGGTCGCCGGCCGCGTGCTGGAGGACCTGGGTGACGTTCCACCGCTCGCACGGCGTGGCCAGCGGCAGGTCCGACGGGCGCAGCCCCGCGAGCACCGCCCGCAGCGCCGCGTGCGACTCGTCCAGGACGGTCCAGGTGTTCGCGCTCATCGTGCACTCCCTCAACTCGGTGACTGCGTCCAGTCTATCAGAACGGAATGCTCCATTCCGCTAAATGGGCCGCCTTCCTGGAGCGACGGGTGTACGCGACTCAGCTGGCGCCCTCGGCGCGGAGGTGGCGGCGCTGGACCTGGCGGCGCTCGCGCAGGACGGCGGCGAGCCGGTCGGCGGGCAGCGGCGGGTGGAACAGGAAGCCCTGCGCGGACGTGCAGCCCAGGGCGGCGAGGGCGGCCCGCTGGTCGGGGTTCTCGACGCCCTCGGCGACGACGCGCAGCTTGAGCCGCAGCCCGAGCTCGACGGTGGCCCGGACGATGGCCTCGGCCTTCGGTGAGTCGATCATCTGGGCGACGAACTCCCGGTCGATCTTCACCTCCTGTACGGGCAGCCGCGTGAGCACCGTGAACGACGAGAACCCGGTGCCGAAGTCGTCGACGGCGAGCTGGACGCCGAGGCGCCTGATCCGGCCGAGGACATCGTCGATGACGGGCGACTTGGACAGCATCACCGTCTCGGTGATCTCCAGGACGAGCAGCTCGGCCGGGAGGCGGTGCCGGGCGAGCAGTTCGCCGATCGCCTCGGGCAGCTGCCGCTCCAGCAGGCTGCGGGCGGAGATGTTGACCGACACCGGGACGGCCAGCCCGGCACGGCGCCAGCTGGACGCCAAGCCGATGGCGCGGTCGAGCACCCACCTGGTCAGCGGGCCCATCAGCTCGCTGGCCTCCACGACCGGCAGGAACTGGTCGGGGGCGAGCCGCCCGCGCCGCGGGTGTTTCCACCGCACGAGGGCCTCGACGCCGGTGATCTGCTGGGCGCCGGGGGCGAGGGACACCGCCGGCTGCAGTTCCACGCTGAGCTGCTCGTCGGCGTTCAGCGCCTCCCGCAGCTCGGCGAGCAGCGCGAGACGGTCGGTGCTCGCGTCGTCGCGGCCGGCGTCGTACCAGGCGACCGGCTGCACGGCGCGCTTCGCCTGGTACATGGCGATGTCGGCGCGGCGCAGCAGCTCGGTGAGGTCGACCTCACCGGCGGCGGCGACGACCACACCGATCGACGGCTCCTTCGACAGCAGCACACCGTCGATGCGCATCGGCACGGCGATCTGCGCACCGAGCTTGCGGGCCCGCTCGACGGCGGCGGCGAGGGCGAGGTCGGCGCCGCCGGTGTCCAGATCGGTGATGAGCAGCGCGAACTCGTCGCCGCCGAGCCGGGCGAGCAGGTCACCGGCGTTGCCCGCCTCGGCGACCCGGCCGGCGATCACGCGGAGCACCTCGTCGCCGGCGGCGTGGCCGAGGGCGTTGTTGACCTCTTTGAAGTCGTTGACGTCCAGCAGCAGCATCGCGACAGGATCGTCGACGCCGAGCCTGCGCAGCATGGCGTTGCCCCGTGACAGCAGCGCCGCCCGGTTGAACAGGCCGGTCAGCGCGTCGCGGACGGCGTCGTAGGTGGTCCGCTCGCTCATCGAGCGCAGCTCGTCCTGGCTGATCGCGTCGTGCAGCGCGGCGGCGAGGGCGTCGCCGTACGCGTCGAGCATCCGCTGGTTGCGGGGGCGCAGCCGGCCGAGACCGGCCAGGTGCAGCTCACCGACGGCCACCGCACCGACGGCGAGGGGATGCACGACCGTCCCCGACGATCCGGCGCCCCGACCGCCGCCGTGACCGGCACCGTCGGCGGGGCCGACACCACGACCAGCGCCGTGACCAGCACCGTCGGTGAGGCCCGCACCGCGACCAGGGCCGTAACCAGCACCGTCGGCGGGGCCGACACCACGACCAGCGCCGTGACCAGGACCGTGACCAGCACCGTCGGTGAGACCCGCACCGCGACCAGGGCCGTAACCAGCACCGTCGGCGGGGCCGACACCACGACCAGCGCCGTGACCAGGACCGTGACCAGAGCCGTGACCAGCACCATCGGTGAGGCCCGCACCGCGACCAGGGCCGCGACCAGCGCCGTGATCGGCGCCGTGACCAGCACCATCGGTGAGGCCCGCACCGCGACCAGGGCCGCGACCAGCGCCGTGATCGGCGCCGTGACCAGGACCGTCGGTGAGGCCGGCACCATGGCCGGCGCCGTGACCGCCGCCGCCGGTGAGGCCGGTGCCGCGCCCGGTGCCGTCCGCGTGACCGGTGCCGCGGCCATCGCCGCCGGTGAGGGCACCGCGGCCGCCGCGGTCGGCCGAGGTGGCGCCGTGACCATTGCCGGCGGCTGAGGTGGTGCCGCCGGTAAGGGGGTCACGCGTGCCGAAGACGGTGCCGTCGGCGAGGACGAGCCGTGCGGCAGTGACGCCGAAGAGGCGGCGGGCGCCGTCGATGCCGGCCTCGGCGGTGCCGCGCACGTCGAGCCGGTTGAGGTCGCGGGTCGCCTCGGCGAACTCGTGCCAGGTGCGGCGCTCCTCGCGGTCGCCGATGCGGCTGGCGTACAGCTGCTGGAGCAGCCACAGCACCGGCGGCAGGAGCAGCAGCAGGAGCGCGTCGGTGAGGCAGGCCCAGACGATGACCAGGCCGACGGCGATGTTGCCGACGACCATGAGGAGCTTGGCGCGCAGCAGGTCGAGGGCGACGGCGACGGGCCGGCCGCCCCGGGTGGCGGCGACGTGCGCGGCGGTGAGACCGATCGACACGAGGCAGTACACGAGCGCACCGGCACTCAGGGCGAGCACACCGCGGGGCGTCAGCGGCGCGTCGTGGACCGGCGCGACCAGGGCGGTGGTGACGGCGGCGAGCCCGCCGGCGACGGTGAGCGCGGCGACGGTGTAGAGCAGGTCACGCAGGCTGCGGACGCGCCCGGCCCGGGCGTCGACGGCGCGCAGGACGGTGTGCGACACGGCGGCGCCGGCCAGGACGACGAGCGGGATCATCGCGGGCGGCAGGTTGACGCACAGGACGACGATCGCGGCCTCGCCCCAGGCGAAGGCGGCCTGCCCGGCGCCGGCCCGCACCTTCAGGCGGGCGAGCTGGGCGACGATCACGAGGCCGAGGCTCGCCGCGACCGCGCCGACCGGCCCGGTGCCTGTGGACACGACGGTCAGCGACGCGCCCACGGCCACGCTGAGGGCCGCGAGTGACGCGACGGCGGCGGTGAGGCGCACCGGCACGGGTGTCATCGATGCACCGCATCGACCGACGACAATGACGCTAAGCGGTGGCGCGCTTGCGCAGCGTGAGCAGATATGTGGACGAACGGGGTGACCACCGTTTGCCCCCCTTCCCTGCCCAACAGGGAGACGCGTCCGGCGAAAGGAACGCGCACCCCGTGAAGGCTAAAGCACGGAAGAAAGGCACAACAGAGGTCAGCGGCGCGATTCTGCCTCGGTCCCGCCGTCGCTGTGGCCACCGTCGGACGAGGTGGCGGGTTTGTCGGGATCCGGGAACTCGGCGGGGAGCCGGCGGATCCGGGCGGTCATGTTGCGGATCAACAACACCGTCGCGATGGCGAGCAGCACGATGATGAGCAGCCCCATAGGGCCGGCCAGACCGCCCGAGCGGGTGTCACCGAAGTTGTTCTCGGCGAGGAACTGCCACGCTTGCATACCCCTACCTTACGCCCGCGAAAAGATCGTCCTCCGGCGTGCGCGTGTCGACGTGCGACTTCACCAGCTCATAGTCCTCGGTGGGCCAGATCTTCTGCTGGATGTTGAGCGGGACGGCGAACCAGAAGCCGTCCGGGTCGACCTGGGTGGCGTGCGCGCGCAGGGCGTCGTCGCGGGCCTCGAAGAACTCGCCGCAGGGGACGCGGGTGGTGACGCGGTCGCCCTTGTCGTCGCGGTCCTCCCAGCGCTGCATCCACTCCGTGTACGGCGACTCGCCGGTGGCCTCGATCATCGCCTCGTGCAGGGCGAGCATGCGGACCTTGGACCAGCCCATGTTGTAGTACAGCTTCAGCGGCTGCCACGGCTCGCCCTTGTCCGGATAGCGGGCCGCGTCGCCGGCCGCCTCGAACGCCACCATGCTGACCTTGTGCGTCATGACGTGGTCGGGGTGCGGATAGCCGCCCTCCTCGTCATAGGTGGTGATCACGTGCGGGCGGAACCTGCGGATCAGCTCGACCAGCGGCGCCGCCGCCTCCTCGGGGTCCATCAGGCCGAAGCAGCCCTCGGGCAGCGGCGGCAGCGGATCGCCCTCGGGGAAGCCCGAGTCGACGAAGCCCAGCCACGCCTGGTCGACGCCGAGGATCTCCCGCGCCCGGTCCATCTCGGCGCGGCGGATGGTCGCGATGTTCTCCCAGACGTCGGGCCGGTCCAGCTTCGGATTGAGCACGCTGCCCCGCTCGCCACCGGTGCACGTGACGACCAGCACCTCGACGCCCTCGGCGGCATAGCGGGCCATCGCGGCCGCGCCCTTGCTCGACTCGTCGTCCGGATGCGCGTGCACCGCCATCAATCGCAGTTGCTCGCTCACGAGCTCTCCTCAAGGTGTCCGTCAACCCCACCGCGGGGGCGCCCCGGGTTACGACCCTATTGTGGTCGGTACCTCCGACGAAACGACGAGGACCTCCTTCCCGTGACCGAGACGCACGCCACAGCCAAATACCCGCCGGGCCGCTACGGCCGCCGCCGGGAGCCCCGGCCACGCCGCACCTGGCTGGTCGTGCTCGTCGCCGCCGTCGCGGCGGTCGCCGGGGTGCTCATCGCCGTGAAGCTCTTCCAGCAGTACGGGCCGCAGGAGTACGAGCCGCAGGTCCAGCGTTTCTACGCGATCAGCGACGACGGCATCACGGTCGAGTTCGTGGTCCGTAAGGACGCCGCGAAGGAGGCGACCTGCCGGGTCCGGGCCCGCTCCGCCAGCGGCGAGGAGGTCGGCCTGGCGGAAGTCGACGTGCCGAAGGGCCCCGAGGCGCTGGTCACCTACCGGCTGGCCACCAGCGACCGGCCGGTCACCGTCGAGGTCCCCGCCTGCGGGCCGAAGCGCATCCGCTGAGCACCCAGCATTTTCCATGCCGGTGGTGATGCGGCTCACTGGTACGTTAGTGGTTTGACCGAGCGTGCCCGTAAGGAGATCTTCAGTGTCGACGACCGACGGCGACCAGGGGACAACCTGGCTGTCGCAGGAAGCTTTTGACCGCCTGCAGGCCGAGCTGGACGAGCACATCGCCAACCGGCCGGCGATCGCCGCGGAGATCAACGCACGCCGCGAAGAGGGTGACCTGCGCGAGAACGGCGGCTATCACGCCGCCCGCGAGGAGCAGGGCAAGGCCGAGGGCCGCATCCTGTACCTGAAGGAGTTCCTGCGCAAGGCAGTCGTCGGCGAGGCGCCGACGAGCAACGCGGTCGCGCCCGGCACCGTCGTCACGATCCAGTTCGACGACGACGAGGACGACACCGAGACGTTCCTGCTGGGCTCCCGGGAGATCGCGGCGACGACGGACCTCACCGTCTACAGCCCCGAGTCCGCGCTGGGCAAGGCGATCCTGGGCGCGGCAAAGGGTGACCAGGTGAAGTACACCGCCCCGAACGGGTCACAGATCAAGGTGAAGGTCATCTCGTTCGAGCCGTTCGGCGGCTGAGCGAAGGCCAGGGCGTCACAACGCTTCGAGGGTCCGCGCCGAGCTGGCGCTGTGTCGTGCCAGCTCGGCGTCGATCCGTTCGTCGCGCGCCGAAGCCGAAGGTCACAAGGGATCTTCTACGCGCCGAAGGTCACCGTGTACCCAGCCGAACGGAGGGCATTGACGAGCCGGTCGGAGTGCTCCGAGCCGCGGGTCTCCACGGACAGGTGGATCTCGACCTCGCCGAGCTGCAGGCGGGGGTCCTGCCGGCGGTGCGCGACGTCGACGACGTTGGCGCCGTGCGCGGCGATCTGCGCGAGGATCCTCGCCAGGTGGCCCGGCTTGTCGTCGCAGCGGACGGTGAAGGCCAGGTAGCGGCCGGCGGCGGCGAGGCCGTGCTCGATCACCCGCAGCAGGAGCATCGGGTCGATGTTGCCGCCGGACAGGACCGCGACGGCGGGCGTCTCGACCTCGACGACACCGGCGAGCAGCGCCGCGACGCCGACGCTGCCGGCCGGCTCGACGACGGTCTTGCCGCGCTCCAGCAGCATCAGCAGCGCCCGGGAGATGTCCTCGTCGGTGACCGTGACGACCTCGTCGACGAGCTTGCTGACGTGGGCGAAGGTGATTTCGCCGGGGCGGCCGACCGCGATGCCGTCGGCGATCGTGCCCAGCGCGGCGAGGCGGACCGGTTTCCCGGCGCGCAGTGACTCCGGGAACGCGGCGGCGCCGGCCGCCTGCACGCCGATGATGCGCACATCGGGGCGCAGGGACTTGACCGCGACCGCGACGCCGGAGATGAGCCCGCCGCCGCCCACGCCGGTGACGATGGTCTTCACGTCGGGGAGCTGTTCGATGAGCTCCAGGCCGAGGGTGCCCTGCCCCGCGATGATGTCGGGGTGATCGAAGGGGTGGATCAGCACCGCGCCGGTCTGCTCCGCGAACTCGGCGGCGGCGTCGAGCGCCCCGTCGACGGTGGAGCCCGCGAACTGGACCGCGGCGCCGTAGCCCTTCGTGGCGGCGATCTTGGGCAGCGGCGCGCCGACCGGCATGAAGACGGTGCTCGCGATGCCGAGCAGGCTCGCGGCGAGGGCGACGCCCTGCGCGTGGTTGCCGGCGCTGGCCGCGACCACGCCCCGGCGGCGTTCGTCGGCGCTGAGGCGGGCGATCCGCACGTACGCGCCGCGGACCTTGAACGATCCGGCGCGCTGCAGGTTCTCGCACTTGAGCCAGGCCGGGCCGCCGAGCTTCGCGGTGAGGGGCCGGCTGGGCTCGACCGGCGTCCGGCGGATCACGCCGGACAGCAGGTCACGCGCCGCTTCGATGTCAGCGAGCGTCACGAGCCCCGAGGACGGTTCAGTCATTCCCTGATGGTGCCACTCGCCGTGAGCGGCAGCACCACTGTCCATTGCTCGTTCGTGGAGCGCAGCGCCTGCAGCGCCGCGCGGGGTGCGGCGGAGCCACGGATGCGGGCGACGCGTCCGTACTGCGCGCTGGTGACGCGGGCGATGAGCAGCAGCGCGGACACGGCCGTGACGATGCCCAGCACCGCCCCGGGCAGGCGCAGCAGCAACTGCCGGCCGAACAGGTGCGACACGAGGGCGCGGTCGACGGCCCCTCCGGCGGCGACCCGGTCGCGGACGTCACCGATCTCGCGCACGTTGTCCAGGCCGGCGAGGACGCCGAGCACCGCGGCGGCCAGGGTGAGCAGCAGGCCGAGCCACCACAGCCAGGTCAGCACGGTCATCCTGCGGCGCAGCGCCGGTGCCCGGCCGACGCTGCCGACGGCGACGTCGAGCAACGGCACGGCGGATGCCGGACGGATGCCGAACGCGGCCAGGTTGGACCGGGCACGGCCGGCCCAACCGGCGAACGCGGCCCAGGCGGTCACTACCGCGACGGCCAGCACCGCCCACGCGCCGATGCGCACGGCGCTCGCGTCGCTGCCGGGCCGGTGCGCGGCCCAGATGTCGGCGAGCGGCACGAACGCCACGCACAGGTGGGCGAGCGCCGCCGCGGCGACGCTCAGCATGGCCGCGGTCGCCCAGCTGGAGATCGCCTTGATCTGGCGCACCGTCACCGCCGGGCCGCCATGCGGGGCCAGCCCGGCGCGTGCCGGCGCCAGGGCGCGGCCTGCTCGACCTGCCCGGCGAGCGCGAGCAGCAGCGGCTCAGCGCCGGGCGGACCCACGAGCTGGACCGCGGCGGGCAGCCCGTCCGCGCGGACCCCGGTGGGGATCACGACGGCGGGGAACCCGGCGAAGTTCCACGGCGCGCTGTAGGGCGCGTACCGCGCGTTGACCAGCATGTTCGCCGACCAGGAACGCTCCGACCAGCGCACGGCGCGCGGCGGGGGGCCGGCGAGGGCGGGGGTGACGAGGACGTCGAAGCCGCCGCCAAGGAACCAGTTGCGGCAGCGTTCCCGCCACTCGTCGCGGTCGGCCTCCTTGACCAGGCCACGGCGCAGCGCCCGCTCGCCGAGCCGCGCGTGCCGCCGGGTCCGCGGCTGTAACCGGGCTCGGCTGAGGTCGGAGTCGAGGTCGGCGGCGTCGACGTGGGCGCCGGCGAACCAGGTGGCGAGGACGTGCGCGGCGAGCGACGCCGGATACACGGGGTCGGCGCGCACCGCGTCGTGGCCGAGGCCGAGGAGCAGGCGGGCGGCGTCGCTGAGCCCCTTGCGGGCGCCCGCGTCCGGGAACACCCCGGTGGCGGGGCTGCGCGAGGACACCGCGATCCGCAGCTTCTCCGGTGCCCGCAGCGCTTCCGGGGTACGACCGGCGATGACCGAGAAGCCCAGCGACGCGTCGCCGACGGTGGTCGCGAGGATGCCGTTCTCGGCGAGCCCGTGCCAGTCGTTGGCACCGATCCCGGCCGGGACCACGCCGCGGCCGGGTTTGAGGCCGACGAGCCCGCAGCAGGCGGCGGGGATCCGGATCGAGCCGAGCCCGTCGTTGCCGTGCGCGATCGGCACCAGGCCGGCGGCGACCGCGGCGGCCGACCCGCCCGACGAGCCGCCGGGGGTCCGGTCGGTGCGCCACGGGTTGCGGGTGATCCCGTCGGCGTCGTCGGTGAGCGCCCAGATGCCGAGCTCCGGCATGCGGGTCACGCCGACGACGATCGCGCCGGCGCCCCGCAGCCGCCGGACCACCTCATGATCGTGCTCGGCGACGGGACCGCGGGCGGCCGCCGAGCCGTTCCACGTGGGCAGGCCGGTGACGGCGATGTTCTCCTTGACCGCGATCGGCACCCCGGCCAGGGGCAGGTTGCGCAGCTCCGGCTGCTCGTCGACGATCTCCGCCTCGGCGATCGCCTCGCCGGCCCGGACCTGCCGGAACGCGCCGACGACCCGGTCGTACGCACGGATCGAGTCGAGGTGGTCGGCGACGACCTCGGTGGCGGACGTGTCACCGCGGCGCACCGCGCGGGCGATCTCCCGCGCGGTGGTGCCGACCCAGGTGGTGGAGCGGTGCAGCATGAGGAGACACCTTCCGGCCGATGGCTGGCGCTTAGTGTCTCAACGAGCGAGGGCCTGCTCCAGGTCCGCGAGAAGATCGTCGATCGTCTCGATGCCGACGGACAGCCGGACGAGGTCGCCGGGGACCTCCAGGGGCGAGCCGGCGGCGCTGGCGTGGGTCATCCGGCCGGGGTGCTCGATCAGCGACTCGACACCGCCGAGGGACTCGCCGAGCACGAACAGCTTCGCCCGGTTGCAGATGTCCACTGCCGCCTCCTCGCCGCCCGCGGCCCGGAAGCTCACCATGCCGCCGAAGCGCCGCATCTGCTTCGCCGCGACCTCGTGACCGTGGTGTTCGGGCAGCCCCGGGTACAGCACCTGGCTGACGGCCTTGTTCCTGGTCAGGAACTCGACGACCTTCTCGGCGTTGTCGCAGTGCCGGTCCATGCGCACGCCGAGGGTCTTGATCCCGCGCATCGTCAGCCACGCGTCGAACGGGCCGCAGACCGCGCCCATCGCGTTCTGGTGGAAGGCGAGCCGGTCCAGCAGCTCGTCGTCGGTGCCGACGAGCGCGCCGCCGACGACGTCGGAGTGGCCGCCGATGTACTTGGTCGTCGAGTGCACCACGACGTCGGCGCCCAGGTGCAGCGGCTGCTGCAGGTAGGGCGAGGCGAACGTGTTGTCGACGACGAGCAGCGCGCCCCGGTCGTGCGCGACCTGGGCCAGGGCGGCGATGTCGGCGATGCCGAGCAGCGGGTTGGTCGGGGTCTCCAGCCAGACGATCTTCGTGCGGTCGGTGATCGCCGCCCGGACCGCGTCGACGCTGTGGATCGACGCCGGGGTGAAGTCCAGCCCCCAGCGCTGCGCCACCTTCGAGAACAGCCGGTAGGTGCCGCCGTACGCGTCGTCGGGGATGACCACGTGGTCGCCGGGCACGCACACGGCGCGCAGCAGCGTGTCCTCGGCGGCGAGCCCGGACGCGAACGCGAGGGCCCGGCGGCCGCCCTCGATCGCGGCGAGGCACTCCTGCAGCGCGTCCCTGGTCGGGTTCTGGGTCCTGCTGTACTCGTAGCCGCGCCGGGGGTGACCCACCGCGTCCTGCGCGTACGTGCTGGTCTGGAAGATCGGCGGGACGACCGCTCCGGTGGCGGGGTCCGGCTCCTGGCCGGCGTGGATGGCAAGGGTCTCGAAGCCGTGCGTCATGGACCGACCATAGTGCGGGACGTGGTGAGCCGGATCACGGGCCGCCGATTCCGCCCTGATGCGTCACCAGAGCCCATCCCGCCGGCCGGAACGACGGAGGTTCGGATGCTCCCCGACGGCATCGGCGCCGCCCCGGCGGACCTGAGCACTTCGATATCCTGGGTGGGTGGTCTCGACGGTCACGGCCGTAATGGCTTGATAAGGCCGGCGGGCGGTTCCCGAGGCAGACTTGAGCCCGAGCACCTCAAGTCGTATAGGAGCTGATCGTGTTCCCCTGGTCCCGCAAGCCGCTCGACCTGCCCACCGCCGAGACCGCCCTGCCCGGCCGCGACACCGAGATGCCGGTCGCCGCGACCCACACCGTGCTCGGCACCCCGCTGCGCGGTCCCTGGCCGGCCGGGCTCGAGACCGCCTTCTTCGGGATGGGCTGTTTCTGGGGTGTGGAGCGCATCTTCTGGCGCATCCCGGGCGTCCACTCCACCTCCGTCGGCTACCAGGGCGGGTTCACCGCCAACCCGACGTATGAGGAGACCTGCTCGGGCCGGACCGGGCACACCGAGGCCGTCCAGGTCGTCTACGACCCGTCGAAGGTCTCCTACGAGACGCTGCTGAAGGCGTTCTGGGAGAACCACGACCCCACCGAGGGCATGGCGCAGGGCAACGACGTCGGCACGCAGTACCGCTCGGCGATCTACACGACGACCCCGGCGCAGGCCGCCGCGGCCGCCGCGTCTCGGGAGGCCTTCGCGCCGGTGGTCCGCGCCACCGGCCGGGGCGAGATCACCACCGAGATCGCCGAGGCCGGGCCGTTCTACTACGCCGAGGACTACCACCAGCAGTACCTGTCGGACGTCAAGAACCCTAGCGGATATTGTGGTATTGGTCCCACCGGAATGACGTGCCCGGTAGGGGTTGCGCGGGTCGCCGAGTAGCCGGCGGCGGAAACGACACAGCCCCCGGACGCCAGTGGCGCCGGGGGCTGCTGTGGTGGGGACCAGCAACGGCCGTAGCGGTGGTCACGGTGCCGGTCGAGATCTTCGAACGCATGGGCGGCATCAGCGTGCCAGCCGAAGCGGTGTAGTCAGGCGGACGCCCGTGAAATTCCTTCACGACGGTACGGCGGAGGAACCAGAAGCGACACCGCCGAAGTCCACGCCCCGCAGTTCGAGCGTTGCGCGGCGGGCTCGCTCCTCTCCCGGGTACTGCTCGCCGAACAGCCGTGGAATGACGGCCAGCCCGAAGCCGACCGCCAGCGGCAGGAGCACTACGAGCACCGGCCCGAAGGCGACGAGCCCGCGCCCGGCGTCGCGCTCGTGGGTGGGCGCGTGGCGCAGCCAGTGCCGCCCCCAGAACACGCCGGGGACGACGAGCGCCGCGTACACGTAGCCGACCACGTCCTCGCCGCGCGATGAGCTGTGCGCGGCCGCGCCGCTGAGCACCCACACCACGGCCGCCGCGCCGCCGAGGGTGCCCAGCACCGCCGCGGACGCGGTCAGGGCCCGGCGGCGGCGGTACTGCGGGCCGCGCTCCAGCCAGGTGGTACCGATCCACCGCAGCGTCACCGCCGGCCCGTCCGGCGAGTCCCGGACGTGAAAGACCCGCTCGACCGCCATTCGCTGGCCTCCGTTCCCCGCCACGACCGCCACGCCGCCTCGACCAGGCAGCGACGCGCACTGTACCGGCCGGCGCTCGGATCGGTGCGCGGATATTCATGGCGGTCCGGGGCGTCCGTGGGCGTGTAAACGTGCGGGCGGTCAGGCGGTCGCCAGTCGACGCCGTGTCGGCACCCTGTCGGCACCCAGGTAGCGACGCACGGTCCGCTCACTCAAGCCCAGGCGGGCCGCGATCTGCGCTGGCGTCGCGGACGGCGCCTCGGCCAGCACGGCGGCGACCCGATCGGCCGTCTTCGGCGGTGCCGCCACACTGACCGCCTCGATCGGCACGGCGCGGACGATCGGCAGCACGCGGACGCCGGGCGGGACGGCATCGGGCACCGGGCGCGGCCGGGCGGACACCACGGCGGCCACGGTCGGCGCCGGATGAGGCTCGGCCACGGCGGGCAGAACGGGCGTCGTGGCGGCGGCCGGTACCGCCGTCCGGCCCGACCGGGCCAGCACCTCGACGGTCAGCAGCAGCGCGACGGCGGGCCAGGCGGACACGACGCGCGCCACGATGCCGGGCGGTGCAACGATGACGTTCGCGGCGAGGCTCGCGGCCACGCCGACGAGGAAAGCGAGCCACGCCGACCACTTCGAGCGGCGGCCGTCGCCCAGGGCCAGCGTCGCGACCAACACCATGCCGTCGACCGACAGCGGCAAGAGTGCGGCGAGGATCGGGGCCTGTCCGGCGCGCTCGGCAAGCTCGCGCATGTGGTCGTACGACGCGATAGCGGCGATCGTCGTCACGGCGATCGTTCCGGCGATCGAGGCGAAGCGGCGGGCGTTCACGCGGCACCTCCAAGGGCCTCGGCGCGGCACGGGCCGCAGTTGCTTGCAGGGCTCCCGGGGTGCCGCTGGCACGCTTCGGCGCGGGGCGTCGGCAGCGCAGCGCCACGGGGCGCCGTAGGCGCGCCATTGCTGTTGCTTCCGGGGATCTCCCGCGCGCTTGCGCGCTTGGACGTTCTAGGGACGTTAAAGGACGTTCGGGGGGCGTAACTGTGTCCGGGGGGAGGGGGCGCAGGTGCCCGGGGGGTCGGCGCGTTTGCCCGGGGGGCATCCTGTCCGGGGGGCAAATTGCCCCCACCCATCACGACCGTGTAGCGGTTCGTGCCGCCGGGGCCGGCGGCGACCGCGACGACCAGGTGGCCGCCCTCCTCCAGCCGGCGGATGATGCGACGCACCGTCCGCTCGTCGAGGCGTGCCTTGCGCGCCAGGGTCCCCAGCGAGGGCCAGGCGTTGGTGCCGTCGTCGGCCGCGCAGTCAGCGATGGCGAGCAGCACGAGGCGCTCGGTGCCGCCGACAGGCGAGTTGTCCCAAACCCAGGTCATGACGCGGATGCTCACCGGGTCACCCCCGCCAGCACGGCGGCGAGGTCAGCGGCGGTGAGGGTGCGGCGGCCGGTCCACATCGAGAGCAGCGCGCGAGCCTGCCTCCTATCGACGGGGCCGAACGCGGAAAGGGCGGTCAGCGCGGTCTCTACGCGGACAGCGTCAGCCTGCCGGCGCGAGTGAGCGAGAATGGTCAAGGGTCCGGGGCCTTCCGGATCAAGGTCCCGGGACGAGGTTGCAGCCTCCCCCGGGACCGCCTAACGGGGTGAGTCCGACAGTAGCTAAGCGTGCTTAGCTGTGCAAGCGCGCTTAGCCGGGTAGCATCGCCCGCATGGTGAGTGACGGGTCGCCAGCAGGGCGCGGGAAGCTTGGCGGGCGGGCGCGGGCGGCGGCGCTGGCACCCGGGGAGCGGGCGGCTATCGCGGCGGCCGGCGCGCGGGCGGCGAACGCTCCGGCGGCGCTCGCACGGCGCATCGTCAAGGCGTGGCCGGTGCTGGCTGCCGACGAGCGCGACGAGGTGCGGGCAATCCTGCGGGGCGCGGGCATCATCGACTAGCCGGGGTCGCCGAATCCCACGCGGCCCGGCGCTCAAGCGAGCCAGCAAATCAAGTCGTGTGACTCGACGTCCACGTGCTTAAGTGATGGGCGTGACATCGATTCCGCCACTGTCGCCCCCGATCGCAATTCAGCCGGTCTATCCCCTCAATCAGCCTGGCGAGACCATTTGCGTCTACGCCGGCAAGGTCGGGTTTCAGGGCCAGCAGGTACCAGGCGTGATCGAGTTGCGTTGCTCGCCCGAGCTTGACCTTGTCTGGCAGGTAGAGCCACCCGTGGCCATGCACACGGGGACAGTTGAGCTTCAGGTGCCGTTGCCCTACGGCGACCGGACAGTCGCCGGGGCGCAGCGATCGGTCGATCACGGCTTTCTGCACGGAGCGGAGCTGAGTGCGTCGGAAGATTCCAACCTTTCGCGCGTGGTGGCGCATTGGATGAATCTGCCAAGACTGGGGGGCAACCTGCCGGTTCGGGAGTCTGGAGACGGGGACGACCGGGCCCAATGGCGTCGTTGGGTTCATACCACCGGAGGCTGGCAGCTCACGATCGACGCACGACGCGACTTGTCCGAGGTCCACGAGGTGATTGGGCAGAATCGAGCCATCGCAATCACTCACGTGATGGAGATTCGGCGGGCGGACGGCCAGGACTTCGGTATCGAGCAGGCGCGGGAGATACTTACAGCGCTCCAGTTTGCGCTCTCGTTCGGCTCGGGCCGCTGGGTGGCGCCTGCGCTACCCGTGGGCTTCGACTCGGCCGGCAACCGTGTGTGGGATCAGTGGGAGTCGCACTTCTGCGACCCCGGCGCAAACATCTGGGGTTCCTGGCTCGACTTCCACCGGGGTGCAGATGTACGTGACCTAATTGACAAGGTAGTTGCGGCATTCGCCGACGAATGGGCTAAAACCCACGAATGGTTGCCATTGCTGGCGATGGCGGTACAGGGCAATCTGAGCGGCAGGATCGAACAGCGAATCATGACGCTGCACTCGGGCTTGGAAATGCTCATATGGACCACGCTGCTTAATGATCAGGGGTGGAGCGAGAACAAGTACAAAAGGATCAAGTACAACGACAGCAGACTGCGACTATTGCTCAGCAACGCTGGCATCTCGACCCAAGTCGACGCGAGCCACCTGCCCGAGTTGCACAGCTTTACGCAGGACGCGAAAGCGAGAAGAGACGCGCAAGCGAGGAAAAACGCGCAAGCGACGGGCGCTGCCGCGCCAGGCCCGCAGCCGACGGTCGCAAACAGGCCGACCGACGGACCATACGTGGTCTGCGACCTGCGCAATCGCGTCATTCACCCTGAGCCGCAGCGGCCCTCGTCAGCAGCGGAGGAGACGACGGAACGACTGCGGCGGGCCGCGCTATTCGACTCTCTTCTTCTGTCGCAGGAGTACTACATCTTGCTCCTGCTGCACCGGCTGAACTACGGGGGCAGGTACCGGTCGAACATCCGAACAAAGCCGGTCGAGACGGTTCCCTGGGCTGTCTGACGGTCGAGGTGTTCCGTGCCAGGTCGCAACTGGATGCCGCACGGTCGACGGATTCCGTGACCGTGCCCCTAGCTCGGCCGAGGTCCGCCCCGACCGGAACGGCCCGACAGCGCGGCGCGGGTCGCACGCCGGCGGCAAGCACGGCACAAGCGGTGCCAGCCGTCCGCCGTGCGCTTGTCGCGGCCGAATGCGGCCGGCGGGAGCGACCGGGCGCAGCCGGGGCACTCTCGGGCGGCTGGGCCGTTCATCGGTCGCCACCTGGGCCAAGCGGCCGGGCCAGCCTGGCGGCTTCGCGGGCAGCGTCGGCGCCACGGTCGCACCATGCGCACACCGGGCGGCGGCCGGTCGTCTCGCTCTGCCGATAGTCGGTCCACACGCGGACCGTGTGGCACCGGGAACAGATGATCGCGGGCAGGCCACCCGCGTACGGGCCAGGGTCGGTCGCTCCGGGCGGAATGATGCGGCGGCGGCGCATGTCGCTCTCCTTCAGAGATGATCTTCAAACTCCAGTCCCGTACGCGGTGGCTGTTGCTATACCTACCGGGGCAGCGGCTGGTGTCGAGGGGGTCTCCCCCCAGGTCGGCGCGGCGACCGTCGCGCGGTTTGTCGCGTCGTCGTCGCGTTGCTGTCGCGTCGCTGTCGTCGTTCGTAACGACGAACGTTCGCGTTGCTGCAACTCGTGATCGTGCTTGCTGTGCGCTGTGCGTGCGCGTCGCTGTGCTTGCTGAGCCGCGAAGTCACGCGCGTTCACCGACGTGCATCGCCGCGTGCGCTGCGTGCGAGCGGCAACGCTGCGCTGACGCTGCTCAGCAGCACCAGCAGCATCACGAGCGGGGGCCGGGGGGTTTCAACGGGCCGGGCGAGATAGCCACCCACAGCACAAGCGGGCTGACGTTCGATCGTGTCAACGCGTGCGCCATGGGTGGTGCAGGCGAGCGGCGAGGCAGGCGACGGGCGGCAGTCGGCCGGGCGTGGTCGACGCAGCGGGGTCGCCTCGATACGCC
Source organism: Dactylosporangium sp. NPDC005555 (assembly GCF_040605635.1). NCBI lineage: Bacteria > Bacillati > Actinomycetota > Actinomycetes > Micromonosporales > Micromonosporaceae > Dactylosporangium > Dactylosporangium sp. NPDC005555. The sequence goes on from NZ_JBEXDG010000001.1 coordinate 301,588, forward strand.
CGGGGCGGGCGGCGTTGTCGACCGGGTCGCCACCGACCGGGCGGGCGGGTCATCCGTGGGGGATGCCCGCCTGACCGGCCCATTAGCGCAGCGAGCACAGGAAGTACATTGTGGCTCACGCTGCGACGTTTTCGCAGGTCATCTCATAGGTAGCGCGCCTACACAGGCGCTTACCTGGTCGCGCGAGGCTTGCGGGGCGATCTCGGCCGGGCAGTGCTCACTCGGCGGCGTCACCCGCGATACCGGCCAGCGCGTTGGCGTCGGCGAGCGTGTAGCCCAGCGAGTACAACCGGCGCGCGTGCGCATCGGGCGTTTCGTAGGGCTCGCGGCCCGGAACGTGCTGCGGCACCGGGCGCCCGTCGCGGCCGATGTACTTCTCAGTCACCAGCCGGGCGAACGCCGGATCGTAGAACTCGGCCATCGTCAGCGGCCGATCGCGATGCGCTCACGGTCGAAACGCACGTCCCGGGTGCCGCTCGCCAGGTAGGACAGCAGGTTGGGCAGAGCGGCCAGGATGCCTACGCCGTTTTCCCCCGACCCGAACACGAGGGCCTCAAGCGAGACATCCCGCCGGGCGGTCTGCTGGAGGGCCGCAAGGTGCCGCAGCGCGTCCACAGCGGCCGTGACAGCAGCCGTGGCGGTCTCGATAGCGTCGGGCACTTCGTAGACCGCAGCGGCGGCGCGGGCGGCGGTAACGACGTTGTCGGCCCGGCGGCGGAGAACCTCCGCCCGGCGCAGCGTCTTGCGCGCTTCGTCCAGGCGGACTTCATGCGCGAGGGTGTCGAACGGGGCCGGGGCGTCGGTACCGTCGCGCAGCGCCTTGCGAACGGCTGCCTTGTACTCGGCCGGGGCGGCTTCGAGATCGGTCAGCGCGTCTTCGGCGTCGCCGTAAGCGTCGTCGGCGTCGCGGTACGCCGTCTCGGCGGCGTCCAACTCGGCCTTCGCGGCGGCGCGAGGGTCGGGGGTGTTGTTCGTGTTGCGTGCCATGGTGGCATTCCTTCGGTAGCGCGTAGGGCTCAGCCGTGCGCGCGGTGGCAGGCCGGGCGGTCGCCCGGTCGGAGGTTGGTGCGTGGCCTGCTCGCGAGACAGGCCAGTACCCGCGCGGCGTCGCGAGGGCGGCGCGGGAGTCTGTGCGTTGGGGTGCCGCCCCGGCGGTGGCTGGCGAAGGAGCGAAACTCCAGCCGGGCCGCCGAGGCAGCGTGGCGCGGTATCCGAGACGCCTCACGGATCGCGCGGTACCGATGCGCCCGCCGCATTCGCGCGCATCGGCGTTAGGTGCCGGCCGGTCTGCCATCTACGAGCGGGCAGCGGTACCCGTCAAGACGGGCCGCGCCCCGGCAGCCGACCGGCGGTCTAGGGGTGTCCGATGTGGGCACCGATGGGTCAGAACCTGTTGCTGCGGCGCATCTCTGCCTCGACGCGGCGGAGGTCCATGCGAATACGCGCCATGTCGGCGGCTTCCGTCGAGTTGGCGCCGGACCAGACCACGTGCAGGCCGGCGGCCGGGTCGCGGCCCACCAGGCGGGCCAGAGTCGAGGCCGGGAGCCATATAGCATCGTCAGTATCGAGGTCGGTCTCTTCGTTGAGATCGTCGTCGTCGGTGATCACGGCGATCCGGCAGCCAGCAACTCCAGCCCCTCGATGAGCGGCTCTGCGGCCAACAGCATGTCCGTGCCCATCACGGCCGCGTTGGCGCGCACGAAATCGAGCGACTTCCGCCATGCCACAACGCGTGCGCAGTCGGGCAGACCACATGCCGCGCTGCGCGGCCTGCCTCGACCCCCGGCGGGCCGGACCGACACCGTGCGGCGGCAACGGGCACAGGTCACGTCGTGGCGTTCGCGGCCCGCGTTGAACAGTTCGGTTACGTGGTCGGGCAGGTCGAGCCACCACATGTTGCCAACGGCAAGCTGCCGCAGCGACCGAAGCTCGGCCAGCGGCGGGCCGGCATCGCGCGGCAGTGCCACATCCGGCAGTGCGTTGATCGCATCGGCGAGCGGGCGCGCACGAGCAATTGCATCCGCCAACGCCATCTCGGCGATCGTCACAGCGGCCGTCATGCGGGCAGCCCCTCGCGCAGAGCGGCGGCCTGCGTGAGCAGCAGAGCCGCCAGGCGCTCGCGGATGCTCGGGCGCACAGTGTCGTCCGCCAGCAACGCGAGGGCGCGCGTGGTCATCACGTCCGCGAGGTCGGGGTACGGCGTGGGCTCGGCGGGGCGGGTGGCGACCGCAGCCGGAGGGGTGAGGGTGAGCATCTTGGCGTTCCTCTCTGAGACGAAAAAGCCCTGGTCAACGGGGGCCGACAGAGGTGCATCTCTGTCGACTCCGGCTGATCAGGGCTCGGGTGGCGCGACCGGCGCGCCATACACGGCGGGCCGGGGTGGGGCCGGGGAAACGCTTCTTTTCCTGGCCACAGGGATACTGCGCCGGGAACCGCAAAGTGTGCGGATTGGCCAGGCGGCGCGCAGGGAGAGCCGTCGATCGGCTGGCGGCGTGGTGGAGGCACCGGGTTACTACGCCAGCGAAGCCGATGTGTGCGGCCGGGCCGTGCGCGGCGCTGTCGGGGGGCCGGCGGCGGGCCGGGCAAGTGGTCCGGGTGCTCTTTCGAGGGGTGTTTTCGAGACCAGCCGCTAGATTTGGTTATTTTTTTTCCTATAGAGAGGAAATAGCTCTGTCGCTCGGCGACTCTCGAAAACGGGGGGTAAAAGAGCACTTGAGAGCACCTGGAGCACTTGACCGCAGCAGCCCCCCGGTGCACGGCCGGCAGCCGGCACAGCAGCCCACACGCGGCGGCATCACGCGCCAGCCCTGCGGGCCGGTGCCGACATGCAGAACCGGGCAGGTACCAAGTTGGTGGGCCTGCCGGTTCTGAAGGCTCTACGGGGCTCCTGTGGAGCCGTTCAGTGCTACTCGTCGTCATCCATCGCAGCATCGAGCCGGCGCAGCACCTCGGCACGGCGGGCCATCACGTCGGCGAGCCGCGCAGCATCGGCCCACCTGCCCGCACGCACGGCGCTGCTCGATGTGGGCAGCGTCGTACCTGCCCTGCATCGCCGTACGCGCCAGGCGCAGCCGCTCGCAGTCCAGCGCGAGGCGTACGCCTTCCTCAACGCCGGACGCCCAGCCATCGGCGTAGCCCTGGTCATAGGCGCGGGCGGGGAGATCGATCGTCACGGGTGCTCTCCTACGTCTGTGGTCGGGGTTGGGGGTCTGCGGGGAGTCGGGCGTCAGGCGGGCGCGGCCCAATCGAGATCCACGCGCGCAGCGATCGCTCCCCACGGGTCAGAGCGGGTCGGCCGGCCACCCTTCTCGGCGGCGCGGCGGACGGTCATCCGGTCGACGAACTGACCCACGAACTCGCGACGGTCCGCGATCGGCGCGGAGTCCCACCATGAGCCCTCATCGCCGTACTCACCGGATGTCCAGCCGGTCAGCGGGACCGTGGGCGCCGTTGCCTCGTCGAGCGCGGCGAGCGACGTGGTGAGGGCATCCACGCGAGCGCCTGTGGCGGTCACCTGGTGCCCGACCACCCGCGCGGCGGCGCCCGTGGCGGTCGCCAGCGTCTCGGCCAGCCGGTCAAGCGATGCGGACGCCTCGGCCAGCTCGGCGGCCACCATCGCGCGCTGAGCGGCGGCGGCCGGGTCGACGTTCGCGGCGGCGTAGCGGCGGGCGGCCTCGGCGAGCACAACGGCGGCGTCCTGGTCGTCAGGGTCGGCCGGGTCGATGCTGTCGAGCAGCCGGCCAATGCGGAACCGGACGTAGGCGTCCAGCGTGGCCATCGACACCGTGCACGAATGCCGACCGGCGGGTGCGCTGCACATGTAGGAGTTGCGGGTCGGCGAGGCGTTGAAGCGGCGAGACTTCATCGGGCGCCCGCACTCGCAGAGCAGGATGCCCAGGCCGGCGAGCAGCGACGGCGTGTCGCCAGCGCGCCACGGATTGCCCCCGCGCCCGTTGAGAGCGCTCTGGAGCGCCCAGAACTCGTCGGGCGGGACGATGGCACCATCGGGCGCCGGCAGCGCGCGCTCACCAGGCACGCCGGTCGCCACGCCATAGCCGGTCGTGTTCCCTTTCGCGTCCACCGTCAGTACGGCGGGCAGGCCGGCGATGCGCGGGTCACGCAGCCGGAGCCCAAGCATCCGGTCGGACCAGCCGGACGCGGCGCGGGTGCCGCCGACGGTGGCGCCACGGGTCGCCACGCCCCGGCGCTCGAAGTAGCGGACAACGGCGTGGACGGCGTGACCCCAACGGACGGCGCGGGCGGCAAACCGCAGCGCGCGTGCCTCGGCCCGCTCGATCACCAGAGCGCGGATAGCGACGGGGCGGCCGTCGGGCGTCTGCTCGATCCGTTCGACGGTGGCGAAGCCGTACGGCGCCAAGCCGACATGACCCCCGGCGGCGCGGGCGAGGGCCTTTGCGCCCCGAACAGCCTTCGACTTGTTGGCGCTCTCGTTGTGGGCAGCGTCGAGGCGTAGCAGCAGGTGGATCAGGTCCATCGTGTTGTCCGGGCCGAACGTGCCCTCAGTGGTCGAGGTGATCGTCAGGCCAACGGCCAGCAGCGGCAGCAGCTCGGCGAGCGCCTGTTTCGGGTCCTGCCGGGTCAGCCGAGAGACGTAGTACACATAGACGTGCGTCACAAGGCCAGCCCTGATGTCCTCGATCAGCCGGTCATAGTCCGGGCGGATCACGTCGGTGTCGTAACCGCTCTTGCCGATGTCCTCATAGCGGCGCAGCTCACGGCCGGGGTGGTCAGCGGCGGCCCGCTCCCCGGTCGCGGCACGCTGGGTCTCCGGGCTTGCCTCGGACTTGTTCCGGCGGGCGCTGGACTGGCGGACGTACGTGGCGGGACTCGCGTTGATCACGGCAAGCAGAATACTACCTTGCCCGCCAGAGTCTAAGAACCCGTACGGCTACTGCAACCACGGCCCGAACGGCATGACCTGCCCGATCGGCGTCGGCTCGCTGCCCGCGTAGCACGCGCCTATCGGCTGCCCACCCAGGTCATGTCCGGCCAGGGTCCGTGGTCGAGCGCTTCGATGATCCGGGTCAGCTCGGGGGGCACCTGTCCGGGCTCCTCGGTCTGGCCGTCGACCGCGTCGAGGCCGAGGAGCACCTGGACGCCGTCGTCCAGGGTCAGGAAGAGGTGCCGGCTGTCCGGCGCGTACCAGCCGGCGAGGCCGTCCAGCTGCACCGGCAGGACCGTGGTGTGGTCGGCCAGGTCCTTGTGCGCGTCGGGCCCCATCAGCAGGTGGAGCTGCCGCTCCCCGGCGCCGGTGGCCGAGATCTCCTGGATCCACTGCTGTCCCTGGTACCCCTGGCTGAGCCGCCAGGGTCTGCCGGCCAGATCGTCCGGGAGCCAGCCGAGGCGCGGGCCGACGTAGGTCTCCCGCTGGTCCGGCCGGACCGACCGCGCCACGCGCAGGGCCGTCGCCCGCTGCTCCCCGGGCGCGTCCTCGTCCAGCACGGCGACGATCAGCTGCGGCCCGCCGGGCGGCTGCCAGGTGACATAGGCGGCGTTGCCGGAGCTCTCCGTCTGGACCAGTCGCCCGGCGACGCCGTGCACGTCGACGGTCTCGGTCCGCCCCTCGGGCCGAACGAGCGAGTCGTGCCATCCGATCATCAGCGAGATCGACGCGTCGGTGCCGCGCCGCCAGTCCAGCGACACGACGGGCGCCCGGTCGCCGACCACGACGATGGAGCGCTGGTACTGCCCGTAGCCGCCGGGCAGCCAGGCCGGGCGGTAGCGCAGGGGGACCTTGAGCCAGCCGCCTCCGGGGCCTCCGGCGACCTCGGGAAAGCCGGTTTCCGGCTCCCGCGTCAGGCGCCACACGCCCACGCCGGCGGCACCCACGGCGACGCCTGCTCCGGCGACCCGGAGGACGAGCCGGCGCTGCCGGTGGTGCCGCGCCCGGGTGGCCAGGCCGGCGCGGATCCGCTCCGGGGACTGCGCCTCGTCGGCGATGGCGCCGAACGCGGCCCGGATCGCTTCGCTGTCGATCATCGTTCCTCCTGGACGGGTTGCAGCTCCGCGACGGATCGCAGCTTGGCGAGTGCCCGTGATGCCTGGCTGCGCACCGTCGCGAGGCTGCAGCCCATCAGCGCGGCGATGTCGCCGTCGGCCATGTCCTCGTAGTAGCGCAACGCGATGACGATGCGTTGCCGGGGCGGGAGCGCGCGGATCAGCCGCACGAGGGCGTCCCGCTGCGTGACCTGCTCCGCCCGGTCCTGCTCCTGTTCCCGGACCGGCGGCTGCGCCCGCTCCCGACGGATCGCGGCGGCGACCCGGCGGCGCGCCGACAGCAGCTCGTTCACGATCATCTTGCGGACGTACCGCTCCGGCACGTCCAGCTCGCAGATCCGCGCCCATCTGGGCTGCGCCTTGATGAGCACGTCCTGCACGACGTCCTCGGCCAGGTGCGGATCCCCGGCCAGCGCCGTCGCCTGCCGCAGGAGCGCTGGTAGCCGCACCGCGACGAACTCCTCGAATGTCAACCGACCCCCTTGCTCGCCTCCCTACACGAAGCAGCGCACGGAGTCTGTTGCACGCCCGGGTCAGGCACCGATCAGGGTCAGGGTGCCGGTGTAGTGGCCCTTGGGCGAGGTGTCGGGCATCCACAGGGTCATCGTGGCGCCGACACGAGCGGTGCCGAGGCCCGCGCCGTGTGAACCGGGCGGAAACCAGGGGCGTACGGCGGACACGGGCCCGGAGTCGGCGCCCTCGCGAAGTGTGAGCAACCTTCGCAGTTCGCGGTAACTCTCAGCAACCTCCCTGATACTTTGAGTGACGATTCGGTATGCGTGTCCCTGTTTTCCAGGTGATCCGTTCCCATCGATCGCTCCCATCCCGCGGTGTCTGACGGAGGAACCACAGTGCAAGTCAAGACAAAGCAACGCGGTGTCGCCGCGGCGCGCATCGGCGCCGTTCTGACACTCGTGGCGGCCGGCCTGGTCGCGACCGGGGCACCGGCATTCGCTGCCACGACGATCTCGCCGAGCACCGGCCCCGCCGGCACGGTGGTCACCGTGACCGACGCCGGCGCGACGTTCACCAACACGTCGCGCGTGCAGTTCCAGTGGAAGTCGGCCAGCAACACCGCGTGCGGGGTCGCCGCCCTGACCCCGACGCCGGCCAGCGCCTCGGACCCGATCACCCAGACCGGTGGTGTCACCGAGGTGCCCGCGGCGAACATCGTGCTGACCTCCGCCACCGTCCTGGACGTGACGGTCCCGGCGTCGCTCGTGCTGCTCGGCAACCCGTCGCAGGTCACCGCCAACTACCTCGTCTGCGTCTACAACGCGGCCGGCTCGTCCCTGCTCAACACCAGCGACCAGACGTTCACGCTCAACGGCAACCTCGTGCCGAACGTGACGTCCGGCCCGACCGGCGGTGGCAACACGATCACCGTGACCTCCCCCGGCAAGGTCTACAACACCGGCTCCGTGTACGTGCAGTTCCAGAACAACAGCGGCTGCACCTCGACCTTCTCGGCCATCAGCGTCACCGTCGTCACGGTGCCGGCCGCCGGGGTGAAGATCCTGGGCGGCACACCACCGACGAACAAGCTGTCGGTCGCCGTCCCGTCCGGCGTGGTCAACGCGGGTGGTTTCACGACGGAGGACTGGTACATCTGCGCGTACAGCGGCAACACCGTCGGTAACGCGAACAGCCCGCTGATCGCCGGCTCCGGTGTGCAGTACATCGTCGGCCCGGTCCCGACGATCAACAACGTGTCGCCGGCCACCGGCCCCGCCGAGGGCGGCACGACGATCACCGTCACCGGCACGAACATCCCGACCGGCGGCGTCGGCATGACCGCGACGCTCGGCGGCTCGCCGCTGACCAACATCGTGGTCGCCGGCGACAACCTGTCCTTCACCGCGACCGTCCCGGCGCACTCCGCCGGCGGTCCATTCCCGCTGTCCGTGACCACCGCCGGTGGCACGGTCACGAAGCCGAACGTCTTCAGCTACACCAACGGCATCACGGTGACGCCGAAGAACTCGCCGAACAACCGGGCCGCGGGCACCGACCTCGACATCACCGGCGTGGGCTTCTCCGCGCTCGACTTCAGCGGCAACTCCTCCGGCGGTCAGACGCCCGACAACACCAAGGCGCACGTCTACCTGGTCCGGGGCGTCTACAACCCGGCGGCCGGCTCGCCCGCCACGGTCAAGACCACCGCACAGGTCGCCGAGTGCCTCGACGTCACGGTCGTGGACGACACCGAACTCGTCTGCACGCTGTACACGCAGGGCAACGGCTTCGCCAACGCGAACACCACCCGGGCGCTCTCCGGCTGCACCGTCGCCACGAGCTCCGCAGCCGTGGTCGGCTCGGCCAGCAGCACCACCTGCACCTTCTCGTCGACGGACGTCGGCATGGCGGTGACCGGCACGGGCATCCCGACCGGCACCAGCATCCTGTCCTTCACGGACTCGACGCACGTGACGCTGTCGAAGAACACCACGTCGGCCGTGACGGCCATGACCCTGAACACCAACCGGGTCATCGCCGACGCGGCGACCACCGCCGGCTCGGCGACGCTGAGCACCTCGGCCGCCGCCGGCTTCAACGCCGGTGACGTCGGGCGGTCCATCGCGGGTCCGGGCATCCCGAACGGTACGCGGATCCTCAGCGTCTCGGCCGGTGTGCCGACCCTGTCGAACGCGGCCACCGCGACCGCGGCGACCCCGTCGCTGACGCTGCACTCCGGCGTGCCGATCCCGAACGGCACCTACACCGTGACGGTCGTCAGCAGCGGTGCCATCGGCGCCCAGCTCAACGCCAACTACACCCAGTCGATCATTTCCAGCGGTTCGACCTTCACCGTCGCCGACTACCTCATGCTGGCGGCCTGATCCATCGCGAAAAGCACCGGCGGCCCGGAGTCCTCGTGACTCCGGGCCGCCGCTCGCTTCGACGCCGATGAAACCGTGATTCCTGAACGATTTTCACAACTCTGCGCATTCAGAATGTTACTTTGAGTGAGCAGGCAAAGCCCGCGCGGCTGCCCGAAACAGTCGGCCGTTCAGCACCTGAGAGGACCCTGCTCAATGTTCTTCGCGCACTCCCGCCGCGCCAGGTTGGCCGGCACGGGCACCGCCGCGGCAACGCTGCTCAGCGCCGCATCGTTGATCGCCCTGCCGACGGTGGCCCACGCCGCTCCGGCCGCCACCGCGGTCACGATCACCTCCCCGACCGGCGGCAAGGTCGCCGCGGACACGGAGAAGCAGGTCATCATCATCACCGTCACCGGCCTGACGGGCGCGACCCTCGACGAGGGATCGGTGGCGAGCGTCGACCTCGGCGCCGACTCCGACTGCCAGGGTCTCGACTTCTACATAGTGACCGCGGCGACCTCACTGGCGGTCAAGACCCCCACCGGCGGCTGTGCGCCGACGTCGGGCGTCGCCTCCGAGACGATCGCGATCAACTTCGCCAACAGCGGCGGCACGCTCACCAAGGCCCTCTCCGGCCTGATCTTCGTCGCGCCGCCGGCGCTGGACAGCACCGCGCCGGTCGTCACCGACATGAGCAGCGCGCTGAACTCCTCGGACCAGATCAAGCGGTTCGTCTCCACCGGCGGCCAGTACGTCCGCGTCAAGGCGGACAGCAACTTCACGTTCAGCGGCGCGGCGAACTCGCTGTCCGCCAGCCTGGGCGGCAAGCCGCTGACCGAGGTCAAGGTCTACAAGAAGACCGACGGCACCCTCTTCACGACCGCGCCGTCGGGCACCACCGAGAACGGCAACTGGTTCGTCGGCAAGACCGCCACCGGCATGGCCAGCGGCAACCTGTCCATCACGCACAACGGTGTCACCAAGACGTGGAATGCCGCCGACCTCGGCACGAGCGTCGTCACGGTGCCCGTCGTCACCGCCATGACCCCGGCGTCCGGGAAGATCAACACCGCCACCACGGTCACGATCACCGGTACCCTCACCGGCGCCACCGGCGTGAACTTCTGCGGCGTGGCGGGCACCGCCTTCGCGCTCAACGCGGCGGGCACCTCGATCAGCGTCAAGACGCCGACCACCGGCATCGCGGACGACGCGGCCGGCCTCGGCTCCGGCAACTTCTCCGGCGTGTGCCCGGTCAAGGTCGTCGCGCCGGGAGGCACGAACATCCACACCGCGACCACCGCGTTCTCGTTCTTCGCGGAGTAGCGGCCCCGAACACGCGAAACGGCCCGGCCTCCGTGAGGAGACCGGGCCGTCCGGCGTGTGCAGGGGTTTTGGCAGGCGAGGGCACACCATCGCGATATATGCGGGGGAACCACGAAACGTGTGCCCTCGCCTGCCGTGTAGACCCGCCCGATCCCTGGGGAGGACCGCCTGGCCGGAGGCGTTCGGAGTCGACGGAGGCATGCCGACAACCGTGCCCGGGCGGGTCTTTGTGTCGCGGTGACCGTGGCACCTGGCGGGTGCGCCGAAGTCACCGCTGAGATCAACGAACGTGCTAGAGAAAGGTTCCCCGGTTTCCGCCGGCGCGGTGCCAGCCGCCCCGCGAACGCTGCGGCGCACCGAGGTCGATCCGCCAGTCGGGCATCGTCCTGAGGCTGTACAGGTCGTGCCGGGCGGTCCACGCCTCGTTCCACGGCCGCCGCGACGCGGCCTCCGCGTTCTCCGCGAGCCGGCGCGGCGCGCAGGGCCACTCCCGCCCGCACCAGATGCACTGGCCGTCACCGTCCGACTCGGCGTGCCGGCTCAGGATCTGGGTGGCGTCGCGCCACAGCAGCCGATCGACGACGTCTGTTGGCTCGGACTGGTCGACACTGACCAACTTCCCTACCCCCAAACTCTGCGGAACCACCTGAGAACCTCCGGACGAAACGTAAACGGTCCGGGTCCACGCGTGGGCGGACAGCCTGTGCGATTCACGTGCGACCACTCGAAAGGGGACGGCGTGGCGGCGGGCGATAATGGCGCCATGGACAGCCCCCTGCTGCAGCGCATCCGCGACGCCGTCATCGGTGACGACCAAGTGATGTGGGGTCCCTACGGGGCGCGCCGGGTCACCTACGCCGACTACACAGCGTCAGGACGGGCGCTGGACTTCATCGAACGGTTCATCCGTGACGAGGTACTGCCGCGGTACGCCAACACCCACACCGAGTCCTCCGGCACCGGACTGCAGACGACCCGCCTGCGCGAGGACGCCCGCCAGATCATCAACGACGCCGCCGGCGGCGACGCGGCGACGGTCGTCATCTTCACCGGGTCCGGCTCGACGGCCGCGATCGACAAGATGGTGCACATCCTGGGCCTGCGGGTGCCCGCCGAGCTGGACGACCGCTACAACCTGTCGGCGCACATCCCGGCCGCCGATCGCCCGGTGGTGTTCATCGGCCCCTTCGAGCATCACTCCAACGAGTTGCCGTGGCGGGAGTCCATCGCGGACGTCGTCGTCATCCCGGAGGATCACAACGGTCACATCGACCTGTCGCGCCTGCGGGCGGAGCTCGCGCGGCACGCCGACCGGCCGCTGAAGATCGGGTCGTTCTCCGCGGCCTCCAACGTCACCGGGATCGTGAGCGACACGCACGCGATCTCGGCGCTGCTGCACGAGCACGGCGCGCTGTCCTTCTGGGACTTCGCCGCCGCGGCGCCGTATGTCGATGTGGCGATGTACGGCCCGGGCCCCGGCCAGTACAAGGACGCGGTCTTCATCTCGCCGCACAAGTTCGCCGGCGGCCCCGGCACACCGGGTGTCCTCGTCGTGCGCCGCGAGGTGCTGCGCAACCGCGTCCCCACCGTGCCCGGCGGCGGCACCGTCGACTACGTCAACCCGACCGACCACCACTACATCGCCGACGCCGCGCACCGCGAGGAGGGCGGCACGCCGGCGATCGTCGAGTCCATCCGGGCCGGCCTGGTCTTCCAGCTCAAGCAGGCCGTCGGCACCGACACCATCCGTGATCTCGAGGAGTGCTTCCTGCGCGAGGCGATCACCTCGTGGAAGACCAACCCCAACATCGAGATCCTCGGCAACCTGGACGCGTCGCGACTGTCGATCGTGTCGTTCGTGGTGAAGCGCCCCGGCGGCCGCTACCTGCACCACAACTTCGTGGTGTCGCTGCTCAACGACCTGTTCGGCATCCAGTCCCGCGGCGGCTGCTCCTGCGCCGGCCCTTACGGCCACCGCCTCCTCGGCATCGACATCGAGCGCTCGCAGCGCTTCGAGCAGGAGATCATCGCCGGCTGCGAGGGCATCAAACCGGGCTGGGTGCGGGTCAGCTTCAACTACTTCATCTCCGACACCGTCCTGCGCTACATCATCGACGCCGTGCACTTCGTGGCCACGAACGGCTGGGCGCTGCTGCCGCAGTACCGCTTCGACCCGTACACCGGACTCTGGAAGCACAAGGACGGCCTGGTCGAGCCGCCGCTGCGCCTGTCGGAACTGCGCTACGACGCCGACGGCGAGCTGCGCTGGCCGTCCAGGCACGAGCGGGCCCCGGAGTCCGCGCTGGAGGGCTACCTGGACGAGGCCGCCCGTATCGTCGCGGAGGTCTCGCAGATCTCCCAGGTCGCCCAGCCCGACGGCGTCGTCTCCGCCAACTTCGAGGCCCTGCGCTGGTTCGAGCTGCCCGCGATATCGCTGTCGGCATAACGCCATGATCCGGAAGACTTGTTGTCGCCCGGACGACAAGTCTTCCGGATCATGGGCAGCTAGCTCAGATGCGCCAGGAGGTCCTGGCGGGTGATGACGCCGGCGGGTTTGCCGTCGATGAGGACCACGGCGGCGTCGGCCTTCTCCAGCAGCGCCACGGCTTCGCTCACGGGCTGGCCGCCGCCGATCATGGGCAGGGGGTCGCCCATGTGGCGTTCGACGATGTCGTGGAGGTGGGCCTGGCCGGTGAAGAGGGCGTCGAGCAGGTCACGTTCGGCGATCGAGCCGGCCACCTCGCCGGTCACCACCGGGGGCTCGGCCTTCAGCACGGGGAGCTGGGAGACGCCGTACTCACGCATGTAGTCGATGGCGTCGCGGACGGTCTCGTTGGGGTGCACGTGGACCATCTGCGGCATGCGCCCGTCCTTGCCGACCAGGACGTCGGCGACGGTGGGGAGCTCGGCGGCGGTGCGCAGGAAGCCGTAGCGGGCCATCCAGTCGTCGTTGAAGATCTTGCTGAGGTAGCCGCGGCCGCCGTCGGGGAGGAGCACGACCACGACGGCGTCGGGGGCGGCCTCGCGGGCGACCTTGAGCGCGGCCGCGACGGCCATGCCGCAGGAGCCGCCGACGAGCAGGCCTTCCTCGCGGGCCAGGCGGCGGGTCAGGTCGAAGGACTCCTTGTCGGAGACCTCGACGATCTCGTCGCAGACGTCGCGGTCGTACGTCGTGGGCCAGAAGTCCTCGCCGACGCCCTCGACGAGATACGGCCGGCCGGTGCCACCGGAGTAGACGGAGCCCTCGGGGTCGGCGCCGACGATGCGGACGGCGCCGCCGGAGGCCTCCTTGAGGTAGCGGCCCACGCCGGAGATAGTGCCGCCGGTGCCGACGCCGGCCACGAAGTGCGTGACCTTGCCCGCCGTCTGCTCCCAGACCTCGGGGCCGGTGGTCTCGTAATGGGAGCGGGGGTTGGCCGGGTTGGCGTACTGGTCGGGCTTCCACGCGCCGGGGATGTCGCGGGCCAGCCGGTCGGAGACGTTGTAGTAGGACCGCGGGTCCTCGGGGGCGACGGCGGTCGGGCAGACGACGACCTCGGCGCCGTACGCCCGAAGCACGTTCTGCTTGTCCTCGCTGACCTTGTCAGGGCAGACGAAGACACACTTGTAGCCACGCAACTGCGCGACGAGCGCGAGGCCGACCCCGGTGTTGCCGCTGGTCGGCTCGACGATCGTGCCTCCGGGCTTGAGCAGGCCGGCCTTCTCGGCGTCCTCGACCATGCGCAGCGCGATGCGGTCCTTCACGCTGCCGCCGGGATTGAGGTATTCGACCTTGGCCAGGACGGTGGCGGAGATCCCGTCCGTCACGTTGCGGAGCCGGACGAGGGGCGTATCGCCCACCAATTCGACGACGTTGTCGTAATAGCGCACCCGGCCAGCGTATAGCGCCCGCCGGAGCTACTTGACGACGTGTCCTGGAATCACGTTGTCGCGCTGCTTCTCCCACTCGAGGAAGCGCTCCAGCTCGTCGAGCAGGGCACCGGCGAAGTAGGTCGCCATCGCCAGGTCGTCGACGACGCCGAGGACCAGCAGGAACAGCTCCGGCACGGCGTCGATCGGGGAGATGATGTAGACGGCCGAGGCGGCCAGCAGCGCCAGCCGGGTGCCGCCGTCGTATTCCCCCTTGACCGTCGCCCTCACCATCCGCGGGAGGGCGCTGAGGCGCTTGCCGAGCCCGGGCGTGCCGGGCTTGAAGACCCTCAGCAGAGCCGTCCACGCCATCCGCCGTCGCAGCGTGCTGTCCGCCATGATCGCCGCCCTCTCTCGTCTGGCTATGAATGTAACGGTGTCTGTCACGAAGGGCGCGCGGTAGAAATGACGCATGCGCCGAAGGGTTTTGTCGACTGCTACCGGCGGGCAACCGGAGGAGACCACCTCGGCTGGGACGATGATCCGGACCGGTGGGGTGCCGGTCCGGGTGGAGCCGGCCCGCGGGCCCGATCGGTCGGGATGAGGACGATCGGGATCTTTACCGGGAGAGGCGGATACTTGCGCAGTGGCGGTTAGCCTCGCCGAGGCGCAGCAGAATGCGCTGAAAGACGGCGGGAGGCGGGAAAGGGCGATGGGCGGGTTGAAGCTTCGGTCGGAGCAGGTGCGGCGGATCGCCACGGCGGCGGCCGTCGGCGGCGGCGGTATCGCGGGTGCGAGCGCGCTGCTGTACGGGGTGGTCATCGGGCAGGCGCTGCTGGCCCGTCGTGTGATCCCCCAGGTCGTGAGCCCTCCCCCGCGCGCCGACGGCACCTATGGGGCGCACCTGCCCGGCGAGCCGGTCCGCCTGGTCGTGCTCGGCGACTCCTCCGCCGCCGGTTACGGCGCGGAGCTGCCCAGCGAGACGTTCGCCGCGGCGGTCGCGGCCGGCCTGTCCCAGCAGCAGCAGCGTCCAGTGTGGATGCGCTGTGTCGCCGTCGTCGGCTGCGAGTCGCGCGGGCTGGTGCCGCAGGTGGACGTGGCGCTGCGGCACCGCCCCGACGTCGCGGTGATCTGCATCGGCGGCAATGACGTCACGCACCGGGTGAGCGTGCCGCTCGCGGTGCGGCACCTGGTCGACGCGGTGCGCCGGCTGCGGGCCGAGGGCATCCAGGTGGTCGTCGGCACCTGCCCCGACCTGGGCACGATCCGGCCGATCCAGCCGCCGCTGCGCTGGCTGGCCCGGCACTGGAGCCGGCAGATGGCCACGGCGCAGACGATCGCGGTGGTCGAGGCCGGCGGCCGGACCGTGTCGCTCGGCGACCTGCTCGGCGAGCTGTTCTACACCGAGCCGGACCGGATGTTCAGCTTCGACCGCTTCCACCCCTCCGGCGCCGGGTATCTGGCGGCCGCGCAGGCGGTGCTGCCGACGGTGGTCGCGTCGCTGACCGAGCCCGACGTGGCGACGCCGCTGACCGCGGCGCTGAAGGCCGGCGAGGGCGTGCGGTCCCTGCAGCGCGCCGCCGCGGAGGCCGCGCAGCGTCCCGGCACCGAGGTCAGCGCCGCGCAGGTGGCCGGCAACCAGCACGGCCCGGCGGGCCGCTGGGCACAGCTGCGGCACCGCGTGTGGCATCGTCTGCCACAGCAGGCGGCGCGGGAGCCCGACCGCACCGAGGACCGCTACCCTCAGGAGTCGACATGATCACGATCAAGCGGCTGGCGCGGATGGCCACGGTCACCGTGATCGCCGGCACGGTCGGCGGCGCCGCTGTCCTCGCGGCGCAGGCGATGGCCGCGCGGGCCCGTTCGTATGCGAAGCCCGACATGCGCCTGGCGATGCGGTCGTCGGTCGGCGCGGTGGGCAAGCCGCCGATGCGCCTGGTGCTGCTCGGCGACGCCACGGCGCTCGGGGTGGGCGTCGACCGGGTCGCCGACACCGTCGGCGGCCAGCTGGCGGCGCTGCTCGCGGAGGGCACGGCGGGGCGGCGGGTGGAGCTGTCCAGCGTCGCCGTCGCCGGGTCCCGCTCCTCCGACCTCGCGACGCAGGTGGCGCGGGCCCTGGTCGGCCCGGCACCGGACGTCGCGGTCATCCTCGTGGGCACCAACGACGTGACGCACCTCGGTCGCGGCTCGGACGCCGCGGAATATCTCGGATCCGCCTGCCGGCGCCTGCGCGACGCCGGCATTCCCGTGGTCGTCGGCACCTGCCCGGACTTCGGGGCGCTGCGGGCGTTCGCGCCACCCCTGCGGCAGTTGCTCGGCTGGCGCAGCCGGGGCGTGGCGAAGCAGCAGGCCACGGCCGCCGGCGCGGCCGGTGCGGTGGTCGTCGACCTGGGCACGCGCACCGGCGCGGTGTTCCGGGCCGACGCGGGCACCCTGTGCCACGACGGATTCCACCCCTCCGCCGACGGCTACAGGGTGTGGGCGCACGCACTGCTGCCCGCCGTCGAGGAGGCCGCCGCGGTCCGAGGATTCCTGCACTGAACGAGACGCGCTGAACGAGACCGCGCGGAACAAGACCGCGCGGAACAAGCTGCACTGAACGTGCACTGAATCTGCAGATTTCTCACACGCGCTCGCCCGCCTCATTACCCTGCAGTAGCGTCGGTGGTATGCCGGAAGCTGTCATCGTCGCCACCGCCCGGTCCCCGATCGGCCGTGCCGCCAAGGGATCACTGCGCGACCTCCGCCCCGACGACCTCGCCGCGACCATCGTCCGCGCCGCGCTCGCCAAGGTCCCCGAGCTCGACCCGCGGGACATCGAAGACCTGTATCTCGGCTGCGGTCTGCCCGGCGGCGAGCAGGGCTTCAACATCGCCCGCGTGGTCAGCACCCTGCTCGGGTTCGACCACCTGCCGGGCGCCACCACCACCCGCTACTGCGCCTCCTCGCTGCAGACGACCCGGATGGCGTTCCACGCGATCAAGGCCGGCGAGGGCGACGTGTTCATCTCCGCCGGCGTCGAGTGTGTGTCACGCTTCGCCCGCGGCAACTCCGACGGCCTGCCGGCCGACGCGCAGGCCGCCGTCGGCGGTCCGTGGCAGAACCCGGCCTTCGCCGACGCCTACGCGCGCACCACCAAGCGCGCCGAGGGTGGCGGCGAGCCGTGGCACGACCCGCGCGAGGACGGCGCCCTGCCCGACATCTACGTGGCGATGGGCCAGACCGCCGAGAACCTCGCCGAGCTCGAGGGCGTCACCCGGGCCGACATGGACGAATTCGGCGTCCGCTCACAGAACCTCGCCGAGGAAGCGATCAAGAACGGCTTCTGGGCCCGTGAGATCACGCCGGTGACCACCCCCGACGGCACGGTCGTCTCCACCGACGACGGCCCGCGCGCCGGGGTGACCCTGGAGGCGGTGGCCGGCCTGAAGCCCGTGTTCCGCCCCGACGGGAAGATCACCGCCGGCAACTGCTGCCCGCTCAACGACGGCGCCGCCGCGGTCGTCATCATGAGCGACGTCAAGGCCCGCGAGCTGGGCATCACGCCCCTCGCCCGGATCCTGTCGACCGGTGTCACCGCCATGTCGCCGGAGATCATGGGCATCGGCCCGGTCGAGGCGTCCCGCAGCGCGCTCAAGCGGGCCGGGATGAGCGTCGACGACGTCGACCTGGTCGAGATCAACGAGGCGTTCGCCGCGCAGGTCATCCCGTCCTACCGGCAGCTCGGCATCCCGATCGACAAGCTCAACGTCAACGGCGGCGCGATCGCGGTCGGCCACCCGTTCGGCATGACCGGCGCCCGCATCACCGGCACCCTGATCAACTCGCTGACCTGGCACGACAAGTCGATCGGCCTGGAGACCATGTGCGTCGGCGGCGGCCAGGGCATGGCCATGGTCATCGAGCGCCTGTCCTAGAAACAGCGCCTGTCCTAGAAACGCCGGTGATCCGGAAGACCTCACGCACCCACAGGCGCGCAGGGTCTTCCGGATCACCGGAAAAGCGTCAGAGCTGCCCGCGCACGGCCTGGATCTTCTCGACGGCCTCGCCCGCGAGGACGGGGCCGCCGAAGCGGGCCAGGTCCGCCGCCACCACCCGCAGCTGGTCCGGCAGGGCGAGGTCGTTGTCCAGCCTGGGCACCGGCCGGCGCGGCCGGTGCTCGGCGTCGGCGGAGCGGTCCGCGAGCCACTGGACCAGGTCGTGGACCGTGCCGGCGCGCGGGACCCCGGACGCACCGGACGCCGCCCACCGGGGCGGCGTCCAGTGTCCGACCTGCCCGACCAACCGGTCCACCGTCTCGGTGAGCGGGTCGGTGGGCGTCATCAGCGGCGCAGGTAGCTGAGCATGCGCAGGATCTCCCAGTACAGGAAGATCAGCCCGACGAGGATGCCGAACGCGCAGTACCACGCGAACTTGTCCGGCAGCCCGTGCCGCACGCCCTGCTCGACGGCGTCGAAGTCGAGGACGAAGGTCAGCGCCGCGACGACGATGATCACGAGGCTGAACACGATCGGCAGCCAGCCGACGCTGCCGTCGGTGCTGTACTCACGCAGGCCCAGGTTGATGCCGAACAGGTAGAACAGGTAGTTGGCCAGGCTCAGCACGACGACGCCGACGAGGGCGCCGATGACCATCTTCGTGAAGCGCGGCGTGGCCCGCAGGACCTGCAGCTTGTAGAGCACCGCCATGATGCCGAAGATGCCGAAGGTGCCGATGACCGCCTGGATGACGATGCCGCTGAAGGCATGCTCATACCAGCGGCTGACGACACCGAGCAGGACACCCTGCAGAGCGGCATACGGCAGGATGAGCGCCGGGCTGGTGATCTGCCGGAACGAGATGACCAGGCCCAGGACCAGGCCCGCGATCAGCGATCCGAAGACCGCGATGGGCAGGATGGCGCTGGTCTCGGGGATGAACGCCCACGCCAGGGCACCGAAGATGCCGGTGACCGCGAGCAGGGCGACGGTGCGCACGACGACGTCGTCGATCGTCATCGCCCGGGTGGCGGCCGGGGGCTGGGGCACCCCGTAGCCGGACTGGGGATAGCCGTAGCCGGGCGGCGCTCCGAAGACAGGAGGCGGCGACGGTTGCTGTCGCGCCGCCTGCCCGAGACGGTTGAGCACCGGATTCGAACTGCGCACGATTCAGCCTCCAGGGGCGTCGCATTCATGTGTACGACCAGCGTACCGCGTGTGCCCCCGACAAGTGGATCTCGGAATTGCCGGGGGCACGCAGCGCTACACGCCGAACGACTCGCAGCGACCGCCCGCGTTGGTGTTGCTGCCGCGACCGGCGGCCGCGGTGTCGGATCCGGCGCCGCAGTCGACGGCGTCGTTGCCGCTGCCGGTGCCGATCACGTCGTCGCCGGCACCGGTGGTGACGGTGTTGTTGCCGTTCCCGGCGTCGACGCGGTCGTCGCCGGCGCCGGTGGTGATGCTGTCGTTGCCGGACTCGGTGACGACGACGTTGGCACCGTCGCCGGCGCGGATGACGTTGTTGCCGCCGCCGGCCTCGATCCGGTCGTCGCCGGCGCCGGTGGTGATCACGTCGTTGCCGGACGCGGCCGTCACCGAGTTGGTCCCGGCGCCCGCGTCGACGACGTTGTTGCCGCCGCCCGCGTCGATCCGGTCGTCGCCGCCGAGGGTGGTGATCACGTCGTTGCCGGGGCCGGTCACGACGCAGTCGGCGCCGCCACCGCCGGTGACGACGTCGTTGCCGCCGCGGCCGAGGATGAGATCGGCGCCGGCGGTGCCGGTGAGGCGCTCGTTGCCGGTGGTGCCGACGATGACATTGTCGACGGCCTGGCAGGTCAGGCCCGCCGCCGCGACGGTGACGGCGCCGGTGTGCCGGATGCCGGTCATCGTGGCGGTGAAGGCGAGGGTGCCGCCGGCCGGGACGCTGAACGTGATCGGCGCGGACCGGAAGGTCACCGCGACGGTCGCCGCCGCACCGGACAGGGTGGCCACCCCGACCACATCGGTCAGCTGGTAGGAGCCCTCACCGAGGCGGATCGCCGCGTCGCTGCCGGTCAGCTGGACGACGGCGGGCGTCGTACCGGCGCCGACGTCGAACCGGACGGATCCTCCGGATCCGGCGGACACCGTCACGGCCCTGTCACCGCCGGTCAGCCGGCCGGCGACCGCGCCGAGCGCGAACGTGCCGTTCGAAGGGTCGGCGGGCGCCGGGTCGACCGCGTCCAGGATGCCGTCGTCGTCCGAGTCCAGATCGACGCAGGTGATCGTGCCGCCGCGCAGGGCGTGCCCGTCGGTGCCGCTGTCGTCGGACCACACGACCGGCTTGCCGCCGGCGACGCACGCCGCCTGCGGCGCGATCGCGAAGCCCTCGTTGTTGAGGTTCGGCATGCCGGCGGGCCGCTCGTAGAGGCCGTCGACGGCGAACGCGCCGGCGGTCACACCGAGCGTGGCGACCCGGCCGTTGCAGGTGTCGTCGCAGACCGCCCACAGGTGCCCGGTCTCCGGCTCGAACTCCAGGTCCATCACCGACGGGAAGCCGCTGGCGAAGGTCGCGATCCGCGTGTAGGCGCCGCCGGGCGCGAGCGCGTAGGCGTAGACGCTGCCGTTGGCCTCGAGCCCGACGAGGAAGAGGCCGTCGCCGTGGCCCGGGTACGCGGCCGGGTCGTACGCGGCGCCGGTCCGCTGGTCGGTGAACCCGCGGGCGGTGAGATACGCGTCCGGCACCCAGGTGATCGCCTCGAGACCGCTGTTGGGCGCGACGGCCGGCAGGTCGGCGGTGAGGTTCCACTCGGCGTTCGCGGTGCCGCTGACGCCGTCGTACCGCTCGATCGTGGGCCGGCTGACGCCGTTGGCCGAGTTGTCCCGCTCGGTCGACACATAGACGCCGTCCGGCCGCCAGACCACGCCCTCGGCGTCGATGTCACCGGTGCCGTCCGCGTAGTGCAGGGCTGTGCCGGTCGCCGGCGTCCACGCCGTGCCGTCCCAGGTCAGGCGGTACAGCGTGCCGGGGCCGTTCTTGACCGCCCAGAGCACCGAGCTGCCCTGGAACGCCAGGCCGCTCATGTTGCCGCCGAACACGCCGGACCGGTCGACGGTGCTGACGGCGGCGCCGCCCGGCCAGGCCGCGGCGGGCGTCTGCCCGGCGCACGCGTTGGCCGCGCCGCGCGTCGAGGCCGTCGTGGCGGCGAACCCGCCGGTGCCGTCCGGGCAGCGGCCGTAGGTGATCGCCGCGTGCGCGCTCCAGGTGTACGAGTCGATCAGCGTCACCCCGTCGGCGGCGAAGAGCCGGGCCGAGTCGGCGGCACCGAGCCCGAACACCGGATCCACGTCGACCACCAGATATCCGCCGGGCGCGATGCTCGTACCGGCGGCGATGGTGAAGACGTGCGTGTCGTCGTTGTCCTTGACCAGCCAGCCGGCGAGGTCGACGGCGGTGACACCGGTGTTGACCAGCTCGACCCAGTCGCCGGGGGTGCCGCCGTTGGACTCGACCTCGTTGATCCGCACCTTGGTCGCGGGGGTGGCGCAGTCGTTGGCCGCGCCGCGGGTGGAGGACGCGGACGTCCCGAACGCACCGGTGCCGTCCGGGCAGCGCCCGTAGGTCGTCGGCGCGTGCGCCGTCCAGGTGTACGAGTCGACCACCGTCACCCCGTCGGCGGCGAAGAGCCGGGCCGAGTCGGCGGCACCGAGCCCGAACACCGGGTCCACGTCGACCACCAGATAGGCGCCGGGCGCGATGCTCGTACCGGCGGCGATGGTGAAGACGTGCGTGTCGTCGTTGTCCTTGACCAGCCACCCGGACACGTCCACGGCGGCCGGGCCGGTGTTGACCAGCTCGACCCAGTCGCCGGGCGTGCCGCCGCTGGACTCAACCTCGTTGATATGGATGGTGGGCACGTCCGCCGCGGTCGCCGAAGTGGTCGCGACGGCGATTCCGGCTAAAGCGGGCAGGAATGCAAGAAACACTCGGAATGGAGTGCGCAATGTGGGCGGCCCTTCGCGGGAAAGGTATTTCCCGCGAGCCTCGACCACGAGGACGACCAGCGCGTGAACGCACGGCGAAGCAAGAGTGCCCGGGGCGGGGTTCGAACCCGCACGCCTCGCGGCAGCCGCTTTTAAGGCGGCCGTGTCTGCCGTTCCACCACCCGGGCGTAGAAACGCGTCTCACGGTAGCCCGTCCGACGAACCCTCAACACCGACAAGGGGACCGCCGTTACTGTCATCCGGGTGAGCAGCCCCCCACTGACCGACGAGGTTGAGATGGCGCCTCCGGAGACCTTGACAAATGAAGGTCCACCGATGCAGGGGCCGAGACGCTGGCTGATCGACGCCGGTGCGGGGCTGCTCTTCGTGCTCGCCGCCGCGCTGCTGGCGCACCGTCTGTGGCCCTCGCCGGCCGGGCGGGTGCTCGCCCTCAACCCCAGTGACCAGGCCCTCGACGAGTGGTTCCTCGCCTACGCCACCCGAGCGTACCGCGGCGACCTCACCCTCGTGACGGGCATGCTCAACGCGCCCGAGGGCGTCAATCTCCTCGCGAACGCCTCGCTCATCGGCATGGGGGTGCTGCTCGCGCCGGTGACCCTGGCGTTCGGGGCGCCGGTCACGTTCGCCGTACTGGTCGCCGGCAACCTCGCCGCGACGGGGATCGGCTGGTACCTGCTGTTCGCCCGCACCCTGACGATGCACCGGGCCGGCGCGCTGATCGGCGCCGCGTTCGCCGCGTTCGCTCCCGGCATGGTGTCGCAGTCCAACGCGCACCTGCACATGACGGCCACCTGGCTGGTGCCACCGATCGTCTGGTGCGTCGTGCGCCTCGCCCACCAGACGGAGGTGACGTGGCGCACCGTGCGGACCGGGCTGCTGCTCGGCGCCCTCGTCGTCGCGCAGTTCTTCGTCGGCGAGGAGGTGCTCTTCCTCGCCGCGGTGACCCTCGCGGTGTTCACGCTCGTGTTCGTCGTCGCGGCCCGGCCGCGGCTGCGGGTGGTGGCGCCGCCGTTCATCCTCGGCCTGGGCATCGGCGCCGGGCTCGCCGCGGCGCTGCTGGCCTACCCACTGTGGCTGCAGTTCAACGGGCCGCAGAGCGCCAAGGGCGGCGTCTTCCAGCCGGGTTTCTTCTCCGCCGACCTGTTCAGCTTCGCCGCCATCTCGCCGCTGTCCCTGGCCGGCGACGACAGCGCCGCGCGCCTGGTCAGCGGGCCGGCCGAGTACACCACCTTCTTCGGCGCGCCGGTGCTGCTCGTCGCTCTCGGGGCGACCGTCTGGATGTGGCGCCGGCCGGCGGTCGTCGCGTCGGCCGTGACCGCGGTCGTGCTGTGCCTCTTCGCGCTGGGGCCGTGGATCGTCGTGGACGACGAGACCACCGAGCAGCGGGGGCCGTTCGCGCTGCTGTCGGGACTTCCGGTGATCGAATCGGCGCTGCCGACCCGCTTCGCCCTGGCCGCGATCCCGTTGCTCGCCGTGATCCTGGCGCGGGTCGTCCACGCGGCGATCACGCAGACGGAGACGCTGCGGATGCTCGTGCCGGTCGCGGTGGTCGCGGCGCTCGTGCCCCTCGCCCCGGCGCCGCTGCCGGTGACCGACCGGGCGCCCGTGCCGCGGTTCTTCACCGAGGGGTACTGGCGGACGTACGCGCCCGAGGACGGCGTCGTGGTGCCCGTGCCGCTGCCCGACCCCCGCGACCCGGACGCGATGCGGTGGGCGGCGGCGACCGACGTGCGGATCGCCACGCCGCAGGGCTGGTTCATCGGGCCGTACGGCAAGGACGGCGCGGCGGCGGTCGGCGTCTACCCCCGGCCGACGTCGCAGCTGCTGTCCCGGGTCGCGAAGTCCGGCACGGCGTCCGCGGTCACCGATGCCGAGCGGGACGCGCTGCGGCGGGACGTGGCCTACTGGAAGGCGGCGTCCTTCGTGCTGGACCAGCGCCACCCGCACGCCGGGGCGCTCAAGCAGACCATGGACGGGCTGCTCGGCCCCGGCGAGCGGGTCTCGGACGTCTGGGTCTGGCGCGCTTAGGCCGCTTTCCTGCTCTCCGTCTTCGCGGGGTGCAGGGGGATCGGCGGGGCCACCGTCAGGAACGGCTCGCGCGGCTCGTGCAGCGAGCCCAGCGCGACGACCTCGCGGCGCAGCACCAGCTGCAGGGTCCAGTCGACCAGCACCCGGATCTTGCGGTTGAGCGTGGGGATCCTGCTCAGGTGGTACGACCGGTGCATGAACCACGCGGGAAGGCCGCGGACCTTCACCCCGTAGACGTGCGCCACGCCCTTGTAGAGGCCGAGGCCGGCGACCGACCCGACGTGCTTGTGCTTGTAGTCGACCGGCTCGCGGCCGCGCACGACGGCGGCGATGTTGTCGGCGAGCTTCGAGGCCTGGCGGACCGCGTGCTGCGCGCTCGGCGAGCACAGCGTGCCCGGCACCTTCGACGTGAGGTCCGGCACGGCGGCGCAGTCACCGGCGCTCCACGCCCCCTCGACGACGTGGCCGCCGGCGTCGACGACCTGCAGCGTGGGCACGCAGGTGATCGCGCCGCGCTGGGTCCGCGGCAGGTCCGTGTCCTCCAGCATCGGGTGCGGCTTGACCCCCGCCGTCCACACGATCGTGTCGGCGGCGAACTCGTCGCCGTCGGACAGCTTCACGATCCCGTCGACGCACGACTCGAGCCGGGTGCCGAGCCGGATGTCGATCGCCCGGCGGGTGAGCTGCACCACCGTGTAGGCGCCCATCTCCGGCCCGACCTCGGGCAGGATGCGCTGGGCCGCCTCGACGAGCACGAACCGCACGTCCTCCTGCGGAATCTCCGGGTAGTAGCGCAGTGCGCCCCGGACCATGTCCTCCATCTCGGCGAGGGCCTCGATCCCGGCGTACCCACCGCCGACGAACACGAAGGTCAGCGCCCTTCTACGGGTCGCCTGGTCGCTGGTGGTCGCCGCCACGTCGAGCCGGTCCAGCACGCTGTTGCGCAGGAAGATGGCCTCACCGATGGTCTTGAAGCCGACCGCGTGCTCGCGCAGCCCGGGGATCGGCAGCGTCCTGGACACCGACCCGGGCGCCACGACGATGTGGTCGTACGGCACTTCCCTCGCCGGCCCGACGATCGGCTGGACGATCGCCACCTTGCGGGCGTGCTCGATCCGGGTGACCTCGCCGGAGAGCACGTGGCAGCGCTTGAGCTCGCGCCGCAGCGGCACGACCGTGTGCCGCGGGGAGATGTTGCCGGCCGCCGACTCCGGCAGGAACGGCTGATACGTCATGTGCGGCTGAGGGTCGACAACCGTCACCTCGGCCTCGTGCCGGTGCAGCTTCTTGGACAAGCGCAGAGCGGCATAGAGCCCGACGTGCCCGGCACCGACAATCAGGATTCGCTTAGCAGCCACACCAGCAACGCTAGCCGCGAAAACCCCGCATCTTCAGCCAGGCCACAGACATGTAACGGCCGTTACGCAAGCTGTAACCGCAGTCACGCTGCGCTCCCCTTTGCCGTGATCCGGAAGACTTTTGGTCGTCAGAGCGGCAAGAAGTCTTCCGGATCACGGCTGATGGACAGCTCAGCCGGCTTTGCGGGTGATGAGCCAGGCGAGGGTGGCGGCGGTGAGGACGCCGAGCAGGGAGGCGGCCAGGAAGACCGGGCCGATGACGGCTTTCACCACGGCCAGCAGCAGGACGCTGACGATGGCGCTGACGCTGACGATGGCCACCGCGCGCAGGAGCCAGGCGAAGATCACGCCCGGGGAGACGATGGCGTCGTAGGGCAGGGCGGCGGCCAGGGCGGCCAGCGAGTGCATCAGGTAGAGCACCGTGGCCAGGGCGATCAGGCGCGGGACGGTGACGACCTCGCCGTAGGAGTAGGTGCCCAGCAGCCAGCCGAACGCGCACAGCAGGATCGCCAGGCCGACCAGCCGGGTGCGGGGGAACACCGCGGGCAGCGCGGACAGCAGCGCGAGCGGCAGCAGCGCGGCGGGCCGCAGGATGACCTCGGCGGGGAAGGAGATGAAGGCCGCGACGAGCGTGAGCAGGAACACGGCGAAGCGGACCAGCATCGGCCCGGCGGCGGCGCGTTCGAGCATGTCCTTGACCCGGCCCAGGCGGGTGAGCAGGGCGTCCTGCAGCTCCTCGATCATTTGGTGACCGTCCGGGACAGGGCGACGCGGGCGACGCCGCGCAGGACCTCGTCGAGGCTGCCGGCGCCGCCCCAGGGGACGACGGGGACGCCGTGCTCGCGGAGCTGGCCGATGACGCTGTCGCGTTCGAGGAGCCAGAGGCGGTGGGCGACGGAGCCCCACGGGCCGGTGCCGCGCAGGGCGGCGGAGGGCTCGGTGAGGGTGTCGACGGCGACGACGAAGCGGCCGGCGCGGGCGAGGTTGGCGAGCATCGACGCGGAGCGGGGGTCCAGGAGCGGGGTGAGGACCATGACGAGCGCGTTGTGCTGGACCATGTGCGGGCCGAAGACGGACGGCGGCGGCTCGTCGGCGACCTGGGCGGGGGCGATGTCGAGCAGCCATTCGAGCGTCGTCATGTAGTGCCGGCGTCCGCTGGCGGGGCGCAGCTGGCGGATCTGGCCGCCGTACTGCAGCAGCGCGACCCGGTCGCCGCGGCGCAGGTAGTGCTCGGCGATGCCGGCGGCGGCGCGGACCGTGGTGTCCAGGACGGAGGCGCGGCCGTCGATGCCGCCGGAGCGGCCCGCCTCGTGCAGCGCGTCGAGCAGGACGACGACCTCGGCGTCGCGGTCCGACAGGGTGCTGACGACGTGCAGCTCACGGGTACGCAGGGAGACGCGCCAGTCGATGCGCCGCAGCCGGTCGCCGGAGCCGAAGCGGCGCACCCCGGCGAGCTCGCCGCCCTCGCCCGGCCGGCGGGAGCGGTGGCCGCCGACATGTCCGGCGGCGCGGGGCATGGCCTCGGCGGCGTCGAAGTGCTCGATCGCCGGATACGCCTTGATCGGCAGCGCCGGCGCCTGTACCGCGCGGCTGATGAGCAGACCGTCGGCGGCGAAGCCGTGCGCGTCGACTGGGCCGAGCGGGTGCCGCCCCCAGCGCAGGACCCGGCCGTGCAGGTCGACGGAGGCGATCGTGCCCGGGTCGACGCCCACGGCGTACGGCCGGTCGCTGTGCTCCAGGCGGACCCAGCGGGGCACGGTGAGGCGCACCACGACGAGGTCGAAGCCGCCCGGGTTGGGGTTGCCGACGCCGACGCTCACGTCGAGCTCGGCGCCCTCGACCACGAAGGGCTCGCCGGCGGTGACCTCCAGGGTCGGCGCGCGGCCGGGCCGGCGCAGCAGCGACAGGGCGGTGCCGAGGGCGAACGGCGTGGCGAGCACGACCAGGTCGAACCGGCCGATGAGGACGGCGACGAAGACCAGCACGCCGGCGACGAGGACCGCCCGGCCGAGGGCGCGGGTCGGCTCGAAGGCACGCGCGTGCGACCGCGCGCCGCCCCCGCGCGGTGCTGCCGCGCGCCGCTCGGCTGCGCGCGGTGACGGGCGACGCTCAGCCACGCCTTCCGCCGTAGGTGGGCAGCGCGCCGCTGGCCGGTGCCGGGGTCTGCGCGAGCACCTCGCCCACGACGGCCCTGGGGTCGATGCGCTTGAGCCACATCTCGGGCAGGAGCGTGATGCGGTGCGCGAGGGCCGGCACGGCGACGGCCTTGACGTCCTCGGGGATGACGTAGTCGCGGCCGCTGAGCGCGGCGGCGGCCCGGGCGAGCAGCAGCAGCGCGAGCGAGCCACGGGGTGAGGCGCCGACGAGGACCTGCGGGTGGGAGCGGGTCGCCGCGGCGAGGGAGACGATGTACCGGCCGATCGAGTCCTCGACGCTGACGTCCTCCAGGGCGCCCTGCATGGCCAGCAGCGTCTCGGAGTCCACGACCGGCTCGATCACCGCCTCCTCCTGGCGGCGGCTCATCCGGCGGCGCAGCACCTCCCACTCCTCGTCGGCCTCCGGGTATCCGAAGGACACCCGGAGCAGGAAGCGGTCCAGCTGCGCCTCGGGCAGCGGGTAGGTGCCCTCGTACTCGATCGGGTTGGCGGTGGCGAGGACGTGGAACGGCGGGTCGAGCCGGTAGGTGGCACCCTCGACGGACACCTGCCGCTCCTGCATCGCCTCCAGCAGCGCCGACTGCGTCTTCGGCGGGGTGCGGTTGATCTCGTCGGCGAGCAGCAGGTTGGTGAAGACCGGCCCGGCGCGGAACGTGAACTCGTGCGAGCGCTGGTCGTAGAGGAACGACCCGGTCACGTCGGCGGGCAGCAGGTCGGGGGTGAACTGCAGGCGGCGGAAGCCGATGCCGAGCGTCTGCGCGAACGACCGCGCGGTCAGCGTCTTGGCCAGGCCCGGCAGGTCCTCCAGCAGCACGTGCCCGCCGGCGAGGATCCCGGCCAGGACCAGCTCCAGGGAGTCGCGCTTGCCGACGACCACCGTGCCGACCTGGTCGAGGACCACCTTGGCGATCCGGCCAACCTCGGCCGGTGCGAGCGTCTTCATAGCTCCTCCACCTTCGCGACGATCGATGCTACGTCCCCTGGGCTCGGCACGCGCGACGGCGGCTGGTGCAGCAGCGTCCACAGCTCCTCCCCCAGCAGTGCCCGGGCCTGTCTCGGCGAGCCGGCCAGGGTGATGCCGTGCCGCTGGCGCAGCCTGGTGTCGACCAGGTCGGCGATGCGGGGCACGACGAGTGCGCCGAAGCGCTTCGCGTCGCGCTCGCCCCAGACGAGGCGGTCCTCCCACCGGCCGACGGCGAGGCGCAGGCCGTCGAGGACGGGGACGCCGTCGAGGACCTCTCCGGTGCGCCGCGTCCTGGCCAGGGCCTTCTTCTTCGCCAGGGTCGGCGGCCGGACCGGGGTGAGCCCCCGCCCGGTGACGGTGACCGGCAGCTCGTCGGCGTGGACCTGCCGCAGCGCCTCCTGGATGATGCCGGTCGCCAGGATGCCGAGGAAGACCAAGGGATACGAGACGGTCAGGCCCACCACGTACAGCAGCCCCCACCCGACCGTGGTGAGCGCGAACGCGATGAAGAGCCGGCGGATCCACCACCGGGTGTCGTACGGCCGGGACGGCCGCCGCACGGGACGGGGATCGGCGGCGACGGCGGTGCGTCCGGCGTCGAAGAGCTCCTCGAGGCTGACCATCTCGTCGGGGTTACGCGCCACTGACGGCACCTCCACGCAGCGCGAGCTCGGTGCGCAACTGCCGCAGCGCCTCGATCGCGCCACGGCGGGAGCGTTCGTCGACGGGATGGGTGGCGTACCGGGCCTCGCGGTAGACGACGGCGAGCCCCTCGAGCGTCGGCCGGGTGACCTGGTGCCCGGCAAGGAGGCGGGTGACCAGGTCGGTGGGGCTGTCGCCGGTCTCCCGCGGAGTGCCGGCGGCCGCGGCGGCCCGCTCCAGGCGCACCCAGCAGGCGATGACGGCGCGCCGTGGATCGGTGTCGGTGTCCGACAGTTCGACGATGCCGGCGTCGACCGCGGCGAGCACTTCGGCGCCGGCATCGCCCGCCATCGGCGTCGGCTGCTTGGGCTCGACGAAGAGCCGGGCCTTGCGCTTCGGGCCGGCGTTGCGCAGCAGCGACCAGGCGAGCCAGCCGACGAGGACCACGACGACGAGCAGGCACAGGATGCCGGCGGTGTACGTCACCCAGTCCGGCAGCGTGAACGGGGAGCTCTGTGGTGCCGCGGACCCGATCGCCTCGGCGGTCGGCAGGATCTCGGACGTCGGGGACGCCTGCGGCGGGGTGGCGGCGAGGTCCGGCACCGGCACCTTGCTGATCTGCGGGGAGGAGGTGGCCGCGGCCGCGGCGGCGATCGCGAGGACGGCGACGACGGCGAGCACCGGCAACCAGCGGTTGAAGGTGCGGTCCATGACATCCCGTCGGTCAGCGTCATCCGATCCCGGCGAGTGCCTTCGCACGGGTGAAAACCTCGTCCAGCATTCCTGGCGTGAGCCTGCCGGTAAAGGTGTTCTGCTGGCTCACGTGGTAACAACCGAGCAACGCGGGGGCGCCGCCGGCCTGCCACGGGGTGTCGCCGGCGTTCCACAGGGCGCCGTGGCCGAACGGCACCTTCCGTGCCGGTGCTACACCGTAGACGGCGCGCAGCGCGGGCCAGAACGCGGCCCACGCGAATGCGCCGAGCGCGATGACGACCCGCAGTTCAGGGCGGATCAGGGCGAGCTCGCGGTGCAGGTACGGCGCGCAGGTGTCGCGTTCCAGAGGGGTCGGCTTGTTGTCCGGCGGCGCGCACCGCACCGCGGCGAAGATGCGGGTGCTCGTCAGGGTGAGGCCGTCGTCGCGGCTGACGCTGGTCGGCTGGTTGGCGAGGCCGGCCCGGTGCATGGCGGCGAACAGCACGTCACCGGACCGGTCGCCGGTGAAGATGCGACCGGTCCGGTTCCCCCCGTGCGCGGCGGGTGCCAGGCCGAGGATGGCCAGCCGCGCGTCGTGGGCGCCGAAGCCGGGGACCGGACGGCCCCAGTACTCCTCGTCGCGGAAGGCGGCGCGTTTCGTCGCCGCGACCTCCTCCCGCCAGGCGACCAGCCGGGGGCACCGCCGGCAGTCGCAGATCTCGGCGTCGAGGCGGTCAAGGTCGTCCGTCACGCCCCCAAAACTAACGGGACGGGCTCGGCGACACCGACGTGGACGCGGACGTGGACATGGACGTGGACGGGGAAGGACCGGGCGAGACCGACACCGACGTGGAAGGGCTGGGTGACGGCGACGCGGTCTCCGAGGGTTCCGCGGTCTCGCCGGGGCGGCCCGTGCGCAGGCACAGCGGGTAGCTCGCCGGCTTCTCCTCGGGGCCGGTCGCACACCGCCAGTAGTCGCCGACCTGGATCGGGTTGCCGTTCTGGTCGAACAGCGTGACGTGGTCCAGCGAGCGCCCCTGCTCGTCCACGGGGAAGACGTTGGTCACCCCGTCGAACGGCCCGCCGCTGGCCGGGTAGTAGCCCTGCGGGTCGCTCCCCCGCAGCATGTTCGGCGAGCTGACGATCACGAACAGGGTGCCGACGACGGCGACCGCGGTGCCCGCGAGGCCGACCCAGCGGGGCACCCGGGGCACGCCCGTGACGCCGATGCGGATCGACACGACGATCGCGACCGCGACGAGCAGCCAGCCGATCGGGTCGTCGAAGCGGTCCCGGGGCAGGATGTCGACGGCGAAGATCAGCACCACGATCGCGACCGCGCGGGCGATCCACCAGGCCGGGCGCAGCAGGCGCAGGAAGTCGGTGGCCATCGGGTAGCCGATGACCCGCCCGGCGCGCTGGTCGAGCTCCGGCAGCGCCGCGACGAGGCGCTCGTAGTAGACGACGATCGCCGCCCGGCCGGCGCTCTTGCCCGGGCCGGCGTCGAGGCCGGCGGCGGCGCGCAGCTCGGCGGCGTAGGTGGCCGGCGGGCCGAGCCGGTCGACGAGCGGCCCGCCCTGCTCCGCGATCACCTCGGCGAAGTGCGCCGGCAGGTCCTCCAGGAGCTCGTCGCGAGCCTCCTGGGGCAGGTCGGCGAGGGCCGCGGCCACCCGCTCGTAGTAGTAGTCGATCTCGATGGTGCCCGGCGAGGTCACGACGTCTCCCCGATCAGCTGGTCCATGGTCGTGGCGAAGCCCCGCCACACCTTCCCGGAGGCGCTGAGCTGGGTCCGGCCGGCCGCGTTCAGCGCGTAGTACTTGCGGTGCGGTCCCGACTCGCTGGGGACCACGTAGGTGGTGAGCATCCCGGCCTGGAAGAGCCGGCGCAGGGTGCCATACACGGAGGCGTCGCCGACCTCGTCCAGCCCGGCGGACCGCAGCCGGCGCAGGATGTCATAGCCGTATCCGTCCTCGTCCCGCAGGACCGCGAGCACGGCCAGGTCGAGGACCCCCTTGAGCAGCTGGGTGGTGTCCACGTGAAGCAGAGTAGTACGCAATGCACAGTACTATCAAGTAAAGAAAACAACGGGCGGCCCCGCGTGTCGCGGGACCGCCCGTTGCTAGGCCTGAGCGGCTATTTCGCGGGGCCGAGGCAGAGCGCCTGACCCTTGGTGGTGTCGGCGCCCTGCCAGAGCACGGACTCCGCGCCCTTGTCGACGTAGTCGTCGCAGACGGTCGTGCCCTCCTTGAGCGCGTCGGCCCGGGCGATGCCCTCCTTGATGCCGATGACCTTGTACTTCGCCTTGGCGTCGGTGCACTTGACGATGTTGAGGTCGACCTCTTTGGTGTCCGTGCCGGTGATCTCGTCACCCGCGAGGCAGTCGCCGACCTTGGCGTTGGTCGAGCTGTCCTTGGCGAAGTACCAGATCGCGCCGCCGCACCCGACGCACAGCACGGCCAGGACCGCGACGATGATCAGGATGACCTTGCCGGCCTTGCCCCGGCGGGGCGGTGGCGGCGGGGCACCGAAGGGGGCACCGGGCGCGCCGAACGGCGGCTGCTCGCCATACTGCGGGGCGCCACCGTACTGCGGCTGCTCACCGTACTGCGGGGGTCCACCGTACTGCGGCTGCTGCCCGTACTGCGGCTGTTGCCCGTACTGCGGCGGCTGCTGCTGCCCATACGGGTCACCGCCACCGGGAGGCGGCGGATAGCCGCCGGGCGGCGGGTACTGGTCTGACATGTGGATCCTTTCGGGGATATGCCGCAAAGATCACCCTATCGTGCCGTTCAGGCCCGCAGGAGAGGGCTCACGATAACCGCAGACGGGTGATGCTCACAGTCAGGTGCGCGCTCGTATTACGGTGTGCGCCGTGACCGATCTGTTGAAACGCCTCGCCTCGGCGCCCGGCGTCTACCGGGGCCGCGGCGACGGGCTGGAGTCGGGACCGTTCGTCGCCCGCATCAAGGTGACCTCGGTGGTGCGCGGCAATGCGATAACCCTCGATTACGAGGCGGTCAGCGACAGCAAGGGCCTGCAACACGTTGAGCACACCATCCTCACGGCGAGTGAGGCCGGGCGGCTCGAACTGCACGTCACCTGCCTGGAACTGCCCGGTGTGACCCGATTCGTCGAGCACGACGCGGGCGTGTTCAGCGCATACGAGGGACCCATGCCCGCGAAGATCATCATGACGATGCCGGCGGAGGGCGTGCTCACCTATGGCTGGTGGTGGTCCCGCGACGACGCCGAGCCGCGCGAGCAGTCCCGCGCCGAGGTGCGCCGCACCGGCTGATCCCCCCTGATCAGGACTGACGTATACACGACATCGCGACACCGTCCAGAATGTCCGACTCGGAGGCGACGACCGCCTCGGCGCCGGACCGCTCCAGGATGATGCGCAGGATCAGCGCGCCGGCACCGATCACGTCGGCGCGCCCCGGGTGCATGACGGCGTTGGCGAGCCGCTCCTCCGGCGTGGCCGCGAGCAGGTCCGCGGTCACCTTCGCCACGTCGGCGGTGGAGACCCGGGCCCGGTGGATGTGCTCCGCCACGTATTCGGTCAGACCCAGCGCCAGGGCGGTCACCGTGGTCACCGACCCGGCCAGCCCGACGAACGTGCGGGCCCGGCCGGCGTCGACCGCCGCCAGTGCCCGGTCGACGGCGCCGATGATGTCCTTCTCCGCGGCCGCGATCTGCGCCGGCGTCGGCGGGTGGTCGTGCAGGTGCCGCTCGGTGAGCCGGACGCAGCCGATGTCGACGCTGATCGCGGCGTCCACGCCGTCGCCGTCACCGTCGGCGGAGCCGACCACGAACTCGGTCGAGCCGCCGCCGATGTCGAACACCAGGAACGGCGGCTCCGCCCGCAGCCCCTGCACCGCCCCGGCGAACGTGAGGCGGGCCTCCTCGTCGCCGCTGACGACCTCCGGGGCGAAGCCGAGCGTGGCGGTGACCATGTCGCGGAAGTCGTCGGCGTTGGACGCGTCGCGGCTCGCGCTGGTCGCCACCATCCGGGCGTGATCCACGCCGGCGGCGGCGATCTCGGCGGCATAGTGGACCAGGGCGACGCGGGTGCGCTCGATGGCCGCCTCCGCGAGCCGGCCCGTGCGGTCCACCCCCTCGCCGAGCCGCACGATGCGCATCTGCCGGGTGACGTCGACGAGCGACCCGTCCGGCTGGACGTCGGCGATCAGCAGGCGGACGGAGTTCGTTCCGCAGTCGATCGCGGCGACCCGGGTGATGCTCATGCCCGGAAGCCTACAAATGCAGCAGCATCCGGTGGTTGCCGAGGGTGTTGGGCTTGACCCGCTCCAGGTCGAGGAACTCCGCGACGCCCTCGTCGTAGGAGCGCAGCAGCTCCTCGTAGACCTGGTGGGTGACGGGGGTGCCGTCGATCGGCACGAAGCCGAACGAGCCGAAGAACCGGGTCTCGAAGGTGAGCACGAACACCCGCCGGACGCCGATCTCGCGGGCCGCCGTGAGCAGCTCCGCCACGATCCTGTGGCCGATCTTGTGCCCGCGCGTCATCGGGTCGACCGCGACCGTGCGCACCTCGGCCAGGTCCTCCCACATGACGTGCAGCGCGCCGCAGCCGACGATCACACCGTCCCGCTCGGCGACCCAGAACTCCTGCACCGCCTCGTAGAGCGCGACGGTGGGCTTCGACAGCAGCCGCCGGTCCGCCACATACATGGCGACCAGCCGCCGGATGCCCCGCACATCTGCGGTCCGGGCCCGCCGGACGGTTACCTCCATGACGGTCAGGGTAGTGGCGCGCGGATGTGGCATCTGACACGTGAGCGCGTGCTTGTCGTCACCGCGGCGGTGGCGACCGTCGTGGCCGTCACCATGACCACCCTGTTCCTGACCCGTGACCCCGCCACCCGGGTGGTGACGGTGGAGAAGTCCCAGATCGTCACCCCGAGCGCTCACACGAGTGCCGCACCGGTCAAGGGCGCCGTGAAGGCCGGCTACGCGGTCCGCAGCAAGTGGAAGGACGGCTTCAACGCCGAGGTGACGGTCACCAACATCGGCAGCCAGCCGTTGCAGGGGTGGACGGTGCAGCTGCAGCTGCCGCCGGACGTGGACCTGACCTCGACCTGGGGCGCCACCGCCGAGCACAAGGCGGACCGGCTGACGCTGCGGTCCCAGCCGTGGAACACCTACCTGGAGCCCGGCGGGTCGATCCGGATGGGGTTCGAGGCGAAGGGCAAGGCCGGCGACCCCGTCACCTGCACCGTCAACGGGTCGCCCTGCTGACAGTTCGTTGCAAGCCGCGGTGACCGGCCCCACATTGGGCGGCATGCGAATTGCCGGCTCCCGAGTCCTGACCGTCGTGCTCGCGTCCGCGCTCGGCGCCGGCGCGCTGGGCTGCGGCCTCATCAACCAGGTCAAGCAGACCGTCGACAATGTCTCCGCCATCACCGACCTCGCCGACCGGATGGGCAAGTCCGGGCAGCTCACCTTCACCGCCGAGTACAAGACCGACGACGGCACCGCCACGACCGTGGTGCAGCAGCCGCCGAAGGCCGCCTACATCGGCAAGGACGGGCGCTTCATCCTCACCGAGGACGCGCTGCTGGTCTGCACCGGCAAGAGCGGCCAGAAGGTCGTGTGCCAGAAGAGCGCCGTGCAGACCGGTCAGCTCTCCTCCGCCGACCAGGCCGCCTACCTCTCCGCCGTCGCGGGCGGTGGCTTCATCAACACGGAGATGGCGCTGGCCCTGATGACGGCCGCCGCGCTGGTACCGGGTGTCAAGATC
Organism: Dactylosporangium sp. NPDC005555; assembly: GCF_040605635.1. Taxonomy (NCBI): domain Bacteria; kingdom Bacillati; phylum Actinomycetota; class Actinomycetes; order Micromonosporales; family Micromonosporaceae; genus Dactylosporangium; species Dactylosporangium sp. NPDC005555. Next base: position 337,166 of record NZ_JBEXDG010000001.1, read on the forward strand.
GCCGAGAACACCGCGACCATCGCCGGGCAGAAGAGCGACTGCCTCGACGTCACCGGCATCCCGAAGGACGCCAACGCGGGCCCGAACGACGTCACCGCGAAGGAGTTCCACGTCTGTGTCGCCGAGAGCGGCCTGCTGACCCGCTTCAAGGGCGTCGGCACCGACGACAAGGCGATCGGCGTCGAGCTCAGCAAGTACAGCGAGAAGGTCGACGCCCAGGCGTTCGTCGCCCCGAAGGGTGCCCAGATCGTCGAAGGCACCGCCCCGCCGGTCGCGGGTAAGTAAACTTTCCTGTCCTGCTCCGTAGGAGTGGGCGGCGGAGGTGGCGGGGCTGCAGTAACGTGCAGAACCGTGCTGACGCCGCCCGCCGGGCTCACCGAAGAGACGCTCGAGGAGGCCCTGCGTCGCGAGTGGGGACTTCCCGTCGCGTCGCTGGGCTACCGGCCGGTCGGCTTCGGCAGCCACCACTGGGAGGTCGCGGACGACGGCGGCTACCGCTGGTTCGTCACCGTCGACCAGGACGGCGACGTCGGCCGGCTCACCTCCTCGCTGAGCGTCGCGGTGGACCTGCACGCGATCGGCCGGACGTTCGCGGTCGCCCCCGTGCCGACCCGCTCCGGCGCGCCGCTGCTCGTGCTCGGCGAGTTCGCGATCACCGTGTACCCGTTCGTCGACGGCCAGAGCTTCGACTGGAACGCGTTCCGCGGCCCCGACCACCGCCAGGCCACCCTCGACATGATCATCCAGCTGCACACCGCGCCCGAGATCGTGCACCGGCACGCGCGCGTCGACGACTTCGCCGTCCCGGGCCGCGGCGAGATCGAGGCGGCGCTCAAGGCCCCCGGCCCCGACTGCGGCCCGTATGCCCGGATGGCCGCGGAACTCCTCGCCGGCCACCGCGAGGCCCTGGCCGGCCTCCTCGCCCGCTACGACGAGCTGGTCCTGGACAGCCACGGCGAGCCGGTCCGCGCGGTCCTCACCCACGGCGAACCCCACTCGGGCAACACCATGCTGACCCCGACCGGCTGGCGCCTCATCGACTGGGACACCGTCCTGGTCTCCCCGCCCGAGCGCGACCTGTGGCTCATCGAGCCGGGCGACGGCTCGATCTTCAACGCCTACGCCGCCGCCACCGGCGTCCTGCCCCGCCCGTCCACGATCATGCTGTACCAGCTGCGCTGGGCCCTGACCGACATCGCCGTCGAGGTGCGCCGCTTCCGCCGCCCCCACACCGGCACCGCCGACGACCTCGAAGGCTGGGAGATCCTCCGCTCCGTCGTCACCCGCATCTGACACTCCGAAGGGGCCCGCCGGGCCCGGCGGACGACGGCAGTCGACGGGCCGGACATCACGCCAGTACGGCGCTGCGGCCCTGGAGGGTGGCCGCTTCGACGACTTCGGGCCAGCGGGAGGGGTCGAAGACGTTGCCGCCGATGGCGGCCTGGGAGGCCGGGTCGGGTTCGATGAGGGTGCCGGTGGTGGGGATGTCGCGGCCGAGCATGGGGATGCGGGGGGCGAGCACGACGACGCTGTCGTAGCCGGCGGCCAGGTCGGCGTTGGTGCGGGAGCGGACGCCGCCGTCCATGTAGCGGCCGCCGTTGACGGAGACGGGTGGGAAGAGGCAGGGCACGGCACAGCTGGCGGCGACCGCGGGGACCAGCGGCACACCCGAGGCGGCGGTCCAGGTGACGGGCTCGCCGGTGGCGGTGTCGACGGCGGTGACGAGCAGCCGGTCGGGGAACGCGGAGATCGGCAGGCGCCGGGCGAAGGACGCGAGCCACGGCTCCGGCGGGCCGACCTCGGCCTCCAGGGCGATCGCGCCGATCCGCCGGCGCAGCTCCGGCGGCGGCAGCGAGGGGTCCCGCAGGAGCTGGAACGCGACGGCGCCGCGGCCCCAGTCGGCGCGGATCTCGGGGTCGCCGGGGCCGAGCGGCGCCTCCATCGCAGCCGCCGCGCGGGGGTCGTGGCCGGCGGCGACGAGGGCGCCGGTGATCGCGCCGGCCGAGGTACCGATGATCAGGTCGGCGCCGGTGAGGTCGAGGCCCTGCTCGGCGAGGCCGATGAGGAGGCCGAGCTGCCAGGCGACGCCGGTGATGCCGCCGGCGCCGAGGACGAGTGCGGTGCGTCGCATGGATCCTGTTTAGCTCGGCTCAGGCCGATCGCCAGCCCGGCGGCGACGGCGAGCACCCCCGCGAGCTGCCAGGTGCCGGGCGTGACCCGGTCCACGACGGCGACCGTGAGCAGCGCGGCGACCGGCACGAGGCCGACGAAGACGCCGGCCCGCTCGACGCCGAGCCCGGCGACGGCCGTGTACCAGCAGATGAACGCCACCACGGTCAGCACCAGGCCCAGGAACGCCAGCGCCGCGGCCTCACCAGGCGAGGGCAGGCGCACGACGCCGCCGAACGGCAGCAGCACCAACAGCATCGGCACGGCCAGGGCGGTGCTCCACGCCGACACCCGCACCGGCCCGAGGCGCGGCAGCAGCGGCGCGGCGAGGAGCGAGAACGCGGCCTCGCAGGCCAGCACCCCGACGGCGGCGGCGAGGCCGGGGCCGTCGATGCGGCTGTGGCCCTCGGCGCCCCCGGCGCCCTCGACGAGGACCACGCCGAGGACCACGACCGCGGCGGCCAGCAGCAGCCGCGCCGACGGGCGGCGGCGCTCCTGCAGGGGGCCGAGCAGGGCGAGGAGCAGCGGACCGGCGCCCACGATCGTGCCGACCGCCGCCGGGTCGGCGTGGCGCAGGGCGTACATGAGCAGCAGATTGAAGCCGACGAGCCCGGTCGCCGCCACGCCGGCCAGGCGCAGCAGCTCACGGCCGGTCGGGCGCAGCCACGAGGTGAGCAGGGCGAGGGCCACCGCGGCGAGCGTGTAGCGCAGCGCCTGCCCGGCCAGGACCGGATAGTCGGCCAGCGATCGGCTGACGGTGAACGACGAGCCCAGGATCGCGCAGGTCAGCACGCAGTAGAAGGTGTGCAGCCGGTTCATGACAGCGAACTTACGATCGGCAGTGGTCCACGCTACAGTGCCACCGAGCCCCGCGTTTGGAGGTCCACTTTGTCGGTCTGGGAGGCGTTGGTCGAGCTTGACCGCACTCGGCCGCGGGTCGGCGACCAGCTCGTCAGCGCGCTGCGGGAGGCGATCACGCGGGGACGGCTGGCGCCCGGGACCCGGCTGCCGTCGACCAGGGACCTCGCCGCGGACCTCGGCGTCTCCAGAGGTCTGGTCGTCGGCGCGTACGAGCAGCTGACGGCCGAGGGACGGCTGCTGACGCGGCGCGGGTCCGGGACGGTCGTCGCCGCCCTCACCGTGCCGGTGCAGCGCCGCCGCAGCGACCCGCCGGACCGGCCCGCGACGGTGGCGCCGCTGCGCCCGGGCGTGCCCGACCTGGGCATGTTCCCGCGCACGGCCTGGCGTCGCGCGTACGAGACGGCCCTGACCAGCGCCCTGGACGCCGACTTCGACTACGGCGACGCGACCGGCGCGCCCCGGCTGCGCCAGGAGCTGTCCGGCTACCTCGGCCGGGTCCGCGCCGCCCTGGTCGCCCCCGACGGGCTGATCGTCACCGCCGGCGTGACCCAGGGCCTGGCCCTCCTCGCGCAGGTGCTCCTCGCCGGCGACGTGCGGCGGATCGCGCTGGAGGACCCCGGCCCGTCGGCGCTGCGCGGGCACCTGCAACGGCTCGGGCTCGAGGTGGTCCCGGTCCCGGTCGACGGCGACGGGCTCGACGTGCGCGCCCTCACCCGCACCAGGTGCAAGGCGGTCGTGGTGACCCCCGCGCACCAGTTCCCCACCGGCGTGGTCCTCGCCCCGCGGCGGCGCACCGAGCTGATCGCGTGGGCGCGCAGGTCCGGCGGGCTGATCGTCGAGGACGACTACGACGCCGAGCACCGCTACGACCGCGAGCCCGTCGCCTGCCTGCAGGGCCTCGCCCCGGACCTGGTCGCCCTCGTCGGCTCGGTGAGCAAGGTCCTCGCCCCGGGGCTGCGGCTGGGCTGGCTCGCGGCGCCGCAGGCGATGCTGGCGCAGCTGTGCGCGGCGAAGGCCGACGCCGACAACGGCGGCCCGGCGCTGCAGCAGCTCGCGTTCGCCGAGTTCCTCGCCGGCGGCGGCTACGACCGGCACCTGCGCCGGGCCCGCCGGCTGCACCGGGAGCGCCGCGACGCGGTCGTCGCCGCACTGCGCCGGCACCTGCCGCGGGCCCGCATCGGCGGGATCGCCGCCGGGCTGCACCTGGTGGTGGAGCTGCCGCCGGGGACCGACGACCGGGCCCTGTCCCAACGCGCCGCCGCCTGCGGGCTCGGGCCCGTCGCCCTGTCGACGCTGCGGGTGCGCAAGGGACCGCCCGGCCTGGTCCTCGGGTACGCCGCGCACACCCCGCACGAGCTCGCGAGAGCGGTCAGGACGCTCGCCGGTCTCGTATAGGTTCGAACGCATGCCGCATGACTTCGTGCCACTTGCCGAGCACATCGCCGACGCGCTGCTGGAGTCGGATCCCCGGCTCGCGGCGTCGGCCGGCGACCACCGGTTCGACGACCGGCTGCCCGACCTGTCCGCCGACGGGATCGCCGGCGACGTCGACATGCTGCGCGACGCCTCCGCCGCGCTCACCCAGGTCGACCTCGACCTGCTCGACCCGCAGGAGCAGGTCGACCACGCGGTGCTGCTCGCGCGGGTCGAGCGGATGCTGTTCGAGCGCACCGAGATCCGCGAGCACGAGTGGAACCCGCTCGTGCACAACCCGGCGACGCTGCTGGACGCGCTGATCTCCCGGCCGTTCGCGCCCGCGGAGGAGCGGCTGCTCTCGATCGCGGCGCGCCTGTCGGCGATCCCCGACACGCTCGCGACCGCCCGCGAGACGCTCGGCGAGTCGCCGCGGGTCCATCTGGAGACCGCGGCCGGCCAGTTCCAGGGCACGGCGCGGCTGGTGCGGGACGAGCTCGGCGACCTGCTGAAGGAGGCACCCGGTCTGGCGGACGTGGTCCGGCCGCTGCAGGAGCGGGCCGCGGCCGAGCTCGACGCCTTCGCCATGTGGCTGCGCGAGCGGGTCGACACCGCCGACCGCGACCCCCGGCTCGGCCGGCGGCTGTGGGAGGCCCGGCTGTGGCACACCCTGGACACGGAGCTGGGCGCCGCGACGGTCCTGCGGCGCGCCGAGGCCAACCTCGAGCGGGTGACCGCCGAGCTGCGCGCGGCCTCGGCCGAGCTGACCGGCGGCCCCGAGACCGACGACACGGTCCGCGCCGCGTTCGCGCTGGCCGCCGCCGACGTGCCCGGCAACGACACGATCGTCGACCTGGCGAAGGTGGCGCTCGAGGAGGCCACCGCGTTCGTGCGGGAGCACGACCTCATCACCCTCATCGACGACCCGCTCGTGATCATGGAGATGCCGGAGCACGCGCGGGGCGTCGCCGTCGCCTACTGCGACCCGCCCGGCCTGCTGGGGCCGGCGGAGCTGCCGACGTTCTACTGCATCTCACCCACCCCGTCGGACTGGGCCGCGGAGCGGGTCGCGTCGTTCTACCGTGAGTACAACAGCCACATGCTGCGCGACCTCACCGTCCACGAGGCGACGCCCGGCCACTTCCTGCAGCTCGCGCACGCCCGCCGCTTCCGGGGCCGCACCCGTGCCAGGGCGATCGGCTGGTCGGGACCGTTCGTGGAGGGCTGGGCCGTCTACGCCGAGGAGTTCATGGCCGAGCGCGGCTTCGGCGGCCTGCCGGTGCGCCTGCAACAGCTGAAGATGCAGCTGCGGATGAGCATCAACGCGATCATCGACCAGCGGGTCCACTGCGACGGGATGACCGAGCAGGAGGCGATGGCGCTGATGATGGACCGCGGCTTCCAGGAGGAGGGTGAGGCGGCCGGGAAGTGGCGCCGCGCGCTGCTCTCCTCGACGCAGCTGTCGACGTACTTCGTGGGCTACACCGAGGTACGGGAGATCGCGGGTGAACGCCCGGTGGACGTCACGCTGCGCGACTGGCACGACCGGATGCTCGCGCACGGCTCACCCCCGCCCCGTCACCTGCGGACCCTGCTCAACCTCTAGGTGCGCCGATCGCATGATCGGCACAACCGATAGGCTCAGGGTGCCGCACCGTGGCGGCCGACCAATCTTTGTCTGCAAGGAGTGACAGTGGCCACGATTGAAGCAATCGGCGCGCGGGAGATCCTGGACTCGCGGGGCAACCCGACCGTCGAGGTCGAGGTCGTCCTCGACGACGGCACCCTGGCCCGCGCGGCCGTCCCGTCCGGTGCCTCCACCGGCGCCTTCGAGGCCAACGAGCTGCGCGACGGCGACGCGAAGCGCTACCTCGGCAAGGGTGTCGAGAAGGCCGTGGAGAATGTCAACGAGCGCATCGCCGAGGCCGTGCGCGGCTTCGACGCCACCGAGCAGCGCCTCATCGACCAGGCCATGCTCGACCTCGACGGCACCCCGGAGAAGTCCAACCTGGGCGCCAACGCGATCCTCGGCGTCTCCCTCGCGGTCGCCAAGGCCGCCGCGGACTCCGCCGGGCTGAGCCTCTTCAAGTACCTCGGCGGCCCCAACGCGCACCTGCTGCCGGTGCCGATGCTCAACATCCTCAACGGTGGCTCCCACGCCGACTCCAACGTCGACGTCCAGGAGTTCATGATCGCGCCGATCGGCGCCCCGACCTTCCGCGAGGCGCTGCGCACCGGCGCCGAGGTCTACCACTCGCTGAAGTCGGTCCTGAAGAAGAAGGGCCTGTCGACGGGCCTCGGCGACGAGGGCGGCTTCGCCCCGAACCTGCCGACCAACGCCGCCGCGCTCGACCTGATCGCGGAGGCCGTCGAGAAGGCGGGCTACTCCCTCGGCAGCGACATCGTGCTCGCGCTCGACGTGGCCGCGACCGAGTTCTACAAGGACGGCGGCTACGCGTTCGAGGGCGGCTCCAAGTCCTCCGACGAGATGATCGCCTACTACACCCAGCTCGTCGACGCCTACCCGATCGTGTCCATCGAGGACCCGCTGTCGGAGGAGGACTGGGACGGCTGGAAGGCGATGACCGACGCGATCGGCGGCCGCATCCAGATCGTCGGCGACGACCTGTTCGTCACCAACCCGCAGCGCATCGCCCGGGGCATCGCCACCGACACCGCCAACGCGGTGCTGGTGAAGGTCAACCAGATCGGCTCGCTCACCGAGACGCTCGACGCCGTCGACCTGGCGCACCGTGCCGGCTTCCGCACGATGATGAGCCACCGCTCGGGCGAGACCGAGGACACCACGATCGCCGACCTCGCGGTCGCGGTCGGCAGCGGCCAGATCAAGACCGGCGCCCCGGCCCGGTCCGAGCGGGTCGCCAAGTACAACCAGCTCCTGCGCATCGAGGACGAGCTCGACGACGCGGCGCGCTACGCCGGTCGGGGCGCGTTCCCGCGGTACCGTTAGTCCGGTTTCATGTCCGCGGCCCTCTTCCGGGGGCCGCGGGCGTGCAGCCGTGGTTCAAGGGGGAGGGCATGCAGCAGCGCACCAGGCCGGGCGGGCGTGCCGCGCCCACCAGGGCCTCGGGCCCCAGAGGCGCGCAGCGCGCCGGGGCGGGAGGGGCGGGCCGGGCACCGGCCAGGCCGACCGTCGCCCGCCGGGCCGTGTCGTCCGGCGGCGCCGCCATGCGCACCCGAGCGCCGCAGCCGAAGCGCTTCACCGCCCGGGCCGTGGTCCTGAGCCTGGTCCTGCTGGTCCTGCTGCTCGCCTACGCCTACCCGGTCCGGGTCTACCTGGCGCAGCAGGCCGAGATCACCGCTCTGGAGCAGAGCCAGGAGCGGCAGACCGCCAAGATCGCCGAGATGGCGGCGCGGGCGGCGAAGTGGGAAGACAACGAATACGTGATCAGCCAGGCCCGTCAGCGGCTGCACATGGTCCTGCCGGGCGAGAAGCCCTACGTGGTGGTCGACCCGGCACGCAGCCAGCAGACCGACCCCACGGCGATCCCCGGCGCCGAGAAGTCGTCGCGTCCCTGGTATGGCAAACTGTGGTCGAGCGTCGAGGCGGCTGACTGAGCAATGACTTCGGAATTCGAGCCCGCGACCGACGAGGATCTCGCGGTGGTGGCCGCGCAACTGGGCCGCACCCCCCGGGGCACGCGCGCCGTCGCGCACCGCTGCCCCTGCGGCCTGCCCGACGTGGTCGAGACCACCCCCAGGCTGCCCGACGGCACCCCCTTCCCGACCCTGTTCTATTTGACCTGCCCGCGCGCCGTGCACGAGTGCAGCCGGCTGGAGTCGTCGGGTCTGATGCGCGAGATGGGCGCCCGGCTCGCCGAGGACCCCGACCTGCGCAAGGCCTACGAGGCCGCGCACGAGGACTACCTGCGCCGCCGCGAGCAGGTCGGCCACGTCGACGAGATCGACGGCGTCTCCGCGGGCGGCATGCCGACCCGCGTGAAGTGCCTGCACGTCCACCTCGGCCACGCCCTGGCCGCCGGCCCGGGCGTCAACCCGTTCGGCGACGAGACCCTGGCCCGCGCCGCCGAGTGGTGGGCCGCCGGCCCCTGCGTCCCCCCACCCACCTGACCCGGCAAGCCGTTATGTTCGCATGACTTTGCCGATATAATTTCCGGATGCTGTACCTGACTCCACAACTTGCCGCTGAGGATCGCGAGGTCCTCGACGAGCTGGACCGCATGCGCGAGGCTCTGCGGTTTCAGGTGGCCACCCCGCATCGGTGGACCGGCCAGCTCCGGCGCCAGTTGGTCGCCCGCGGCATCAAGGGGTCCAACTCGATCGAGGGATACGAGGTGTCCGTCGACGACGCGGCCGCGGCCGCCTCGGGCGACGATCCACTCGACACGGACGCGGCGGTCTGGGACGAGATCACGGGCTACCGGGACGCGTTGACCTATGTGCAGCAGCTCGCCCACTCCGCCGAGTTCCGCTACCACTACATGCTGCTCAACGGCCTGCATTACATGCTGCTCAAGCATCATCCCGATCGCTGGCCGGGCAGGTTCCGTCCCGGCGGGATCTGGATCACCGACCATTCGACCGGCGAGGTCGTCTACACCGGACCCGACGCCGACGCCGTCCAGGGGCTGATGCGGGAGTTGGCGGACTGGCTGCAGGACGGCGACCTGGACGCGCCGCTCTTCGTCCGGGCGGCGATGGCGCACCTCAATCTGGTGCGGATCCACCCGTGGCGGGACGGCAACGGGCGGATGTCGCGATGCCTGCACACCCTGGTGCTCGCCCGCGACGCGGTGCTCGCGCCGGAGTTCTCGTCCATCGAGGAATGGCTCGGCACCGGGCGCAACACGTTCGACTATTACGACGCGCTGCGGGACGTGGGGCGGGAGCGGTGGCGGCCGCACGGGGAGACGCTGCCGTGGGTGCGGTTCTGCCTGCGGGCGCATCACATGCAGATGCAGCGGGTGAGGCAGCGGCTCGATCACGCGGCGCTGTTGTGGGAGCGGCTCGAAGCGCTCGGGCTGCCCAGCCGGACGACGTCCGCGCTGTACGCGGCGGCCGAGGGCGGGCGGGTGCGGCGGACGTCGTACCAGCGCGATGAAGGCCTCACGACGGACCAGGCGACCAGAGACCTGCGGATGCTGCTGGAGCGCGGGCTGCTGGAGCAGCGCGGGCAGACCAAGGGGCGGTTCTACGTCGCGGCCGGGCCGGTCCTCGACGTGGCGGCGGGGATCGGCAGGCCGGCGCCGCTGAGAGATCCCTATTCGGCGCGGCGGACGGCGTCCATGTAGGACAGGGCGGCGGTGCGCAGCGCCGCCTCGGCATCCTTGCCTTCCGACTGCGCCTGGACGACCAGGGCGAAGAGGGCGGCGCCGAGGGGGTCGGCGGGGGTGAAGTCGACGGTGAGGCCGGCCCGGGCGACGCGGTGCAGGAGTTTCGCGACGAGGGCGAGGGACGGCTGGGAGAGGGCGACGCCGTCGACGGCGGAGGCGCGGGACTTCTCGGCCTGCTTGATCTGCTCCCAGTTGGCGATGATGTCGTCGATGCCGCCGACCTCGGTGCCGGCGAAGACGTGCGGGTTGCGGCGGATGAGCTTGGCGACGAGGTCGCCGGCGACGTCGTCGAGGGTGAAGCCGGCGGTGTCCTCCGCGAGGCGGGCGTGCAGCACGACCTGGAGCAGGACGTCGCCGAGCTCCTCGCGGACCGCTTCGGGATCGTCGTCGCGGATGGCGTCGTACAGCTCGTAGGACTCCTCGAGGAGGAACGGCGCCAGCGAAGCGTGGGTCTGGGCGCGTTTCCAGGCGTCGCCGGTCTCGGGGTGCATGAGCCGGTCCATGACGGTGACGGCGTCCAGGACGCGGGCGCCGGGCGGGTCCCAGGAGCCGTAGAGGAGCTCGAGGTCGGCGAGGCCGGGCTCACGGGCCAGCCGGAGGCCGAGCGAGCGGGCGAGGTCCTCGTCACCGTCGGGGCCGGCGAGCCAGACGATCGTGCCGTGCTCGGCCAGGGCGGCCAGCAGGGCGTCGGCGGTGGGCGGCACCACCGCGACGGTCGCGCCCGCCGCGCGCAGCGCGTCCACCTGCTCAGAGGCACCGGCGGTGAACACCGGGTGGGCGCGGACCACGTCCCACGCCTGGGCGGTGAGCACGCCGGCCGGGAGCCGGGGTGACGTCACCAGCAGGATCACGCTGCCCGGCACGATTCCTCAGACCTCCTCGGCGAGACCCCCATCGAAGGTCAGGTGGACCAGGATACTGGCCCTGGCCACGCCGCCCCGGCCGATCTCGACGGTGATCGGCAGGCCGTAGGCGAGACCCTGGTAGCGGGGATTGACGGTGATGCCCGACGCGGCGACGGCCTCGTCGAGCTGCCGGCGCAGGGCGATCATCCGGCCGATCGTGTCGCGGTTCAGCAGGTACTGGACCTGCTCGAAGACGTACAGGTCGGAGACCGGCCGGCCGCCGGCGAAGAACAGCGCGTCGAAGGCGGCCCGCTGCTGCGACCGCGAAGGGTCGACGGGGGTGACGGCGCCGGCGAGGGTGAGCAGGACGTCCTGGGCCTCGGTGACGATCGGCACGATCGGCGCGTCGGCGGGAACCCCGTAGTACTGCGCGATGAGGGCCGGGTCGGTGTCGTGGCGGACCGTCAGCCCCCGCGAGGCGGCCAGGCGGCCGCCCACCTCGCCGATGATCATCGAGCCGAGGACGTATCCGGTGACGTCGCCGCGCTGGGCGGGGGCGAAGATCAGGTTCTCCGCGACGTCGGTGACCTGCGCGATGGTGACGGCGCGGTCGCCGAGGTAGACGGCGACGTTCGGGTCGGACCGGCAGCCGGCGAGGGACGTCGCGGCGAGCGCCGCGACCAGCGCGAGGACACGGAACCGGGACATGGTCACTTCTTCCTGGTCTTGCCGGCTGCGGCGGCGGTCATCGGCGTGTAGTGCGGGTCCTGGGCGAGGGACGCGCGGAAGGCGCCGAGGACGGTGGGGTCGTCCGACACCTGGAACTGCTGCGTCGGGCCCTTGTTGTCGATCGGGTCCGACTCGAAGTACATCACGGCCCGGATCTGCGGGTTGGCCTTGAAGGTGGCCGAGGCGTCGCGCAGCCAGGTCGCACGCTGCTCGGTGCCCCACGCGCGGGCCACCCCGAACTCGCCGATCATCACGGGCTTCGTCGGGTGGGCCGCGCAGAACTGCAGGAACTCCCGCATCAGCGCGCCGATCGTGTCGTACTTCGAGCCGGCGTAGACGTCGACGCAGGTCCAGTCGACGAGGTCGTCGCCGGGGTAGAAGTCGGCCGCGTAGCCGCCCTGGAAGCCCTCCACCGTCGGGCACCACACCCAGGACGCGTTGGTGGCGCCCTCCTCGGTGAAGATGCCGCGCACGTGCCGCCACGCGGCGACGTAGTCCTCGCCGGACCACATCTGCGCGCGCAGGTTCGGGCGGTCCATCTCCCACCTGTACCGCATCATCACGGGCTTGCCGAAGGCCTTGAGCTCCTTGGCCCGCTCGCGGATGAGGTCGTCGTAGCGGCCCATGGTGATGAGCCGGGTGTCGCCGCCCGCCCACGACAGCATGAGGGTCGTGCCGCGGGCGGCGAACTGCTCGTCGGAGGCGTTGAAGAAGTTCTCGTCGAAGCGGCGGTACGTGTTGACGATCGCCATCTTGCGGCCGAGGGTCTTCTCCCAGGTCGTCATGGCCGAGAGGCGGCCGGACTCGGTGAGACGCTCGGGCCGGACCCACGCGCCGAGATACGAGCCGTGGCCCGGCGGCGCGATGGGACCGGCCGCGAACGGGCCGGTCGAGGTGGCGATCGCCGGTGGTGCACCGGGTGCCGGCGGCGCCCCGGTCGTCGGCGACGGCCGGGGTGCCGGGGTGTCCTTCGTGGACATGACGCTGAGGGTCACCGCCGTCGCACCCGCCACGACGGCGACCACGACGGCGGCGACGAGCCCGATCCGCTTCACTCGCAGCAATCCTTTACTTCGGTATCCGCCGCGCCACGTAGAGCACGTCGGTGGCCACTGCGGACAGGCGGCGGCTGCGGGCGGCGAGGTCGTCGGTGCGCCGGGCGACCGGGCGCAGCCATTCGCGGCGGTACGCGCCGGCCGGGCACAGCGCGAAGCCGCGCCGCTCGACGACCTCGAAGCCGTGCCGCGCGAGGAGCTGCTCGACCTCGGCGTGGTGCAGCTCCGCGAACCACTCGTTGGCGCGGTTGGAGCGGTGCCGCAGGTGCCGCAGCGACTGCCGGTTGCCGTGGTTCTCCACGACCAGCAGGCCCGAGTCGGCCTCCGGCAGGATCTTCGCGGCGAAGGCGATCGCCCGGTCCCGGACGTCCTTCGGCGCGTTGAGCAGCAGCCGGAACACGGTGACGAGGGCCGGACCGTCCACAGTGGCCGGATCGGGGACCGGCCCGTCGGCGTCGACCTGGTGCAGCTTCGCGTAGACCCCCGCTTCCTGGGCCTTGGCCAGCATCTGGGCGGACACGTCGTAGCCGTGCGCCGCTCGTACGACACCGTGCAGCAGCCTGATCGCCCGGCCGGTGCCGCACGCGAAGTCGTGCTGGACGGGCCGGCGGGCGGTGAACTCGCGGCGGACCAGGCGGCGCAGGAACGCACGCTGTCTGGCGCTCACCGCGGTCGAGTAGGTCTCCGGCGCGTAGACGACCCGTTCGTACTTGTCGACCGCCGCATCAGACTGGAAGACCTCCGCATAGTCAGTTCTCATCGTTCCCCCTGCATCAGAACGTGCCTCAAACGCACGACCGCGTAGCAGTACGCGGCCGCACCCGCCCCCGTGGCGGCGAATTTCACGAACAGTCCGTGGACCGGCAGCACGGCCAGCTGCGGCACGGCGAAACACGACACGGCCAGCCCGCAGGCCAGCAGCGTGGCCCGGCCGAAGGGGTGCAGGCCGAGGCCCCGCACCACCTGGACGAGCGGGACCAGGTTGTTGACCAGCACCGCCGCGCACAGCCCGACGGCCGCGCCGAACGCGCCGTGCCGCGGGATCAGCAGCGCGTCGACGCCGAGCATGGCGACCAGGGCGAGCCCCACGTTGAAAAGGTTCCACCAGGTGCGCCCGGCCATGGCGAGGACGACGTCGACCATGCCACACGCGGTGGCGACCATCATCGTGACCGCGAGGAGCCGCACGATCGGCACGCCCGACTCGTAGTGCTCGCCGAACAGGTCCAGGTACAGGTGTGCGTAGGTGACCATCAGCAGGTACAGCGGCCAGCAGGCGAGCACGACCCACGCGGTCGCCTGGCGGTAGAGCAGGTTCGCGCCCGCAAGGTCCCGCACGGCGAGCCGCTCCGCCAGGCGCGGCTGCACGGACTGGGTGACGCCCTGGTTGACGAACTGCCCCAGGATCACGAAGCGGCCGGCCACGGCGTACATGGCGGCCGGCGCGAGACCGGCGAGCGCGGCGACGAGCAGCACGTCGACGCGCTGCAACGCCATCTGGGCGAAGCTGGCGACGGCGCGGGGCGCGGTGAATCCCCAGAACCGCTTCGGGGTGAAGTCTGTGGCCTCGGTTCTGCCGACCTTCAGCGAGCCCCGCAACCGGGTCAGCGCGACCCCCGCGAGCAGCGCCGCGGGCAGGTAGGGCAGGGCCCACAGCGCGGCGAACACGTCCGGGCCCCAGCCGGCGGCCCACACCAGGGCGAGCAGCACCAGCTGCACGGCAGGGCGCATGACCCGGTCGAGCAGCACGGTCGGGCGCATCGCGCGCAGGCCGCGGGTGGCGGCGAGCAGCGCGTCGCTGAGCGCGGCCAGGGGCAGGAACACCGCGAGGGTCCGCACCAGGTCGGGCCGGCCGGGCAGCAGGTCCGCGGCGAACCACAGGCCGCCGGCGATGACCAGCGCCGCCACCGCCAGGGGCAGCAGCGCGGTGCGCAGGCACTCGCCCAGCCGGGACAGGTCGCCGACCGCGCGCATCCGGGCCGGCCAGTACACCAGCGACGTCTGCACGCCGAGCTTCGCCACGGTCACGCCGAGCCCGAACACGGCGGTGGCGGCGAAGAACGCGCCCGCGCTGTGCGGGTCGAGGGCGCGCGCGGCGAGCCAGGTGACGCCGAGCCCGGCGACGCCGGTGCAGACGGTGCCGGCGAGGTTGGCCAGCCCTCCCCGGGCGGCGCCGCGCAGCATGCCGCCGGGCGACTCGAGACCGGCTCCCGGGGCGGGTTTGTCGAGGGTCGCCGTCACGCCGGACTGTCCGCTGTGGACAGCCAGGAGGGACGGTGCCCGAGCCAGCCCGCGAGGCGTTCGTCGTAGGGAGCGTAGTGCGCGGCGAGCTCCTGGGCGATCGAGTCGTCGAGGCGGTTGCGCGGGCGCGCGTTGTGCCGCTCGAACGCCGGATACCCGTCCACCCGGGGCAGGCCGAGGAAGTCCAGGACGGCGTCGTACACCGGCTCGGGGCGCAGGAAGAACTCGGTGCTGTCCACGACGTGCACCCGGTCGCGGCCGAGCAGCCGCGCCATCGGCTCGATGTAGTCGATGTACTCGCCGCGGGCGCGGTAGGCGTGGTGCTGGTGGGCGAAGCTGTACGCGTTGGGGTCGTCGAGCAGCATTTCGCGCTGCCCGGCCAGCCGCGCCGGCTCCAGGGCGAGGGCGCGGCCGAAGTCCACCTCCGGCTCGAAGCCGCGGGCGACCTCGTGCGCGTGCTGGGAGTAGGCGCGCTCGACCGGGTCGCGCACCAGCACGACGAGCTTCACGCCGGGCAGGTCGGCGGCGATCCTGGCGAGGGCGTGCGGGTGGTACATGTAGTACGGGCTGGACTCGAACGTCTGCGCGGGCACGCCGAGCTCGTCGGCGATCCGCTCGGCCCGCCGCTGCAGCGGGAAGTGCCCGCGGTACCAGCGCAGCCCGTGGTGGTAGCCGACGTCGAAGTAGTGCACGCCCTTGTGCAGCACGGCCTTGATGACGGCGGGGTGCGCGGCGAGGGCGCGGTAGAGCGACGTGGTGCCGCAGCGCTGCCCGCCGCAGATCAGGAACTGCGGCAGCATCCGGCGGCTCGCGGTGAGCTGACCGTAGTTGCGGGATCCGAAGTGGATGATCCGCTTCATCGTGTCGGGAACCTGCACGGGCATGGTTACAGCGCCTCCACTCGCGCGACGAGAACGGGCAGCAGCCAGCTGCCGAGCACGCCCAGCCGGGCGCCGGCCTCCGCCTGCCGGTCGGTGACGTACCGGGTGGCCAGGTCGATGAGGTAGAGCAGGGTGGTCACCTCGACCGCCTGGCGGTGCACCACGCCGAACGGCAGCAGCAGCTCGGGCGCGGCGTCGATGAGGTCGCTGACGGCCCGGGCCGCCGACGGTGCCCGGCCGATGCCGATCTGCAGCGCGTGGTGCAGCGCGTCGTAGCCGATCGGGACGCCGGGGGTGAAGCGTTCCCAGTCCCAGACCAGGATCGTGTCGGCGAGGCCGGCCATGTTCCAGGGTGCCCAGTCGCCGTGCCAGGAGCCGTACGTGAGCTGGACGTCACCGGCGAAGCGGGTGATGCGCTCGGCCGCGGCCCGCAACGCGCCGCCCTCGGTGTGGTCGGCGACGGCGTCGAGCCGGCCGCGCAGCCGGGTCCAGTAGCCGCTGTCGTCGAGGCGTCCACGCCGGGTACCGCAGCAGGCGGCGACCTCCCGCATGGCGTTGGCGAGCCGGGGCGCGGTCACCGGGACGCGGGGCCGCCAGACCGGCAGCGCCGACTGGACCAGGACCTCGTGCTCACCCCACTGTCCGATGTGGAGCGCTTCGGGCACCCGCAGCGCCTTGAGCCCGGCGGTCGACACGGCCGCGAGGGCGTTGCCCTCCGCCTTCACCAGGGTCCGGGTCAGCGGCGAGGTGCCGAGCTTGGCGAACGCCATGGTGGTGCCGGACCCGGTGAGCAGCTGCAGCACCGGTTTGCGGTTGGCTCGCGCCGGTCCGATGTGGACACTGAGCCGGACCTCGGTCCCCAGGACGCGGCGGAGGTAGGTGTCGATGGTGTCCGCGCCGGGCGTGACCCGCAGCCGGTCGCGCAGCAGCACCGACGACGCGCCGGTGCGCAGGGCGGCGACGACCGCGTCGCGCTTGAGCTTCGCCACCCTTGACTGCGGCTCGGCGTAGCGGCGCACGGCGGCGGCGGCGAGACGGCGGTCGTCGGCGGGCACCAGCAGCCGCGGCTTGCGGGCGTTCGGGACCACCAGGTATTCCACGACGGCGGTGCCCTGCCCCGGGTACAGCAGGGCGAGGACCTCCTCGATGTACTGCGCGCGCAGCCGCTCGTCGTCGACCTGCAGTGCGGCCGGGGCGGTCTTCACTGGGCTCATCGGCTCTCCAAACGGTTGCGCCACAGGACGGCGTACGCGAGGAAGGTCAGCGCCAGCGGGGTGACCAGCGCGTTGTACCAGAACATCGCGGCGAAGCTGGACACGATCGCGGCGGTGGCGGCGAGTCCGGCGGGTGTCGCGTCCCGCCGGAAGCGCCACAGCCCGACGACGAAGAACGACAGGTAGGTGACGGTGCCGAGCAGCCCGTGCGCGAAGAGGAGCTGCCACAGCTGGCCGTTGCCGCCGATGGTGAAGTTGCCGCAGCGCGCGCAGTCGTCGCTCTCCCCGACCGCGATCGAGTTGCGCCCGCCGATGGTGTTGCGAGTGGAGCCGAAGCCGATCAGCGGCGACTCGACCACCCCGGTCAGCGCCTTCTCGGTGGTGTACATCCGGACCCCGTTGGACTTGCCGTCCTCCAGGCGCGCGTTGACCACGTCGCCGAGCGGGGTGGTGGCGACCGCGACGGCGACGGCCGCACCGGCGACGGCGACCATCCCGAGGGCGGCGAGCTTCCCGCGCAGGGCGAGCCGCACCGCCACGTACAGCACCATGACGCCGAGCCCGATCCACAGGCCGCGGTTGAGCGAGTAGACGATCGGCGCCATCGCCGCGAGCAGCGTCACGGCGGTGAACACCTTGACCTTGCGGCTCCTCGTCAGCGACCAGCCGGCGACGAGCAACCAGCCGATGAGCAGGCAGACGTTGTTGCCCCAGGTGTTGGTGTACCCCCAGGGAGCGCCGGGTCGTGGGGTCTCCCCGCCGAGCAGGTTCATGATCTGCGCGGCGGTCGGGTGCACCAGCGACTGGATGAAGCCGTTCTCCCGCAGGTGGTGCGGCAGCAGCAGCTCCAGCGGCGCGGTGAACTCGAACCTCGGCGCGGCCATGCCCAGCAGCCCGCCGGCGACGGTGACGACGAACAGCCACGCGAGCAGCTGGATGAAGCGCCGCTGCGGCAGCTCCCGGCGGTCGACGTTGCCGGCGTACACGAGGATCACGGTCATCGCGACGTAGCCGCCGAGCCGGTACGCGTAGGACACCAGCCGGCTGGCCGCGGTGCCCGGCACGGTGCCGGTCGGGTCCGCGCCGAGGCTGAACAGCCCCAGGCCGACGACGGCGAGGAACAGCAGCCACAGCAGGAACCCGGGCGGCAGCTTGACGAGCTGCCCCGAAGCGCGGTGCCGCACGAGCGACACCAGCATCGGCACGGCCACCAGGAAGAAGATCAGGGTGCCGAGGCCCAGGGCCCACCAGAGCGGGTACAGCAGGAGCAGCCCGGTCACGGGCCAGGCGGGCAGCCGGTGCGCCCGTGCGCGAAGGCTGGTGACCGGTGCCGCCTGCAGCGAGGGATGGTTCGCGAGGGCGGTCATCCCGCCACCTCCGCTTCGCTCCGGCGTCGGCCTGCCCCGAACCTGCTACATGATTCGCTCGCAAGCTCACTCATCGGCGCTTGTCTGCGCCGTTCTCACCGGCCGTCTCGGCGGAGACCCGGGTGACGGAGATGGTGCGGGTCTGCCGCTTCGGCCCGGACGGCACGGACGGGGGTGCCTGGACGACCTTCGGCGCGGTGACGGTCGCGGTCGCGGCGCGGATCCGCTTCGGGACGACCGGCTCCTCCGGCTCCTTCGGCGGCAGCTTGTCCAGGACCGTGGTCATGTCGTCGGCGACGGTCGGCTGCTGGTCCTCGCGCTCCTCGGTGCCGCGGGTGACGGCGAGGCGCGGCAGGACGACGGCGCCGAGCAGCGGCGTGCCGACCCGGCGCAGCTGGTCCGCGGCGTCGGCGACCTCGGTGTTGCGGGTGCGCCGCAGCTCGACCGCGATGATCGCCGCGTCGGCGAGGCTGGCCAGGCTCTGCGCGTCGGCGCTGGTCGCGGTCGAGGGCGCCTCGACGACGACGTAGGCGGCCCGTTCCCGCAGCGTGGCGAGGGTGTCGCGCAGCGCCTGCGACTGCAGCAGCCCGCCGGCGCTGGCGGTGCCGCCGGTGGTGACGACGCTGAGGTTGGGGTGCCGCGGCGCGCGCTGGGTGGCGCTGCTCAGGGAGAACCGGCCGGCGAGCACGTCGGACAGGCCCGGGACGGACCGCACACCGAGCATCTTGCTGACGCTGGCCGTGTCGACCAGGCTGTCGGGGAGGTGCGCGCAGACGAGCACCGTTTCCGCGCCGGTGCGGGCGAAGGCGGCCGCGAGGTTGGCGGCGACGACGGTGGAGGCGGCGCCGCGGCTGGCCCCGGCCACGACGACGACCTGGCCGGCGAGCGCGACCCGGGCGTCGGCGCCCATCGGCGCGGGGACGCTGGCGAGGACCTCGTTGCGGAGCCGGTTGAAGATCCGGCCGCCGGCGCCGAACGGCGCGAACACATCGTCGAGGCGGGGCTTGACCCGGCCGGGGACCGCGGCGAGGACCGCGACGTCGACCCGGCGGGGCAGGTCGGAGGGGCGGCGGACGCGCTGGTCCAGCCGCTCGCGGAGCAGGGCCGCGCCGACGCCGAGCAGCAGGCCGAGCATGGCTCCGCTGGCGAGGTTGAGCAGCCGGTTGGGCTTCACCGGCCGGGCCGGCAGGTCCGCGTCACGGATGATCTTCCCGGCGTTGACGGTGGTGGTGAGCAGCTGGTTGAGCTGAGCCGCGAGGGTGTTGATCTGCGAGGTCGCCGTGGTGCGCTGGCTCTCCAGGTTGGGCCGGTTCGGGTCCGCCGGCCGGAGGTTCGCGAGCTTGGTGTTGATCTGCAGCAGGCTCGCGTTGAGCTGGTTGAGCTTGTCCTGCAGGATCGCGATCCGCCCGGCGACCTCGGCCTTCGCGCTCTCCTCGCGGTTGCGCAGGTACGCCTCGGCGAACGCGTGCGACCCGGCCTGGGCGATGCGCGCGTCGCTTCCGGAGTACGTGATGACGAGGAACGTGGTGTTCGGCGGCACCTCGACGCGGACGTGGCCGGCCAGCTCGTCCGGCTGCTCCGGCGCGCGCATGAGCTCCCGCGCGTCGGTGGCGACGGTGGTCGAGGTGACCAGCTGCGCCTCGTTGTCGAGGTTGATGTCGCCCTTGGTGCGGCCGCTGGTGGAGTTCGCGTCCTGCCCGTTGCCCAGGGGCGAGACGAGGACCGACGTCGCGGACTCGTAGACCTTCTTCTGCATGCCGGTGAACTGCAGGGCGCCGAGGAGACCGGCGCCGACCATCAGGAGCACCAGCCACCAATGGCGCCGGGCCATGCCGAGCAGGTCGACGCCCGGCGAGTCGGTATCGGCGGAAAGCTGGCGGTTGGCGTCCATGAAGCGGCGGCCCCTTCGGCGTCAGGTTCTCCAGGGGCTAACGCTTCCGGCACTTCAGGCGTAATGGGTAGATGTGCCCGCTTTTACGGAATTGGGCGGGGATCCAGCCAGCCGTTGTTGCCGAGGTAGCGCAGGACGGTCGTGACCGCCTCGCCGTACGACAGGTCCGTGGTGTCGATCGCCAGTTCGGCGTCGACCGGTGCCTCGTACGGGTCGTCGATGCCGGTCATGCCCTTGATCAGCCCGGCACGCGCCTTCGCGTAGAGCCCTTTTCGGTCGCGCCGCTCGCACTCGGCGAGCGGTGTCGACACATGGACCAACACGAAACCGGCCCCGGCGTTACGGGCGAACTCCCGGGCCGCTGCGCGCGCCTCGTGATACGGCGCGATCGGGCAGCAGATCGCCACCCCTCCGTGGCGGCCGACCTCGGCGGCGACCCAGCCGATCCGCTTGATGTTGGTGTCGCGGTCCGCGGCGGAGAACGTGAGGCCCGCCGACAGGTGGCGGCGCACGATGTCGCCGTCGAGCAGGGTGACGGTGCGCTCCCCCGTCTCCTGCAGCGCGTCGGCGACGCCGGTCGCCATCGTCGACTTCCCGGAGCCGGACAGGCCGGTGAAGAACACGACCAGGCCCCGCTGCCGGCGCGGCGGCCGGGCCCGGGCGAGCTCGCGGGCGACGGCCGGCGGCGTGTGCCACTCCGGCAGGATCGTGCCCCGGTCGAGGTGGTCCTCGATCTCCGCGGCGGTCAGCGGCAGCCGGCGGTGCTTCGGCGGGATGTCGTCCAGGGAGCGCCACTGCCCGTCGCGGCCGTCGTAGGCGAGCTCCCGGGGCACGAGGACCCGCAGGCCGCCGCCGGACAGCATCGAGTCGCTGGAGGCGAGCAGGTGGGTGACACCGTAGGCGGCGGCGACCCGGGTGCGCAGCATCGCGGCGCGGATGTCGTCGCCGCCGTGGTGCGGCAGCGGCAGCGCCACGATCGTGCACGGGGGCATCCGGTCGCGCGCGGCGAGCACGCAGCGGACCAGCGCTTCCGGCGCGAGGCCGTCGGGGCCCGGGCTGCCGACCGGCACCAGCACGAGCAGGTGTGCGGCGAGAGTACGAGCGGCGCGGGCGATCTGTGCCAGCTGCGGCCGGTGCAGCGGGCGGTCGGCGATGACCCCGAGGATCCGGCCCTGCGGCAGCGTGCCGCGCACCTCCGCCGGGGTCCGGCGCATGCGGCGGAACGCCCCGTGCCCGCCGTCGCCGAGCCGCTTGACCCGGCCGGCGGCGCCGCCGAAGCCCTCCCGCGTCGGATACACCTCGGTGGTGTCCAGCGCGGCGATCGGGGCGCCCTCCAGGTCGGCGAGGATCAGCACCCGTTTTCGCGGGTCGGCGACGTCGAGCTGGCCGAGCACCGACTGCGGGACCTCCAGGGTCACCGGCACCGGCCACGCGGTCCCGTCGGCGAGCCGGCCGTTGCGCCGCAGCGACGTCAGGTCGGCCTTGCCGAGGAAGCCGGACAGCGGCCGATACGCCTCCGACAGCAGCAGCTCAAGATCGGCGATCTCCGACGGGCGGGGTGTGAAGGTCGGGGCGTCCCGGAGCACCTCGTCCGGCAACGCCCAACCCTCGACCGCCCCACCGTTCACAGACACGCGTGACAGTCTGTCAGTTTTCCCGTCGTTTCTCCCAGCGGGGGTTCAGCCCGTGTTGCGCATGCCGGCCGCGATGCCGTTGACCGTGGTCAGCAGCGCCCGCTCCAGCGCCGGGTCCGGCGAGGACTTCCGCCCGCCGCCCCAGACACCGCTGTCGGCGGCCTTGCTCGCGCGATACTGGGCCAGCAGCGACACCTGCAGGTGGTGCAGCGGCTGCAGGTAGCTGTCGCGGACGCCCAGCGTGCGGTCCAGCACCGGCTGCCGCTCCAGCAGCGCCGACTCGCCGGTGATCGCGAGGACCTCGGCGACGGTCTTGTCGTACTCCGCGCGGATCACCTCGAAGACCGGCTTCAGCGGGTCGGGCACCAGCGTGTCGACATACCGCGAGGCGATCTCCAGGTCCGTCTTGGCCAGCATCATCTCGACGTTGGACAGGAAGGTCCCGAAGAAGTGCCACTTCTCGTGCATCTCGCGCAGCACGTCGCCGAGGCCGGCCACGCGGGCCGCTTCAAGGCCGCTGCCCACGCCGAACCAGCCGGGCACGATCTGCCGCGACTGCGTCCAGCCGAACACCCACGGGATCGCCCGCAGGCCGCCGAGGCCGGCATCGGCGTTGGGCCGCTTCGCCGGGCGGGAGCCGATGTTGAGCGCGCCGAGCAGCTCGGTCGGGGTGGCCGCCCAGAAGTACGCGGGCAGGTCCGGGTTCTCGACCAGGCCGCGGTAGTTGGTGAACGCGGCGTTCGACACCGTCTCCATCGCCGCGTCCCAGCGCGCGAGGGCCTCGGCGGGCTGCCGGGGCTCGGTGTGCAGCAGGGCGCTCTGCAGGACGGCGGCCAGGGTCAGCTCGAGGTTCTCCCTGGCCAGCGCCGGCAGCGTGTACTTGTCGGAGATGACCTCGCCCTGCTCGGTGACCTTGATCGCGCCGTCGAGGGTGCCCCACGGCTGGGCCAGGATCGCCTCGTGGGTCGGGCCGCCGCCGCGGCCGACGGTGCCGCCGCGGCCGTGGAAGAGCCGCAGCCGGACGCCGTGCCGGGCGGCGACGTCACGCAGCTGGCGCTGCGCCTTGTGGATCATCCACTGCGACGTGGTGATGCCCGCGTCCTTGTTGGAGTCGGAGTAGCCGAGCATGACCTCCTGCACGTCGCCCCGGGCGCGCACGATCGCGCGGTACACCGGGATCGACAGCAGATCGTCCAGCAGCTCGCCGGCCATCTCCAGCTCGCGGGCCTGCTCCAGCAGCGGCGCGAAGCCGACCCGGGCGCGGGCCGACTCCATCGACGCACCGCCGAAGCCGGCGCCGGCGCTGACCTCGACGAGGCCCCACTCGCGGGCGAGGACGACCGCGGCGAGCACGTCGTCGATGCCCTGCGTCATGGAGATGATGTACGTCTCGACGACCTCCGGGCCGAAGCGCTCCTGCACCTCGCGGATCGCGGCGAACACGTCGAACGTCTTGCGGGCGTTGTCGGTCAGCCCGGTGTCGCGGGTGGCGAGGGGGCGGCGGCCGTTGAGCTCGTCGATGAGCAGCTGGCGGCGGGACTCACGGTCCAGGTTGGCGTATTCGACCTCGCCGACGCGCCGGTAGAGCTGGGCGAGGACCTCGTGGTGGGCGTCGGCGTGCTCACGCACGTCGAGGGTGGCCAGCTGCAGGCCGAACGCGGACAGCGTGCGGATCGCCGAGGCGAGCTTGCCGGTCGCGGCGAGCTGGCCGCCGTTGCGCGCCAGCGACGCCCGCATCAGCTCCAGGTCGGCGATGAGCTCGCCGGTGCCGAGGTAGTCGCGGCCCTGCTTGTGCGGCGTGCCGGTGGCCAGGCGCGTGCGGGTGTGCTGCAGCTTGAGCCGGATGCAGCGCAGCTTCAGCCGGTAGGACTCCTCGAGGTTGACCCGGCGGTAGCGGGGCGGCAGCTCCGGCAGGTTGTCCAGGTCGGCGGCGAGGCTCGCGGACAGGTCCAGCGACACCCCGCGCAGGCGCTTGGAGACCGACACCTCGTCGATCAGGCCGTCGATGATGCCCTCGGCGGCGCGGATGCCGTACTCGTGCTGGATCAGCAGGACGTCGCGGGTGACGGCGGGGGTGACGAACGGGTTGCCGTCGCGGTCGCCGCCGATCCACGAGCCGAAGCTCAGGGGCCGCGCGGTCGGGGGCAGCTGCACCCCGAGGTCCTTGAGGGTGTCGTACAGGTCGTCGAGCACCTGCGGTGCGGCTCCGCCGGCCAGGTCGGCGAGGTAGTAGACGGCGTTGCGGGCCTCGTCGCTCGGCTCGGGCCGCTCCAGCCGCAGCTCGTCGGTCTGCCACAGCAGGTCGAGCAGCTCCGCGAGGCGGCGGTCGGTGCGGGCGGCGCGGGTCTTGTCCGGCTCGAGCGCGCCGTCGAGCGCGGTGGCCAGGGCCTCGGCGTCGAGCTCGTCGCCGACGGCGCGCAGCTTCGTCAGGATCGAGCGGCGGGCCGCCTCGGTCGGGTGGGCGGTGAACACCGGCCGCACCGCGAGCTTGGAGGCGATCGAGCTGATCTCCTTCACCCCGACGCCACGGTCGGCGATCAGCTTCGCGGCGCGCTCCAGCCAGCCGCCCTCACGCACGCGGATGCGGCGCAGCTCGCGGGCACGGTGCACCTGCTCGGTGATGTTGGCCAGGTGGAAGTAGGTGGAGAACGCCCGGGCGAGCTGGGTGCCGGCGACCACGTCGAGGCCGGTCAGGCGCTCGGCGGCGGCCTCGGGGTCGCTGCGGACGAGCGCGCGGACCTCTTCGACGAGGTCGAGCAGCTGCTGGCCGTCCTGGCGGACGAGACTCTGCCCGAGCAGCGAGCCGAGGCGGCGGATGTCGGCGCGCAGCGCGGCGTCGGTGTCGCTGGACGCGGGTGCCTCTGCAGACATGCTGGATCCCTCCGGACGAGTCGGCTGGGACGGCGCTGTCCGTTTTCACCGGCATCGTATCGGCTGCAACCACGCACCGTGGCGTTCCGGTGAGTCACGTCTCAGCTTCCGGCTCGGGTTCACCCTCGGTGGTTTTGTCGGACCTCGGGGATAGGCTGGGTCTCGCTCGATACACCCCCGCCCTTCCCGGGCGCGGGGTTGTTTGCCGTGCAGATGGGTTGCTCCGATGTCAAGACTCGCCGGTCTCACCTCCGCCGCCCTGTTGGACCAAGCGCTCGTCCGCGTCCGTGACCTGGCCCGGGGCGGGCACAGCGACCAGGTCGACCTGACCGGGCCCCCATCGCTGCGCACGTTCGTCACGGCGGTCGTCGCGGCCGAGCGGCCCGTCCTGGCGGTCACCGCGACCGGCCGGGAGGCCGAGGACCTGGCCGCGGCCCTGGGCTGCCTGCTCGACCCCGCCGACGTCGTGGTCTATCCGGCCTGGGAGACGCTGCCGCACGAGCGGCTCTCCCCACGCTCCGACACGGTGGGCCGGCGGCTCGCCGTGCTGCGGCGGCTCGCCCACCCGACCCCTGCGGCGGGCATGCCGCGGGTCGTCGTCGCCCCGGTCCGTTCGGTGCTCCAGCCGCAGCTCAAGGGCCTCGGCGACCTGGAGCCGATCGCGTTGGTGCCGGGTGCGTCCGCCGACCTCGACGCATTGGTGGCCCGGCTCGCACACCTGGCGTATGCGCGCGTCGACCTGGTCACCAAGCGCGGCGAGTTCGCGGTCCGCGGCGGGATCCTCGACGTGTTCCCACCGACCGAGGAGCACCCGCTGCGGGTGGAGTTCTGGGGTGACGAGGTCGAGGAGATCCGCTCGTTCGCGGTCGCCGACCAGCGCACCATCGACAAGGTCGACCGGCTGTGGGCGCCGCCGTGCCGGGAACTGCTGCTCACCGACGAGGTCCGGGCCCGGGCCGCGGCACTGTCGACCGACCATCCACAGCTGGCGGAGCTGCTGGACAAGCTCGCCGGCGGCATCCCCGTGGAGGGCATGGAGTCCCTGGCGCCGGCGCTGCTCGGCGACACCGACTCCCTCGAGCTCGTCCTGCACACCATGCCCGCCGGCACGCACGTGCTGCTGTGCGACCCCGAGCGGATCCGCACCCGCGCG
The DNA here is from genome assembly GCF_040605635.1 of Dactylosporangium sp. NPDC005555. Taxonomy (NCBI): domain Bacteria; kingdom Bacillati; phylum Actinomycetota; class Actinomycetes; order Micromonosporales; family Micromonosporaceae; genus Dactylosporangium; species Dactylosporangium sp. NPDC005555. Next base: position 362,805 of record NZ_JBEXDG010000001.1, read on the forward strand.
CACGACCTGGTCCGCACCAGCGAGGAGTTCCTGGAGGCGAGCTGGGCGGCCGCGGCGGTCGGTGGGAAGGCGCCGATCGACCTGGGCGCGGCCGCGTTCAAGAGCCTGTCGGAGGTGCGGGCGGCGGCGGCTTCGCTGGGCCTGCCGTGGTGGTCGCTGGGGGCGTTCTCTTTGGACGCGTCCGCTGTTGTCGATGAGCCGTGGCGGCTCGGTGAGGACGCTCCGGTCGTCGTCTCCGACGATGCGATCTCCGTCGCGCTGCCGGCGCAGCCCGCGCCGCTCTATCACGGCGAGACCGCCCGGGTCGTCGACGACCTGAAGCGGCTCGCCGGCGACGGGTGGCGGCTCGCACTCGTGTTCGAGGGCTCCGGTCCGGCGCAGCGCGCCGTCGAGGTGCTCCGCGACGCCGGCCTGGGTGTGGTGCCGGCGGATGGGATCTTGGACATACCCGCGCCGGGCGTCGTCACCGTCACCACCGGCTCGCTCGGCAATGGCTACCTGGACGAGGGCGCCCGCCTGGCGATCATCACCGGCACCGACATCTCCGGCGGCCGGGGCGCGTCCACCAAGGACATGCGCAAGATGCCTTCGCGGCGGCGCAACCAGATCGACCCCCTGGAGCTGCGCACCGGAGACTATGTCGTGCACGAGCAGCACGGCATCGGGCGGTATATCGAAATGGTGCAGCGCACCGTGAACGGTGCCGACCGCGAGTATCTCGTCCTGGAATACGCCGCGACCAAGCGCGGCCAGCCCGGCGACCGGCTCTTCGTGCCGACCGACCAGCTCGACCAGCTGTCGCGCTATGTCGGCGGTGAGACGCCCACCCTGCACAAGATGGGCGGCTCCGAGTGGCAGAAGGCCAAGTCGCGGGCCCGCAAGGCGGTCCGGGAGATCGCCGCGCAGCTCATCCAGCTGTATGCCGTCCGGCAGAACTCGCAGGGCCACGCGTTCGGCCCCGACACGCCGTGGCAGCGGGAGCTGGAGGACGCGTTCCCGTATCAGGAGACCCCCGACCAGCTCGCCGCGATCGAAGAGGTCAAGGGCGACATGGAGAAGCAGATCCCGATGGACCGGCTGATCTGCGGCGACGTCGGCTATGGCAAGACCGAGATCGCGGTCCGCGCCGCCTTCAAGGCCGTGCAGGACGGCAAGCAGGTCGCGGTCCTCGTGCCGACGACGCTGCTCGCCCAGCAGCACTTCAACACGTTCTCCGAGCGGGTCTCGCAGTTCCCGGTCGAGGTGCGGCAGCTGTCGCGCTTCCAGACCCCGACCGAAACGAAGCTGACCATGGAGAAGGTCACCGACGGCACCGTCGACATCGTCATCGGCACCCACCGGCTGCTGCAGACCGCGACCCGCTTCAAACAGCTCGGCCTGGTCATCGTCGACGAGGAGCAGCGCTTCGGCGTGGAGCACAAGGAGTTCCTGAAGCAGCTGCGGGCCTCCGTCGACGTGCTCACCATGTCCGCCACCCCGATCCCCCGCACCCTGGAGATGGCGATCACCGGCATCCGCGAGATGTCGACGATCGCGACCCCGCCGGAGGAGCGGCACCCGGTCCTCACGTTCGTCGGTGCGCAGGACGACAAGCAGATCTCCGCCGCCATCCACCGCGAGCTGCTCCGCGACGGCCAGGTCTTCTATCTGCACAACCGGGTCGAGTCGATCGAGCGCGCCGCCCGCAGGCTGCGCGAGCTGGTGCCCGAGGCGCGGATCGCGGTCGCGCACGGCCAGATGACCGAGGACGCCCTCGAGAAGATCATGGTCGGCTTCTGGGAGAAGGAATACGACGTCCTCGTCTGCACCACGATCGTGGAGAGCGGCATCGACATCCCCAACGCCAACACCCTGATCGTGGAGCGCGCCGACCTGCTCGGCCTGTCGCAGCTGCACCAGATCCGGGGCCGGGTCGGGCGCGGCCGCGAGCGGGCGTATGCCTACTTCCTCTACCCGCCCGAAAAGCCGCTGACCGAGCACGCCCACGAGCGGCTGGCCACCATCGCCCAGCACACGGAGCTCGGCGCCGGCATGTATGTCGCCATGAAGGACCTCGAGATCCGCGGCGCCGGCAATCTCCTCGGCGGCGAGCAGTCCGGCCACATCGAGGGCGTCGGCTTCGACCTCTACGTGCGCATGGTCGGCGAGGCCGTCGCCCAGTTCAAGGGCGAACGCCCCGAGGAGGAGGAGCCCGACGTCAAGATCGACCTGCCGGTCGACGCCCACCTGCCGCTGGAATACATCGGCGCCGAGCGCCTCCGCCTGGAGATCTACCGCAAGATCGCCGGCGCCAAGGACGCCGTCGCCCTCGACGAGATCGTCGCCGAGATGAAGGACCGCTACGGCGAGCCGCCCCTGCCCGTGGCGAACCTGCTGGCCGTGGCCCGCTTCCGGTTCGTCGCCCGCTCCTATGGCCTGGTCGACGTCTCGCTGCAGGGCAAGCACGTGCGCTTCGGCCCGCTGCAGCTCGCCGACTCGAAGCAGATGCGCCTGAAGCGCCTCTACCCGGAGTCGGTCTACAAGGCGGCGGCCGACACGGTCTCCCTCCCCCGCCCCTCGACCCGCCGCGTCGGCGGCGAGCCGATGCGCGACACCCAGCTCCTCGAATGGGCCGCCGAGCTGCTGAAAACCGTCCTCGGCGACCCGGTCCCCGCCACCACCAGGTCCTGACCCCACCGCCTCCGCCCCGCGGGGCGCTCTTGCACTTCGCGGGGGCTCCCGCGCCTCGCGGGGGCTCTCCCGCGCTGCGGCAGCCACCGCTGACGGCGGCCACCGCAATGCCACGCGCACGCGTGTGAGGCTGCCGCGCGGGACGCGCTGGCAGTGCGGCGCGGAGCGGCGCATTGGGGGTCCGGGGTGAGAATCCCCCGGCGGGACCCGCGCGCAGCGTGGGGCAGCGAGCCATCGCCGAAGGCGACCGGCGGGAAACAGCGCAGCGAGCCATCGCCGAAGGCGAAATGCGGGTAACAGTTCAGGCCCGGTGGGCAGGGCGGTGGGTCAGGCGGTGGTGCAGGGAGCGGGCCAGGAGCGCGGCGGCGAACGGGGCGTCCTCGCGCAGGTAGCGGCGGGCCAGGCGGCGGGGTTCACGGGCGAGGCGGTCGAGCCATTCGAGGCCGGCCTTCTGCAGCGCGGGGTTCGCGCGCTGGATGTCGCCTGCGACGAAGTTGACCGCGGCGCCGCAGCCGAGGAACCAGGTGGCGGGCAGCGCGGCTCGCAGGCGGCGGATCAGGTGCTCCTGACGGGGGAAGCCGATGCCGACGTACACCATCTGCGGCTGGGCGGCGATGACCGCGTCGCACACCGCTTCGAGCAGGTCGGGGTCGGTGTCGAACCCGAACGGCGGGCAGAGCGTCCCGGCGATCCGCAGTCCGGGAAAGGTGTCGGCGAGCACCAGCGCGGCCCGGTGCGCACCGTCGAGGTCGGCCACGTCGTCGAAGTCGGTGTCTGCCGTCGTACCGGCGAACCCCGAACCGTCCGAAGGAGTCCCGCCGAGGATGAAGACGCCGTGGTGGTCGGCGGCCAGGGCGCGGGACAGGGACCAGATCAGGTCGGAGCCCGTGACCCGCGCGGGAAGGTTCCAGCCGGCGAGACGGGCCGCCCAGACCAGCGGCGTGCCGTCGGCGACGACCAGGTCGGCCTCGCACAACTGGGCGCGGAGCCGGGGGTCGCGGGAGACGCGCCGCAGGATGTCGACGTTGGGCGTGACGATCCAGCCGCCCTCGCCGCGGGCCAGGGCCGAGCGCACGTGGGAGACGACTTCTGCCTCGGTCAATGGGTCCACGGAAAGGCCGCCGAGAGGGACCCGCCGCCAGCGCGCTCTGGTGTGCAGCATCGTTCATCCGTAATTCGTCGTTAGAGGTAACAGATGCCAGCACAGCTGGCATATCTACCAAAACGACCAAGGAGGACGGTTGGTACGCGTTCTGTTCCTCGGCGGGCTCGGGCGCAGCGGGACCACCCTGCTGGAGCGCCTGCTCGGCGAGCTGCCCGGCGTGTGCCCGCTCGGCGAGGTCGTCCACCTGTGGGAGCGCGATGTCGCCGGTGACGAGCGCTGCGCCTGCGGGGCACACTTCTCGTCCTGCGACTTCTGGCAGGCCGTCGGGGAGAAGGCGTTCGGCGGGTGGCAGCACGTCGACGTGTGGCGGGTGCTCGCGCTGCGGCACGCGGTCGAGCGGACCCGGCACATTCCGCGGTTGGCGAGCGTACGGATGAGCCAGTCGCACCGGCTGCTCGTCGAGGAGTACGCGGACTGGTACGCGAGGCTGTACGAGGCGGCGGCCGTCGTCTCCGGCGCGGAGGTGCTGGTCGACTCCTCGAAGCACGCCGCCCTCGCGTACTGCCTGCGGTTCGCGCCCAGCATCGACCTGCGGGTCGTGCACGTGGTGCGGGACAGCCGGGGGGTGGCGTACTCCTGGACGAAGACCGTGCGCCGGCCCGAGACCGACGGCCTGGAGGAGATGACCCGGTACTCGCCGAGCCGTTCCGCCCTGCTGTGGAACGCACACAACACGGCGCTCTCCGTTCTGCACCGGTGCGGGGTGCCGGTCATGCGGGTCCGGTACGAGTCGCTGCTCGACTCCCCGTCGACCGTCTTGTCCGAAATTTCTGACTTTTCAGGACTTGACCGGGGCGGCATGGACTTCCTGCACGGCGGCACGGCGGAGCTCGGGCCGTGCCACAGCGCCGCGGGCAACCCGATGCGCTTCACCGTCGGCCCCGTCCCGCTCCGCCGCGACGACGCATGGCGCACCGCCCTGCCGGGACGCCAACGAAGAGTGGTCAGCGCACTCACCGCGCCGCTGCTCGGCATGTACGGCTACCGGGGTGCCCGATGAACACCACCGGACACTGGCCGAGCGTGGGCGTGGTCGTGCCGACGCGGAACCGCCCCGAGCTGCTCGCCCGCGCCGTCGAGGGCATCGTCGCGCAGGACTATCCCGGCCCCGTGCGCACCATCGTGGTCTTCGACCAGCACGACCCTGACGCGTCGCTGTGCCGCGGCGGCGACCGCCCCCTCGACGTGCTGCCCAACCTGCGCAAGTCCGGCCTCGCCGGCGCCCGCAACACCGGCATCGTGGCCCTGGAGACGGATCTGGTCGCGTTCTGCGACGACGACGACGCCTGGACCCCGACCAAGCTGCGGCGTCAGGTGCTCGCGCTGCAGCAGCGACCGCAGGCGGAGTTCTGCACGGCGGCCATCGAGGTCGAGTTCGGCGACCGGCTCACCCCCCGCCTGGCGGGGGCGTCACTGGTCGGCCTGGACGACCTGGTCCGCTCCCGGATGTCGATGCTGCACTCCTCGACGTTCCTGGTGCGCCGCTTCGTCTTCGCCGAGGACGAGATGGGCCTGGTCGCCGAGGACGCCCCCGGCAGCCAGAACGAGGACTGGGACCTGCTCCTGCGCGCCGCCAAGCGCGGCGAGATCGTCCACGTCGACGAGCCCCTCGTCCGCGTCCTGTGGGGCCGCACGTCGATGTTCGCCTACGAGTACGCGACCAAGATGGCCTCCCTGCGCTGGATGATGACCCGCCACCCGGAGATCGCCGGCTCGGGCACCGGCGCCGGCCGCGTCTACGGCCAGCTCGCCTGCTGGTCCGCCGCCTCGGGCAACCGCCGCGACGCCTGGCTCTGGACCAAGGCCGCCATGCGCTCCAACTGGCGCGAACCCCGCGCCGCCATAGCCCTCGCCGCCGTCACCGGCGTCGTCAAGGTCGAAAGCGTCCTGGGCGCCCTCCACCGCCGCGGCCACGGCATCTGACGCCACAGGACCGCATCGATCAAGGGCGGCTCACCGCAGATCCTGCACCACCCGCCGGCGGTCATGGGTTCCGGCGAGACGCACCGACGACGGTCCAGCCGCACCGCGAGATCCTCCAGCGGTGCGGCGCCGTGCCCTCGATGCCGCCGGCCACCCCGTACGGCTTCACGGACGCAGGACCGGGTCGCCGACACGGACGCGGCGGAGGGTTGCGGCGGCGGCGGCGTCCGACGAACGGGCGGCACCGCGCCGGATGCCGATCCGTGGCCGCGACGCCTGCCTGGCGTCCAAGATGTGGACCGTCCCGGCACTTTGGGCCGACTTGCGCCGCTGGCCGAATCGTTGCCGGAGTGGCGTTCGACGGCTCGCGCCGCCGGCGACTGAGCCACCGGCGACGCGATCCGCGACGTGCTACGAGCCGCCGGGGTGTCGGTGCGCGACACCCCGGCGGGCCCATCATGGTCGATCAACTGATCCGACGGCGCCGTCCAGCACCGCCATCCGACGCCTGTTCTCAGCAACTCGCCGTCCGGCGTCCGTCTCAGGCGCTCACCGGCCAGCGGTCACCGTCCGGCGTCCGTCTCAGGCGTCCACCGGCCAGCGGTCACCGTTCGACGTCCGTGCTCAGGCGGTCGCCGCCCGAAGCCTGGCGTTAGGCGGCGAGGCGCTTGGCCAGGTTCTGGTCGAGGGCGTTCATGAACTCGTCGGTGGTGAGCCACGGGGCGTCGCGGGAGATGAGCAGGGCGAGGTCCTTGGTCATCTGGCCGGCCTCGACGGTGTCGACGCAGACCTGCTCCAGCGTGTTGGCGAACGCGGTGACCTCGGGGGTGCCGTCGACCTTGCCGCGGTGGGCGAGGCCGCGCGTCCACGCGAAGATGGACGCGATCGGGTTGGTCGAGGTCTTCTCGCCCTTCTGCCACTGCCGGTAGTGCCGGGTGACGGTGCCGTGGGCGGCCTCCGCCTCGACGGTCTTGCCGTCCGGGGTCATCAGGACGCTGGTCATGAGGCCGAGCGAGCCGAAGCCCTGCGCGACGGTGTCGGACTGGACGTCGCCGTCGTAGTTCTTGCAGGCCCAGACGAACCCGCCCTCCCACTTCAGGGCGGCGGCGACCATGTCGTCGATGAGGCGGTGCTCATACGTGATGTCGGCGGCCGCGAACTCGGCCTTGAACTCGTTCTCGAAAACCTCGGCGAACAGGTCCTTGAACCGGCCGTCATACGCCTTCAGGATCGTGTTCTTCGTCGACAGGTAGACCGGGTAGCCGCGGTCGAGGCCGTAGCGCAGCGAGGCGCGGGCGAAGTCGCGGATCGAGTCGTCGAAGTTGTACATACCCATGGCGACGCCGCCACCGGGGAAGTTCGCGACCTCGAACTCCATCGGCGCGCTGCCGTCCTCGGGCGTGTAGGTCACGGTGACCTTGCCGGGGCCGGGGACGACGAAGTCGGTCGCCTTGTACTGGTCGCCGTGGGCGTGACGGCCGATGATGATCGGCTTGGTCCAGCCCGGGACGAGCCGCGGGACGTTGGACATGATGATCGGCTCGCGGAAGACGACGCCGCCGAGGATGTTGCGGATCGTGCCGTTCGGCGAACGCCACATCTTCTTGAGCTTGAACTCCTCGACCCGGGCCTCGTCGGGGGTGATCGTCGCGCACTTGACGCCGACGCCGTGCTGCTTGATGGCGTTGGCCGCGTCGATCGTGACCTGGTCGTCGGTCTCGTCACGGTATTCGATCGACAGGTCGTAGTACTTCAGGTCGACGTCGAGGTACGGCAGGATCAGCTGCTCGCGGATCTGCTTCCAGATGATGCGGGTCATCTCGTCGCCGTCGAGCTCGACGACAGGGTTGTTTACCTTGATCTTCGCCATCGGCCGGGCGCTCCTCTCGCGGCTTGCCTTCGCTTAGCAGTACGAGCGTACTGCATCGAGCGGATCACGATCCTAGGACCCCGACCCCGAGGCTGACCACACCCGCCGCGAGTGACAACGCGCCGATCCAGATCATCACGATGGCGCCGTTGGGCGCCGTGCGGCCCTTGCCCGCGGACGACGCGAAGAAGCCACCTGACATGAGGATGGCGGCGGCCAGCACACCACCTCGGGCGATCCAGCCGAGGACTCCGTCGATCCCGGCCAGGTCGGCATAGAGGATGCCGACGAGCCCGAGGGTGACCAGAACGCCGGCGTGCGCGTGCCCGGCGCGGGCGAACGCCTGCTGGAAAGGGGTCATCGGCACGGCGCCGCGCACGATCTTGGTCAGGAACCAGCCGCCGACCTCGATCGTCACGATCGACAGCAGGGCGATGCCGGCCAGGATGCGACCCGCGTCGGTGAACTCGAACTGCATCTCGGATCTCCCGTCACTGCCAAGTTAAGCTATGCCAGTGACGATAACCGACGGCGGCATCACTGGTCAAGGCGAGATAGACAGTTACGTGCTGACGCACGTCGAGCTGTGCCTGACCCTGGTCAACGACCTCACGGTGACCCCGCGACAAGGTCGTCACCTCGGCGTGGACGACCGGATCGGGACCGCGTTCACCGACCTGGCCGAGAGCGAGCGCTGGCAGGGGTTTCCGCTGGCCGGCGCGGATGTCGACGTCCTGACCGACGCCGCGGCCCGGCTGCGGGTCGCGGTGGACGCGTGCATCGCCCGCGACCTGCACAGCGCCGCCGCCGCGCTCAACGGAGTGCTCGCCGACCACGGCGCGGTGCCCAACCTGCACGGCGCCGCGGTCCTCGCGTTCCACGCCGTCGACGCCAACGTCGTCGACGCCTGGGCAGCGGAGTCGGCGACGAGCCTGGCCTTTCTCGTCGGCACCAGACAGACCCACCGGCTGGGCGTGTGCGACGCCGAGCTGTGCGACGCCTACTTCCTCGACGTCACCAAGAACACGTCGCGGCGGTTCTGCTCGCTCGCGTGCCAGAACCGCGCGAAGTCTGCCGCTTACCGACAGAAGCGCCGCGTGAAATTGTCGTAGGTACCCGGCATCCTGTTCCTCGTGAATGCCAGCCGTTTCGCCCGCGGGACCGGGCTCGTCGCCATCGCCCTCGGTGTCGCCGCCGCCAGCACCGGCCTCGCGCTGCCCTGGACCCTGGCCGGCAGCCGCCGCCCCGACCTCGTGACGATCGCCGGCATCGTGTTCCTCGGGCCGCTGATCAGCGCGCTCTGCGTCGCCTATGCGCGCACCGAGCCGCGCCGCTTCCGGCTGACCGCCGCCGTCGCCGCCGTCGCCGGGCTCGCCGCCACCCTGGTCGCGATCGGGCTCGCCACGATGGTCCAGCCGAGCGCGGGTGTCGGCCCCGGTGGCCCGGTCACCGTCGCAGGCGCGGCCGCCGCCACCCTCGGCTGGCTGCTGCTCCTGGCCGGTGGTCCCGGCGCGTTGCCGTCCGCGCCCAGGCCGTGGCTCGCGGTCGCGGCAGCAGGTGTCGTGCTGGTGATCGTGGCCGGCTTCGGCGTCGACTATGCGCGGGAGGGGCGCTTCGTCGACTCGACCACGGCCGGCGACCCGCCCCTGGCCGCCGGCGACCAGACCTGGCCGCTGCCGTATGTCGGGGAGCAGCTCGTCGGCGTCCACGACCAGCTGGCGATCGTCCGGGCCGAAGACGGCGTGCGGGCCGTGTGGCTGTCCAGCGGCGCCATCGCCTGGCGCTATCTGCGCTCCGACCTGACCGCCCAGACCGCCGGCCTGGTGACCGGCGCGACCGGCGACACCGTCGTCGTGGTCTTCGGCACCGACGACGGCGTGCTGGTCACCGCTCTGGACGCCGGCAGTGGGCAGGTGCGCTTCTCCGAGCGGTACACGGCCGGGAAGATGGCGTCCGTCCACGGCGCGGGCAGGACGGTCGTCCTCGCCAGCTCGGGCATCGGCGCCGGCGACCTGCTCGGCCTCGACGTCACCAACGGCACCCTGCTGTGGCGGTGGACCCCCGCCCGCAACGGCGGGCCCTGCGACGTCACCGACCTCGCGACCACCGCCGAGACCGTCGCGGTGGCCCTGCGCTGCCGCGCCCAGGGCGTCGACGACGTCGCCGTCGGCCTCGCCGCCACCACCGCCGCCGAGCGCTGGTCCTGGCACACCATCCAGCGCAACCCCGACGAGCTGCGCGTCCACGCCACCGGCGACGGCTTCGTCACGATCACCGGCACCTCACCGCGCCGCGCCGTCTTCATGGACGCCGTCACCGGCACCGTCGGCAACCGTCACGACACCGCCGGCCCGCTCGCCGTCCCGGCCGGCAACCTCCTGCTGTATGCCGAACCCAGCGGCGAACGCGCCCACCTCACCGCCGTCGACGTCCGCACCGGCACCGTGAAGTGGGACGTGGGCCTGCCGGGCCTCGGCGGGTATCAGCCGCTGACCGCCGCCACCGCCGCCGACAAGGTCTATGTCGTGTGGCGCGGCACGGACGGCCGCCTCCGCCTCATCGGCGCCCGCACCACCGACGGCGGCGCCACCGAGGACCGCACGATCACCTGCACGACCCGCTGCCCCGAGGTCTCCATCGCCGCCACCGCGGCCCACGCCGTCGTGGCCACCAGGGAGGAGAAGACCACCGAGCTGTTCCTGAGCGTCACCTGACCGCGCCCGGCCGGGACCGGCCCCTGGCCGGAAGGCCGGGAGAGGCGGCGCGCGGGGATCAGGTGAGGTGGTGTTCGGCGAGGGCTACGACGTTGGCGAGGAGCATGGCTCTGGTCATCGGGCCCACGCCGCCGGGCATGGGGGCCAGGTACGCGGCGACGGTGGCCACCTCCGGAGCGACGTCGCCGACGAGGCGGGCCTTGCCGTCGGGTTGGACGACGCGGGTGACGCCGACGTCGATGACGGTGGCGCCGGGCTTGACCATGTCGGGGGTGAGGAGGGCGGCGGAGCCGGCGGCGACGATGACGATGTCGGCGGCGCGGGTGTGGGTGGCCAGGTCGCGGGTGCCGGTGTGGCAGAGGGTGACGGTGGCGTTTTCGCTCTTGCGGGTGAAGATCAGGCCGAGCGGGCGGCCGGCGGTGGTGCCGCGGCCGATGGCGACGACATGGGCGCCGGCGATCGGGATGGCGTATCGGCGCAGCAGCTCGACGATCCCATGGGGCGTGCAGGGCAGCGGGGCGGGGATGCCGAGGACGAGGCGGCCGAGGTTGGTCGGGTGGAGGCCGTCGGCGTCCTTCGCGGGGTCGACGAGCTCCAGGACGCGCTGCTCGTCCAGGCCCGCGGGCAGCGGCAGCTGGACGATGTACCCGGTGCACGCGGGATCGGCGTTGAGCGCGGCCACGGCCGCCTCGACCTCGGACCGGGTGGCGGTGGCGGGCAGGTCGCGGCGGATGGAGGCGATGCCGACCTCGGCGCAGTCGCGGTGCTTGCCGGCCACGTACGCGTGTGAGCCCGGATCGTCGCCGACCAGGACGGTGCCGAGGCCCGGGACGATGCCCCGGGCGGCGAGGGCCTCCACCCGGCCGCGGAGTTCGTCCTTGATCGCGGCCGCGGTGGCCTTGCCGTCGAGCATCGTTGCCGTCACAGGTTTGATCGTGCCACTACAGTTTCGGGGGTGTCCGTCCGGCAGTGGTTCGTCGCCCTCCTCGCCATCTCCGTCCTGGCGGCGTGTGGAAGCGACAAACCGGCGCAAACCGCCGAGCCGCAGCAGCCTCAGTCGCAGCCGCAGCCGCAGCCGCAGACAACCCAGCAGAGCGTCGCGAGCAGCGATCAGCCGACCCCGAGCGCGACACCGGCGAGGAGCCAGAGCGCCGGCGCGGCCGGTAAGGAAGCCAGAGCCGCCGCGTTCGTGAAGCAGCAGGTAGGCACGTTCGGCATCGTGATCCGGGACCGGCAGACCGGCGCGGTCTGGAAGGCGGGCAACACGACCGCCACCACCTGGACCGCGTCGACGATCAAGCTGGCCATCGCCACGGACCTGCTGGAGCGGCACCGCAAGGGCACGATCACCCTCGACGGCACCGACCGGGCCAACCTCGACAAGGCGCTGATCAGCTCCGACAACGACGCCGCGACCGCGTTGTGGAACAGGTACGACGGGCCCGGCATGCTCGGCCGGTTCCAGAGCACGTACGGCATGCGCACGCTCAGCGTCGTCTCGGGGTACGACACCTTCTGGCGCAACCTGAGGTGCAGCGCGGAGGATCTGCAGGCGCTCATGGGCTATGTGCTGGACAAGCTCGACCCGGCGGACCGCGCCTACCTTACGAAGACCCTGCGCAACGTCGCGGGCAACCAGCGCTGGGGCGTGTGGGCGGCCGGCAGCGGGCTCAATCCGGGCAACAAGGACGGCTGGGCGCAGAAGCCGGTCGGTGGCCGCACCGTCTGGGTGACGCACACGGTCGGTTTCGCGGGACCGGGCGAGCGATATGTAGTGGCCGCCATGTACGAGCAGGGCGCGAGCGGCACCCTCGACAAGGGCGCCCACGCGGTGAGCGACGCCGTGGCGACGTACTTCGGCGCGCCCGTACCGGCGAAGATCACGACCCCGTAAGGGCCCGGCGAAAGGCGAACAGGCCGGGCCCCACGAGGAAACCGCTAGTGGTAGAAGTGCCGCGTGCCGGTGAGGTACATCGTCACGCCGGCCGCGCGGGCCGCCTCGATGACCTCCTCGTCGCGGATCGAACCGCCGGGCTGCACGATGGCGGTGACGCCGGCCTCGATCAGCCCCTGCGGCCCGTCGGCGAACGGGAAGAACGCGTCGGACGCGGCAACCGAGCCCGCCGCCCGGTCGCCGGCGCGGGAGACCGCGAGGCGGACGGAGTCGACCCGGTTGACCTGGCCCATGCCGACGCCGACGGTCGCGCCGCCGGAGGCGAGCAGGATCGCGTTGGACTTGACGGCGCGCACGGCCCGCCAGGCGAACGCGAGGTCGCGCTTGACCTCGGGCGACGCCTCCGAGCCGGTGACGAGCTTCCAGTTCGCCGGGTCGTCGCCGTCGGCGTCGACCCGGTCGGCGGCCTGGACGAGGACGCCGCCGGAGATCTGCCGGGACTCGGCCGCGGCCGGGGCCCACGCCGGGGCGCGCAGGACGCGCAGGTTCTTCTTGGCGGTGAGGACGGCGACCGCGCCCTCCTCGTACGCCGGGGCCACCACGACCTCGGTGAAGATCTCGCTGATCTGCTTGGCCAGGTCGATGGTGACCGGCGCGTTGACGGCGATCACGCCGCCGAACGCGCTGACCGGGTCGCACGCGTGCGCCTTGCGGTGCGCGTCGGCGACGTCGGCGCCGATCGCGATGCCACACGGGTTGGCGTGCTTGATGATCGCGACGCACGGCTCGGTGAAGTCGTGGGCGGCGCGCCAGGCGGCGTCGGCGTCGACGTAGTTGTTGTACGACATCTCCTTGCCGCCGAGCTGCTCCGCCTGGGCGAGCCCGGGTGCAGCGGCCGGGTCGACGTACAGGGCGGCCGTCTGGTGCGGGTTCTCCCCGTACCGAAGAGTCGCGGAACGACGCAGCGCCGTGCCCGAAAATTCCGAATTGTCCCGAGCAAACCACGCAGCAACGGCCACGTCGTACTCGGCGATGTGCGCGAAAGCGACACCGGCCAGGGCACGCCGCTCCTCCAGCGTGAAGCCGCCTGCGGCCAAAGAAGCGATCACGCCGTCGTACGACGAAGGCGACGTCACGACCGCCACACTCGGGAAGTTCTTGGCCGCGGCTCGTACCATCGCCGGACCGCCGATGTCGATCTGCTCCACGCACTCGTCGTCGGAAGCACCCGACGCCACCGTGGAACTGAACGGGTACAGGTTGGACACGAGCAGCTCGAACGGCTCGATCGACAGCTCGGCCAGCTGCGCCGCGTGCGACTCCAGCCGCAGATCGGCGAGCAGCCCCGCGTGCACCCGCGGGTGAAGGGTCTTCACCCGGCCGTCGAGCGTCTCCGGGAATCCGGTGAGCTGCTCGACCTTGGTGACCGGCAGTCCGGCCGCCTCGATGCGGGCCGCTGTCGAGCCGGTGGAGACGAGCTCGACGCCGGCGCCGGCGAGGGCGCGCGCGAGGTCCTCCAGCCCGGTCTTGTCGTAGACGCTGATGAGCGCGCGCCTGATGGGACGGCGGTTAGCCACGACCCAACCTGACCTTTCGTTCGTTGACGGTCCAGCCTTCGCGGGCCATCCGGCCGACGGTGTCGACCAGCTGGCGGCGCTCGGCCACCTTGATCCGCTCGAGGAGGGTGTCCTCGGTGTCGTCGTCGAGGACGGGCACCGCGACCTGCGCGATGATCGCCCCGGTGTCGACGCCGCTGTCGACGAAGTGCAGCGTGGCACCGGCGAGCTTCACGCCGTAGGCGAGTGCGTCGCGCGGCCCGTGCATGCCCGGAAACGCCGGGAGCAGCGCATTGTGCGTATTGACGTATCGACCCTCGAACGCTTCGAGGAACCTGGGCCCGACCAGTTTCATGAACCCGGCCGAGACGATGAGATCCGGCTCATACCCACGGCAGGCGGTCGTCAACGCGATGTCCCACTCGTCCCGCGAAGGGTAGGAAGGCACCGCCGCCACGAAGGTCGGCACCTCATGCTTCGCGGCCCTGACCAGGCCCTCGATGTCGGGGCGGTCCGCGCCGACGGCGACCACGGAGGCACCATAGGAAGGGTCCACGGAAGCGTCGAGCAGCGCCTGCAGATTGGAGCCGGAACCGGACACGAGCACCACAAGCCGAACGGTCACCGTAAAACTCTACCGACCGGGTCGGCCCTGCTCAGCGCCGGGCCGGGCGACATAATCGCATGAAAACGGCAAGTTGCTGAGGTTCGGCCGTTCTCCCACTGCGAAGATTTGATCCCGACCAGTACGCTGCGCAGGTTCCGTATCCCCTCGGGACTACCCTGATGCGGAAACGCAGCGACAGACGTCCCCAGCCTTAGGAGCCATCGCAATGGGCTACCCACCACAGGGCCAGGATCCGTACGGGCAGCAGCAGCCGTACCAGGACCCGTACGGCCAGCAGCCGCAGTACGGGCAGCAGCCGCAGTACGGGCAGCCGCAGCAGCCGGACCCCTACGCGCAGCCGCAGCAGCCGGCGTACCAGGACCCGTACGCGCAGCCGCAGCAGCCGGCCTACCAGGACCCGTATGCGCAGCAGCCGCCGGTGTCCGGCCAGCCGTATCCGACGTCGGGCGGTGGCTACCCCACCTCCGGCGGCGCGTACCCGCCCGCCGGCTACGGCACCCCCGGCTACCAGCAGCCCGGCTACGGCGCGCCGCAGCAGCAGAACACGCTCGGCCTCGTCTCGATGATCCTCGGTATCGTGTCGATCCCGCTCGCCTGCTGCTACGTCGGCTTCCTGCTCGGCGCCGCGGCGATCGTGCTCGGTTACCTCGGCCAGCAGAAGGTCAAGCAGGGCCTGGCCAACAACGGCGGCATGGCGCTCGCCGGCATCATCACCGGTGCCGTCGGTGTGGTCGTCGAGATCGCCATCTGGGTCCTCTACTTCGCGGGCGCGGCGAGCGGCTGGTTCGTCTACTAACACCCGGCGCAATCGCCCGGATGCCATGATCCGGAAGACTTGTTGCCGCCATAGCGACCAAAAGTCTTCCGGATCATGAAGAAGGTCTACGTGGTGCCGCCCTGCCGGACCCGGAGCGCGATCTTCGTCGCGGCCGTGGCCAGGACCGTGCCGATCGTCACCATCAGCATCGCGACGAACGCCACCTCCCCGGCCCGCGGACCGATCTGCTCCAGCCCGCCGCTGCCGGCCGACCCGCTCGCCGCGACCGACACCAGCCCGAGCAGCAGCCCCGCGAACGGTCCGGCGAGTGCGGCCGCGCCGAGCAGCGGCACCCAGCCGCGCCCCGGGTCGTTGCGCAGCGACCGGCGGGCGAGCAGCCAGCCAGCGATGAGCGCGGCGGCGAGGGGCAGGCCGAGCAGCAGCGGCGCCCACCCGGTCGCCGGGGTCGACGGCAGCCCGGCCAGCAGCGGCAGAGCCGGCAGCCGGCCCATCGACACCTCGGCGGCGCTGATCGTCGTCTCGGCGCCGATGTTGAACCCGGGGCCGATCAGGTACGCGGCGCTCCACACGGTGACGTCGGGGCTGAAGAAGCCGCACAGCACGACGAGACCGATCTGCCCGGCCACGCCGGTGTGATAGTCGTCGATGATCTGGCCGGCGTCGCCGCCGCTGACCGCGACCGCCATCCCCGAGACGGCCGCGCCGGCGCCCAGGATGAGCAACGCGGCGACGGCCCCGGTCCGGGTCGCGTCACGGATCACGCCTGGTAGCCGGCCGGCGAGCCGGGCGATGCCACGGGCCTCGACGAACGCGCCGAGACCCCCCGCCAGCAGCCCGAACCCGAAGAACGTGAACCCGGCGCCGACGACGGACACCTCGACGCCCTTGTGGCCTGCGACGAGCGCGGTGATGGCGCCGAGCAGCCCGTACACGACGGCGATGCACCCGGTGGCGCGCGCCGCCGGCCACGGCGTCCAGGCCCCACCGCTCGGGCGGGCCCGGGCCCCGACGGCACGTGCGGTGTGCACACCGGCGCGGTACACCCGCCAGACAGCGACGGCCGTCAGACCGAGCGGGGCAAGGGACAGCGGACCGATCCCGGTGTCGAGCGGGACCCAGTGCGCGAGCAGCCAGCCCGCCGCGCCGACGCGCAGGATCTGGGTCAGCGACGCGCCGG
Organism: Dactylosporangium sp. NPDC005555; assembly: GCF_040605635.1. Classification (NCBI taxonomy): domain Bacteria; kingdom Bacillati; phylum Actinomycetota; class Actinomycetes; order Micromonosporales; family Micromonosporaceae; genus Dactylosporangium; species Dactylosporangium sp. NPDC005555. The sequence continues at coordinate 379,180 of NZ_JBEXDG010000001.1, forward strand.
AGCTGTCCACGGCGTGCAGGAGCCAGACCACGACGAGGGTCGGCGCGAGCGTCACGACGGCCGCCCACAGTGTGGTGACGGTGGCGGCGAGGACCAGCGGGGCACGGCGGGCGGGGCGCCGGCCGGTCGGCCGGCCCCGCGTGGAGCGTCGCTGGATCGGCAGGCGGACGGTCTCCCGATCGGCCAGCCGGGTCTGCGCCCCTTCGTCTGGTTCCTCTGGGGTGGTGGGCATCGCTCTTACTCTGTCAAAGACAGGACGGCCGGTCACTGACCCCGGCCGTCCCAATCTTCATGGATCTGTGGTGTCACAGCGCCTTGACGAGGTCCCGCATCAGGTTGGCGGTCTCGGTGGGGGTCTTGCCGACGCGGACGCCGGCGGCCTCCAGGGCGAGCTTCTTCGCGTCGGCGGTGCCCGCCGAGCCGGAGATGATCGCGCCGGCGTGGCCCATGGTCTTGCCGGGCGGCGCGGTGAAGCCCGCGATGTACCCGACGACCGGCTTGCGCACGTTGGCCTTGATGAAGTCGGCCGCGCGCTCCTCGGCGTCGCCGCCGATCTCGCCGATCATGACGATCGCCGCGGTCTCCGGGTCGGCCTCGAACGCGGCGAGCGCGTCGATGTGCGTCGTGCCGATGACCGGGTCGCCGCCGATGCCGATGCACGTGGAGAAGCCGATGTCACGCAGCTCGTACATCATCTGGTACGTGAGCGTCCCCGACTTGCTGACCAGCCCGATCTTGCCGGGGCCGGTGATGTCGGCCGGGATGATGCCCGCGTTGGACTTGCCGGGGCTGGCGATGCCGGGGCAGTTCGGGCCGATGACCCGGGTCTTGCCGCCGACGGCCTGCAGGTGCGCCCAGAAGTTGGCCGTGTCGTGCACCGGCACGCCCTCGGTGATGACCACCGCGAGGGGGATCTGCGCGTCGATCGCCTCGAGCGTCGCCGACTTCGTGCCCGCCGGCGGGACGAAGATGACGCTGGTGTCGGCGCCCGTCTGCTCGATCGCCTCGGCGACGCTGGCGAACACCGGCAGCTTCGTGCCGTCGAAGTCGACCTGCGTGCCCGCCTTGCGCGGGTTGACGCCGCCGACCACGTTCGTGCCCGCGGCGAGCATCCGCCGGGTGTGCTTGGAGCCCTCGGCACCGGTCATGCCCTGGACGATGATCTTGCTGGACTCGGTCAGCCATACCGCCATGGTCGTTACACCCCACTCGCTGCGAGCTCGGCGGCGCGGCGGGCCGCACCGTCCATCGTGTCGACCCGCTCGATCAGCGGGTTGGCGGCGTCGTCGAGGATCCGGCGACCCTCGTCGGCGTTGTTGCCGTCGAGGCGGACCACGAGCGGCTTCGCGACCGTCTCACCGCGGTCCTTGAGCAGCTGCAACGCCTGCACGATGCCGTTGGCGACGGCGTCGCAGGCGGTGATGCCGCCGAAGACGTTGACGAACACGCTCTTCACGTCGGGGTCGCCCAGCACGATCTCCAGGCCGTCGGCCATGACCTGGGCGCTGGCGCCGCCGCCGATGTCGAGGAAGTTGGCGGGCTTGCTGCCCACGCCCTCGCCGGCGTACGCGACCACGTCGAGCGTCGACATGACCAGGCCCGCGCCGTTGCCGATGATGCCGACGTTGCCGTCGAGCTTCACGTAGTTGAGATTCTTGGCCTTCGCCGCCTGCTCGAGCGGGTCGGCGGCTGCCTTGTCCTCGAGCTCCTCGTGGTCCGCGTGACGGAAGCCCGCGTTCTCGTCGAGGGTCACCTTCGCGTCGAGGCAGAGCACCGTGCCGTCGGTCGTCTTGGCGAGGGGGTTGACCTCGACCAGCGTGGCGTCCTCGGCGAGGAACGCCTGCCACAGCTTGACCGCGATCGACACGACCTGGTCGGCCACGTCGGCGGGGAACTGCGCCTGCTCGACGATCGAGCGGGCGAGGGTCTCGTCGACACCCTTGACCGCGTCGATGGCGACCTTGGCGACCTTCTCCGGCGCGTCGTGCGCGACGGTCTCGATCTCCATGCCGCCGGCGACGCTGGCGATGCACAGGAACGTGCGGTTCGCCCGGTCCAGCAGGTACGAGAAGTAGTACTCCTCGGCGATGTCGGCCGTGGTCGTGACCATGACCTTGTGGACCGTGTGGCCCTTGATGTCCATGCCCAGGATGTTTGTCGCGTGGCTGGTGGCCTCGTCGGCCCCCTCGGCCAGCTTGACGCCGCCCGCCTTGCCGCGGCCGCCGACCTTCACCTGGGCTTTGATGACAACCCGGCCGCCGAGTTCCTCGGCGATCGCACGGGCCTCTTCAGGGGTCTCGGCGACGCCGCCGCCCAGCACCGGCAAGCCGTGCTTGGCGAAGAGGGCGCGCCCCTGGTACTCGTACAGGTCCACAGTGGTCCCGTTCCGTCAACCGTGCCGCCTGCCCCATCGCGAGGACGGCTCAACGCTCGCAGCCTAACCAGGTCTGAACAGGCTGCGACTTGGCGGGTGCGGGGTGTGCCGGATTCCACAGCCGTCTCCACTTTCGGGGGACCCGCGTAACCGACCTCCGGGGCCGTCGTTGAGTGCAGTGTCGGCCCGCCCGCACGGGTAGGGCCGGCACCAAAGGCGGCCGATGCCCTGTCGGTCGAGGGGTGGCGGCGGGGCATCGTGCGATAGAGAGGCCGGACGTGTGAGGGGTGCGTCCGGCCTCTCCCCCTTTGTATTCGTATTTCCTATGTACGGGCGTCAATCCCGATGTGTTCGTGTGCCCATTCCACGATCGACTGCGTGGTCGCGCCCGGCGTGAAGATCTTCTTGACCCCGAGCCGCTCCAGCTCCGGCAGGTCGTCGTCGGGAATGATGCCGCCACCGAACACCAGGATGTCCTCGGCGCCGCGCTCGGCGAGCAGCTCGATGACCTTCCGGAACAGTGTCATGTGCGCCCCCGACAGGACGGACAGCCCGACCGCGTCGGCGTCCTCCTGGATGGCGGTCTCCACGATCTGCTCCGGCGTCTGATGCAGGCCCGTGTAGATGACCTCCATGCCGGCGTCCCGGAGTGCCCGGGCGACGATCTTGACGCCTCGGTCGTGCCCGTCGAGGCCGGGCTTGGCGATGACGACGCGGGTCCGCGCGCTCATCCTCACCATCCTTCCCGTTGCGGCGCCCGCTCGGTTGTGGCGCCCATCTTGGCCGAAGGTACCGCATGCCCCGTCCGCAACGACCTTGCGCACCCCGGGTTACGCACAACCAACCGCCAGGGCACTCATTGACTGATACGCCTGTCGTGGCTTGTGGCGCGCATTCCGAATTGGCTACGGTGACCTGCGGTTCAGCATTGCGATGCCATTTCCGAAATGCGACGAATAGGTGGGGGTGCGGACGTATGGACGATGCCCGACAGCCCGGCCGTGCATATCGCGGCCGCCGCCGCGCCCAGGCCGCCCACACCCGCTACGCCGCGGTGCTCACCACCGCCGTCGTCGGCGCCGGCATCGTCGCCCTGGGCGTCTCAACCGCACTGCCCGAGCCGCGCAACGACCTCTCCCTCGAGGCGAGCGGCAACTTCGACGACGTGAGCGTCCGAGGCGGCACCGACCGCGCCGGCCGCTCGCGCACCAGCAACCCCATGTCGAACATGCCCGCCCCCGACGTGTGGATCCTGCCGATGCAGCGCTACACCCTCACGTCCTTCTACGGCGAACGCTGGGGCCGCCTGCACCCCGGCGTCGACCTGGGCGCCCCGCAAGGCACCCCCTTCACCGCCGTCGCCGCCGGCAAGGTCATCCTCTGCGGCTGGAACGGCGGCTACGGCAACAACGTCATGATCGACCACGGCGACGGCATCGTCACCGTGTACGGCCACGCCTCCAAGCTCCTGTGCAAAGAAGGCCAGCTCGTGAAGGCGGGCGACAGGATCGCCCTGACCGGCAACACGGGCCACTCGTTCGGCGCCCACCTCCACTTCGAGGTCCGCGAGCACGACAAGCCGATCGAGCCCCTCGCCTTCATGCGCAAGCACGGCGTAGACATCCAGAAACACACAGAAGCCATCTACGGCTAGCTGGCTGTTACCCGCCTGTCGCCTTCGGCGATAGCTCGCTGCCCCACGCTCCGCGCGGGTCCCGCCGGGGGGATTCTCACCCCCGGAGCCCCCCAATGCGCCGCTCCGCGACGCACTGCCTGCTTGCGCGGCAGACTCACACGCATGCGCGTGGCATCACGTCGCTCGCCCTCGTGATCCGGAAGACTTTTGCTGCTCTGGCGGCACAAACTCTTCCGGATCATTGGTGATGCCCCGAAGCGGGGCGGGGCTTGCGACGAGCAGGTGGTGGGCGGGTGTCAGGGGCGGGTCAGAGTTTGTCGATGGGGGCGTGGCGCAGGACGATCCACATCACCTGGTCGCCGAAGTCGACCTGCGCCTGGGCGCGTGGTCCCGCGCCCTCCACCGCCAGGACGCGGCCGAGACCGTAGCGCTGGTGGTTGACGCGGTCGCCGACCGACAGCGAAGGGATGTCGCGGGCGAGCTCGCTGGCAGTGGAGAGCTTGGAGGCGTCCAGGCCGAGCTTCGCCGCGAGCTGCGCCGCCTTCGGGGTGCCGCCGACGAAGGAGGACGTGCGGGACTGGGCGGGGCCGGTGTTGCGGCCGCCGTGGCCGCCGCCGCCGGACCAGCTGGTATATGCGGCGTCGGTGCGCTCCCACCGGACGAGCTCGGGTGGGAGCTCCTCCAGGAAGCGGGACGGCGGGTTGTAGGCGGGCTGGCCCCAGGCGGAGCGGGTGACGGCGCGGGAGATGTAGAGGCGCTGACGGGCCCGGGTGATGCCGACATAGGCCAGGCGGCGCTCCTCCTCCAGCTCCTTGCGGTCGCTCATCGAGCGCTGGTGGGGGAAGACGCTGTCCTCGAGGCCGGTGAGGAAGACGACCGGGAACTCGAGGCCCTTGGCGGTGTGCAGGGTCATGAGGGTGACGACGCCGGTGTGGTCGGGGTCGTCGGTGGGGATCTGGTCGGCGTCGGCGACGAGGGAGACCTGCTCAAGGAAGCCGGCGACGGTCGCGGGCGGGGCGGCGGTGGCGTCGCCCTGCTCGGCGGCGACGGCGATGGTGGCCTCGGCGCGCTCGGTGTATTCGCGGGCGACGCTGACCAGCTCCTGCAGGTTTTCCACCCGGCCGACCTCCTGCGGGTCGGTGCTCTCCTCCAGCTCACCGAGATAGCCGGAGCGCTCGATCGCCGCCTCCAGGACCTCCTCGGGCAGCGCGGTCTCGGCGAGGGTGCGCAGCTCGTCCAGCAACGCGACGAAGTCGCCGATCGCGTTGACGGCGCGGGTGGAGATGCCGGGGGCCTCCGCGGCGCGGCGGAGCGCGGCGCCGAAGGAGATGCGCTCGCGGGAGGCGAGGGCCTCGACGCAGGCCTCGGCGCGGTCGCCGATGCCGCGGCGGGGGGTGTTGAGGATCCGGCGGACGCTGACGGTGTCGTCGTCGTTGACCACGGCGCGCAGATACGCGAGGGCGTCGCGGACCTCCTTGCGCTCATAGAAGCGGACCCCGCCGACGACCTTGTAGGGCAGGCCGAAGCGGATGAACATCTCCTCGAACACGCGGGACTGCGCATTCGTGCGGTAGAAGACGGCGACGTCTGCGGGGCGGACGCCGGCGTTGTCGGAGAGGCGGTCGATCTCGCGGGCGACCCAGTCGGCCTCGGCGTGCTCGGTGTCGGCGACATAGCCGACGATCTGCTCGCCGGCGCCCTGGTCGCTCCACAGGCGCTTGTCCTTGCGCCCGGTGTTGCGGCCGATGACGGCGTTGGCGGCGGACAGGATCGTCTGCGTGGAGCGGTAGTTCTGCTCCAGCAGGATGGTGCGCGCGTCGGGATAGTCGCGCTCGAACTCCAGGATGTTACGGATCGTGGCGCCGCGGAACGCATAGATCGACTGGTCGGCGTCGCCGACGACGCACAGCTCGCCGGTCTTGCCGACGAGCTCCTTCACCAGCATGTATTGCGCGTGGTTGGTGTCCTGGTATTCGTCGACGAGGACGTGGCGGAAGCGGCGGCGATAGGTCTCGGCGACCTCGGGGTGGCTCTGCAGCAGGTGCACGACGCGCATGATGAGGTCGTCGAAGTCGAGCGCGTGGGCCTCGGTGAGGCGCTGCTGATAGAGCGTGTAGGCCTCGGCGAGGGTGCGCTCCGCGGGGCCGGCCGCCCTGGCCGTGAAGGTCTCGGGGTCGACCAGCTCGTTCTTCAGGTTGGACACCTGGGCGGCGAGACCCCGGGCGGGATAGCGCTTCGGGTCGAGGTCGAGCTCGCGGATGACGAGCTGCATGAGCCGCCGCGAGTCGTCGGCGTCATAGATCGAGAACGTCGACTTGAGGCCGGCGTGGCCGTGCTCGGCGCGCAGGATGCGCACGCACGCGGAGTGGAACGTGGACACCCACATGAGCCGGGCGCGGCCGCCGACGAGGTTGGCGACGCGCTCCTTCATCTCGCCCGCGGCCTTGTTGGTGAAGGTGATCGCGATGATCTCGCCGGGGTGCACGTGCCGGGCGGCGAGCAGATAGGCGATCCTGCTGGTCAGCACCTTGGTCTTGCCCGATCCGGCTCCGGCCACGATGAGCAGCGGGGTGCCCTCGTGGGTCACGGCGTCGCGCTGCGGACCGTTGAGACCCTCGAGGAGCGCCTCGGGGTCGCGGCGGCGGGACGGCTGAGCCGGGGCGGGAGCGGTCACGCCGGACGGCTCGGACTGGGGAAGATCGAAGAGAGCATGCATCGCACCGGCGAGTCTATGCCGACCCACTGACAGAAAACCGCCGGAGGACTTCACGTCGCCGAGAAGACCGTGCCATACTCGGTGACGTGATCGAGCAGGTGCGCTCCTACTTTTTTTACGGCTCCGGAAGTCCGGCAGCCGTAGGTCGCGCCTGAACGCTGAAACCTACCGACGCCCCGGGCTCCCGAGCCCGGGGCGTTCGCGTTCCCGGGCGGGGCACCAGAGCCAGAGCTGACAAGGACGAGAGAATGGCCGCCATCACCATGGAACAGCAGCCCGCCGCCGACGAGCACATCGCCGGCCTGCGCAACCGGATCGACGAGATCGACGCGGCGCTGGTCGCGCTCTGGAAGGAGCGGGCCGCGATCTCCCGCGAGGTCGGCGCGACCCGCGTCGCCGCCGGTGGCACCCGCCTGGTGCTGTCCCGCGAGCGCGAGATCCTGGAGCGCTTCTCCGCGGAGCTCGGCGCCGACGGCACCCAGCTCGCCCTGCTGATCCTCCGCGCCGGCCGGGGCCCGCTGTAACAGGGAAAGCCTGTAGACAGGGAGCATGAGCTTCCCGAGATCAGCCACCCCGCTCCAGGACGTCAAGCGCGTCCTGTGCGTGTTCGCCCACCCCGACGACGTCGACTTCGGGGCCGCCGGCACCGTCGCCGGCTGGGTCGACGCCGGACTCGAGGTGGGATATCTGCTGGTGACGCGCGGCGACGCCGGCGGCTTCGACGACACCCCGCGGATGCTCCTGCCGGCACTGCGGGAGGCGGAGCAGCGCGCGGCGGCCGCGGTGGTCGGGGTGCGCCAGGTCGCGTTCCTCGACGGATACCGCGACGGCATCCTCACCCCGTCGATCGAGCTGCGGCGGGACATCACCGCCGCGATCCGCCAGTTCCGGCCCGACCGGGTCCTGACGAACTCACCGTTGCGCCGCTGGGACCGGATCGCCGGGCCGAGCCACCCCGATCATCTGGCGGCCGGGGAGGCGACGACCTGCGCGGTGTACCCGGACGCGCGCAACCCGTTCACGTTCGAGGACCTCGGCCTGCCGGCCTGGACGGTCCGCGAGATCTGGTACTCCGGTGGACCGGACCCCGATCATGTGGTCGACGTGACCGACACGTACGAGCGGAAACTCAAAGCCCTGAGGGCCCATGTGTCGCAGACGTCCCACCTGGACGACCTCGACGGCATGCTGCGGGCGCGCATGGCGGCAACCGCAACGAGCAAAGGCCGGCTGGCCGAGGCGTTCTCGGTCTTCCACACCGCGTAGTGCGGAAGACCGAGAACACACGAACTACGCGGTGAAGCGGACCCGGCGGCGGCGGACCACCAGCAGCAGGGCCACGCCGCCGGCGACGAGCAGCACACCCGCGGTGATCGCGCCGGTGAGCTTCACGCCGGTCTGCGGCAGGTGCGGCACGGGCGGGGTCACGGTGACCGTGGCCGTCGCCTCGAGCTTCGTGCCGGCGACGCCGGCGAGGATCAGCTTCTGGGTCTTGTTCGGGTCTTTGGACGTGACGAACATCCGGCCGATCGGCACGGAGCCGCTGCCCTTGGCGTCGATCGACACGGTGCCGGCCGCCTCGGCGACGACCCAGAACTTGCCACCGTTGGGCAGCTCGGTGACGTCCTTGCCGTTGGCGTCGACGAGCTTGCCGCCGGTCGCCGTGAGGGTGGCGGTGCCACCGCCGGACACGACGGTGAACGGCCCGATCTTCTTGCCGGCCTCGCCGGACAGGGTGTTCGGGTTGATCTCGAGCTTCGGCTGCGGGTCGGCGGCCGGGTTCTTCGACGCCTTCACGAGGTACTCGCTGACCGCGACGATCACCGCGTACTGCTCGGCGGTGGTGCCGGTGTTGAAGCCGTCGTTGGTCGCGCGGAGCGCGAACAGGTCGGGGTCGGTGATCGTCCAGACGGCGCTCTGCGTGCCGGCGTAGACGAGCTTGTTGAGCAGCTCGGCGCTGATGCCTTCCGGCTTGGTGCCCTTCGCGGCGGCGAGGAGCGCCTCGGCGCCCACCGTCGGGTAGGCGTGGGTCAGCACCCACTGCACCTGGCCGAGCTCGGCCTCGGTGGGCGAGCTGTTCTCGTTCTTCGACCAGGCGGCCTCGACATACGCGGTGTGCGTGATGTCGCGCGCGAAGTCGATGCAGTACGCGAGGACCGGCTCGGACGCGCCGGCGACCTTGAGGCCGAGGCGCGGGGCGCCGGTCTCGTTGCCGTTCGGGTTGCCCTTGGTGTCCTTCGAGTTGATGACCTTGATCGCGTTCTTCGGGTCATCGAGGTAGACCTGAGTGCCGGTGGCGGTGTCGGCGTGTGCGGCGCCGGCTCCACTGAGAGCGACGGCACCCCCGACGAGCACCGCTGCGGCCAGACCGGCCAGACGGGAAAGGTGTGACACGGTGACTGGACCACCTTTGACGAGAATCAGGGGGACGCTCGTTTGTAGCGGTCCGAGGGGCCTCCTGTCACCTCCGGAGCAACACCAGTCACACCAGTAACACTGGTTTGTCCGGATATACCAAGAAAAAAATCAAACCAAGCGGCGATCCGCCGCCCACCGCGACAGCTCGTACCGGTTGGACATCTGCAGCTTGCGCAAGACATTCGATACATGGGTCTCGACGGTCTTGATGGAGATGTAGAGCTCCTTCGCGATCTCCTTGTAGGCATACCCGCGCGCCAGCAGCCGGAGCACCTCGCGCTCGCGGTTGGTGAGCTGGTCGAGCTCCGGATCGGCGACGGGCGCGTCGGGGCGCGCGGCGAACGCGTCGAGCACGAACCCGGCCAGGCGCGGGCTGAACACGGCGTCGCCCTCGGCGACCCGGCGGATCGCGGCGGCGAGCTCGTCCGGTGAGATGGTCTTGGTGACGTACCCCCGTGCCCCGGCGCGGATCAGCCCGATGACGTCCTCGGCGGCGTCGGAGACCGACAACGCCAGGAACTTCACCTGCGGCCGGGACCGGCGCATCGCGTCGAGGACCGCACGGCCGCCGCCGTCGGGCATGTGCACGTCGAGCAGCACGACGTCGGGCTCCAGCGCGGTGATCTTCTGCACCGCCTCGGCGACCCCGCTCGCCTCGCCGATCACGTCGACGTGCGCGCCGAGCTCGGCGCGGACACCCGCCCGGAACATGGCGTGGTCGTCGACCAGGAACACCCGCAGGCGCTGGGTCTCGTCAGTCATCACTTCTCCGTATCGATGGGCAGGCTCAACCGCACCTCGGTGCCGTCGCCCGGTGTGCTGCGGATCTCCGCCTTGCCCCCGTGCCGCCGCATGCGGGCGAGGATCGAGCCGCGGACGCCGTGCCGGTCGTCCTCGACGGCGGTGAGCTCGAAGCCGATCCCCCGGTCGCGGACGAACACGCTGACGCGGTCGGGCTCGACCTCCGCGTACAGCGAGACGGTCTCGACCTTGGCGTGCTTCGCGGCGTTGACGAGGGCCTCCCGGGCGGCGGCGACGATCGCCGCGACCCGCTCGTCGACGTCGACGTCACCGACGACGACGGTCTCGACCGCGATCGCGAACGTGTCCTCGACCTCGGCCGAGGCCTCTTCCAGGGCGGCGCTGAACTTCTCCGTCGGCGACGCCGTCGGCTTGTACAGCCAGTTTCGCAGGGTCCGCTCCTGCCCGCGGGCGAGGCGATGGACCTCCTTGACGTCGCCGGCGTTGCGCTGGATCAGCGCCAGGGTGTGCAGCACCTGGTCGTGCACCATCGCGGCGAGCTCGGCCCGCTCCTGCTCCCGCACCCGCGCCTCGCGCTCGGTGCTGAGCTGGGTGAACATGCGGTAGAGCAGCGGGGCGAGGGCGAGGCCGACCCCGGCGAGGGCGACCGCCGCGAAGCCGAGCCCGTAGCCGATCGAGGCGAGCGTCGCGCCGGCGAGCGGTACACCCACCACGAACGTGCCGATGATGCCGACGACGACGAGCAGGCCACCCCCGATGAACCGCACGAGGTAGGACTTGCGGTTGTTGTCCATGACGGCGCCGAGCCACGGCATCCCGGGGACCGTCGCCGACCAGCGCTCGCGGCGCTTCGGGTCGGCCTGGTGCCAGATGATGCCGGCGCCGAGCGCGATGACCGCGGCGAGCCAGCCGATCACCGCCTGGATGCCGTCGCTGGGCCCCGCCATGAGGACCAGCAGGACCATGCCGACGCCGAGCGCGAGGAACGAGAAGAGCTGGTTGACGTTGCGCCGGCTGGACTGCACGTGCGGCGGCATCGGCAGCACCGCCCAGAACGCGGCGTAGAGCAGCGCGCCGAGCCCGTTGAACGCCGCGAGCACCACGAACGCCACCCGCACCAGCACCACGGAGGCGCCCAGATGCGCGGCGATGCCCGCGGCGACCCCCGCGACGACCCGGTCCGCGGGCTCGCGGTAGAGGCGGCGGATCGGCACTGGGCTGGTCATGAGGCTCGTCTCGGTCGGTGCTGGGCAATGCGTTCCATCAGATCGTCACACGCCGGCAGCGGCCCGGACCACTCCGAGCGACCCCGGAACCGGCAAATCAGGGTGGCGTCAGGGTCTATGCCTGAGGCGGACAGCACCCCGCGTCGGCGACGATCGGTGGCATGACGAACCCGCCTGCCGCCGACGAGCCGGCGGCCGTGAAAGCAACCGCAGAAGATCAAGAGCCGGATGGTGTACGCGCAGCGCCCAGCTACGCGGCGGACTACCTCCCTGACGACTCCTCCGACGCCGACGCCGACCGGTCCGACCAGGTGAGCGCCTCCCCCGTGAGTGCCGCCCCGGTCAGCGCCGCGCCCGCCGGCCCGGATCCGGTCGACCCCGCCCCCGTGAGTGCGCCGCCCGCCAGCGACGCCTCCGTGAGCGACGCCTCCGTGAGCGGCGCGCCGGCCGATGACTCGCCGGTCAGCGGCGTGCCTGTGAGCGCGGCGCCGGTGAGTGCCGCGCCGGCCGGTGCGCCGCCCGCCGACACGCACGATCCGGCCGCGGAGGCGCCGACGGTCCCCGCCGGGCCGAGGCTCGATCTGACCAAGGTCGAGCGGGACGAGCCGGTGTCCGTGCCGCCCGCCCCTGACACCACAGCTGTCTTCGAGGCTCCGGCGGCCGCTGATGTACCGCCGTCCGGTGGCACCCCGCCCGGTGGCTTCCCGCCGGGCGCACCCGCCGGTGCCGGTCCGGCCGGGCCACCGCCCGGCGCCCCCGCGGGAAGCGGGCCGTTCGCGGGTGGTCCGGGACCGAACGGGCCCGGGGGGCCGGGCGGACCAGGGGGACCCGGCGGACCGGGCCCGTTCGGAACGGCGGCCGGAGGGGTGCCGCCGTTCGGCAGCGGGTTCAACCGGAGCAACCTCGTGCGGCCACAGCAGGGCCGGTACGTCGCCGGCGTCTGCGCCGCGATCGGGCGGGCCACGAACACCGACCCGACCCTCTGGCGGGTCATCTTCGCCGTGCTGACACTCGCCGGCGGGGTCAGCATCGTCGCGTACCTGCTGGGCTGGCTCCTGCTGCCCGCCGAGGGCGACACGGGCTCCCCGCTGGAGGCGCTCCTCGGCCGGGGACGGTCGACGACGTCGGCACCGGTCGCGATCGTGATCGGCGTCGGCGCGGTGCTGGCGTTCCTGCTGGTGATGTCGCGCAACGTCGGCGCCGCCGCGGTCGGCCTGGCCGTCGTCATCGGCGTGGTCGCGCTGCTCGTCCGCGGGCAGGGCAACCTGCCGCCCGGCCCGCAGCCGGACCAGCCGGGCGGTCCGTTCGGCGACCGGCTCGGCCCGCCGCCCGGCCCGTTCGTGCCGCAGGCGGCCCCCACGGCGCCGTTCCCGCCGCCGGTGCCGCCGTTCCAGGCCGCCGCCGCACCGTCGTACACCGGCGGCGGCAGCGGACCGGGGACCGGGGCGCCGCAGGTGCACCCGGCGTGGCAGCGGCACCAGACGGCCGCGACCCAGCCGGTGTTCGCCCCCGCCGCGCGACCGATCGTGCCGCCGGTCCCGCCGATGCCGCCCATGCCGCCGACGGGGTACCGGCCGCCGTTCGCGCCGCACGGCCCCTTCGGCGGGCAGAGCCCCTATGCGGCGACGCTCGGTTACCAGACCGGCGGGCCCGGCACGCCGTATCCGGGGCTCGCCCCGAAGCCACCGAAACCGCCGAAGCCGCCGAAGCCGAAGTCGCGCCTCGGCCGGGTGATCTTCTCGCTGATCTGCCTGGCCCTGGGCGTGCTCGCCGCGCTCGAGGTGACCGTCGCCAACTTCCTGGTCAGCACGTTCTTCGCGGTGCCGCTCGCGATCGTCGGGCTCGGCCTGGTGGTCGGCGCGTGGTTCGGCCGGGCCCGGCTCATGATCCTGCTGGGGGTGGTCCTGAGCCTCGCCCTCGCCATCTCGGCGGCGTCGACGGTCGAGGGCAGCCCCGCGAAGGACTACGACAACATCAACGTCAACCCGACGAGCGTCAGCGAGCTGGACCAGGAATACCGCACCGACTTCGGCAACGTCCACGCCGACCTCAGCCGGGTCGACTTCACCGGTGAGGACGTCGACATCAGGTTCAGCGTCCGGTACGGCGGCAACATGGAGATCATCCTGCCGCCGGACGTGGACGTCACGATCCAGGTCCGGGTCGAGGGCGGCGACTGCCGCATCCTGGGCCGCGAGTGCGGCGGGTTCAACCAGACCAACCAGTTCACCGACCTCGGCGCCGACGGCGCCGGCGGCGGCAAGCTCCACCTCGACCTCGATCTGCGCTACGGCAACCTGGAGGTGACCCGGTGAAGCCGCACCGCACCGATGGCCTCTCCCTCACGTTCGGCCTGATCTTCCTCGGCATCGTGGTCGTCTGGCTCTTCAACCAGGCGGTGAACGTCAACCTCAACGCCGGCTGGATCGTCGCCGTCGGCCTGATCGTCTTCGGCCTGCTGGGCCTGCTCGGCGCGCTGCGCTCCGACAGGTCTCCGACGTCGTCGGGGCCGCCCGCGCCCGACTCGGACGACATCGACTAGACACGGAATATGCTGGGCCGGCGGGGATCGTCTCCCGCCGGCCCAGTCTCATTTTGAGGAGCCCTTCAGACATGACCCAGTTTCCCGTTGGCGGCGCGTCCGGCGTGTCCCGCCGCCCGATCCAGATCGGTGACCGCGCCGCCCGGGTCCTCGCCTCCGAGCTCGCCCGTCACGGCGGACCCAAGACCGGCCTCCTGGTCGGTGCCGCGGCCGGCTCCGCCACCCTGGCCGCCGCGATCGACGCGCTGCTGCCCGACGACCGGCTGACCGTCGTGTCCGGTTCGACCGGCGCGGCCGCGGCGCTGCGCGAGCACGTCGAGCGGCAGGGCCGCTGGGTCACCGACCGGACCCGGGTCGTCGAGTCCCTCGCCGAGGCCGAGCCGGCCGACGTGGTGATCCTGGCCGAGCCGCTGTCCGGCGGTGCCGACGAGGCGCGGGGCGTCCTCGCCGACCTCACCAAGCTCGTCACCTCCGGCGGTGTCCTCACCGTCGTCGTCCCGGCGACCCGCCTGCCGAGCGGCGCCGCCGACGAGGTGGAGCGCCAGGCCGCGCTGTATGGCGTGGGCAGCGACCTCGTGCTGCGCAACGTGCCGCCCGTGCGGGTGCACCGCCTGCGGCACACCCCGGCCCACCACGCCGCGGCGCACAACCTGCTGCCGGCGCTGCGCCCCTCCAGCGTCCCCCTCACCCGGGGCATGAACATCGACTCCAACGGTGTCGCCGCCGCCGGCATCGCGCTCGGCCTCGCCGCCCTCGCCAAGGCCGCCCGCCCGAAGTCGAAGCTGTGGCTGGTCCCGGCCCTGGCCGCCGCCCCCGTCGCCGCCTTCTTCCGCGACCCGCAGCGCGACGTGCCGGACGACGCGAGCGCCGTGGTGGCCGCCAGCGACGGCAAGGTCCTCGGCGTCGAGCGCATGCACGACAAGCGCTTCGGCGACATGGAGTTCCTGCGCATCGCGGTCTTCCTGTCCGTCCTGGACGTCCACGTCAACCGTGCCCCCGTCGCCGGCAAGGTCGTCGACTACTTCGTCGAGGACGGCGGCTACGCGGCGGCGATGAAGCCGGAGGCGGAGCACAACGTCGCGGCGTACACGCTGCTGGAGACCGCCCACGGTCCCGTCGCGGTCGTGCAGCGCACCGGCCTGATCGCCCGCCGCATCGTGCAGCGCGCGCCGGTCGGCTCGCTGCTGGCCAAGGGCGAGCGCTTCGGCCTGATCCGCTTCGGCTCCCGCACCGACGTCTACCTCCCGGCCGACAAGGCCGCCCCGGCCGTGGCCCCGGGCGACCGCGTCGTGGGCGGCTCGACGGTCATCGCCACCTGGCTCTGACCCACCAGCTCGTCCCGCACTGAGGTCGCACCGCACCGAAGGACGGATCCGGTCCCCGGCTCCGTCCTTCGGCCCACCCTCGGGCGCGGCGCGGAACGGCGCTCCCGCAGGAGGTCATCTTTCTGCTGGAGCACCCATACGGGGACAGAAGCCCTATTTCCGTGCATTCACCCATCGTGAAGAGGCCGCCGTCAGGGGCGGCGGCGAGGCGAAACGGAAGCGCCCCGCGTCCGGGGGCACCGGAGGCGGGGCGCTGGTGGTGCGGGAAGTGCGTCAGGCGGTCACGTCGTGGCGCTGGCGGAGCCACAGGATCGGGCCGCTCACCAGATACGCCAGGACCACGGCGACGAACGTCAGGCGGAAGTCGACCAGGGCGCCGACCACCGGCAGGACGAACAGCCACGGCGGCAGCTTCGCCAGGCGGGCGAGCTTCGCATACGGGAAGCTGGACACCATCGCCAGGCCGAGCAGCGCCACGCCGGCGACGCGCAGGACCGGGGGCATCTCCGGGGCGATGAGCGTGGCGAGGGCGAGCACCGCCGCGCACATCGTGGTCGGCACGCCGCAGAAGAAGCGGCCGTCCTTCGGGGAGACGTTGAAGCGGGCCAGGCGGATCGCGGCGCAGGCGGCCACGAGGGCGCAGGCGGGCATCAGGACGGCGGCCGGGGCCGAGTCGTTGAGCCACGAGTAGACGACGACGGGCGCGGCCAGGCCGAAGGAGCACATGTCGGCCAGGGAGTCCATCTGCGCGCCGAACGGGCTGGCGACGCCGAGGCGGCGGGCCAGGAAGCCGTCCATGCCGTCGAAGATGACGCAGGCGATCAGCAGGGTGGCCGCGATGCGGACGTCGCCGTGGTTGACGGCGACGAAGATCGCGCACAGGCCCAGCACGAGGCTGCTGATGGTGCAGGCATTGACGAGGGCGAAGCGGATGCGCCGGGCGACGGTGCGCTCGCCGGGCAGCAGCGGGATGCTCAGACCCGGCCCGTCGTCCGGACCCGCGGCGAGCGGTGGGACGGCGGGGCTGACCGGGGCGACCGACACCACGTCACGTGACAGTCCGTCACGACGACGCATACGCAGGCGTGGCAGCCGGACCCTGCCCTGGCGGGCGTCGGTCTCGGCCGGTGGCGGGATGAGCAGCGAGGTTGCGCCGGCGACGTTACCGTCACCGCGGCGACCGACCCGCCCGGCGAAGAGCACCTGGCGCGCGAGCGAACCGCTGCGTCGCAGGCGTCCTGCCCACTGTCTGCTGCCTCCGGGGCGCGGACTGTCCGTGGTGCGTCGTCGCTGCCAAGGTGTGCTCGGCACTGATCCTCCATGCAGGAACGGGGTTCCCACGGTCGCATTCCGGGGTCTTTTGCCCCGCTGTGTCCGTCTTCGCGAGACTGCCTCGCGATCTACACCATCGCATATCGTGTCGCGCTTGGCGATGGCTCAGATAGGAACCCGCCTAGAAACATGCTCTTCCAGGGCTGACATCGGACTACTCAGCGTAGTCCGAAATTCACCTATAATTTATCTTAACGACCACGATCACTGTCCCGTCGCGGAAGTGAGGCGGCCCACTGCACGACCTCGGTGACCTGAAGCCCGGGCAGCTCGGCCCGGTCGAACCAGGCGGCCGCCGCGGTGGACCCGCCTGCGGCCTCGGTCACTCTCGGTGGCGTCGGCGACGGCACCAGGACGCGGTAGAGCGCCCGGACCGCGTGCCAGTTGATCGGATACCCCTCCGGGCCGATCGCACCCGGATTGCGCCGGTGGGTGACGCCGAGCAGCTCGGTGATCTCGCCGTGCTGGGCGGTCTCCTCGACCAGCTCGCGCAGCAGAGCCTCGCCGGGCTGCTCGCCGGGGTCGGTGCCGCCGCCCGGCAGGTGCCATTTGCCCGCGCCCGGGTAACCGGGGGAGATCCGGGTGAGCAGGACCCGGTCGGCGGGGTCGGTGACGAAGCCGTACGCGGCGAAGCGCTGCCCGGTCGGCAGCCCGTTGGGGTCGGGGCGCTCGGTGAAGTCGCCGACGGCCGCGCCGACCGCCTCGGCGACCTCGAAGACCACCCGGTCCTCGTGCAGCTCGGGGGTGATGACGGCGTGCACGTCGAGCACCGACAGCACGACGATGGACAGGTCGGCCTGCTCGACGAAGTGCCGGACCATCGCGGTCGTGGGGCTCTCGCCGTGCCGGATCGGTCCCCCGACGTCGTCGGTGCCTCCGGGCCGGCGGCCGTACACGGTGATCACCCGGGATGCGCTCATGGCGCTCAGCGTAGGCCCGCCCCGCGCAGCGCCTCCTCGGTGACCTCCGTCAGCTGCAGTTCGTCGAGGTCCTCGGGGTCGAACCAGCGGGCATCCGCGGTCGACCCGCCGACGTCGTGGATCACGGGGCGGCTGGAGCGGGCCACGTGGACGCGGTAGAACGCGCGGACGCCGTGCCAGTCGATCGGATACCCCTCCGGACCGAGCTGGGCCGCGTCCCGGTGCGAGGCGACGCCGAGCAGCTCGACGATCCGGCCCTCCTGTCCGGTCTCCTCGACCAGCTCGCGGATCAGCGCGACGCCGGGCTGCTCGCCGAAGTCGGTCCCGCCGCCGGGGAGGTGCCAGGAGCCACCGCCCGGATACCCGTCGGAGATGCGGGTCAGCAGGACACGGCTGCGCCGGTCGGTGCACACGGCGTAGGCCGCGAACCGCTGGGCGCGGTGCAGCCCGTCGGGGCCGGGCACCGCGTAGAAGGACGGCACCTCGGGCACGCCGTCGGGGCGCAGGTCGACGGCGGCCTCGCGCAGGCCGAGCGCGTCGGCGGTGAAGCGGCGCAGCGGCAGCTGCTCGGCCTCCTCGCGGGTGACCCAGCGGGCCAG
The DNA here is from genome assembly GCF_040605635.1 of Dactylosporangium sp. NPDC005555. Taxonomy (NCBI): domain Bacteria; kingdom Bacillati; phylum Actinomycetota; class Actinomycetes; order Micromonosporales; family Micromonosporaceae; genus Dactylosporangium; species Dactylosporangium sp. NPDC005555. The sequence continues at coordinate 397,030 of NZ_JBEXDG010000001.1, forward strand.
GTCGGTCGGCTGACCCACCCGGTCGCGCAGCGCGCCGCCCCGCACCGTGACCTCGTAGATGAGGCGGTCGGTGTGGATCGTGACGCCGCGGTCGGGCAGCGCCCGCATGTCGGCGAGGACGTCGCGCAGCCGGGACACGGCCACGGACAGGCCCGTCTCGGCGGCGGTCTCCCGCACGACGGTGTCGACGGGCTGCTCACCGTGGTCGACGGCACCGCCGGGCAGCGACCAGACTCCGGGCGTGCCGGACTTCGCCGACGCCCGGACCAGCAGGAACTCGTCGGAGTCGGCGATGACGCAGTATGCCGCGATGCGTCGGAGCGGCTGTAACGCTGGAGTCACGGAGATAAATTGTCCGGCAATTCCAGCCGCTCGCAAGGGCGACAGACCCGTGAAGGGGGATTCATTCCCATTCAATGGTGCCCGGAGGCTTGGACGTAACGTCCACGACCACCCGGTTGACCTCCCGGACCTCGTTTGTTATCCGGGTGGAAATCTTCGCGATCAGCTCGTGCGGCAGGCGGGACCAGTCGGCGGTCATCGCGTCGTCGCTGGAGACGGGGCGCAACACGATCGGGTGACCGTAGGTGCGGCCGTCGCCCTGGACGCCGACGCTGCGCACGTCGGCGAGCAGCACCACCGGGAACTGCCAGACCGACCGGTCCAGCCCGGCGGCGGTGAGCTCCTCGCGGGCGATCAGGTCCGCGGCGCGCAGGATGGCCAGCCGCTCCTCGTCGACCGCGCCGATGATCCGGATGCACAGGCCCGGCCCGGGGAACGGGTGCCGCATGACGATCTCCTCGGGCAGGCCGAGCGCCGCGCCGATCGCGCGCACCTCGTCCTTGAAGAGCGTCCGCAGCGGCTCGACCAGCGAGAACTTGAGGTCGTCGGGGAGCCCGCCGACGTTGTGGTGCGACTTGATGTTGGCGGTGCCGGTGCCGCCGCCGGACTCGACCACGTCGGGGTAGAGCGTGCCCTGGACGAGGAACTCGACGTGCTCCTCCGCCTCCAGCTCGCGGGCGGCCTGCTCGAAGACCCGGATGAACTCCCGGCCGACGATCTTGCGCTTCTGCTCCGGGTCGGTCACACCCGCGAGGGCACCGAGGAAGCGCGCGGAGGCGTCGACGACCTTCAGCGTGATACCGGTCGCGGCGACATAGTCCTTCTCGACCTGCTCGGCCTCGCCGGCACGCAACAGGCCATGGTCGACGAAGACGCAGGTCAGCTGGTCGCCGACGGCCTTGTGCACGAGCGCGGCGGCGACCGCGGAGTCCACCCCGCCGGACAGGCCGCAGATCACCCGCTTGTCGCCGACGCGGGCCCGGATCGCCTCGACCTGCTCGTCGATGATGTTGTTGGACGTCCAGGTGGGCTCGATGCCGGCGATCTCGTAGAGGAACCGGCGCAGCACCTCCTGGCCGTGCGGAGTGTGCGCGACCTCCGGGTGGAACTGCACGCCGGCGAGGCGGCGGGACACGTCCTCGAACGCGGCGACCGGCGCGGCCGGCGAGCCCGCGGTGACCGTGAAGCCGGCCGGCGCGGCGGTGACGCAGTCGCCGTGGCTCATCCACACCGACTGCGCGTCGGGCAGCCCGCGCAGCAGCACGCCACCGCCCTCGGCGATGCTCAGCGGGGTGCCGCCGAACTCGCGCAGGCCCGTGTGGCTCGCCTCGCCGCGCAGCGCGACCGCCATCGCCTGGAAGCCGTAGCAGATGCCGAAGACCGGCACGCCGGCCTCGAACAGCGCCGGGTCGACCTGCGGGGCGCCCTCCTCATACACGGAAGAGGGACCGCCGGACAGGACGATCGCGGCGGGGCGCTTGGCGAGCATGTCCGCGACCGGCATCGAGTGCGGGACGATCTCGGAATACACGTGCGCCTCGCGCACCCTGCGGGCGATCAGCTGCGCGTATTGGGCACCGAAGTCGACGACGAGAACCGGCGGCGGCGTGGTCATGCGACGAGCCTAGTCGGCGCCCCGACGTGACCTGCGCCTCAGGGTTGCTCCTGCCTCGTTCGCGGCGGGTGTACGGCGGTGACCCGCAGCGCCGCGGGTGCCGTCGCGGGCACGGCCGGGTGCACCGGCGGCACGGCGGCCACCGGGCGGTAGGCATCGCCGAGCGGTGGGCGCTGGTCGGGTTCGCCGAGGTTGGGCCACATCGACATGGCCCGCTCCGCCTGGGCGGTGATCGTCAGCGACGGGTTGACGCCGAGGTTGGCGCTGACCGCGGCGCCGTCGACGACGTGCAGGCCGGGGTGGCCGTAGACGCGGTGGTAGGCGTCGACGACCCCGCGCTCCGGCGAGTCGCCGATGGGCGCGCCGCCGAGGATGTGCGCGGTGATCGGGATGTTGAAGACCTCCGACCAGCTGCCGCCGGCCATCCCGCCGATCTCCTCGGCGAGCAGGCGCACGGCCTGGTTGCCGGCGGGGATCCAGGTCGGGTTGGGCTCGCCGTGGCCCTGCGAGGTGGTGAGCTTGCGGCGGCCGGTCCAGCCGCGCCGCAGCCGCACGTCGAGCGAGTTGTCCAGCGACTGCATGACCAGCGCGATCACCGTCTGGTGCGACCAGCGCCGCACGGACAGCACCCGGGCGTGCCGGATCGGGTGCCGGAAGAACGCGCCGAACCAGCGCAGCGGCCGCCACGGCCCGCCGTCGGTCAGCACGGTCTGCAGCAGGCCCATGGCGTTGGAGCCCGGGCCGTAGCGGACCGGCTCGATGTGGGTGTGCGCGTCGGGGTGGAACGAGCTGGTGATCGCCACACCGTCGGTGAAGTCGACGTCCTTGCGCAGGGAGCGGGCGCCGACGATCGACTCGGAGTTGGTGCGGGTGAGCGTGCCGGCCCGCGCCGACACGCCGGGCAGGTGGCCGTCGGCGCGCATCCGCAGCAGCAGTTCCTGCGTGCCGAGGGCGCCGGCGGCGAACACGACCTGCGCCGCGTGGAACGTCCGCCGGTCCCGCCGGCGTCCCGTGCCCCGGGTGTCGACCCGGTAGCCGCCGTCCTCAGGTCGTACCGACGCCACCGTCGTCAACTGGTGGACCTCGACGCCGAGCCGCTCCGCCAGGTGTAGATAGTTCTTGACCAGGGTGTTCTTCGCGCCGACCCGGCAGCCGGTCATGCACGCGCCGCAGTGCTCGCAGCCGTGCCGCAGCGGACCGGCGCCGCCGAAGTACGGGTCGACGCCCGACCTGCCGAAGTACACCCCGACGGGGGTCTGGTGGAAGGTGTCGCCGACGCCCATCTTTTCCGCGACCGCCTTGATCGCCACGTCAGCGCGGGTCATGCGGTGGTAGACGCTGACGCCGAGCATCCGTTCGGCCTGGTCGTAGAAGGGGGCGAGCTCGGCGCGCCAGTCGGTGATGCCGCGCCACTGCGGGTCGTCGTAGAACTGCTCCAGCGGCCGGTAGAGCGTGTTGGCGTAGATCAGCGACCCGCCACCGACGCCGGAGCCGGACAGCACCAGCACGTTGCGCAGCAGGGTGAGCCGCTGGACGCCGAAGCAGCGCAGGGCCGGGGCCCACAGGAAGCGCTTGGCGTCCCACGACGTCTTGGGGAACTCGTCGTCGGCGAAGCGCCGCCCGGCCTCCAGGACCGCGACCGAGTAGCCCTTCTCGGCCAGGCGGAGCGCGGTCACGCTGCCGCCGAAGCCCGAACCGATGACCACCACGTCATATCGCACGCCTCATGGTGACTCACGGGTAAGTTACTGGGAAGTACCAAGTCCGGCATCGGCCGGTGTCAGTTTGCCCGGAGCGCCTCCCCGGGTGGCGGCGCCGGGTGCGGCACACTGTGGCCCATGGCGAGACTTCCCGGCGGCCTGGCCGCCTGGCGTGGTCGCCGGCTGCTGCGCGGTGCCGGCGGCCCTGACACCGCCACCGTGAGCGTTCCCGTGGGCGCCGTCAGGCACGCCGCCCTGCACTCGCTGGTGATCGAGGCGGCGAAGTACGCGGACACGCACCCGCCAAGGGTCGCTCTCACGGGATCCGGCACGGTCCGGGCCGCCGACGGGGTCCTGCACGTCGGGCTGCCCCTGGTGTGGGGGCTGCCCGCCGACCACCTGCGCATCGTCCTGGCGCACGAGCTGGCGCTGCCGGACACGAAGCACCCCGACCTGGTGCGCGACCTCCTCGCCGCCGACGGCGCCAAGGTCCTCGCCGCGACCGGGCCGCTGCGGGCCGCCGTCGAGCAGGTCCGTGACGCGGCCGCGATCGCCGCCGGCGGTGGCGGGCTGTCCGGCGTCGAGGACGCCGCCGCGGCGCTGCTGCGGGCCGCGACGGTCGAGGCGGCGTTCGCCGCGTTCGCCGCGAGCGAGGGCCGGCACAGCATCACCCGTGACACCGCGGCGAAGGTGCCGGTGCGGATCGCCGACCGGTCCCTCGCTACGGCAACGTCTGCGGAGGTCACGGTGCGGATCGCTGACCGGTCCCTCGCTGCGGCAACGTCTGCGGAGGTCACGGTGCGGATCGCTGACCTGCACGCCGGCTGGCGGCTGCGGCTGGAGCGGTGGGGCGCCCCGGCGGTCGACGGCGGCGCGCTGCTCGACGAGGTGCCGCGGCGGCACCCCGGACTCGCCGCCGACCTGCGGGCGCTGACCGAGGTGCCGAGGCCCGGACTGGCCGGCGACGCCGTCGTCCTGGACACGCTGACCGCCGACGAGGAGCTGGCCCTGGCGGCCGAGGTCATCGACGGTGACGGGGACTGGACGCGCTTCGAGGAGCTGCCCGTCGAGGTGTACGGCGCCGAGGTGGAGCGGCAGGCCCGCGAATACGTCCAGGCGGTGCGCACGGTCCTCGGCCGTGACCCCGACGGCCGTGCCGAGCTCGCCGGGACCCTGCTGCGCCGGCCCGTCGACGTGGAGCGGGCCCGCCGGGGCGAGACCGGCGACGGCCACGACGACCAGGATCAGCCCGCTCCGCCGTGGATGGGTGTCGTGCTGCTGTCGGTGCTGGTCGAATCCACCCTGCTGGGCAAGGGCTGGCGGCGGGAGCACCCGCTGGTCGCCCGCCGACTCGTGTCGACGGGTGGCGAGGTGCTCGACCTGAACGAGCTGTACCAGCGGCCCGACGAGCTGCGGGAGCTCTTCGCTACAGGCTGAGCGTCGGGGTCGCCGCCAGCTCGACCGGGTGGATCACCAGGTAGCCGTTGGGGGCGTGCTGCTCGACGACGCCGGCCGCGAGCTGGTTGTAGCCGCTGCCGTCGAAGCGGATCCCGTTCCACGGCATGACGGTCTGGGTGGCCGGCAGCGACATCTGCTGGACCGCGTTGCGGATCACCGGCGGGCTCAGGTCGCTGACGGAGTTCATCGCCAGGGCGAGCAGCATCGTCGCGGTGAACGCGGCCGCCGCGACGTCGGTCATCTTGGTGTGGAACGTCTGCTCGAAGAGGCCGCCGACGACCCTCGCGATCGGATTGCGCCCGGCGAACTCCCCGGACCAGCCGGTGGCCCGCAGCACCTGGTTGTTGCCCTTGACGGCGTCGAGCGCGCCGACGCCCGGGCCGAGCGCGATGACCGGCGCCTTGCCCTTCAGCCGCCCGGCGAGCTCCACCGCCGCGCCCGCCTCCTGGGCGCTGGTGACGATCGCGATGACCGCGTCGCCCTTCTCGACGAAACCGCTGTCGCCGGCGCCGTCGGCCCCCAGGGTGATCTGCTGCTTGCCGCCGGCCTCGTAGCCGGCGGCGAGGCTGAGGTCCTCGATCGAGGCGCGCACGCTGGCGATCTCGTCGCCGGTGGCGCCGCTGGCCTTGCCCGAGGCGGTGATGATCCGCTTGAACTTGTCGCTGGTGTCGCGCTCCCGGTACAGCAGGGCGAGGGCGGTCGAGACCACCTGCCGGTCGCTCGGCTGGATGCGGAAGTGCGCCGCCCGGTTGAGGTCGACGAACGTGTCCGCGGTGCTCAGCGCGTCGACGAGCGCGACGCCGATGGTGTCGGTCTCGCGGCCGGCGGGCGCGGCGACGTCGAGGGTGTCGGCGAGGACCAGGCCGACGGCGCCGTCGTGCACGAGGCGCGACGCCTCCTTCTCGACCTTCTCCGGCGCGCTCTCGGTGTTGCCGACGACGAGCGTGAGCTTGGTGCCGCTCTTGAGGCCGGCGCCGGCGCTCAGCGGCAGGGGGATCGGCAGGTCCTTGAAGTCGTTGTTGACCAGCTCGATGGCCAGCTTCGCGCCGAGCTGGGCCTGCTGGCCGATCGCGGCGTTGGGCCCGGTCGTGGAGACGAGCAGGCCGATCGCGACCGTCGCCGGGACCTTCGGCGCGGGGCTGCCCTTGCTCGTGCAGGCGGTCAGGAGGAGCGCCGTGACCACCGCGAACGCGGCCACAACGGGCCGGCGGCCGAGGATGTGCACGACAGGTGGCTCCTTGGGACGCGCGGCTGGTCGGACGGTGCGTATCCTTCCCGTCTGGTCGATGCGTTTCAACCCCGGAGTCGAGCTTCGCGTAATGTGACCTGCACCACAATGACGTGGTTGGAGAGATGTCGCAACCCTGGTTTGATAAAGCTCGCACGCTGCCCAGGCAGCGCGATGACGCATGCGAAAGGTGTGAGGGGTGCAGACCTTCGCTTCGCCACCTTCATCGAGGGCTCCCGCCGTCGTCATGAAGGTGAACAGCCACCGGCGGCGCAGGCCAGGGGAGCCGCAGCGGCGCAGCGCGTCGCTGTTCCGGGTCCGCGACTGGCGGGTGCCGACCAAGCTGGCGGCCGTCCTCGTGCTGCCCGCCGTCGCCTTCCTCGTCATCGCCGGCGTGCAGATCAACGCCTCGGTGCAGGACGCCTCCAAGCTGGACCAGTTCGCCCAAGGGGTCAAAGTCGGCCGGCAGCTGACCAATCTGATCCACTACCTGCAGCTGGAAAGGGACCGAACGGCTGGAGTTCTCGCCAAGTCGACCACCGTCCAGGCGACGAGTGGATCGACTTCGAGCAATCAGGAACTGTCGGCCAACTACGCGGCGACGGACGCGGCGCTCGCCGCCTTCTCCCAGGCCGCCCGCCCGCTGCTGGCCAACCCGATCTTCAACCAGTCGCAGAACAGGGTGAGCGCCGACTTCGCGGACCTCTTCCTGGTGCGGGAGGGCGTGAAGCAGCGGTGGCTGCGCGAGGAGGCGGTCTTCGACCAGTACTCCTCCACCATCCAGCACCTCTTCGAGCTGGTCCCCGACCGGCCGGACATCGGCGGGGACTCCCAGTCGGTCACCGAGGTCTCCTCCCTGATGGACCTCGCGCAGGCCAAGGAGCTCAAGGACCAGCTGCGCGGGCGGATCTTCGCCGCCGCGAGCGCGGGCAAGTTCGCCCCCGACGACTTCGAGAGGTTCTCGGAGATCCAGGCCCGGCAGGTGGCCGCCGTCGAGCGCTTCCGCGGCTCCGCCAGCCCGCGGCACCTCGCCCTCTACGACCGCAACCTGCGCCAGACCTCGGTCGGCACCGTCGCCCGGCTCCAGCAGCAGGTCATCTCCCGCGCCCGGGGCGCCGCCGTCGGCGTGACCCCCGAGGAGTGGTGGCTGGCCGCGACCAGCGAGCTGGACTACATCCGCACCATCGAGCAGGAGCTGCTCGAGGACGCGATCGAGGGCGCCGCCCAGCGCAGCGCCTCGCAGCGCACCGACGCCATCGTCGCCACCTCGGTGATCGTGCTCGTCATGCTCGTCGCGCTGCTGCTGTCGTGGCTCATCGGCCGGTCCATGGCGCGCTCGCTGCGGCAGCTGCGGGCGCAGGCCCTCGACGTGGCGCAGCACCGCCTCCCCGAGGCCATCCAGCGTCTGCGGACGCTCCCCCGCGGTGAGACCGTCACCGTCGACACGACGACACGGGTCAGATCCACCGACGAGATCGGTGAGGTCGCCGACGCGTTCACCGCCGTGCACCGCAGCGCGGTCAGCCTCGCCGTCGAGCAGGCCGTCATGCGGCGCAACGTCAACTCGATGTTCGTCAACCTGGCCCGCCGGTCGCAGACCCTGGTGGAGCGCCAGCTGCAGCTGCTCGACCAGCTGGAGTCCGCGGAGACCGACCCCGACCAGCTGGCCAACCTGTTCCGCCTCGACCACCTCGCCACCCGCATGCGGCGAAACGACGAGAACCTGCTCGTCCTCGCCGGCAGCGAGGCGACCCGGCGGTGGGCGCAGCCGGTGTCCCTGTCCGCCGTCACCCTCGCGGCGATGGCGGAGATCGAGCAGTACGCGCGGATCCGCCACGACGTCGCGACCGACATCTTCGTCGTCGGGCACGCCGTCGCCGACATCGTGCACCTGCTCGCCGAGCTGCTGGAGAACGCCACGACGTTCTCGCCGCCGGACACGGTCGTCACCGTCGCCGGCTGGCCCGCGAAGCAGACGAAGGAAGCCACCATCGTCATCGAGGACCGCGGCCTCGGCATGACCGAGTCCGGCCTCGTCGACGCCAACGACCGCGTGTCGGCCCCGATCGCCATCGACGTCGCCGCGTCCGAGCGGATGGGTCTCGTCGTCGTCGGCCACCTCGCCGCGCGGCACGGCGTCCAGGTCCGCCTCGACGCCACCGACGAGGGTGTCACCGCCTACGTGACCCTGCCCGCCCGCCTCCTCGCGGCCCCGCCGGAGGGTGTCGGGCTCTACCACGGCAGCGGCAACCGCATCGCGGGCATGTCGCGCCTGCCGATCTCCGCCGACGGCGAGGGCCGTCCGGGTCCCGGCGTGATCGCCGTCGAGGACGCGCCGACTGCGGTCCTGCCCGCGCTGCCCGGCCGGCCCAACGGTGCCGGGGTCGACGGGGACGTGCCGGCGGTCGCCGCGCCGCCGCTGCCGGGGGCGCCCGTCGCGCTGCCGACCTGGCCGGTCGCCTCGTCCGCCACCAACGGCGCCGCGGCCGCACCGGTCTCCGGCGGTCCGGTCCCGGGCAGCGCCGCTCCGGGTGGGCCGGTGCCGGGGGCGCCCGTTTCCGGAGCGCCTGTCTCCGGGGTGCCGGTGTCGGGTGCACCGGTGTCCGGCGTGCCCGTGTCAGCGGTGCCGGTGTCCGGTGGATCTCCGCGGGTGCCCGTCTCGGGCCTGCCTTCCAACGGCGCCGCCAACGGTGTCCCTGGCGGCGCCGTTCCGGGCACGCCGGTGTCCGGCGTGCCCGTCTCCGGGATGCCTGTCTCCGGGATGCCTGTCTCCGGAGTGCCCGTGTCCGGGGTGCCGGGTGCTGTCGCGGGTCCGGTGCCGGGCGCCGCCGCGGGTGCCGCCGGAGCCGGGGCCGGTGCCGTTCCGGCGCAGCGGGCCGCGAACGGTGGACCCGCCGGGACCTCGCAGCGCCGCGGGCCGAGCCGGGCCGAGGACATCATCGGTGCGGCCGCGCGGGGCAACGCCGCACCGCCCGCCAAGGGCACCCGCTGGTGGTCGCGGGGCGGCGCGGGCGACGCGCCGGCTCCGTCGGCGCCGGTGGTCCCGGCGCAGCGCACCCCGGTGACCGCGGGCACGAGCGCCAGCGGCCTGCCGATCCGGGTGCCGCTCGCCCAGCTGCCGGGTGACACCGGGCAGGCGAACAGGCCAGACGTGACGCAGCCGCTCGTGGTCGCGTCGCACACCGAGCCGGACCCCGCGAGCGTCAGCAGCATGCTCACCCGGTTCTACAGTGGCGTGCACCGGGCCGCGAACGAGGACGAGGTACCCACGGTGCCGATCAACGATCATCGAGGGAGCACGGCGTGACGCTGAGCCAACAAGCACGGGACCTGAGCTGGTTGATCAACGCCTTCACCGAACGGGTGCCGGGCATCGCGCACGCGGTGGTGGTGTCCTCCGACGGCCTGCTGGTCGCGGTGTCCGACCATCTGCCGCGCGACAGCGCAGACCAGCTGGCCGCCGTGACGTCGGGCCTGGTGAGCGTCACCAGCGGCGCCGCCCGCATCTTCGACGGCGACGAGGTCAAGCAGACCGTGGTCGAGATGGGCCAGGGCTTCTTCCTGGTCATGACGATCCGCGACGGCTCGATCCTCGCCACGCTCGCCGGCCGCGACGCCGACATCGGCGTCGTCGGCTACGAGATGGCCCGCCTGGCCAAGCAGGCCGGCGAGATGCTCACCCCCGCCCTGCGCGCCGAGCTCCAGCAGGCCCTCCCCCGCTGACCCGGCCCTCATGATCCGGAAGACTTCTTGCCGTCAGGGCGACAACAAAGTCTTCCGGATCATGGAAAACGGGCAGGAGCGGTCAGCGGTCGAGGAGCAGGCCGACCTTCTGGAACTCCTTCAGGTCGCGGTAGCCGCACTTGGCCATCGCGCGCCGCAGGCCGCCGAACAGGTTGAGCACGCCGTCGGGGTCCTCGGAGGGCCCATACAGCACCTTGTCGAGCGTGCCGAGGGACTCCTCCGCGGAGCCGAACGAGCCACGCGGCAGCTTCGGGTGGCTGGCGGCGGAGTGCCACCAGGCGCCGCCGGCCGGGGCCGACGTGCTGCGGGACAGCGGCTCGCCGACCATGACCGCGTCGGCGCCGCAGCCGAGGGCCTTGGCGATGTCGCCGGACGTCTGCAGGTTGCCGTCGGCGATGATGTGCACGTAGCGGCCGCCGGTCTCGTCGAGGTAGTCGCGGCGGGCGTCGGCGGCGTCGGCGATGGCGGTGGCCATCGGGACGCGGATGCCCAGGACCCGGTCGGTCGTCGACCACTCGTCGGCGCCGATGCCCACGATGACGCCGGCCGCGCCGGTGCGCATGAGGTGCAGCGCGGTCTGGTAGTTGGTGCAGCCGCCGACGATGACCGGCAGGTCCAGGTCGGCGATGAACTCCTTGAGGTTGAGCGGCTCGTCGGTCGTCGACACGTGCTCGGCGGAGACGAGGGTGCCCTGGATGACCAGCAGGTCGACGCCCGCGTCGAGGATCACCGGGGCGAGCGCGAGGGTGTGCTGCGGCGAGACGCGGACCGCGACCGTGACGCCGCCGTCGCGGATCTCCTTGACCCGCTCACCGATGAGCTCGGGCTTGATGGGCTCCGCATACACCTCCTGGAGGCGCCGGGTGGCCCGCGGGTCGTCTTCCAGCCCGGAGAGCTCCTCCAGGATCTTGGTCGGGTCGGTGTACCGGGTCCAGAGGCCCTCGACGTTGAGCACGCCGAGCCCGCCGAGGCGGCCGAGCTCGACCGCGGTCGCGGGGCTCATGATGGCGTCGGAGGGGTGCGCCACGCACGGGATCTTGAACGGGTACGCGTCGAGCTGCCAGTTGGTCGACACGTCGTCGACGTCACGGGTGCGCCGTGTCGGGACGATCGCGATGTCGTCCAGGTGGTAGCCACGCCGGGCGCTCTTGCTCAGCCCGATCTCGACCACGTCACGCATTTCGGCTCCTGCCATTGCTTGGGCCCCTGAAGCAGCGGGCCAGGGGTGTCTACCGCGAGTGGTAGTTGGGTGCCTCGACGGTCATCTGGATGTCGTGCGGGTGGCTCTCCTTGAGCCCGGCCGCGGTGATCCGGATGAGCTGGCCCCGCTCGTGCATGTCGGGGACGGTGGCCGCGCCGACGAAGCCCATGCCGGAGCGCAGACCACCGACGAGCTGGTGGGCGACCGCGGAGAGAGGACCGCGGAAGGGGACCTGGCCCTCGATGCCCTCGGGCACCAGCTTGTCGTCGGACAGGACGTCGTCCTGGAAGTAGCGGTCCTTGGAGTAGGACCGGGCCTGGCCGCGGGACTGCATCGCGCCGAGCGAGCCCATGCCCCGGTAGGACTTGAACTGCTTGCCGTTGATGAAGATCAGGTCGCCGGGGCTCTCCTCGCAGCCGGCGAGGAGGCTGCCGAGCATCACCGTGTCGGCGCCGGCCACGATCGCCTTGGCGATGTCGCCGGAATACTGCATGCCGCCGTCGCCGATGACGGGCACGCCGAGCGGCGCGCAGGCCCGGGAGGCCTCCATGATGGCGGTGATCTGCGGCACGCCGACGCCGGCGACGACGCGGGTGGTGCAGATGGAGCCCGGTCCGACGCCGACCTTGACCGCGTCGGCGCCCGCCTCGGCGAGGGCCTTCGCGCCCGCATAGGTGGCGACGTTGCCACCGACGACGTCGACGGTGGTCTCCTTCTTGAGCCGGACGACCATCTCGACGACCTGCCGGTTGTGCCCGTGCGCGGTGTCGACCATGACGATGTCGAGCCCGGCGTCGATGAGGGTGCGGGCGCGCTTGTAGGAGTCGTCGCCGACCCCGACGGCGGCGGCGACCCGCAGGCGGCCGGCGTCGTCCTTCGTGGCGTGCGGGAACTTCTCGCTCTTGGAGAAGTCCTTGACCGTGATGAGGCCGCGGAGCTTGCCGGAGCTGTCGACGATCGGCAGCTTCTCGACCTTGTGCTTGCGCAGCAGCGCGCGGGCCTCGTCCTTGCTGACCCCGACCAGCGCGGTGTAGAGCGGGGCGACGGTCATGATGTCGCGGACGGGCGTCGCCGGGTCGGACACGAAGCGCATGTCACGGTTGGTGACGATGCCGACGAGCTGGCCCGCGGCGTCGACGACCGGGACGCCGGAGATGCGATACCGGCCGCAGAGCTTGTCCACCTCGCCCAGCGTGTCGTCGGGCGAGCAGGTCACCGGGTTGGTGACCATGCCGGCCTCGGACCGCTTCACCAGGTCGACCTGCTGCGCCTGGTCGTCGATGGACAGGTTGCGGTGCAGCGTGCCGATGCCGCCCTGGCGCGCCATGGCGATCGCCATCCGGGCCTCGGTCACCGTGTCCATAGCGCTGGAGACCAGCGGGATGCGCAGGGTGATGTTGCGGGTGACGTGGCTGGACGTGTCGACGGCGCTCGGCACGACGTCGGACTCGCCCGGCAGCAACAGCACGTCGTCGAAGGTCAGGCCCAAAGGCAGCACGTCAGGTCGCGTCGAGAAATCCATGAAGCGCATCCCAGCTCTCGGTCGTCCGGCGGGTGCGTCTCATCGTACTTCCGCCCCGACGGCGCACCCCTCCGCCATCGCCGGACGTGCCCTGGCTTACTACCGCTCTGCATACCGAGCCCCACACGCGCGGGTATTAGGGCTACCGTTGAGGCGTGCACGAAGAGCCCATCGACCCGTTCGCCGGTGACCCGGCCGATCCTTCGGCCGAGCTCGACGACAGCGGTGCCGACGACCCGTTGACCGCCGCCGAGCGCCAGGACGTTCTCGAGGACCTTGCCGACCTCGAGATCTACCAGGCGCTGCTCACGGCGATCGGCGTCCGTGGGCTCGTCATCGAGTGCGAGGACTGCCACGAGCCGCATTACTTCGACTGGGACCTGCTGCGGGGAAACCTGAAGCACCTGCTCACGTCGGGCCGGCCCCGGGTGCACGAGCCGGCGTTCGACCCCGACCCGGACCATTACGTCACATGGGAATACGCGCGGGGTTACGCTGACGGGGTCCATGACGCACTCGCGAGCGCCACGGACGACAACGAAGGCTGAGTTCGTCAGCGCCCTCGTTTAGGTTTGCCGCGGGTGGGGTACCGACGCGGCATGGCACGCGACGCTAGCTCACCAACCCGGCACGGAAGGCCGCCGCTACGGCGTGTGCCCGGTCGCGTGCTCCCAGTTTCCGGAACAGCCGGCGAGCGTGCGTTTTGACCGTGTCCTCGGAGACGAAGAGCTCCCTGCCGATCTCGGCGTTGCTCTTGCCGTCGGCCATGCCGCGCAGCACCTGCAGCTCACGCTCGGTCAGTTCGACGCGCCGCCGCGGCGGTTCGCCGGGCATGTCGCCGCGCTGCTGCGGCACGCCCGCACCCGCGACGCGCGCGTTCGGCAAGCCCACCGCGGTCCTCGCCGCCCCCGGCAGCCCTCGGCCCGCCGGCAGCACCCCAGCGGCCTGCTGGGCCGGCGAGCCGACCCGCGCGGGCAGCACCGGGTCGCCGTTGCTTCGGCCGACCTGGCTCAGCACCAGCAGCACCGCCTTGGCAAGGGTCGTGACCGGGTCCGCCGTGTCGACGCGGATGACCGCCCTGGCGCCCGCCGCGATCGCCGCGGCCGCCGCGCGCGGCTCCTCCGTGCCGAAGAAGACCACCGTCGAGCCGGGCGACACCGCCAGGACGCGGCGGGAGAACTCCGCGCTGTCGGGCCGGGCAAGGGTCGGGTCGGCCAGCACCAGGTCCGCGGGCTGCTCACTCAGGCGGGCCAGGGCCTCGACCATCGTGACGGCGGTCCGCACCGCGTGTGCCACCCCGAGCCTGGCCGCGGCTGCGGCGACCGTCTGTGCCGCGACCTGTGTTCGCACACACACCAAAATCGTACGCACCGTCGTGCTCCTCTCTCTCAAAGAGAGAAACACGAAATGGCGAGATCTAGACGTGGTTTCGCCGCGATTGGCCTACGAGAAATTGACCGACGACATCCCGTTACCTGCGGCGGTCTCGCGCGTTGTACAGGGATTGTGCGACGCACGAATTCCAGTCCGCAAGCTAGGAAGGAGGGGCGAATGACGAATGTGACTCGACTGCCCGGCCCGATCGCGGACGTGTGGGACTGGCAGCGTCTCGGTCTGTGTCGCGGACGGGACAGCGCGCAGTTCTTCCACCCGGACGGTGAGCGCGGCGCGTCACGCGGCCGGCGTGAGACGGCGGCGAAGAACGTCTGCCGGGCGTGCCCGGTCCGCGCACAGTGCGCCGCGCAGGCCCTGGCGACCCGCGAGCCGTACGGCGTATGGGGCGGCTTCAGCGAGGGCGAGCGGCTGCGGCTGCTAGCCGTCGGCTGGGAGGACTGCGCCGGACGCAGCGGCACCACGGTCGACGTGCCGCAACTGGAGGCGAAACTGGGGCTGCGTCCTTCGCCCCCGCTGATCCCCTTGCGCACGGTCCGCACCCATCCGGCGCCGAACGTGCCGGCCCAGCGCCGCCGTGCCGGCGCCGACCGCTCCCGTCCCGCCGCGAGGTAGGAACCACGGTCGGGGTCAGCGCACCTCGACCTGCACCGAATGCCAACCAGTGGCGCCGTCGGGATCCGGCGGCGCCAAGGCGTCTGTCTGGGTGTCGCCGCCGTTGTCGGTGGCCCGCACCGTGATGCGGTGCTTGCCTGGCGTCGCCGTCCACGGCAGCGTCCACTGCCGCCACGTGTCGATCGACGGCACGGCGGCGAGCTTCGCCTGCTCCCAGGGGCCCTCGTCGACGCGGACCTCGACCTTGGAGACGCCGCGGTGCTGTGCCCAGGCGACCCCGGCGATCGTGACCTGCCCGGCCGCGGGGTTGCCGCCCGCGCGCGGGGTGTCGATCCGCGACTGGGTCTTGATCGGCCCTTCCCGCGACCAGCCGCGCTTGATCCAGTACGCGTCGAAATCGGCGAACGACGTCAGTTCGAGCTCGGCGAGCCATTTCGTGGCCGAGACGTACCCGTACAGGCCGGGGACCACCATCCGGACGGGGAATCCGTGCTCGATGGGCAGCGGCTCACCGTTCATCGCGATGGCGAGCATCGCGTCCCGTCCGTCGCGCAGCAGCGCGGTCGGGGTGCCGGCGGTGAACCCGTCGACGGACCTGCTCACCACCTGGTCGGCGCCGCGCTGCGGGCGGACCTCGTCGAGGAGGTCGGCGATGCGCACGCCCTGCCACTTCGCGTTGCCGATCAGCCCGCCGCCGACGTCGTTGGACACGCAGGCGAGGGTCACGTACCGCTCGATCATGGGCCGCTCGAGCAGCTCCTTGAAGTTCAGGGTGAGCGGCTTGTCGACCCGTCCGTGGATGCGCAGCGTCCAGTCGTCCGGGGACACCTGCGGCACGACGAGCGTGGTGTCGATGAGGTAGAAGTCCTTGTTCGGGGTCACGAACGGGGCCAGGTCGGGCAGGCCCGCGTCGACCTCCGGCGGCAGCGGCGCGGCGGTGTCGGGCACGGTGGGGATCCGCACGGCGGCGCGGTCGGCCTCGACGCCACGACGGGTCGCCCACCAGCGGGCCGCCAGACCGGCGACGAATGCGGCGGCCAGGGTGCCGCCGGCCGCTCGCAGGAAGAAGCGGCGCTGGTCGTACGTCTCGATCGGCGGCCGCACGAACAGCCATCGCAGGACGCCGGCGCCTGCTGCGGCCCCGACGAGGGTCGGCACGAACGCATACCAGGGTGCGTCATGCCGGGTCACCGCCGCCACCACGCCGACCAGGGCGAACAGGCCGATACCGAGATATCCGTACATGAGGCGACGGATCGCCAGAATTCCGACGAAGGCGGCGAAGACGGCGAGGATCAGCAGCGTGCCGACCTGCAGCGCCAGCTTGTCGTAGGTGTAGAACACGGCGACGGCGAAGTCCTTGACCGACGCGGGCACCGCGTCGATGACGACCCCGCCGACGGACACCAGCGGCGATGTGGACGCGCCGGTCAGGATCGCGACGACCTCGGCGACGCCGAGCGCCACCCCTGCGGCGGCCAGTCCGGCGAGCGCCGCGTTCCGTTTGCTGAGCACGGCTCCAGTCTGCGCCGTGGATCAACGCGCACCAAGGGCGGTAATCGATCCCTAAGAACTTCCGCCGGGACCCTTTTCCCATGATCGGAAGAGTCTGTGTCGTCATAGAGCCTGTTGCGAAATGGCCGTCTCACGTTCCGTGCTGAGAAAAACACGGCTGTGCGAGCCGGTCGCGGCCGATCGGTAGCCGTCGAGGGTCGCGACGACCGTCGACGAGACAGTTTTCCGCCAAAACGCAACAGGCTCCATAGCGGCACAAACTCTTCCAGATCATCAAGAACCCCGCGCAGCTCCGGGAAACGGCAAAGCCCGCGGCGCGAAGGACGCGCCGCGGGCCGAGGTGCCTGCCCTGAAGGAAGAGCCGATCAGAAGCCGGGGCCGTGCGAGTGGCCGTGACCGTGACCGTGACCGCCACCGGCGGCGGGCTCGGCGGCGGCCGGCTTCTCCACGATCAGGGTCTCGGTCGTGAGCAGCAGACCGGCGATCGACGCGGCGTTGGAGACCGCGCTGTGCGTCACCTTCACCGGGTCGACGATGCCGGACTTGACCAGGTCGACGTATTCGCCGGTGGCGGCGTCGAGGCCGTGGCCGAAGTCGAGCGCGGTGACCTTGCCGACGACGACGTAGCCGTCGAAGCCCGCGTTCTGCGCGATCCAGCGCAGCGGCTCGACGAGCGCCTTGCGAACGATCGAGACGCCGACCTTCTCCTCGCCGGTCAGGCCGAGGTCACCGTCGAGGACGGGGAGCACCTGGGCCAGGGCGGCGCCGCCGCCGGGGACGATGCCTTCCTGGACCGCCGCCTTGGTCGCGGAGATCGCGTCCTCGATGCGGTGCTTGCGCTCCTTCATCTCGACCTCGGTGGCGGCGCCGGCCTTGATGACCGCGACCCCACCGGCGAGCTTGGCGACCCGCTCGTTGAGCTTCTCCTTGTCCCAGTCGGAGTCGGAGGCCTCGATCTCCTTACGGATCTGCTCGACCCGCGCGGAGACCTCGCTCTTCTCGCCGGCGCCGTCGACGATCGTGGTGAGCTCCTTGCCCACGACGATGCGGCGGGCCTTGCCGAGGACCTCGGTGCCGACCGACTCGAGCTTGTAGCCCAGCTCGGGGGCGACGAGCTCGGCGCCGGTGAGGACCGAGATGTCCTGGAGCATCGCCTTGCGGCGGTCGCCGAAGCCGGGCGCCTTGACCGCGACGACCTTGAAGGTCTTGCGGATGGCGTTGACCACCAGGGTCGACAGGGCCTGGCCCTCGACGTCCTCGGCGATGATCAGCAGCGGCTTGTTGTCCTTGATGATCTGCTCCAGCAGCGGCAGCAGCTCCTCGATGGCGCCGATCTTCTGGGTGGTGACGAGGACGTAGGCGTCCTCGAGCACCGCCTCCTGCGACTCGGCGTCGGTCACGAAGTGCGGGGAGATGTAGCCCTTGTCGAACTGCATGCCCTCGGTGACCTCGAGCTCGGTCGTGAGGGTGGAGCCCTCCTCGACCGTGATGACGCCGTCGCGGCCGACCTGCTCCATCGCCGAGGCGATCAGGTCGCCGATGGTGGCGTCCTGCGCGGAGATCGTGGCGACCTGGGCGATCTCGGTGTGGCTGGCGACCGGGGTCGCCTTCTCCTTGAGCGCCTTCACGACGGCGGCCGTCGCCAGGTCGATGCCGCGCTTGATGCCCGCCGGGTTGGTGCCGGCGGTCACGTTGCGCAGACCCTCACGGACCAGCGCCTGGGCCAGCACGGTGGCGGTGGTGGTGCCGTCGCCGGCGACGTCGTTGGTCTTGGTGGCGACCTCTTTGACGAGCTGGGCGCCGAGGTTTTCATAAGGGTTGGTGAGCTCGATCTCTTTCGCGATCGTCACACCGTCGTTGGTGATGGTCGGGGCACCGAACTTCTTGTCCAGAACGACGTTGCGCCCGCGCGGGCCGAGCGTGACCTTGACCGTGTCGGCCAGGCGGTTGACGCCGTGCTCCAGCAGGTGGCGCGCCTCGTCGGAGAAGCTCAGGATCTTCGCCATGCGTGTGATGTCCCTTCAAAGGCGACACCGCCCCGGCCGCAAGCGCTCCTGCGCACGGGTCCGGGGCGGTGGCCACTGCTCTACTTGGTCTGGGTCACTTCTCGATGACCGCGAGGACGTCACGGGCGGAGAGCACGAGATACTCCTGGCCGCCCCACTTGACCTCGGTGCCGCCGTACTTCGAGTAGATGACGGTGTCGCCGACCTTGACGTCGATCGGGACCCGGTTGCCCTTGTCGTCGATGCGACCGGGGCCCACAGCCTGGACGGTGCCCTCCTGGGGCTTCTCCTTGGCCGTGTCCGGGATGACGATGCCCGAGGCGGTGGTCGTCTCAGCCTCGTTGGCCTGGACCAGAATGCGGTCCTCGAGCGGCTTGATCGCAACCTTCGTCGCGGTAGTCACGGGCATACCCTCCTGGGGTATTGATTCTTACGCTATCGAGTGCCCGGTGAAGCCGTCGTCGCGGGTGCCGGCTCCAGTCGGTTGGCTGGCACTCTCATGTCGAGGGTGCTAATCGGAGGTTATGTCGCTGGCTAGCACTCCGTCAAGGAGAGTGCCAAACACGCCACGAAATCACCCGTCGTCGGCTACGCGACGGACCGGGGCGGGAACACTGCGGGCGATCTACGCTCGGCGGTATGAAGAGGCTGCTCGGCACGCTGGTCGTCGCCATCCTGACCGTGGGGTCCCTGACTGCCTGCGGCAAGAAGGACGACGGCGCGCAGACGCCCGCCGCCGCCGGCAGCACCGGACCGTCCGACTCGGCCGCGTTCGGCGAGGGGCCCGGCGGCTCCGCAGCGGCCTCCAGCGACGCCGGCAGCGGCGGCAACAGCCAGCCCGCGACGGACAAGAGCGCCGCACCCGCTTATCCGGGTGACGCGAAGGGCTACTGCCAGGCCGTCGTCAGCGCCTGGACCAAGAACGACATGAACCGGATCAAGCAGCTCTCCGGCAGCGGCGCCGTGTCCAACTTCCAGTACATCGAAAAGGGCGCCGACACCAACTGGAAGTACGTGAAGAAGAACGGCTCCGAGTGCGTCCTGCGCAACGACCACGGCGACGAGCTGCAGGTCACCGTCGACGAGCACAACCTGGGCAAGCCGCAGGCCGTCACCGACGTCGTGATCCAGAAAACCGAGTACCCCTCGGACCCCTCCAGCTACGTCAGCGGCTTCATCAACGCCTGGTACAACGGCAACACCCAGCGCATGGCGAGCTACTCCAGCCACTCGATCGCCGGCAGCTACGGCGGCAAGAAGGCCCCGCCGAACTGGACGGAGAGCCAGCCCAAGGAGGACAAGGGCGACTACTGGCTGGTCCACGGCTCGTCCAACGCGGGCGACAGCTACACGTTCAAGGTCAAGAAGAGCCTCGGCAAGTCCGGCGGCATCACCGGCATATCCTGAGGCGTGCTCGAACAGGCGCTCCAGGCCGCGGCGGCCCTGCCGGAAGGCGACCCTCTGGCGGCCGCGTCGGCGCTGCGGGCCGCCGGCTTCCCGCCGGACCTCGCCGCCGCCGCCCTGACCCAGGTGGCGCTGCGCCGCAAGGCGGTCACGAAGTTCGGCGCCGACGCCGCGGTGATGCACTTCACCCGCGCGGGCCTGGAGCAGGCGACCCGTGGTCCCGTCGCGGCCCGGCGGGCGGCCCGGCTCGCCGCCGCGGGTGCCACCCGGGTCGCCGACCTCGGCTGCGGGATCGGGGCCGACACGATCGCGTTCGCCCGGGCGGGCCTGCGGGTGCACGCGGTCGACGCCTCACCGGAGACGGCCGCCACCGCGTCGGCCAACGTCCTCGCTCTGGGTCTGGCGGCGGATGTACTGGTGGAAGCCCGAGACGCGATGAGCGTCCCCCTCGATGAGGTGGACGCCGTGTTCTGCGACCCCGCCCGACGCACAACGGGCGGGCGCCGCGTGTTCGACCCCCGCTCCTATTCGCCGCCGTGGGACTTCGTCGTCGGGCTCGCGGCCCGCGTGCCGATGACGGTCCTGAAACTCGCTCCCGGCATCGACCACGCCCTGCTCCCACCGGGCGCGGAAGGTGAATGGGTCTCCGTCGACGGCGACGTCGTCGAGGCCGCGGCATGGTGCGGCCCGCTCGCCGCGGCCCCCCGCCGGGCAACCCTGTTCCAGAGCGCGCCCACGGGATCGGCCGCGGCACCGTCTGTGGTTTCCCTCACCGGCAACGGGATCACCGCCGCCCCCGTCGGACATATCGGGAATTTCATGTATGACCCAGACGGCGCGGTGGTGCGGTCGCATCTCGTCGCCGAGTTCGCGGAGACGGTCGACGGCATGCTCGCCGACCCCACCATCGCGTACGTCCACACCCCCACCTACGTGCCCACCCCGTTCGGGCGCTGCTACGAGGTGCTCGACCAGCTGCCGATCGCCCTGAAGCGGCTCCGGACCGCGCTGCGCGCCCTCGACGTCGGCTCGCTCACCATCCTGAAGCGCGGCTCGGCCCTGGACGTGGAGGAGCTGCGCAGATCACTGCGTCTTTCCGGCAGCCGAGCCGCCATCATCGCCCTGACCCGGGTCGCGGGCGCCCCCGCCGTCCTCCTGCTCAGCCGGGTCCCAGACCCTGGCAACGCTGCCCCTTCTCAGTAGAGCTGCTGGCCCAGGCGGCGTTGCAGGTCGATGAGGACGTCGTCGGCGAGGTCCTCCGGCGGGCGGCGGCCCAGCTGATCGGTCAGCATCCGCCCCGACTCGCGGCACATGTCCCACGTGACGCGCTCGTGCAGCCAGCGCAGCCACTCGACGACATCGTTGATGAAGAACGCGACGATCTGCTCCGACCCCCGGACCCGCCGCTCCTCCCCCATGACCGTCAGCGCCGCCGCCAGCCGCCGGCGCGGGAAGTCGTGCCCGGCGAGGGCGTCGGCGAACACGTCCGCCCGGTGCCGGGGTGCCGTCGGTGCGACCGTCAGCTTCGGAAACGGCGGGTCGCCGGAGGTCCACACCTGCGCGCTGCGCGGCACGAACTCCGGCTCGAGCACCACGTCGATCCGCGAAGCGTGGCCCGGGTCGTCGACGGCGACGAGCACCCGGGGCTCCACCGAGCTGACCTTCGTCACGAAGCGCGACAGTCCCGTCGCCTCCTCCACGCAGAACCTCGCGTCGGGCAGGTCCAGCGTGCCGTCGAACACCAGCCGTCCGACCCGCGGCCCGGCCCCCTGCCACAGCCGGACCCTGACCAGCCCGACCTGCGGCCGGGCGGCGACCCGGACGTGCCGGTCCGTCGCGGTGACCGGTCCGTCACCGTCGAAGACGGACATGTCCCGGCCGCTGGTGGCGCCCAGGAAGATGTGCCCGTAGCCCAGGTACATCTGGACGGCACCGATCTGCATCTCGCTATTGTGGGCCAGTGGCGAGCAAGGGCACCCCGGCGACCGCACTGTTGGCGCGGCAGAAGATCGCGTTCACCCCGCACACCTATGAGGTCGACCCCCGGGCCGCCTCCTACGGCGAGGCCGCCGCGGCCGCCCTCGGCGTCGAGCCCGACCGCCTCTTCAAGACCCTCGTCACCACTGTGGACGGCCAGCTCACGGTCGGTGTCGTGCCCGTTTCGGCGGCGCTGGACCTCAAGGCCCTCGCGGCCGTGGTGGGCGGCAAACGCGCCGCGATGGCCGAGCCGGCCGCCGCCGAGCGCGCCACCGGCTACGTGACCGGCGGCATCTCGCCGGTCGGTCAGCGGTCCCGGCTGCCGATCGTGATCGACGCGTCGGCAACCGGACTGTCCACGATGTACGTCTCGGGCGGCCGGCGCGGCCTGCAGATCGAGCTCGCCCCCGACGACCTGGTCCAGGTCACCGGGGCCGTCCTCGCCGACATCGCGACCCACTGACGATGAGCGCGTCCGCCTCCGACGAGCACCGCGAGCGGCTGACCATGCGCGCCTCCGACGAGGACCGCCGGCAGGTCATCGACGCGCTCCAGCATCACACCCAGGCCGGTCGCCTCACGCTGGACGAGTTCTCCGAGCGCTGCGACACGGTCCTCGCCGCGAAGACCCTCGACGACCTGCGCGCCGCCACCCGGGACCTGCCCGCACTGCCACCGCCACCGGCCGCCGCCGACTCGAACGACCGCCACGTGCTGTGGGTGTTCGCGGTCGCGCTGATCGCGGCCGTCCTGCTCGGCGTCGTCTACTCCGCCTTCCACTGAAGGACCGGAAGGCCCGGTCAGACGGCGTCCGCGGCCGGCTGCCGGTCGCCGTGCCAGGAGTGCCACAGCGCGGCGTACGCACCGTCGGCGGCGACAAGTTCGTCGTGCGTGCCGAGCTCGGTGACGCGCCCGTCCTCGACGACGGCGACCCGGTCCGCGTCGTGCGCGGAGAAGAGCCGGTGCGCGATCGCGATCACGGTGCGGCCGTGCAGGGCACCGGCGAGGGAGCGTTCGAGGTGCCGGGCGGCGCGTGGGTCGATGAGCGACGTCGCCTCGTCCAGCACGAGGGTGTGCGGGTCGGCGAGCACGAGGCGGGCCAGCGCGAGCTGCTGCGCCTGCGCCGGTGACAAAGGCGGCTCGCCGAGCGTGGTGTCCAGGCCGCCGGGCAGCGCGTCGACCCAGTCGAGGGCGTCGACGGTGGTGAGGGCGTGCCGCAGGTCCGCCGTGGTCGCGTCGGGCCGGGCGAGGATGAGGTTGTCGCGGACGGTGCCGAGGAAGACGTGATGCTCCTGGGTGACCAGCGCGACGTGCCGCCGCAGCGAGGACAGCGGCAGGTCGGACAGGGGCACGCCGCCGATGGTGACGGTGCCCGCGCCCGGGTTGTGGATGCCCGCGAGCAGGCGGCCGAGGGTGGACTTGCCCGCGCCGGAGGGCCCGACGATCGCGAGCCGCTCACCGGGCTGGATCTCCAGGTCGATGCCGTGCAGGACGTCGCGGCCTTCGACGTACGAGTACCGCACGCCGCTCGCGACGATCCGCTCGTCGGTGGGGGACGCGCCCGCCACCGGCTTCGCGAGGGGCACCGACTGCACGCCGACGATGCGGGCGAAGGACGCGAAGCCGATCTGCAGGTGGTCGAACCACGACAGGACCCGGTCGAGCGGGTCGATGAGCGCGACGAAGTACAGGACGGCGGCCGTGACCTGCCCGACGGTGGCCCACCCCTCGACGACGAACCACCCGCCGGCGACGAGCGTGACGGCGCCGGGCAGCGCGTAGCCGAACTCGGTCAGCGGGAACCAGACGGTCCGCAGCTTCAGCGTGTACATGTTCCTGCCGTACAGGCCGCGCAGGTGCTCCTGGGTGCGCTGGACCCGGCGGTGCCGCAGGCGCAGGACGTCGACGGTGCGGGCGCCCTCGACCGTTTCGGCGAGGCCGTCGGTGAGCTCGGCGAAGGCGGCGCTCGCGGCGAGGTAACCGGCGGGCGCGCGACGGAAGTACCAGCGCGAACCGCCCCAGAGGATCGGCACGGCGACGACCGCCGGCACCAGCAGCAGCGGTGACACGAGCGCGACGGCGCCGAGCGTGAGGACGACCTGCAGGACACCGACGAGGACCTCGGGCAGCGCGAAGCGCACCGTGTCGGAGGTGCCTTCGACGTCGCGCGACGCGCGGGTCAGCAGGTCGCCGGTGCCGGCACGCTCCACCGTGGACGGTGGCAGGGCGAGGACCCGGTCGACGAACTCCTCCCGGAGCGTCGCCAGGACCTGTTCGCCGAGCCGGGCGGAGGCAAGTCTGGCGTAGCGGACCAGCACCGACACGACGACGACGAATCCGGTGATGATGAGGGCGATCCGGTCGACGGTCCACGTGGTGGTGCCGGCGGAGGTCTTCTCGACCAGGTCGCCGAGCAGGCGGGGCGTGACGAGCCCGGCGACGGCGGCGCTCACGTGGAGGGCGACGACGAGCGCGAGCGTCCGCGGGTGGTCCCGGACGAGCCTGCGAAGGTACGCGCGGACGTCGGCGCCGTTGGCGATCGGCAGCAGCATCAGCCGTCCTCCTCCCTGGTGACGGTCGCGGCGTACGCGGGGCACGTGTCGAGCAGCTCCCGGTGCGTGCCGGTGGCGGCGACGCGCCCGTCGGCCCCGACGAACGCGACGGTGTCGGCGTGGTCGAGCAGCAGCGGGCTGGTGGTGCACACGACGGTGGTCCGCCCGGCCCGGGCAGCGGGGAGCCGCTGCGCGATGAGGGCCTCGGTGTGGGTGTCGACGGCGCTGGTCGGCTCGACGAGGACGAGGACCGGCGGGTCGAGCGCGAGGACCCTGGCCAGCCGGAGCCGCTGCTGCTGCCCTCCGGAGAAGTCCCGCCCCCGCTCGGCGATCTCGGCGTCCAGCCCGTCAGGCAACGCGTCGACGATGTCCGACGCCGCGGCCGTCTCCAGCGCGGCGAGGACGCCCGCATCGCGAGCCCCACCGACGTCCGCGTCACGACCGGCGACCACGGCGCCATCACGGACGGCGGGAACGGCAGCGCCACGGGCGCCGAGGCCGGCGGCATCACGGGCGGGGAGGACGGCAGCGTCGCGGGAGGGGATGGCGGCGGCGCGGGCGCCAGGAACAGCAGCGTCGGTGGCGGCGAGCACGGCGGCGTCGCGGGCGCCGGGGACCGCGGCGGCGTCGCGGGTGGCGGGGGCCGCACCGTCGTCGCGGGCGGCGGCGAGTTCGTCGCGGAGGCGGCCGCGGAAGAGGCGGTCGTCGTTGTCGGCGACGACGACGTGGGATCTGACGTCGTCGATTCGCAGCTGCCGCAGCGGTACGCCGGACAGCCGCGCGTCCGAGTCCGGGTCGAGCAGGCCGATCCGGTCGGCGATGGCCGCGGCGTCCTCGGAGCGGGCGGCGGCGATCGCGGTGAGGCGGCCGTGCCCGGCGGTGAAGCCGGAGCCGGGGTCGTCGAGGTCGCCGGCGGCGATGGGCGCGGGCTCGGCGGGGTCGTGCAGCTCGGGCTCGACGCGCAGGAGGGACACGACGCGGCCGGCGGCGACCAGGCCACGGGTCAGCTTCTCGGCGAACTCGGTCAGCGTCCGCAGCGGACTCACGAGGAACACGGCGTAGGCGTAGAACGCGACCAGCTCACCGGGCGTGATCTTCCCGGCGACCGCGAACCGGGCGCCGAGCCAGGTGACGAGCGCGACGAACAGGCCGGGCAGCAGGATCTGCGCGCCTTCGAGGACCGTCTCGACCTTGGCGACCCGGACGCCGGCGGCGCGGACCTGCTGCGACTCGGTGCGGTACCTGCCGGAGACGACGTCCTCGCCGCCGATCCCGCGCAGGATCCGCAGCCCGGAGACGATGTCGGCGGCCCGGCCGGTGAGCGCGCCGGTGAGTTCCCGCTGGGCGCGGCGGCGCTGGTGGAGCGGTTTGAGCAGGAACCCGACGACACCGACGAGCAGCGGCACCCCGATGACGACCACGAGCCCGAGCGGCACGGACACGTCGAGCAGCAGGACGGAGACGACGATGATCGCGACGACGGCGCCACCCGTGCGGGCGCTGACGTCCATGGCGTAGCCGACGTGGTCGAAGTCGGTGGTGCCGATGCTGACGACCTCGCCGGTGGCGACCTTCGTCGGCAGGGTCGCCCCGAGGCGGGTGGCGTGCCGCGCGGTGACCTGCATGGTCCGGAACCCGGCGCCGAGGAAGTTGGTGACCGCGAACCGGTGCCGCATGATGCCGCTGATCGCCGTGACGGTGCCCAGCCCGAGCAGCGCCCCACCGGCGCCGAGCAGCGCGGTCCGGTCGTGGCTGGTGAGCGCGTCGACCCCCGCGCCGAGCGCGGCCGGCACGAGCGCCTGACTGACCATCCACACGATGCCCAGCGCGATGCCGGCGACGATCGTCGGCATCTGACTGCGCAGGATCCACAACAGATACCGGCCTGCGGACCTGCTGTCGGGCTCACCGGGCTCATCGAGCGGTAACCGTTTCATGGCCAGCCGACGGTAACCCGGTGGACGCCTCCGGCGCCTTACATTTTCCGCCGGCGACGAAGTGCGCTCAGCGGTCGACCTCGGTGAAGTCCCAGGCCTGCGGACGCCGCGAGACGAGGTGCGACGGCGGGTCGCTGAACTCCTCCGGGGTGCTGCCCCGCCACTTGGAGATGACGACGAGCCGGTGGTCGGTCGACGAATACACCTCGCTGCTCATATGCATCGGGTGGACCTCGACCTTGGGCAGCATCGCCTCGCACACCCAGGACAGCAGCTCGTCGAACGCCTCCGGGTGCGCCCGGACCTCCCACATGCGCACGATCACGGCGCTGGACTCTACTCCCATCGGATCACTCCGTCCTCTCCCCTCCACCGCGACGCCCGCCCGCTCCCGCCGCCACGCCGAGCAGGCCCGGCGACGCCGTCCCACCGCTCCACCCGGTCACGCCGTCCGAGCCGCCCACGCGACCCGACGCAGGAAGCGCGGCCAGGCCCAGTTCACGCGGTGCGGCGAGGTCATGCGGTGACGAGGGTGATCGGCATGGCGGAGTCGGTGGGGAGCCCGAGGCGGCCCGGGGCGGCGCCCGCGGCGACGAGGTGCGAGCCGAGCGCGGCGACCATGGCGCCGTTGTCGGTGCACAGTCCGGGGCGCGGGACGCGCAGCGTGATGCCGTGCTTGTCGCAGCGCTCCTGGGCGAGCGACCGGATGCGGGAGTTGGCGGCAACGCCACCACCGATGACGAGGGTCCTGACGCCGCCGGCGAGGCACGCGTCGACGGCCTTGCGCGTCAGCACGTCACACACCGCCTCCTGGAAGCTCGCGGCGACGTCATTGACGGGGACGGGCTCGCCGGCGCGCTGCCTGGCCTCGACCCAGCGGGCGACGGCGGTCTTCAGCCCGGAGAACGAGAAGTCGAACCGGTGCTCGACGAGGTCGCGGGCAGCGGTGAGCCCGCGCGGGAACGGGATGACGATCTGGCCGTCGCGGGCGGCCCGGTCGATGGGCGGCCCGCCGGGGAACGGCAGCCCGAGCAGCCGCGCCACCTTGTCGAACGCCTCACCGGCGGCGTCGTCGATGGTGGCGCCGAGCGGCTCGACGCGGCCGGCGAGGTCGTCGACCTTGAGCAGCGACGAGTGCCCGCCGGAGACGAGCAGCGCGATCGCCGGCTCGGGCAGCGGCCCGTGCTCCAAGGTGTCGACGGCGACGTGCGCGGCGAGGTGGTTGACGCCGTAGATGGGCTTGCCGGCGGCGAGCGCATACGCCTTCGCGGCCGCGACCCCGACGAGCAGCGCACCGGCGAGGCCGGGCCCGGCGGTGACGGCGACCGCGTCGACGTCGGCGAGGGTGATCCCGGCCTTGTCGAGGGCGCGCTGGACGGTCGGGACCATCGCCTCGAAGTGGGCGCGGCTGGCGACCTCGGGGACGACGCCGCCGAAGCGCGCGTGCTCGGCGACGCTGGAGGCGACCTCGTCGGCGAGCAGCGTGTGCCCGCGGACGATGCCGACGCCGGTCTCGTCGCACGAGGTCTCGATGCCGAGCACCAGGGGCTCAGTCTTCACGTCTCATCACCAACGCATCCGTGTTGCTCGGCTGGTAGTAGCCCTTGCGGACGCCGACGCCCTCGAACCCATACGTCGCATACAGCTTCTGCGCGGGCAGGTTGTCGACGGCCACCTCGAGCAGCACCTGCCGGGTGCCGTGCCGGGCCGCCTCGGCGAGCAGCGCTTCGAGGAGCCGCCGGCCGATCCCGTGCCGCTGGGCTTCCTTGCGCACGCCGATGTTCTGGATCCAGGCCTCTTCGGGCGGGGTGAGGGCGAGGCCCGCATACCCGAGGACCCGGTCGCCGTCGAGGGCGGCGATGTAGTGGTGGCCGCTGGCCAGCTCATTCCAGAACATGCCGGCGGACCACCGCTCCTCACCGAACAGCTCGTCCTCGATGGGAAGCAACTGCTCGATGTGGAACCACCGCAGCTCGGTGAGCACGACCGTCACGGCAGTGCCGGCTTCCGCTCACCGGGCGCGACGGCATCGGGCCGTCGCAGATACAGGGGCGTCAGGGTCTCGCCGGGCGCCTTCGCGAGGATGCGGTCGGCAGCCAGCTCGGCGAGGGCCGACGCGGACGGATACAGCGGTGGCAGCACCGGCAGCCCGAGCACCTCCGCATACTTCTCCGCGCCATCGCCGGCAGCGGCACCTACGGCAGCAGCACCGTCGACAGCGGCACCGACGGCAGCAGCACCGTCGACAGCAGTGGCACCCAACCCGAGGGCAGCCACGACGGCCGCGGGTTTGTCGACCGCCGGACCTGAGACCCGGACGCCGTCGTCATAGACGGCCCAATAGACCTCTTTGCGCCGGGCGTCGGTCGCGACGAGCACCCGCCCGGGACGACCACGGCCGATCCCGTCGAGGGAACAGACCCCATAGACGGGGATGTCGAGAGCGTGCCCGAGCGCGGCCGCGGTGACCATGCCGGCCCGCAGCCCCGTGAACGGCCCCGGCCCGGTGCCGGCCACGACCGCGGCCAGGTCGCCGGGTGCCGCACCGCCCTCGGCCAGGACCGCCTGGATCTGCGGCGCGAGCAGCTCCCCGTGCGCCCTGCCGTCGACGGTGACCCGCTCGGCGAGAACAGTGACGGACGGGTCGTCGCCGACGCGGACGAGCGCGGCCGTCACCGCGGGCGTCGAGGAGTCCACCACCACCACCAGCACGGCGCCAACTCTACCGACCGGGTCCGACACTTCCCGGAGGTCGTCATCCGGATCAGTTAACCGATCCGCAACGAACCGGGCCTAGCATCGGCCGACATCTACGCGGTGCGCGTCGGGAGTACGGATGACTGAACCGGTCCTGGTCGTCGACATGGGTTCGTGGGCCATGTCCGCCGCCGTCGTCGTGCGGGAGCAGCTGCACCTGGTGCGGGAGCCGGTCACCGGCGCACCCCGCTGGCCGGGCGGGGCGAGCCTCGATCCGGCGCCCGGCCGTCCGCGTCTGTCCGCCGGCGCGGCCGCCGAACGGGCCCGTGACCAGCATCCGCGGCACTACGTCGACGGGGTGCGCCGGGCCGTCGACGCGAACGCCCCGATCTGGCTCGGCGACCAGCTGGTCAACGGCGGCGAGCTGGTCACGGCCGCGCTCGACGCGGTCGTCGAGGAGGCGCGGCGGCTGCACGGGACGATCGGCCGGCTGGTGGTGACCGTACCGGCGGCGTACCGCACCCACGACCCACGCCGGGAGGTGCTGGTGTCGGCCGCGTCGGTCGTGGGGTTCCCGGACGTGGAGCTGGTCCACGACCCGTCCGCCGCGGCCCTGGACCCACTCGCGTCGCAGGAGATCCCCGAGGGTGGGTACGTGCTGGTCTGCGACCTCGGCGCGACCTGGAGCGCGACGCTCACGCAGGTGCAGCACGGCGTGCCGGTGCCGCTGAGCCAGGAGAGCTCCGGCAGCGGCCGCGACCTCGACGTGATGCTCGCCGCGGACCTGCGGGCGCGCCTGGCCGAATGGGTCGAGCCCGCGTTCGCGGCCGGCGGCGACGTCAGCGTGCGGGCCGGCTTCCACGCGCTGGACATCGTGCGCAGACTCAAGCACCGGCTGGCCAACGCGCCGGAGGCCACGGACGAGGTCGAGCCGGGCGCACCGCCGTACACCATCAGCCGCCAACTGCTGGAGCAGCTGACGGAGCCGGCGAACCGCTGGCTGATCGCCAGTTGCCGGGCGGTGATCGCGCGGGCCGGGATCG
The DNA here is from genome assembly GCF_040605635.1 of Dactylosporangium sp. NPDC005555. Classification (NCBI taxonomy): domain Bacteria; kingdom Bacillati; phylum Actinomycetota; class Actinomycetes; order Micromonosporales; family Micromonosporaceae; genus Dactylosporangium; species Dactylosporangium sp. NPDC005555. Next base: position 426,978 of record NZ_JBEXDG010000001.1, read on the forward strand.
TGCCCGCCGACGTCGCGGCGGTCGTGCTGGTCGGTGGCTGCGCGCATCTGCCGGGGGTCGCCCCGGCGCTGCAGCAGGGGCTGGGGCGGGCGGTGACGCGGCCGCCGGAGCCTGAGCTGTCGGTGCTGCGGGGCGCCGCGCGGATGATCGGCGGGCGGGACGGGCGGGCGCTGCCGGTGGACCCGGCACCGTGGCGGGTCGAGCCGCTCGCGTGGACGGTCCCCGGCGGCCGGGGCCGGCTCATCCGCTGGCTGGCGAAGGAGGGCGTGGCGTATCAGCCTGGTGCGCCGCTCGCGCAGGTCCGCACCGCCGACGACCGGGTCTTCGACCTGACCGCCGGCCGCACCGGCGGGGTCCTGCTGGAGCACCGGGTGCCGCCCGGCGGCATGGTCGTGTCCGGCGCGGCGGCCGCGCACGCGCGGATCTCCCCGCCGGCGGAGCGCTTCCAGCTCACGAAGCGCCACCACCTGCGGGTGACGGGCGACTGGCTGCTCATGCCGGACCGCAGGATGCTCGTCGAGTGTTCGCGCACCGGTGAGTACGTGAAGGTCCGCTCCATCGACAGCGGCGCCCTCGTCACGGAGCTGCGCCCGGGGCGCGGCGCGGGTCGCCCGGAGCACGGCCAGGTGGCGCTCGGCCCCGGCCGGCAGCTCTCGCTGGTCACCTGGGACGCCGAGGGGCACTTCAGCGTTTGGGACGTGCTGACGGGCCGCATGACCAGCAGCTTCTCCGACGCGCACCGCCCCGACGCGGTCCTCGTCAACGAGGGCGAGTGGCGCCTGATGGCGACCGGCGAGGGGGCGGCGAGCGTCGGCCGGTACCGCCGCGACGTGGCCACCGTCTGGGACCTCGCGACTGGTGAGCGCCTCGACCGGATCGTCGGGGAGGACCTGGCGCGGCGCTTCACCGGGTACACCGGCAGCAGCAGCGCGGACGCGTTCGCCACCGAGATGTCCAGCCCCGACGGCCGTCTGCGGGCCGCGGTCCACGACGGCGCGGTCAGCGTCCGCGACGTCGAGACGGAGTCCGAGGTGTTCCGCGCCGACCTGTCCCCGGCCCGCCAGATCCGGACCGCGTTCTGCCACGAGGGTCGCCACCTGCTGGCCCGCCGCACCGACGACGAGGGCACGTCAGTCGACGTGTGGGAGGTCCTGCAGCCCGCCGCCTAGCCTGGTCTCCCACGCGGCGCCGTGCGGCACCAGATCCACGGTGCGGGTGTCGTCGTCGTGGCGGGTCAGGCACAGCTCGAGGTGGTCGTCGGCGAGCTGCTCCACGAGGCCCTCGCCCCATTCGACGAGCGTCACCGAGTCCTCGAGCGTGGCGTCCAGGTCGAGGGCGTCGATCTCGCCGAGCGGGTCCTTGACGTCGCCGAGCCGGTACGCGTCCACATGGACCATCGCCGGACCGCCGGCGACGGACGGGCGGTGGACGCGGGCGATCACGAACGTCGGCGACGTGACCGCGCCCTGCACGCCGAGCCCGGCGCCGATGCCCTGGGCGAGCGCGGTCTTGCCGGCGCCGAGCGGCCCGGTGAGCAGGACCAGGTCGCCGGCGCGCAGCACCGCGGCGAGCCGCCGGCCGAAGGCGTGCGTGTCGGCGACCGTGGGCAGGGTGACGGTCACCGGGCCAGGACCCGCTTGAGGAACGCCTCGATCGCGTCGTTGACCTCGTCGGCGTGCTCGAGCATGACGACGTGGCCGCCGTCGGGGACGACGACCAGTTCGGCCTCCGGCAGGACCGCGGCGATCTCGCGGGTGTGGGTGAGCGGCGTGAGCACGTCCCGGTCGCCGCAGACGAGCAGCACCGGCACGGTCCGCAGCGGCCCGAGGACGAGCAGCCGCGCGTGCGTGTAGAGGGTCCGCAGGTATCGCGCGATCACGTCCGTCGACGTGGTCGTGTTCATCTTCTCGACGTACGAGACGAGCGCCGGACTCGGCCGGGCGGTGCCGAAGCCGTACCGACGGGTCAGCAGCCACGCGAGATCGGTGGAGGCACGGCGGGCCCGGTCGACGACGCCGGAGCTGATCGGGCCGGCGATGCCGACGACGGGCAGCAGCGGGCGGCGGAACTTCGCGACGACCTCGGGCAGGCCGAAGTTGACCTGGTCGAGCTTGCCGGCGGACGTCGAGATGAGCACGACCGCCTCGACGCGCGACTCGAACAGCTCCGGCACCTGCTCGGCGAGCGCCATGATCGTCATGCCGCCCATGGAGTGGCCGACCAGGACGACCGGGCCGGTCGGGGCGGTGGCCTGCAGGACGGCGCGCAGCCCGGCGCCGAGCGCGTCGAGGGAGTACTCGCCCTTGCGGAGCTTGCCGGAGCGGCCGTGGCCGGGCTGGTCGTAGAAGACCATGCGGTGCTTGCCCTGCAACGCCCTGCGCTGGAAGTGGAACGTGCCCATGTCCAGGCAGAACCCGTGGACGAAGACCAGCGTCGGGCCCTCGCTCGAGGCACCGTCCTCCGAGGGGCCGTCGACGACCTCGACGTGCAGGTCGATGCCGTCGTCGGTGGTGACGGTCAGCTCCTCGTCGAAGTCCCAGACGCCGAACTCCTCATCGGCGTAGACGTCGTCGGCGCTCTTGGAGCGGTGCACCAGATACCGCTCGGTGGCGACCCCGGCGGCGACACCCGCGGCGGCCACCCCGAGGATCGCGCCGATGATCCCGACCTTCCGGCGCCGGCTGCTGCCCTTGGCCTCGACCTCAGTGTCCGTCATGCCGTCACCTCCGCTGCGCTCCGGCGCCGACCTGACCAAACACTGAGCCCATGATGACCGGCCCTTCCGCTGCGCTCCAGACCCGTCATGCGCTCTCCCCCACGTACACCCGCGGCGTGCGGTTGCTGCCCATCCTCGTGACGATCTCGTAGTTGATGGTGCCCGCCGCGGCGGCCCAGTCGTCGGCGGTGGGCTCGCCGCGCGTACCGGCGCCGAAGAGGACGGCCTCGTCACCCGCGCGCACGTCGTCGTCACCGCAGTCCACCACGATCTGGTCCATGCACACCCGGCCGACGACGCGGCGGATCTTCCCGCCGATCTCGACGAGGCCACGGCTGCTCGCGGACCGGGGCACGCCGTCGGCGTAACCCACCGGCACCAACGCGAGACTGGTGTCCTTGAGGATCTTGTACGTGTGCCCGTAGGAGACGCCCTCACCGGCCGGGACGGGTTTCACCAGGGCGACGCGGGCATGGACGCTCATCGCCGGCCGCAGATCGGGCGCCGCGCCGGGAATGGGCGACAACCCGTAGGTCGACAAACCCACCCGAACCAGCTCGAAGTGACTCTCTGGCAGCGTGAGCGCGGCGGCGGAGTTGGCAAGGTGCCGCAGTGGCGGCTCGACCCCGAGTCCGGCGGCGACGTCGAGCGCCTCGTCGAACGCGAGCTGCTGCCGCAGGATCGACGGGTGCCCCGGCTCGTCGGCGCAGGCGAAGTGGCTCCAGATCGCGACGATCTCGACGTCCCCGCCGGCCTGCGCCTTCGCCGCGGCGGTGACCAGCGCCGGCCAGTCGGCCCGGGCCGCGCCGTTGCGGGACAACCCGGTGTCGATCTTCAGGTGCACCGCGGCGGTCCGGCGCGCCTGCCGCGCGGCTTCGACGATCTCGTCCAGGGCGGCGATCGAGGACGCGGAGAGGTCGATGTCCGCGTCGACCGCCTCGCGCAGCGGCCGGCCGGGGCTGTGCAGCCAGGACAGGATCCTCACGGTGATGCCGTGCTCGCGCAGGGCCAACGCCTCGTCGAGGGTGGCGGCCCCGAGCCAGGTCGCGCCGGCCCGCACGGCGGCGGTCGCGACCGGGAGCATCCCGTGCCCATACGCGTCGGCCTTGACCACGCTCATCAGGGCGGTCCCGGGTCGCAGCAGCCCGCGGAGGGTCGCCACGTTGTGCCGGACCGCGTCGAGGTCGATCCGCACCTGCGCCTGCCACATGCGTCCAAGCCTAAGCGGTCCCTCAGGAAGGCGTCAGCGGCGCAGGGAGACGACGGCCTCGCCGAGGTGGTCGGCGACGTCGGCGGCGGTGACCGGGCCGCGGGCGGCGGCGAGCCGGCCGGCCAGGCCGTGCACGAACGCGGCGGCGACCGCGGCCTGCTCCGCCGGCAGCCCCGCGGCGAGCAGCGAGCCGAGCAGGCCGGCCAGGACGTCGCCGGTGCCGCCGGTGGCGAGCGCCGCGGTGCCGGTCGGGTTGACGAACACCCGGCCGTCGGGGGTGGCGACGATCGTCCGGTCGCCCTTGAGCAGGACGACGGAGTCCATCCGGTCGGCGAGGTGCAGGGCCGCGGCGACCCGGTCGTCGCCGGGCGCCCCACCCGAGAGGCGCTGGAACTCGCCGTCGTGCGGGGTGACGACCGTGGGGGCGTCACGGTCGCGGAGCCAGTCGGACATACGGGCGTCGACGAGCAGCGTGAGCGCCCCCGCGTCGAGGCAGGCGGGGACGGGCGCGCCGAGGACGGTGCGCAGTTCGGCGTACGCGCGCTCATCGGTGCCCAGGCCGCTGCCGCACGTCCAGGCCTGGACGCGGCCGGCGTCGGCGACCCGGTCGGAGGCGATGACGGGCGGGTGGTGGGCGCGGACCGCGTCGGCGGCGCCGCCCGCGTAGCGGACCAGCCCGGCCGGTCCGGCCAGCGCGCCGGAGACGGAGAGGACGGCGGCGCCCGGATAGACGTCGGAGCCGGTCGCGACGCCGACGACGCCACGGCTGTACTTGTTGTCGTTCGCGCCCGGACGGGGCCACCAGGCGGCGATGTCGTCGGCGTCGGGGACATAGCAGGCCGGGTCGCCGTCCAGGAACTCGCCCAGGCCGATGTCGACGAGCTCGACGAGTCCGCTGTGGACGGCGCCGGCGCCGACGAGCAGGCCGGGCTTCAGCGCGCCGAACGTGACGGTGATGTCGGCGTGCACCGCCATGCCGGTGACGGCGCCGGTGTCGGCGTCGACGCCGGAGGGCACGTCGACGGCGATCACGGGTGCGCCGCGCAGCGTGCCGGACACCTCGGCGACCTGGCTCGCGGCGGGTTCGCGCAGCCCACCGCGGCCACCGATGCCGAGGATGCCGTCGACGACGAGGTCCACGGCGGCCGGCACGGTCCGGGTGAGCGAGCCTCCGGCGGCACGCAGGGCGAAGGCGGCGCCGTTGTGGACGCGGTCCGGGTCGAGGACCAGTCCGGTCACGTGCGCGCCGCGGCGGGCGAGCATGGCGCCGGCGTAGAGCGCGTCGCCGCCGTTGTTGCCGGGGCCGACGAGGAGCAGGATGCGGCTGCCGTACACCCTGGGCAGCGTCTGCGCGCAGCGCCTGGCGAGGCCGGCGGCGGCGCGCTGCATGAGCGCACCGCCGGACAGGGTCTTCATGAGGGCCTCTTCGGCCGCACGGACTTGCGCCACCCGCCAGGCGGCTCTCATGACACGATCACGCCGCTCAGCCTTTCACACCGACCGATCCACGGCGACGAACACCCGCGGCGATCCTGCGGGTGATGAGCACCCGCGGCGGCGGCTATTCGACGGTGACCGACTTCGCGAGGTTGCGCGGCTGGTCGACGTCATGCCCGCGGGCCGACGCGATCTCGCACGCCAGGACCTGCAGCGGCACGGTCGTGACCAGCGGCGCGAGCAGCGTCGGCGTGACGGGCACGTGGAAGAGGTGGTCGGCGTAGGGCTCGACCGCGGTGTCGCCCTCCTCGGCGATCACGATGGTCCGGGCGCCGCGGGCCCTGATCTCCTGGATGTTGGAGACGACCTTGTCGTGCAGCACGCCGCGCCCCCTCGGCGAGGGCACCACGCACACGACCGGCGTGCCCTCGTCGATCAGCGCGATCGGCCCGTGCTTCAGCTCACCGGCGGCGAACCCCTCGGCGTGCATGTAGGCGAGCTCCTTGAGCTTCAGCGCGCCTTCGAGGGCCACCGGGTAGCTGACGTGCCGGCCGATGAACAGGACGCTCTTGGCGTCGGCGAGCTCCCGGGCGAGCTTGCGGATCGGCTCCATCATCGCCAGGACCTGCTCGACCTTCTGCGGCATCTCCTGCAGCTGGGCGACGACCGCGCCGACCTCGTCGGCGTACTTGATGCCGCGGACCTGCGCGAGGTGCAGCCCGACGAGGTAGCAGGCGACGAGCTGGGTCAGGAACGCCTTCGTCGAGGCGACCGCGATCTCGGGGCCGGCGTGGGTGTAGAGCACGGCGTCGGACTCGCGCGGGATCGTGGACCCGTTGGTGTTGCAGATGGCGAGGACGCGCGCCTTCTGCTCCTTCGCGTGCCGCAGCGCCATCAGGGTGTCCATGGTCTCCCCGGACTGGGAGATGGCCACGACGAGCGTGGAGCGGTCCAGGACCGGGTCGCGGTAGCGGAACTCGCTGGCGAGCTCCACCTCGCACGGGATGCGGGTCCAGTGCTCGATGGCGTACTTGGCGACCATGCCCGCGTGGTAGGCGGTGCCGCACGCGATGATGATGATCTTGTCGACGTCGCGGAGGTCCTGGTCGGTGAGGCGCACCTCGTCGAGCAGCAGGTCGCCCTGCTCGTTGAGCCGGCCGAGGAGGGTCTCGGCGACGGCGTGCGGCTGCTCGGCGATCTCCTTGAGCATGAAGTACTCGTAGCCACCCTTCTCGGCGGCGGAGATGTCCCAGTTGATGTGGAAGTCCTTGCCCTCGGCGGGGTTGCCGAGGAAGTCGGTGATCACGATGGCGTCGCCGGTGATCAGCACGACCTGGTCCTGGCCGAGCTCGACGGCCTCGCGGGTGTGTTCGATGAACGCCGACACGTCGCTGGCGAGATAGTTCTCCCCCTGGCCGCGCCCGACGACGAGCGGCGAGTTGCGGCGCGCGCCGACGACCGCGCCGGGCGCCTGCGCGTCGACGGCGAGCAGGGTGAACGCGCCTTCGAGGCGGCGGCAGACGGCCCGCATCGCCTCAGCCAGCCGCTCCGCCGGGTCGGTGAACGCGCCGGCGAGGGCGTCGAGCTCGGCGCTCAGCAGATGGGCGGCGCACTCGGTGTCGGTGTCGCTGGCGAACTCGACGCCCTCCTGCTCCAGCTCGGCGCGCAGTTTCGCGAAGTTCTCGATGATGCCGTTGTGGATGACCGCGACGCGGCCGTCGACCGAGCGGTGCGGGTGCGCGTTGCGGTCGGTCGGGCCGCCGTGCGTCGCCCATCGGGTGTGGCCGATGCCGGTGGTGCCGGCGTCGAGCCCCTCCTCGTTCTGCAGGGCCTTCTCGAGGTTGGCGAGCTTGCCGGCGCGCTTGGCGGTGCGCAGCACGTCGTCGACGATGGCGACCCCTGCGGAGTCGTAGCCGCGGTACTCCAGCCGACGCAGGCCGTCAAGGACGATGGTCAGGGCCGGACGCGCGCCGGCGTACCCCACGATTCCGCACATGCCCGTACCGTAGCAGAACTTCGAGCACCACTCCTGCTCGAAACTGTCGTGATTGCGCATTACGGATGCGCACAGTGGGATGATTGCGGCTTCCCGTTCCGCGTGCTACCCAGCGCGACGGAGGGGTAGCACGCGGCGAGTTCTCAAGCGAGGGACGAGCGGATCTGGGCGCCACCGTCGATGACGAGGGTCTGGCCGGTCATCCACCGCGACGCGGGCCCGCCGAGGAACGTGATCACGTCGGCGATGTCGTCGGGTTCGCCGATGCGCCCGAGCGGGAGGTGGTCACTGAGGTACTGCTCGTTGTTCTCCCACAGGCCGCGGGCGAGCTTGGTGCGCACGATGCCGGGGGCGACGCCGTTGACGCGGACGGCCGGCGCGAGTTCGGCGGCGAGCTGCCGGGTGAGGTGGATGACCGCGGCCTTGGTGGCGTTGTAGTAGCCGATGCCGGGCTCGGTGAGCAGGCCGCCGACGGAGGCGACGTTGACGATCGCGCCGCCCCGGCTGGACATGGACGCCTTCCAGGCCAGCTGGCTCCACAGCACGGGCCCGAACTGGTTGAGCCGGACGGTCTTCTCCGCGCGGACCGGGTCGATGTCCATGAGCGGCCCGAAGTACGGGTTGGTGCCGGCGTTGTTGACCAGGACGTCGATCGCGCCGAAGCGGGCCATGGCCGCGTCGACGGCGGCGCCCGCCTGGTCGGGCTCGGCGGCGTGTGCGGCGTGCGCGAGCACCCCCGCGGACGGATGGGCGGCGCGGATCTCCTCCGCGACGGCGTCGAGCGCCTCCTGGTCGCGGGAGGTGAGCACGACGTTGCAGCCCTGCGCGGCGAAGGCGACGGCGGTCGCCTTGCCGATGCCGCGGGAGGCGCCGGTGACGAGAACGGTGCGGGCGTCAGTCATGCGCCGCACGTTACCCCCCGGTAGCCGCCGCCCTTTTCATGATCCGGAAGATCATGAGGAAGCGGGTGAGACCGTGCGGACGATGCCGGCGATGCGCTCCGCGGCCTCGCGTGCGATCTCCAGGGTGGCCGCCTCGACCATGACCCGGACGAGCTGCTCGGTGCCCGAGGGCCGCAGCAGGACCCGGCCGGCGCCACCGAGCTCCGCCTCGACCTGCTTCGCGGCGTCGAGGACCTGGGCGGCCTTCGCGGCCGCGGCCCGGTCGCCGACGGGCACGTTGATCAGGACCTGCGGCAGCCGCTGTACGACGGCGGCGAGGTCGGCGAGGGTCTTGCCGGTGCCCGTCATACGGCCCATGAGGTGCAGGGCGGTCAGGACGCCGTCGCCGGTGGTCGCGAACGCCGGCATGACGATGTGGCCGCTCTGCTCGCCGCCGAGGGCCAGGCCCTTCGCGCGGAGCTCGTCGAGGACGTAGCGGTCGCCGACGCGGGTCTCCAGCAGCCGGATCCCGGCGTCGGCCATGGCGATCTTCAGGCCGAGGTTGCTCATGACGGTCGCGACGAGCGTGTCGTCTTTGAGCAGGCCGCCGTCGCGCATCGCGAGGGCGAGGACGGCCATGATCTGGTCGCCGTCGACCTCGGCGCCGGCGGCGGTGACGGCGAGGCACCGGTCGGCGTCGCCGTCGTGCGCGATGCCGAGGTCGGCGCCGTGCTCGACGACGGCGGCGCGGAGCTGGTCGAGGTGGTTGGAGCCGCAGTCCTCGTTGATGTTGAGACCGTCGGGGTCAGCGTTGATCGCGATGACGTGCGCGCCGGCGCGGCGGTACGCCTCGGGAGCGGCGGACGAAGCGGCACCGTTCGCGCAGTCGACGACGACCTTCAGCTCGACGAGCGGGCCGGGCAGCGAGGTCAGCAGGTGCCGGACGTAGCGGTCCTCACCGTCGGCGAGGTCGGTGACGCGGCCGACGCCGGCGCCGGTGGGGCGGGTCTTGCTGCCCTCGGTGATGAGCCGCTCGATCTCGTCCTCGACCTCGTCGGGGAGCTTGTGCCCGCCGGCGGCGAAGAGCTTGATCCCGTTGTCGGGCATCGGGTTGTGCGAGGCGGACAGCATCACGCCGATGTCCGCGTCGAGGACGCCGGTGAGATACGCCACGGCCGGGGTGGGCAGGACGCCGACCCGGACCACGTTGGCGCCGGCGCTGGTGAGCCCGGCGACGACGGCCGCTTCGAGCATCTCGCCGCTGGCCCGCGGGTCACGGCCGACGACCGCGACGGGTGCGTGGGAGTGATCCCGTTCGAACAGCGCCTGGGTCGCGGCGATGGCTACGGCCATGGCCAGCTCGGGAGTCAGGTCGGCGTTGGCGCGTCCGCGGACGCCGTCGGTGCCGAAGAGTCGCCCCACTGCGATACCTCCGTTGAGCTATAAGGCCGCGAACGCAAATCGGCCGGGTACACCTCCAGGGTGCACCCGGCCAAGAAGCTTTTTTAGCGCTTCGAGTACTGCGGGGCCTTGCGGGCCTTCTTCAGACCGTACTTCTTGCGCTCGGTGGCGCGGGCGTCACGGGTGAGGAAGCCGGCCTTCTTCAGCGCCGGGCGGTCATCGGGGTCGTTCTCGATGAGCGCGCGGGCGATCGCGAGGCGCAGGCCGCCGGCCTGACCGGTGGTGCCGCCGCCACGCAGGTTGGCGAAGACGTCGAACTGGTCGACCTTCTCGACGATGACCAGCGGCTCCTTGACGGACTGCTGGTGGACCTTGCTGGGGAAGTAGTTCTCCAGCTCACGGCCGTTGAGGAGGAACTTGCCGGTGCCGGGGATCAGGCGGACCCGGACGATGGCCTCCTTGCGGCGGCCAACGGTCTGGATCGGCTGGCCGGCGCGGCGGGAACGGGTCGGCACCTTCGCGGTGGCCGTCGTCTCGACGGTGGGCGCGGGGGTCTCGACGGTGGCGACAGCAGCGGGGGCCGGCTCAGCGGCGGGCGCCTCGGTGTCGATGGTCTCGACGGTCTCGTCGGTCACGCTCAGTCCTTCGTCCGCGCTCACTGCGCGATCTGCTTGATCTCGAACGGCTGGGGCAGCTGCGCGGCGTGCGGGTGCTCAGCGCCCGCGTAGACCTTCAGCTTGCGGATCTGCCGGGCACCGAGGCGGTTGTGCGGGAGCATGCCCTTGACGGCCAGCTCGATCGCGCGCTCCGGGTTCTTGGTCAGCAGCTCCTCGTAGCCGACCGCCTTGAGGCCGCCCGGGTAGCCCGAGTGCCGGTAGGCGATCTTGGTCTGCCGCTTGTTGCCGGTCAGCGCCACCTTGCCGGCGTTGATCACGATGACGAAGTCGCCGGTGTCCACGTGCGGGGCGAACGTCGGCTTGTGCTTACCGCGCAGCAGCGTGGCGGCGTGCGTGGCCAGACGGCCGAGCACGACGTCCGACGCGTCGATGACGTGCCACACGCGCTCGATTTCACCCGGCTTCGGGCTGTACGTACCCACAGGTCTACCTTGTCTTCCACGTCGTCGGTTCTGGGGTGCGCTCTCATGGCGGCGCTAAGGGGCGCACGACCACCTAGCGTACCCGAACGGTGGGGACGCCTTGTCATCGCACAACAGCGTTCCACGATACCGGGCCGCTGTTGTGCGGTCAAAACGGCCCCTCAGACCCCTTCCAACCGGTTGGGTGACTTGCGCAGGTAGACGAACCAGGTGACGGCGAAACAGACGGCGTAGAAGGCAAGGAATGCGATGTAGGCGCCGTCGCCCGTCTTGTACGCGAGGAAGGACTGCCGGAACGCGAGGTTGACCAGGACACCACCGGCCGCGCCGATCGCCCCGGCCACGCCGATGAGCGCCGTGGCGAGCCGCCGGGACTGGTTCTCGTCGTGGGGGAACTTCGCCCGGAAGATCGCCGGGATCATCTTGTACGTCGAGCCGTTGCCGATGCCGCTGAAGATGAACAGGCAGATGAAGCCGGTCAGGAACAACGGCAGGGAGTGCTGCCGCGACGCGATGAGCACACCGGTCGCGCCGAGTGCCATGCCGACGAAGTTCCAGAAGGTGATCTTCGCCCCGCCGAAGCGGTCGGCGAGCAGGCCGCCGACGGGGCGGATGAGCGAGCCGAGCAGCGGACCCAGGAAGGTGAGGTAGGCCGCCTTCACTGGGGTGTCGAAGTCGGACTTGAACTGCACCAGGAGCACCTGGCCGAACGCGAAGCCGAAGCCGATGAAGGATCCGAAGGTGCCGATGTACAGCAGGGACATGATCCACGCGTGCCGGTCCTTGACGACGTCGCGCATGGCCCGCCGGTCGTTCGACGCGTGCGTGAGGTTGTCCATGTGGATCGCGGCGAGCGCGGCCGCGACGACGATCAGCGGCAGGTAGATCAGGATGATGAGGCGCGGGTGCGCGGCGCCGGCGGTGGCGAGCACGAGCAGGCCGACGAGCTGCACGGCGGGGACGCCGATGTTGCCGCCGCCGGCGTTGATGCCCAGCGCCCAGCCCTTGAGCCGAGAAGGGTAGAAGGCGTTGATGTTCGCCATCGAGGAGGCGAAGTTGCCGCCGCCGACGCCGGCGACCGACGCGACGAGCAGCAGGGTGGTGAAGGAGACGCCGGGCTCCAGCACGATGCCGGCCAGGACGCTCGGGACCAGCAGCATCAGGGCGCTGAAGATGGTCCAGTTCCGGCCGCCGAAGGTGGCGACCGCGAAGGTGTAGGGCAGCCGCAGCACCGCGCCGACGAGCGTGGGTGCGCTGGTGAGCAGGAACTTCTGCGCCGGGTCGAAGCCGTACTGCGGGCCGAGGAAGAGCACGAAGACCGACCAGAGGCTCCAGATGGAGAACCCGATGTGCTCCGACAGGATGGAGACGACGAGGTTGCGACGGGCGATCTTCGCGCCGCCGTCCTCCCAGAAGGTGCGGTCTTCGGGCCGCCAGTCGGTGATCCAGCGGCCGCGGCGGGGGCGCGGGGGCTGCGCGCCCGGCTCGGTGGTTTCCACGGCGAGAGTCATGGTGGGCAAGGTATGGGCGACACGTTTCGATCGCTCGCACCGGTTCTTGTCCTCGCCGAAACGTTTCCCCCACGGCGGCGGCCGCCCGGTTGTGAGAACCGGACGGCCGCCTTCTGCTCGGGGGTGCGATCAGGCCTTCGAGAAGGTCCAGGTGCCGGTGTCGGGGCCGCCCTGCGGCGGGCCGAGCTTGAGGGTGGTGCCGCCGGAGCAGTCGTAGCTGCTCTTCTTCAGGACGGGCTGGGCGTCCACCGCGCCGCCGGTGTCGGCGGTGCCGGTGCCGGCGAAGTCGGCGATGGAGGTCTTGTCGGCGACGCGGACCGCCGCGGGGCTGGTCAGGTCCACGGTGACGGTGAGGGTGCTGAAGTCGACGGTGCCGGTCGGCTCCCAGGTGCCGGTGGCGGCGGCCGGCGTCTTGACGGTGCCGTTGACCTTGCCGCCGTAGCCGAAGCTGCCCTTCACGTCGCCGCCGGCGACGGTGAACGCGAACGTGACCGGCTGCATCGAGCCGAAGTCGACCTGGGCCTTGCCGGCCGAGTCGATCGTCAGCAGGGTGCCGCCGCCACCGGCGAAGGTGCCGGTGACCGGTCCGCTGAGCTTGCCGTCGAGCCCGGTGGCCTTCCAGGTGCCGACCAGGCACGGCGCCGCGGCACCGGTCCCGGGCGTGCCGGCCGGGGCACCGGACGAGGCACCGGACGAGGTCGCCGCCGAGGCGCCGGCCGAGGTCTTGCCGCTGCTACCGGCGCTGGGGGTGCCGGCGCCGTCACTGCACCCGGCGAGCCCCATGCCGAGCGCCGTCATGGCCACGATGGTGACCTTGGCGGTCGAGCGCATCTGGTTCCTCCTCATATCGGGGTCCGTTACTGTCTACCCCTGCGAGCAGATCGCCGAACCCTATCTCGGGCGGATGTGACCTACCGTTCACCTGCCCGAAGAGATCGACCGCCGTCGACGCCATGCGGTAACTTCCCGCTCACCGGTCGTGTGAGGCGCTCTTAGCAGGCGCGAAACATTCGGGACCCTGGAGCGAAACCGCCCGGCGGCAGCCTTTTGGCCATGTCCGAAGCGGTCGCCATCGCAAGCTCGCCACCCGGCGTCTCGCCGGAGTCCGGCGGTAACAGCGCCGAAACCAAGTCGCCATGCCCGCGTAACGGCGGTGTCCGGTGAAGGTCGTGGTCGTCGGCCACGGCATGGTCGGGCACCGGTTCGTGGAGGCGCTGCGCGCCCGCGACACCGCGGACTCCTGGGAGATCACCGTCCTCGCCGAGGAGGACCGGTCCGCGTACGACCGGGTGCGGCTGTCGGCGTTCTTCGACGGCGCGTCCGCGGCGGACCTCACGTACGACGTGCCGGACGGCGTCGACCTGCACCTCGGCGAGCCGGCCCTGACGATCGACCGGGCCGCGCGCAAGGTCACCACCGCCCGCGGCACGTACTCCTACGACGCGCTGGTGCTCGCGACGGGCTCGTCGGCGTTCGTCCCGCCGATCACCGGCGTCGACCAGGCCGGCGTGTTCGTCTACCGGACCCTGGACGATCTGGAGGCGATCCGGGCGCACGCGGAGGGCCGGGAGGTCGGCGCGGTCATCGGCGGCGGCCTGCTCGGCCTGGAGGCGGCGAACGCGCTGCGCCTGCTCGGCCTCCGCACGCACGTGATCGAGTTCGCGCCACGGCTGATGCCGGTGCAGGTGGACGAGGCCGGCGGCGCGGTCCTGCGCAAGTACGTCGAGGACCTCGGCGTCCGGGTGCATCTGGGCGCGGCGACCACCGCCATCCGCCCGACGAAGGCCATCAACGGCACCCTCGCGCTGACGCTGTCCGACGGCGCGCACATCCCGGCGGACATCGTCGTGGTGGCCGCCGGGATCCGGCCGCGCGACGAGCTGGCCCGCGCGATGGGCCTCGCCACGGGGGCGCGCGGCGGGGTGGTCGTCGACGCCGGCTGCCGGACCGACGACCCGGCCGTGTACGCGATCGGCGAGTGCGCGGAGATCGACGGCCGCTGCTACGGGCTGGTCGCGCCCGGCTACGCGATGGCGGAGACCGTCGCGGACCGGCTCCTCGGCGGCGACGCGTCGTTCCCGGGCGCGGACACGTCGACGAAGCTGAAACTGCTCGGCGTCGACGTGGCCAGCTTCGGTGACGCGCTGCGCACCGACCTCCTCGACGTCGTCTACCTCGACCCTTCCCGCGGCACGTACGCGAAGCTGGTCCTCTCCGACGACGCGCAGACCCTGCTCGGCGGCATCCTCGTCGGCGACGCCGGCTCCTACCCGACGCTGCGGGCCAGCGTCGGCGGGCCGCTGCCGGCATCGCCGCTCGCGCTGCTGGCCGGGGACGCGCCCCGCGCCGCGCTGTCCGAGGACGCCCAGATCTGCTCCTGCAACGCGGTCACGAAGGGCCGGGTCACCGCGGCGATCCACGAGCAGGGCTGCACCGACGTGGCCGCGCTGAAGGCGTGCACCCGCGCCGGCACCAGCTGCGGCTCGTGCGTGCCGCTGCTCAAACAGCTCCTGGCCGAGGGCGGGGTGACCGCGAGCAAGGCGCTGTGCGAGCACTTCACCCAGTCGCGCGCCGAGCTCTTCGACATCATCCGGGTCCGGGACATCCGCACGTTCTCGCAGCTCGTCGCCGAGCACGGCACCGGGCGCGGCTGCGACATCTGCAAGCCGACGGTCGCCTCGATCCTCGCGTCGCTGCACAACGACTACGTCCTGGACGGCGAGCAGGCGACGCTGCAGGACACCAACGACCACTTCCTCGCCAACATCCAGCGCAACGGCACCTATTCGGTGATCCCGCGCATCCCCGGCGGGGAGATCACGCCCGACAAGCTGATCGTCATCGGTGAGGTCGCCCGCGATTTCAACCTGTACACGAAGATCACCGGCGGGCAGCGCATCGACCTGCTCGGCGCCCGCGTGGAGCAGCTGCCGGCGATCTGGCACCGGCTCGTCGAGGCGGGCTTCGAGTCCGGGCACGCCTATGGCAAGGCCCTGCGGACCGTGAAGTCCTGCGTCGGTTCGACCTGGTGCCGGTACGGCGTGCAGGACTCCGTCGGACTCGCCGTCGAGCTGGAGCTGCGGTACCGCGGGCTGCGCGCGCCGCACAAGCTCAAGTCCGCCGTGTCCGGCTGCGCCCGCGAGTGCGCCGAGGCGAAGGGCAAGGACTTCGGCATCATCGCCACCGACAACGGCTGGAACCTCTACGTCGGCGGCAACGGCGGCTTCCGGCCCAGGCACGCCGACCTGCTCGCCGCGGACCTCACCACCGGGGAGCTGATCACGCTCGTCGACCGGTTCCTGATGTTCTACATCCGCACCGCGGACCGGCTGCAGCGCACCTCGGCGTGGATCGAGGCCATGGAGGGCGGCCTGGACTACCTGCGGGCCGTCGTCGTCGAGGACTCCCTCGGCATCGCCGCCGAGCTCGACGCCATGATGGCCCACCACGTCGGCTCCTACGTCGACGAGTGGCAGGCCACGATCAACGACCCGGAGCGCCTCGCCCGGTTCGTGTCGTTCGTCAACGCCCCGGACACCCCGGACCCGACGATCTCGTTCGCTTCCGAACGCGGTCAGCCCGTTCCTGTCGTCCTTGGAGTGCGCTCATGAAGTGGACCGTGGTCTGCCCGTACCCCCGACTCGAACCGGAACGCGGGGTCGCCGCCCTGGTCGACGGGGCGCAGGTGGCGCTGTTCCGGGTGCACGACGGCGACGTGCACGCCATCGGCAACCTCGACCCGATCTCCGGCGCGGCGGTGCTGTCCCGCGGCATCGTGGGCAGCCGCGGCGAGGTGCCGACGGTCGCCTCGCCGATGCACAAGCAGGTGTTCGACCTGCGCAGCGGCGAGTGCCTGGACCAGCCGGGCGTCCGCGTGCCGGTCTACCCGGTCCGCATCCGCGACGGCGTCGTCGAAGTGGCTGTCACGTGAGCGGCCTGGAGCGCAGCGGAGGGCCGCTCACCATTGGCTCAGGCCGGCGTCGGAGCGCAGCGGAGGCGACGGCGTGAGGGCCTCGGAGCGCAGCGGAGAGGTCTCTCACCATGGGCGCAGTGTTGGCTCAGGCCGGCGTCGGAGCGCAGCGGAGGCGACGGCATGAGCGCGAGCAGCACTCTGGAGGCCAGGCCGATGTCCGGTGAGGACCTTCCGTTGGCGGGGTTCACGGTCGCGGTGACCGCCGACCGGCGCCGCGACGAGCTCAGCGCGCTGCTGGAGCGCCGCGGCGCCCGGGTCGTGCTCGCGCCGGCGCTGCGGATCGTGCCCGTCGCCGACGACACCGAGCTGAAGGCCGCGACCGTCTCGTGCGTCGAGGTCCCACCGGAGATCGTGATCGCGACGACCGGCATCGGCCTGCGTGGCTGGATCGAGGCGGCGGAGGGCTGGGGGCTCGGCGAGTCGCTGCGGTCGAGGCTCGCCGACGCGTACCTGATCGCCCGCGGCCCGAAGGCGAAGGGCGCGGTCCGCGCCGCCGGCATGATCGAGGCCTGGTCCCCGGACACGGAGAGCTGCGACGAGGTCCTCGACTTCCTCCTCGGCGGCGGCTACCCGGGCGGGATCGCCGGCCGGCGGATCGCGCTGCAGCTGCACGGCGAGCCGCACCCGGAGTTCACGAGCGCGTTGCGCGACGCCGGGGCGATCGTCGTGGAGGTCCCCGTGTACCGGTGGGCGCCGCCCGTCGATCCCGCGCCCCTGCGGCGGCTGGTCGACCTGATCTGCTCGCGGCTCGTCGACTCGGTGACGTTCACGTCCGCGCCGGCGGTCAGCTCGCTGCTCCGGGTCGCCGGCGCCGAGGCACCCGACGTCCTGGAGGCGCTGCGGACCGACGTCCTCGCCGCGTGCGTGGGCCCGGTGACGGCCGCGCCGCTCAAGCGCCTCGGCGTGCCCGTCGCGGCGCCGCAGCGGGCCCGGCTCGGCGCCCTGGTGCGCATCCTCGTCGACGAGCTGCCGAAGCGCGCCCCCACACTGCATGTCGCGGGCGCCGCGGTCACGCTGCGCGGGCACGCCGCGATCATCGACGGCACGCTCAAGCCACTGGCCCCCGGCCCGATGGCGGTGCTGCGGGCGCTCGCAGCGTCGCCCGGACGGGTCCTGTCCCGGGCGGCGCTGCTGCGCGAACTTCCCCGCGGCGCCGACGAGCACGCGGTCGAGATGGCCGTCGCACGGCTACGGGCCGCACTCGGCGGGCCCGCCTTCGTGCAGACCGTGGTCAAGCGCGGCTATCGGCTGCGAGTGGACTGACCAAGGCTCGCGTTGGCACACGGGGTGGGGCGGCCGGTCACTGCAGGTAGTGCTCGACCTCGTCGACCCCGTGCGCCTCGACCTGGTCGGGGGCGACGCCCTGCAGCTTCGCGGCCCGGCGGCGACGCAGCAGGTCCCAGAGCTGGTCGAGCTGCTCCTCGATGGTGCGGAGCCGCTCGTGCTCCTCGTCCTCGGTGATCTTGCCGGCCTGCAGCTGGGTCCTCAGCTTGTGCTCGTCGTCCACAAGCGCCGAGATCTGGTGGATCAACGTCTTCTCGTCCATGCCGCAATCATGCCCGCTTCTCCGGTGACCGCCGCGGTACTCCTGATCGCCCACGCCGCTGCCGTGGTGACCGCCGCGGCACTACTCATCGTCCACACCACGGTCACGCCGCCGACCTGGTGACCGCCGAAGTACTACCGCAGGGTGAGCGACGACCAGCCGAACTGGTCGATCGGCCCGGTGCCGGCCCCGATCCGCCACTCCGAGGCGTCGCTGATCGCCCGGCCGACGAAGCCCTTCGACCAGGTGACCGCCTCGACCGGGTCGTCGCCGAACGCGAGCCGCGCCGCGACCGCCGTCGCGAACGTCGCGCCGCTGCCGTCGGTGTTGCGGCTCGTCACCCGCGGGCTGTGCAGGAGCCGGGCGGATCCGTCTGCCCAGACCACGTCGATCGCGTCGTCGCCGACCATGAAGTCACCCCCGGTGATCACCACGTACCGCGGGCCGCCCGCTGACAGCTGCGCCGCCGCCTTCGCCATGTCCGCGGGCGTGACGACCTGCCACCCGACGAACAGCGACGCCTCCTCCCGGTTGGGGGTGGCGACCAGCGCGTGCGGCAGCAGCCGCTCCAGCGCCGCCGCCAGGCCCTTGCGGGACCCGCCGCCGGTGGTCTCCAGGACCGGGTCGACGACGAGGTTCGGCAGCGCCCCCGACCTGGCCCGGGCGGCGACCGCGATCGCCGTGTCCGGGTTGGGGAACACGCCGGTCTTCACGGCGGTGACTGGCAGGTCCTCCAGGACGCTGCCGAGCTGCCCCGACACGACGGTCGCCGGCTGCGGGTACACGTCGGTGGTGCCGCGCGTGTTCCGCGACACCACCGCTGTCACGACCGACGCACCGTGCATCCGCATCGCGGCGAGGGTGCGCAGGTCGGCCTGTATTCCGGAACCACCGGACGAGTCGGACGCGCCGACGGTGAGCACAACAGCAGGATCCACCCGCCCATGTGAGCACCCGGTGACGCACGGCCACGGACACGGCGTCCGTCAACCGCGCCCTTCCCACACCGGCTCCGGCACCTCGACGACCTCACCGTCCGCGCGGAACAGCACGAAACGGTCGAACGACCGGCTGAACCAGCGGTCGTGCGTCACCGCGATCACGGTCCCGTCGAAGCTGCGCAGCCCCTCCTCCAGGGCCTCGGCGCTGGCCAGGTCGAGGTTGTCGGTCGGCTCGTCGAGCAGCAGCAGCGTCGCCCCGGACAGCTCCAGCAGCAGCACCAGGAACCTGGCCTGCTGCCCGCCGGACAACGTCCCGAAGCGCTGGTCCGCCTGCGCCGCCAGCTCGTACCGCGACAGCGCCGGCATCGCCTGTGGCCTCGGCAGCCCGGTGCGCCAGTCGTCGCCCCGCCACAGGATCTCGACCAGGGTCTTGTCGAGCAGCTCGGGCCGGTCGTGGGTCTGCGAGAAGTGCCCGGGCCGCACCCGCGCGCCGAGCCGGACCTGCCCGCCGTGCGCGACGGGCGCGATCCCGCGGTTCTCGTCGCGCCCCGTGGAGCCCGCCGCACCGACCGGGTCAACCTGGACGCCGATCGGGGTCTGCGCCGGGTCCGGGTCGGTGCCGCCGCGGGCCAGCAGCCGCAGGAAGTGCGACTTGCCCGTGCCGTTGCCACCCAGGACCGCGACCCGGTCGCCGTACCAGATCTCCAGGTCGAAGGGGTAGGTGAGCCCTTCCAGCTCCAGCTGCTCGCACATGACGGCGCGTTTGCCGGTACGACCACCGGACAGCCGCATCCGGATGTCCTGGTCCTTCGGCGGCGTGGGCGGAGGGCCCGCCTCCTCGAACTTCTTCAGCCGGGTCTGCGCCGCCTGATAGCGCGACGCGAGCCCGTCGTTGAAGGCGGCCTTCGTCTTGTACATGAAGACGAGGTCCTTGAGCTTCTGATGCTCCTCGTCCCAGCGGCGGCGCAGCTCGTCGAGGCGCTCGTGGCGGGCGACCCGCGCCTCGTGCCAGGACGCGAACCCACCGGGGTGCACCCACGCCGAGCCGCCCTCGACCGCCACGACCCGGTCCGCGGACCTGGCGAGAAGCTCACGGTCGTGCGACACGTAGAGCACCGACTTCGACGACTCCCGCAGGCGGTCCTCCAGCCAGCGCTTCCCCGGTACGTCCAGGAAGTTGTCGGGCTCGTCGAGCAGCAGGACCTCGTCGTCGCCGCGCAGCAGCAGCTCCAGCGCGAAGCGTTTCTGCTGCCCGCCGGACAGGGTGCGCACCGGCCGGTCGCGGGTCTCGTCCCAGGGCTTGTTCAGCGCGGCGACGCTCACCGTGTCGAAGAGGACCTCGGCGTCGTACCCGCCGGCCTCACCCCATGCGGCGAGGGCGTTCGCGTACCGCAGCTGCGTCTTCTCCGTGCCCTCGGCGTGCATCGCGACCTCGGCGGCGTGCAGCCGCTCGCCCGCCGCGCGCAACCCGGTCGGCGCGAGCTGCAGCGCCAGGTCGTACAGGGTGCGGTCGTCGCCGATCATGCCGATGAACTGGCGCATCACGCCGAGCCCGCCGGAGCGCGCGATCACGCCGCTGCGCACCGGCAGGTCGCCGGCCACCATCTTCAGCAGCGTCGTCTTGCCCGCGCCGTTCGGCCCGACGAGCGCGACCTTGGCGCCCTCACCCACCCGGAACGACACCTCGGCGAAGAGTTCCCGACCATCCGCGAGGGTGTGCCCGACCCCTGCCACGTCCACGTATCCCACGAATCAGGAATTCTGCGCGTCGTTCGGCCCCGCGTCGCCCGCTTTTCGGACCTTGAAGATCCGGAAGCCCTTGTGGTTGGCGTACCGCTCGGCGCTGAACCCCTGCTCTTCGATCCACCGCTGGAGCGAGTCGGCGCCGAGGTTCTTGGCCACGACCAGCCACGCCGTGCCGTCCGGGGTGAGCCGCGGCAGCCAGCGCAGCAGCAGCGCGTGCAGCTCCGGCTTGCCGATGCGGATCGGCGGGTTGGACCAGATCTGCGCGAACCCGACAGTCTCCGGCACGTCGTCGGGCAGCGCGGTGATCACGTTCGGACCGGTGTTCTCCTCGGCGAGCTCCAGTGCCCGCTGATTCACGTCGACCGCATAGATCGTCGCGTCCGGAGCTCTCCGGGAGAGGACCGTCGCGATGGGCCCGTACCCGCAACCGAGGTCCAGGAGGTCGCCGGTCGTCGCCCCGTCCGGCAGCGGCGCACGCTGCAGCAGCACCGAAGTGCCGGGGTCCAGCCTGCTGGCCGAGAACACGCCGCCCGCCGCGACCAGGCGGAACTCCTGGTCATCGACGGTGAACACGACGTCGTGCCGCACCGTCGCCACTGCGGGCTCGGCGGTGAAGTAGTGCTCGCCGGACACGATGCCCCTTCCTTGACCGTTGCCGCAACACATTGTCCCCAAGCAGGTGAACGGCCCTGCTCGCGGCCCACTCGTTCGGATTGTGCGAAACATCGCCGACAAGCCACCACCCAGGACGGTCGGCTACCCTGTGCGACATGACTTCTGGCAACGAGCAGCGCCGCAAGCGGCGCTCCGACTCGTTCCGCCGGGACGAGGCGGACGAGGCCGACAACTGGTTGGCCGGGCTCCGCGGCAGCGGACCGGACCCGTTCAGCGCTCCGCCGCCGCCCGCGTATGACGAGCCGGCCTTCGACGACCTCCGCGGCGGTCGGGGCGGCCGTTCGCGTCCTGACGACTCGCCGAGCGGGGTGTTCCGGGGTCCCCGGGACGACTCGCCCAGCGGGGTGTTCCGCGGACCGCGCGACGACTCCCCCAACGGGACGTTCCGCGGACCGCGCGACGACTCCCCCAGCGGGACGTCCCGGGCGCCGCAGGAATCCCCGAGCGGCTCGTTCCGGGTGCCGCCGCCGCCGGGCGACGGGCAGGGTGGTCGCCGCCGGCCGCCGGGCGAGGACTCGCCGAGCGGGGTCTTCCGGGGCCCTCGGGACGACTCGCCCAGCGGGGCGTTCCGCGGACCGCGCGACGACTCCCCCAGTGGGTCCTTCCGGGCGCCTCGGGAGTCGCCGAGCGGCTCGTTCAGAGCTCCGCAGGAGTCCCCCAGCGGTTCCTTCAGGGCCCCCCAGGAATCCCCGAGCGGTTCCTTCAGGACGCCGCAGGACTCCCCGAGCGGCCCCTTCAGGACGCCCCAGGAGCCGCCGAGCGGTTCCTTCAGGACGCCGCAGGAGCCGCCGAGCGGGACGTTCCGGCCGTTGCGCGAGGGTGACGCCGGTGGCGCGTTCCGCCCTGTCCACGACGAGCCGCCCGCGGGTCCCCGGGCCGGTCGGGGTGACTCGCCGAGCGGGGTGTTCGGCCGTCCGGGCCCGCCGCCGCCGGCACGTGCCGCGATCGAGCCGCCACCGCCCGTCGAGACCACCGAGTCGCGCGGCGGGCGGCGCAGGGCGCGCACCGACGACGAGCCGACCGGTAGTGGCCGGCGCGCCACGGAAGGTCGCCCTTCGGAGTCGTACGGTCACGGACCCGCCCTCGAGCCCATCATCAAACCCCTCGCGGACTACACGCCGCCCCGGGCCACGACCGAGCCGCCGCCGCTCGTGCCGATCTTCCCGACGATGCGCCCCGACAGCAGCCCGACCAGCGGCGGCACGACCGGCCGCCGGGCCCGCCGCGCGGCGGAGGAGGAGGCCGAGAGCACGTCGACGGGCGCCCGCAGCCGGTTCGACGAGCCGGCCGGCGCTGCCCCACGGGACGACACCGGCACGGGACGTCGATCCCGAGGCGGTGGCGCCGACACCGCACCGGGCCGGCGGTCCCGCGCCGCCGAGGACCCGGCCGCGTTACGGCGCGACGACACCGGCACGTCCCGGCGGGGTCGCGGCGGCTTCGAGCCGGGCGGTCCTGAGACGGGCGTGGGACGGCAGCGCTCCGGCCCAGGGGTTGCCGGTGGTCCCGCCACGGGCTCCGGCTTCGGTCCTTCCGCCGGGTCGGGCTTCGACGCCCCGGCCGGCTCCGGTCCTGCCGGCGGGCGGGACTCCTCCGGCGGGCGGGACGCTTTCGGCGGTCCAGGCTCATCCGGCGGTCCAGGCTCATCCGGCGGTCCAGGCTCATCCGGCGGTCCGGGTTCGGGACGTCGCGGCGGCTTCTACACCGGCGCGCCCGACGACACCTCCAACCTCCGTCGCGACGACCCCACCGGCCCACGCCGCGACGACACTTCCGGCCTGCGCCGCGACGACCTGGCCGGGCCGCGGCGGGACGACCCCGGCGCGCTGCGCCGTGGCGAGCTCGCCGGACGCCGGGACGAGCTCGCCGGGCGCCGGCGCGACGAGACCTCCGGGCTCCGCCGTGACGACACCACCGGACCGCGGCGGGACGAGACCGGCGCGCTTCGACGGGACGACCTGGCCGGGCCTCGGCGGGACGACACCGGGACCGGGCGGCGGGGGCGGGGCTTCGACGACGGACCGGCCCGGCGCGACGACACCGGGACGGCGCGGCGGCGCGGGTTCGAGCCCACCGGTCCCGGCTTCGACCGGGCCGGTGCGGGCTACGAGCCGGCGAGCGCCGCGTTCGAGGCGAGCGGCACCGCCACCCGGCGGCGACCCCCGGCGGACGAGGCACCGCATCAGCGGCGCCCGCTCGACGACGGGTTGCCGTTCGACGAGCCGTCGACCACCAGCGGCCGCCGTGGGCGGGGGCGGGGCGGCGACGAGTACACCACCGGCGGGACCCAGCGGTCGCTGCAGAAGCCACCGGGCAAGTCGCAGGGCAGCCGGCCGCCGGGACGCCCCGACAACCGGCGCCCCGACTCCCGCACCGCCGGCTCCGACGCGGGCCGGGTCGAGCACCGCCCGCACCGCTGGATCGCCGCGCTCAGCGTCATCGGCGTGATCGTCCTGCTCGCCGCATGCGGCCTGGGCTCCTGGTTCATCTTCAAGGACGAGAAGAACGGGCCCGAGTCGGCCCGCTCCAGCACCCCTGCCGGCCCGAAGAAGCGCGACATCAGCAGCCGCCAGGTGGACCCCAACCCGCTCACCGAGGCCGAGGTCTTCCCGCAGAACAGCATCGTCGCGGCCCCGGACGAGCCGCCGTACCTGATCCTCAAGACGCAGGCGTCGCCCGACTGCAAGACCGCGGCCACCGACGATCTGGCCACGCTGCTGGCCGGCGCCGGCTGCTCCGAGGTCGTGCGGGCGACGATGAAGAACCCCAGCGAGGAATACCTGATCACCGCCGGGATCTTCAACCTCGACACCGAGAAGGCCGCCGCGACCGCGTTCGACGGCGTCAAGCCCATCGTCGACGGACAGAAGGGCCGCTTCGCCGGGATGAGCGTCGGCGCGGGCACCGGCACCGACGCGATCGTCCGCGCACCCACCCAGCTCGGCTGGAACTACCGCGGCCACTTCATCGCGTTCGTCGTGATCGCCAGGGTCGACGGGAAGGACTTCGCGCCCGACGACCCATACCCGAACCAGATCACGTACGACATCGTCGAGACCTACCTGGAGAACGGCATCATCGGCGACCGCGCGATCATCCAGCCGGACGCCACCCCTGCCGCGTCCCTGCCCGGCTCAGCACCTGCCAGCTAGGGCGAAGGCAGGCAGGACGGCGCAGCCGGGACGGGCAGGACCGCGCGGGTCGGCATCGCGGGTCGGCATCGCGGGTCGGCATCGCGGCGGACTTCGGGACCGGGTTTCGGGCGGAAGGCGTCGACCAGCCGCAGATCAGTCGGCGTCGCGGCGGCGGCGGGTCAGTTCGGAGCGGCGGCGCAACTCTGCCGGGTCGTCCGGGTACCTGACCTCGACGAGCGCGAGCCCGTACGCCGGCGCGACCGTCACCTCGTCCGCGCGCACCTTGCGGCTGAGCAGCCCGGCGGGCCACGACGGCTCGCGGCGGCCGTCGCCGACGAAGAGCTGCGCGCCCACCAGGCTGCGGACCATCTGCTGGCAGAAGGCGTCGGCCTGGACGGTCGCGACCAGGATGCCGTCGGGGTCGCGGCGCCAGTCGAGGCGGTTCACGTCCCGGATCGTGGTGGCGTGTTCCTTGCGGCGGCAGAAGGCGGCGTAGTCGTGCTCCCCGACGAGGCCCGCGGCGGCGGCGTTCAGCGCGTCGAGGTCGAGCGGACGGGGCCAGGCCACCGTGTCGTGACGGCGCAGTGGTGCGGCGCCCGCCACGGCGTCGGTGACGCGGTACTCGTACCGGCGGGACAACGCGGAGAAGCGGGCGTCGAACTCCGGCGGCACCTCGGCGGCCGCGTTGACCCGCACGTCGGGCGGGAGCAGGCCGGCCAGCTTGCGCAGCAGCGCCGGCGCGAGGGCCTCCCAGCGGTCGGCGGGGACGTCGACGTGGCAGACCTGCCCGGTGGCGTGGACGCCGGCGTCGGTGCGGCCCGCGACGGTCAGACCCTCGACGGTGCCGAACAGGCGCAGCAGGACCGTGGTCAGCTCCCCGGCGACGGTGCGGCGGGCCGGCTGGACCGCCCAGCCGGAGAAGCCGGTCCCGTCGTACGCCACGTCGAGGCGGACACGGATCAACACACCCTCCAGAAAGAAGCCGGCCCGGCACCCCGTCGCGGGGTGCCGGGCCGTCGATTGCAGGCCGACCTCAAGCCGATGGTCAGGCCTTCTTCTGCTCGTCCTCGTCCGCGGCGGCCTCGTCGGCCGACTCCGACGCGGCCTCGTCCGAGGCGGACGCCGACGCGGCGGCGGGGGCCTCGTCAGCGTCGTCGCCGGCGAGGACCGCGATCGAGTCGGCCTTGGCGGCCTTGCGAGCGGCTGCCTTGCGCGGCGCCGGCGCGGCGGCGACCTCGAGCTCCTCGACCAGCTCGATGATCGCCATCGGAGCGGCGTCACCCTTGCGCGGGCCGGTCTTCACGATGCGGGTGTAACCACCCGGGCGGGTGGCGAACCGCGGCGCGATCTGGTCGAACAGCTGGAACACCACGTCCTTGTCGCGCACCACGGCGAGCGCTTGACGGCGCGCGTGCAGATCGCCGCGCTTGGCCTTGGTGATGAGCTGCTCGGCGAGCGGGCGCAGCCGCTTGGCCTTCGTCTCGGTGGTCTGGATGCGACCGTGCTTGAACAGCGACGTGGCGAGGTTCGCCAGCATCAGCTTTTCATGCGCGGGGCTGCCGCCGAGGCGGGGACCCTTGGTGGGCGTGGGCATTGGGGCTCCTCAAATCGGACAGCAGCCGGTTAGAGCTGCTCGGTCTCGCGGTAGTCGTCGGTGTCGTCGTAGGAAACATCGGCGAACGAGTCCACGACGTGTGCCGGGTCGAACGTCGGGGCGGAGTCCTTGAGACCCAGACCCATCCCGGCGAGCTTCATCTTGACCTCGTCGATCGACTTCTGACCGAAATTCCTTATATCGAGGAGGTCTGCTTCCGTGCGGCTGATCAGCTCCCCGACGGAGTTGATGCCCTCGCGCTTGAGGCAGTTGTACGAGCGGACGGTGAGGTCGAGCTCCTCGATCGGCAGCGCCAGGTCGGCAGCGAGCTGCGCGTCCTGCGGCGACGGGCCGATGTCGATGCCTTCGGCGTCCGCGTCGAGCTCACGGGCCAGGCCGAAGAGTTCGACGAGGGTCGAGCCGGCCGAGGCCAGCGCGGTGCGGGGGGTCAGCGACGCCTTGGTCTCGACGTCGATGATGAGCCGGTCGAAGTCGGTGCGCTGCTCGACACGGGTGGCTTCGACGCGGTAAGTGACCTTCAGAACCGGCGAGTAGATCGAGTCGATCGGAATCCGCCCGATCTCCTGGCCCTGCTGCTTGTTCTGGTTGGCGGTCACGTAGCCGCGCCCGCGCTCGACGGTCAGCTCCATGTCGAGGCGGCCCTTGCCGTTGAGCGTGGCCAGCTTCAGGTCGGGGTTGTGCACGGAGACGCCGGCCGGGGGCTGGATGTCGCCCGCCGTGACGTCACCGGGGCCCTGCTTGCGCAGGTACATCGAGACCGGCTCGTCGTGCTCGGAGCTGACGCACAGCTCCTTGACGTTCATGACGAGCTCGACCACGTCCTCCTTGACACCGGGGATGGTGGTGAACTCGTGCAGGACACCGTCGATCTTGATGCTGGTCACCGCCGCGCCCGGGATCGAGCTGAGCAGGGTGCGACGCAGCGAGTTGCCGAGGGTGTAGCCGAAGCCGGGCTCGAGCGGCTCGATGGTGAACTTGGACCGGGTCTCGCTGATGGACTCTTCGGCGAGGCTCGGACGCTGGGAGATGAGCACTTTGCGGTTCCTCCAGTTCGTTGCGCGCCCACTATTTGACGCGCTCCGAGAAGCGCACACCGTTCGGTGCGCCCAAGAAGACGGGGCGCGAACGCCCCGCCTCCGTAAAGCCGTGCTACTTGCTGTAGAGCTCGACGATCAGCTGCTCCTGGACCTGGGTGTCGATGACCTGCCGCGCGGGCAGGCTGTGCACCAGGACCTTGAGCTCGCTGGGGATGAACTCCAGCCACGCCGGGACGGTCTTGCTGCCCGCGAGGCCCTGAGCGATCTGGAACGGGGTCAGCTCCCGCGACTTCGGCCGCACCTGCACGATGTCGTGCTCACGCAGCCGGTACGACGCGATGTCGACCTTCTTGCCGTTGACCTGGATGTGACCGTGGTTCACCAGCTGGCGAGCCGCGTCACGCGAGGTGGCGAGGCCGGCGCGGTAGACCACGTTGTCGAGACGCGACTCAAGGATCTTGAGCAGCTCCTCACCGGTCTTGCCCGGCTTGGACACGGCCTCGTCGAAGTAGCCGGCGAACTGACGCTCGAGGACGCCGTAGATGCGGCGGGCCTTCTGCTTCTCGCGCAGCTGCAGCAGGTACTCGGTCTCCTTCGGCCGACCGCGGCCGTGCTGGCCGGGCGGGAAGGGACGCGACTCGAACGGGCATTTCGGCCCGTCGCACTTGCTGCCCTTGAGGAACAGCTTCATCTTCTCGCGCCGGCAGCGACGGCAGTCGGCACCTGTGTAACGAGCCATCTTCTATCTCTTCCCTTAGACCCGGCGGCGCTTCGGCGGACGGCAACCGTTGTGCGGCTGCGGCGTGACGTCAGAGATCTGCCCGACCTCGAGGCCGACGGCCTGCAGGGAGCGGATCGCGGTCTCACGGCCGGAGCCGGGACCCTTGACGAACACGTCGACCTTGCGCATGCCGTGCTCCATCGCGCGGCGAGCGGCGGCCTCGGCGGCCAGCTGCGCGGCGAACGGCGTCGACTTGCGCGAGCCCTTGAAGCCCACCTGGCCGGCCGAGGCCCACGAGATGACAGCACCGGTCGGGTCGGTGATCGACACGATGGTGTTGTTGAAGGTGCTCTTGATGTGCGCCTGCCCGTGGGCGACGTTCTTGCGTTCCTTGCGCCGGACCTTCTTGACAGCGGTCCCTCCGGCGCGAGCCTTCGGCGGCATTCTCTATGCGCTCCTAGATTGGTTTCTCTACCCGACCGACTACTACTACTTCTTGCCCGGCTTCTTCTTGCCGGCGACCGTGCGCTTCGGACCCTTGCGGGTGCGGGCGTTGGTCCGGGTGCGCTGACCGCGCACGGGCAGGCCCTTGCGGTGCCGGATGCCCTGGTAGCAGCCGATCTCAACCTTGCGGCGGATGTCCGCCTGGACCTCGCGGCGCAGGTCCCCTTCGACCTTGAAATTGGCCTCGATGTAGTCGCGCAGCTGCACGATCTCTTCATCGGTCAGGTCACGAGCGCGCTTGTTGCCATCGATCCCGGTGGCGGACAGCAGCTCGGTGGATCGGGTGCGACCGATCCCGAAGATGTAGGTGAGTGCGATCTCGGTGCGCTTCTCGCGCGGGAGATCGACACCAACGAGACGTGCCATAGGTGGGCGTGCTCCTTGCGTGTGCGGAGGTCTGAGCCCGCTCCACTCCCGTCTGCCCACAGACGGGCCCCGGCCTCCGACCGGGGGTGCAGCCCACGCGCTCCGCACGCATCACGCGCGGTGGCCCGGGGCTGGAACGGGCTAAAACTGGTGGTGCTGGTGGATCTGCCGCCTGGGCTCAGCCCTGGCGCTGCTTGTGGCGCGGGTCAGTGCTGCAGATGACCATGACCCGGCCGTGCCGCCGGATGATCCGGCAGTTGTTGCAGATCCGCTTGACGCTCGGCTTGACCTTCACGGTGTGCCTAACTCTCGCTGCGCACCCCTACATGGGAGCGACAGTCCCGACCGTTTCCTGGGAACCGACACCGATTTACTTGTAGCGGTAGACGATGCGCCCGCGAGTCAGGTCATAAGGCGACAGCTCGACGACCACTCGGTCCTCGGGCAGGATGCGGATGTAGTGCTGCCGCATCTTCCCGCTGATGTGCGCCAAGACCTTGTGGCCATTGGCGAGCTCCACCCGGAACATAGCGTTCGGGAGTGGCTCGATCACTCGGCCCTCGATCTCGATGGCCCCGTCTTTCTTCGGCATGTCCTCCGCTACCTGACGATCGGGTTGGGTGTGACGCATGCATCCTTTTCACGGACCCCACGGGGGGTCCGCGCCAGCCGCGGCTCAGGCCTGCCACTAGAAGCGCGTGGGGGCATGCCTGAGTGGACGCTTTGCGCCAATGGACAAGTCTACGCGCGGTGAGCGCGATGCAGCAAATCGGGGTCTCAACGCTCGCGGCGCTGCCGCCTGCGCTCGCGCTTGAGCTCCCGGGCGGCGTCCGGGCCGCCGGCCAGATAGGTGCTGACCGAGGTCGCGAGGAGCACCGCGCCGAGCGGACCGGCGACCCACATCGGCCAGAAATAGACGGCCTCGTTGTTGGAGATGCTGACCAGCGCCCAGATCACCACGTTGACGGTGACCGCGATCAGCCAGCCGCTCCAGATGCCGAGCAGCCAGTGCGGCTGCCGGCCGAACTGGCCCTTCGCACCGACCGGCGCCGGGCTCGTCGGGCCGGCCGCATAGCCGCTCGCCGGGGCCACCGCGGAGGCGTCGACCGGGCGGAAGCCGGGCAGGTCGCTGAGGATCACGTCGAGGTCGCCGTAGGTCCTGGCGGCGTAGGTCTCCTTGAGCCGGTCGTCATACTCACCGAGCGACAACCGTCCCTCGTCGACCGCGGCCTTGAGCCGCTCGGCCACGAACTGCCGGTCGACGTCGGCTGCGCGCAGGTTCTCCCGCCGGTCCACCGCCATGCCATCCTCCCCGAGTCGCGTTCCCCGACAGAAGCATCCCATCCGCGCATGCCGCTCTTCCACCCTCGGCCGCCATGGTACGACTGCCGCCCGCCCTCACCCCCGAGGTGGCCCCGGCCGTCCCGGACTGACCCCCGCCGGCCGACGGAGCCTCCTCGAACGATCTGACGGGCTCGCCGCGGGTGTTCGCGGCCGGGACGGTCGCGTGCCTGCCACGACCGCGAGGTCGTGTCCGGGCGACTACCGGCGGCGGGAGAGGGAAGGCCGTCCACGGCCTGACCGGCGGCTGACGGGAGCAACGGAGGTCGAGCACGACGGACCGGAGCCCGCATGGATGAGCTACGCGCTGACCTGCTGACGAGCGGTGACCAGCTCACCGAGCCGGGACCGGCCGCCGTCGGGAGCGGTGAGGACCCAGACGCCGTCGTCGCAGATCGCCATCGTGTGCTCGACGTGGGCCGCGACGGAGCCGTCGACCGTGACCACGGTCCAGCCGTCGTCGAGCTCGGCGACCTTCGGCTTGCCCTTCGTGATCATCGGCTCGATCGCGAGGGCCATGCCGGGGCGCAGTGCGGGGCCCTTGCCGGGGCGGCCGGAGTTCTCGACGAAGGGGTCCTGGTGCATGGCGCTGCCGATGCCGTGGCCGCCGTAGCCGTCGACGATGCCGTAGCGGCCGGCCTTGCGGACGGCGGACTGGATCGCGAAGGAGATGTCGGTGAGGCGGCCCTTGCCGGAGCGGACGCCGCGGGCGGCGGCGGCGATCCCGGCCCACATGGCGTCCTCGGCCACCGTGACGAGGCGGCGCAGGTCGTTGCTGATGTCGCCGACGCCCACGGTGATCGCGGCGTCGCCGTGCCAGCCGTCGAGCTCGGCGCCGCAGTCGATCGAGATGAGGTCGCCGGCCCGCAGGACCTGCCGGGAGCTGGGGATGGCGTGCACGACCTGGTCGTTGACCGAGGAACAGATCGAGGCCGGGAAGCCGTGGTAGCCCTTGAACGACGGGATGGCGCCGGCGGCCCGGATGGTCTCCTCGGCGATCGCGTCCAGGTCGGCGGTGGTCACGCCGGGTGCGACCGCGGCCCGCATGCGGGCCAGGGCGTCGGCCACGACCAGACCGGCGCGGCGCATGTGGCCGATCTGCTCGGGCGTCTTGAGCTCGATCTCGACTTGGTGCGCCACAGGTCAGCCGCCGTAGGAGCGCAGTGCGTCGATCGCGCGGACCGTGATGTCCTCGACCGGTCCGGTGGCGTCGATGCCCACCAGCTTGCCCTGCGCGCCGTAGTAGTCGACGAGGGGGGACGTGTCGCGGGCGTAGACCTTCAGGCGCTCGGCGATCGTCTCGGCCTTGTCGTCGTCGCGCTGGAAGAGCTCGCCGCCGCAGCGGTCGCAGACGCCCTCGTGGGTGGGGGCGTCGAACTCCACGTGCCAGATCTTGCCGCAGCCGCGGCAGGTCCGGCGGCCCGAGAGCCGCCGGATGACCTCTTCGTTCTCCACGACGAGCTCCAGGACGATGTCCAGTCCGGTGCCGAGGTCGGCGAGGAGCTTGTCGAGGGCGTTGGCCTGCGGGACGGTGCGCGGGAAGCCGTCGAGGAGGAAGCCGTCAGCGGCGTCGCTCTCGGCCAGCCGGTCGGACACCATGTTGATGGTGACCTCGTCGGGGACCAGCTGGCCTGCGTCCATGTAGCGCTTCGCCTCGACGCCGAGCGGGGTGCCCTGCCCGACGTTGGCCCGGAAGATGTCGCCGGTGGAGATTTTGGGCACGGCGAGGTGCGCGGCGATGAACTCGGCCTGGGTCCCCTTGCCCGCCCCGGGGGGACCTACCAGCACCAGCCTCACTACCGGAGGAACCCTTCGTAGTTGCGCTGCATGAGCTGGCTCTCGATCTGCTTCACCGTCTCGAGGCCCACACCAACAATAATCAGTACTGCGGTGCCGCCGAACGGGAAGTTCTGCAGAGCCTGTCCGCCACCGACGATCCCGATGAGCAGGTTGGGCAGGATCGAGATGATGCCCAGGTAGAGCGCGCCGGGAAGGGTGATGCGGCTGAGGATGAAGTCGAGATACTCGGCGGTCGGCTTGCCGGGGCGGATGCCGGGGACGAAGCCGCCGTACTTGCGCATGTTGTCCGCGACCTCAGTGGGGTTGAACGTGATCGACACGTAGAAGTACGTGAAGAAGATGATCAACATGAAGTAGAGGATGATGTGCGCCGGCTTGTCCTGGGCGACGATGTTCCGGTTGATCCAGAGGATCGTGCGGTTGGTCGTGTCCTGACCGGCGAACGAGGTCGCCAACTGCGGCAGGTAGAGCAGCGAGGAGGCGAAGATGACCGGGATGACGCCGGCCTGGTTGACCTTCAGCGGGATGTAGGTCGAGGTCCCGCCGTACATGCGGCGGCCGATCATGCGCTTCGCATACTGCACCGGGATGCGCCGCTGGGCCTGCTCCAGGAAGACCACGAAGGCGATGACGACGACCGCGAGACCGACGACCACGAAGAACGTGGTCTTGTCGTCCTGCCAGATCGTGATGCCCTCGTTGGGGAGGCGGGCGGCGATCGAGGTGAAGATGAGGACCGACATGCCGTTGCCGACGCCGCGGTCCGTGACGAGCTCGCCGAACCACATGACCATGCCCGTGCCGGCGGTCATCGTGATGACCAGCGCGGTGAGGGTGAGCCACAGCGGGATCTTGCCGGTGTCGGGGATGACCGGGAACTGGCTCTGGTCGCAGGCGCCACCGAAGAGCTGGCCGGACCGGGCCAGGGCGACGAACGCCGAGGCCTGCAGGACGCCGAGCCCGAGGGTGAGGTAGCGCGTGTACTGCGTGATCTTCGCCTGGCCGGACTGACCCTCCTTGCGGAGCTGCTCCAGGCGCGGGATCACGACCGTCAGCAGCTGCAGGATGATGCTCGCGGTGATGTAGGGCATGATGCCCAGCGCGAAGACTGAAAGTTGCAGCAGCGCGCCGCCGGAGAACAGGTTCAGCAGAGTGAAGACCTGGTTGTCGGCGCCGCTCTCGACGATGTCGAGGCACTTCTGCACATTGCCGAACGACACACCGGGGCTGGGGAGCGTGGCACCCACCCGATAGAGGCCGATCATCAGCAATGTGAACAGAATTTTGTTGCGCAGGTCAGGCGTGCGAAACGCGCTGGCAAAGGCGGAGAGCAACGTTCTTCCTCCTGCGCAAGGCGGCCGGGCGGCCGACGAGGTGGGGTCTGGGTGGTGCTGGTGTTACTGCTGAGCGGGTGACGAGCGTGTTACCGCAACGGACTCTAACAGCATGCCCGCAGCACATCACGCCCTGGCGATCCCTCAGCTTTTCAGTTGGTACTGAGGCGCCGCGTGGCGCCCACCCGATGTGCTCCGGTGGACGCCACGGTAGCGCGTTGTTCACTCAGCTGCGGAGCCGCCGAGGAGAGTGGCGGTGCCACCCGCCGCTTCGAGCTTCTCGCGGGCCGACGCGCTGAACTTGTGCGCGCTGACCTGCAGCTTCACGCCGCCGAGCTCCCCGTCACCGAGGACCTTGACGAGCTCGCCCTTGCGGACGGCACCGGCGTCGACGAGCTCGTCGACCCCGATCGTGCCGCCCTTGGGGAACAGCTCCGCGAGGCGGGCCAGGTTCACGACCTGGAACTCGATGCGGTTGCGGTTCTTGAAGCCCTTGAGCTTCGGCAGGCGCATGTGGAGGGGCATCTGCCCACCCTCGAACGCCGGCGAGATGTTCTTGCGGGCCTTGGAGCCCTTGGTGCCACGACCGGCGGTCTTGCCCTTGGAGCCCTCACCGCGACCGACACGGGTCTTCGCGGTCTTGGCGCCCGGGGCGGGCCGCAGGTGGTGCAGTTTGATCGTCATCGGATTACTCCACCTCTTCCACGGTGACCAGGTGCGTCACGGTGTGGATCATGCCGCGGATCTCCGGACGGTCTTCCTTGACGACGACGTCACGGATCCGCTTCAGCCCGAGCGAACGCAGCGTGTCGCGCTGGTTCTGCTTGGTGCCGATCTCGGACCGGATCTGGGTGACCTTCAGGCGCGCCATGTCATGCACCGACCCCGGCCCGCTGGGCCAGCATGGCCGCCGGAGCGACGTCCTCGACCGGCAGGCCACGGCGAGCCGCGACGGCCTCCGGCGACTCGAGCTTCTTCAGCGCCGCCACCGTCGCGTGGACGATGTTGATGGCGTTGGAGGAGCCGAGGCTCTTGGAGAGCACGTCGTGGATGCCGGCGCACTCCAGGACGGCACGCACCGGGCCACCGGCGATGACGCCGGTACCGGCGGAGGCCGGCTTGAGCAGCACGACGCCTGCGGCGTCCTCGCCGATCACCGGGTGCGGGATCGAGGCCGCGATCCGCGGCACCTTGAAGAAGTGCTTCTTGGCCTCCTCGACACCCTTGGCGATGGCCGCGGGCACCTCCTTGGCCTTTCCGTAACCGACGCCGACAGTGCCGTCGCCGTCACCGACGATGACGAGGGCGGTGAAGCTGAAGCGCCGACCACCCTTGACGACCTTGGCGACACGGTTGATCGCGACGACCCGCTCGAGGTGAGGGGTCTTCTCGGCGGGCGCGTTGCCGCGGCCGCCACCTTCGCGACGATTCTCGCGACGGCCGCCACCTTCGGTGTTCCCACCGGACCCGCCGCCCCTGCGCTGAGGACCAGGCATGAACGTTCCCTTTCCTAGAATTCGAGTCCGGCTTCGCGGGCGGCGTCAGCCAGGGCCGCGATGCGGCCGGCGTAACGGTTTCCGCCACGGTCGAAGACGACCTTGCCGACACCCGCGGCCTTCGCCCGCTCGGCGAGAAGGGTGCCGACCTTGCCGGCCAGTGCCTTCTTGTCGCCGTCGGTGCCACGGATGGTCGTGTCGAGCGTCGAGGCCGAGGCCAGCGTGTGGCCCTTGAGGTCGTCGACGATCTGCGCGGTGATGTTCCGCAGCGAGCGGGTG
Organism: Dactylosporangium sp. NPDC005555; assembly: GCF_040605635.1. Taxonomy (NCBI): domain Bacteria; kingdom Bacillati; phylum Actinomycetota; class Actinomycetes; order Micromonosporales; family Micromonosporaceae; genus Dactylosporangium; species Dactylosporangium sp. NPDC005555. The sequence continues at coordinate 461,737 of NZ_JBEXDG010000001.1, forward strand.
ACGACCAGGCGCGGACGCTCGGCGGTGCCACTGACGTGCTTGCGGATGCGGAAGTGCCGGCGTGCGCGCCCGACTCGGCGCGCCGCGGCGGAGCCGCCTGTGTTGCGGCGCTTGAGCAGCGTGGCGCTCACTTCTTGCCTGCCTTTCCAGCCTTACGGCGGATGACCTCGCCCTGGTACTTCACGCCCTTGCCCTTGTACGGCTCCGGCGGGCGGATCTTGCGGATGTTGGCGGCGACCTCGCCCACCTGCTGCTTGTCGATGCCGGCGATGTGGAACAGCGTCGGCCGCTCGACGGTGAACGTGATGCCCGGAGGGGGCGTCACGAGCACGGGGTGGGAGAACCCGAGCGCGAACTCCAGGTCGGCACCCTTCGCCGTGACGCGGTAACCGGTGCCGGCGATCTCGAGGCTCTTGCGGTAGCCCTCGGTGACGCCGATGACCATGTTCGCGATCAGGGTGCGCGACAGGCCGTGGAGCTCCTTGGCCTTGCGCTCGTCGTTGGGGCGCACGACGTTGAAGGAGCCGTCGTCGGCCTTCTCCAGCGTGATGGGCTCGGCGAGGGTGTGGTTGAGCTCGCCCTTGGGTCCCTTGACGGTGATGACCTGGCCGTCGATCTTGAGGTCGACGCCGGCGGGCACCGCGATGGGCTTACGTCCGATTCGAGACATTGAAGGCTCTCCCTTACCAGACGTAGGCGAGGACTTCCCCGCCCACCCCTCGCTTGCGGGCCTGCCGGTCGGTGAGCAGCCCTTGGGACGTCGAGATGATGGCCACACCGAGGCCACCGAGCACGCGCGGCATCTCCACCGACTTCGCGTACACCCGCAGACCGGGCTTCGAGACCCGGCGGATGCCGGCGAGGCTGCGCTCGCGGCTCTGGCCGTACTTGAGCTCAACGATCAGCGTCTTGCCGACCTTGCCCTCGTCCGGCTCCTGAACCTGCCACGAGGACACGTAGCCCTCGGACTTGAGCACCTCGGCGATGTTCGCCTTGATCTTCGAATAGGGCATGGTCACGCGGTCGTGGTACGCCTGGTTGGCGTTACGCAGACGCGTCAGCATGTCTGCGATCGGGTCGGTCATGGTCATTGCTTTGTCAGCCTTTCTCGCCGCGGTTCCTCGCCGCTGTGGGCGGGCCTACGGCGAAGGAGGTTTACCAGGAGGCCTTGGAAACGCCGGGCAGTTCGCCCCGGTGCGCCATCTCACGGATGCACACGCGGCAGAGCCCGAACTTCCGGTACACGGCCTTGGGCCGGCCGCAGCGCTGGCAGCGGGTGTATGCGCGGACCGCGAACTTGGGCTTCGCGGCGGCCTTGAGGACTAGGGCCTTTTTCGCCATTGGTCAGTTCTCCTAGTTCTCACGGAACGGGAAGCCGAGCAGCTTGAGCAGCGCGCGACCTTCCTCGTCCGTGCGAGCGGTGGTGACCACGGTGATGTCCATCCCTCGCGGCCGGTCGATGCGGTCCTGGTCGATCTCGTGGAACACCGACTGCTCGGTGAGACCGAAGGTGTAGTTGCCGTTGCCGTCGAGCTTGCGCCCGTCGAGACCGCGGAAGTCGCGGATACGCGGCAGTGCGATCGACAGCAGCCGGTCGAGGAACTCCCACATGCGGTCGTTGCGGAGGGTGACCTTGGCACCGATCGGCATGCCCTCACGCAGCTTGAACTGCGCGATGGACTTGGTCGCCTTGCGGATCTGCGGCCGCTGACCGGTGATCGTGGCGAGGTCGCGGACCGCGCCGTCGATCAGCTTCGAGTCGCGGGCCGCCTCACCGACGCCCATGTTGACGACGACCTTGACGACGCCCGGGATCTGCATCACGTTGTCGTACTTGAACTGCTCCCGCAGCTGGCCCGCGATCTCGTCGCGGTAGCGCTGCTTGAGGCGCGGGTTCACCTTGTCGACCGTCGTCATCACAGATCCTTACCGGAGCGACGCGACGTGCGGGTCTTGACGCCGTCCTCGTCGATGCGGGCGCCGACGCGGGTCGGCTTGTTGTCCGAGTCGATCACCATCACGTTCGAGACGTGGATGGCGGCTTCCTGGGTCACGATGCCACCGGTCTTCGAACCACGCTGGGTGGTGCGGATACGGGTGTGCTTCTTGACCCGGTTGACGCCCTCGACGATGACCTTGTCCTCGCGCGGGAGGGCGGTGAGGACCTTGCCCCGGGTGCCCTTGTCCTTGCCCGCGATGACCAGGACGGTGTCGCCCTTTTTGACCTTCATGGTTACAACACCTCCGGCGCGAGCGAGATGATCTTCATGAAACGCTTGTCCCGGAGCTCACGCCCGACCGGGCCGAAGATGCGGGTACCACGGGGGTCACCGCCATCCTTGATGATCACGGCGGCGTTCTCGTCGAACCGGATGTACGACCCGTCCGGCCGGCGCCGTTCCTTGGTGGTCCGGACGATGACGGCCTTGACCACATCGCCCTTCTTCACCCCGGCACCCGGGATGGCGTCCTTCACGGTGGCGACGATGATGTCACCGATGCCTGCATAGCGGCGACCCGAGCCACCGAGCACACGGATGCACAGGATCTCCCGGGCACCCGTGTTGTCGGCGACGCGCAGCCGCGACTCCTGCTGAATCACGCTTGTCTCCTAATGTCTGCCAGTTCTCGGCACCGGGCACGCGGCCCGGTGCCGAGCTTGGCGGAACGACGGCCTTACTTGGCCTTTTCGAGGATCTCCACGACCCGCCAGCGCTTGGTGGCGGACAGCGGCCGGGTCTCCATGAGCAGCACCCGGTCGCCGATACCGCAGGCGTTCTGCTCGTCGTGCGCCTTGAGCTTGTTGGTGCGGCGCATGACCTTGCCGTACAGCGGGTGCTTGACCTGGTCCTCGACCGCCACGACGACGGTCTTGTCCATCTTGTCGCTGACCACGAGGCCCTCGCGGACCTTGCGGCGGCCGCGGACCTCGGTGCTCTCGGTCGTCTGCTCGCTCATGCTCATGCCACCTCAGCCACAGCGTCGGGCGCGGCTGAGAGACCCAGCTCGCGCTCGCGCATGATCGTGTAGATCCGGGCGATGTCCTTGCGGATGATCTGCAACCGCCCGTGGTTGTCCAGCTGGCCGGTGGCCGACTGGACGCGGAGGTTGAACAGCTCCGCCTTCGCTTCCCGAAGCTTCTCGACCAGGCTCTCGTCGGACAGCTCGCGCAGGTCGGTCGCCTTGATTCCGGCGGCCATCAGACATCAGCCCCTTCGCGCGTGACGATCCGGCACTTCAGCGGAAGCTTGTGGATCGCGCGGCGCATTGCCTCGCGGGCGATCTGCTCGTTCGGGAACGACATCTCGAACAGGATCCGGCCCGGCTTGATGTTGGCCACCCACCACTCGGGGGAACCCTTGCCGGAGCCCATGCGGGTCTCGGCCGGCTTCTTGGTGATGGAGCGGTCCGGGAAGATCGTGATCCAGACCTTGCCACCACGCTTGATGTGCCGGGTCATGGCGATACGGGCCGCCTCGATCTGGCGGTTCGTGATGTACGCCGGCTCGAGAGCCTGGATACCGAACTCGCCGAAGACCACGCGGGTGCCGCCCTTGGCCGGACCGTGACGGTCCGGGTGGTGCGGCTTGCGGAAGCCCTTCGGGGGCTTACGAGGGATCAGCATTCGTCAGCCCTCCTGAGGCGTCTCTGCCGCTGCTTGCTCCACCGGGGCGGCCTCGGGGGTCACCTCGGCGGCCTGGGCCGCGGCTGCGGCCCGACCGGCCTCGGTGCCGCCGGCGGTCGTGCCGGAGGAACCAGAGCGACCACGACGCGGCCGTTCGGGCCGGTCGGTGCGCTCGCGACGGCCACCGCGCGGAGCGGCGGCCTCAGCCGGCGCCTCACGACCCGGGACGGCGTCGCCCTTGTAGATCCAGACCTTCACGCCGATGCGGCCGAAGGTGGTACGAGCCTCGAAGAAGCCGTACTCGATGTTGGCGCGCAGCGAGTGCAGCGGAACGCGACCCTCACGGTAGAACTCCGTGCGGCTCATCTCGGCGCCGCCGAGGCGGCCGGAGACCTGCACCCGGATGCCCTTGACGAGCGTGTTCTTCATCGCGGACTGCATCGCCTTGCGCATCGCCCGGCGGAAGCTGACCCGGCTGGACAGCTGCTCGGCCACGCCCTGCGCGACGAGCTGCGCGTCCGACTCGGGGCTCTTCACCTCGAGGATGTTGAGCTGCACCTGCTTGCCGGTGAGCTTCTCCAGCTCGTTGCGGATGCGGTCGGCCTCGGCGCCCTTGCGGCCGATGACGATGCCCGGGCGGGCCGTGTGGATGTCCACACGGACCCGGTCGCGGGTGCGCTCGATGTCGACCTTCGCGATGCCGGCGCGCTCAAGGCCCTTGGACATCATCCGACGGATCTTGACGTCCTCGGCGATGTAGTCCTTGTACAGCTTGTCGGCGTACCAGCGGGACTTCCAGTCGGTGCTGATGCCGAGCCGGAACCCGTGCGGGTGAACCTTCTGACCCATTACTCGGTCCCTTCCTCGGCGTCAGCCTTCGGCGCCGCCTTCTTCGCCGCGGCCTTCTTCGCCGGCGCGGCCTTCTTGGCCGTCGTTGACTCGACCTCGTCGGTCTCGTCGGTCTCCGGCGTCACGGCCTTGGCGGCCTTGGTCGCCTTCGCCACGCCGGCCTTCGCCGCGCGGGCCTGGGTCGCCGGGACGCTCTCGACCACGATGGTGATGTGGCTCGTGCGCTTGCGGATCCGGTACGCGCGACCCTGCGCCCGCGGCCGGAACCGCTTGAGCGTCGGGCCCTCGTCGACATATGCCTCGGCGACCAGGAGCGAGTCCGGGTCGAGCCGCTCATTGTTCTCTGCGTTGGCGATGGCGCTCGCGAGCACCTTGTAGACCGGCTCGCTCGCGGACTGCGGGGCGAACTGCAGCACCGTGAGTGCGTCGCGGGCGGGAAGCCCACGGACGAGGTTCACCACACGGCGCGCCTTCATGGGCGACACGCGCACATGGCGCGCGATCGCCCGGGCACCGGGCAGCGCCGCCGCTGCTTTTGTTGGCATTGGGAAATCCCCTTTAGTTGGCTGCCTTAGCGGCGGCGGCTCTTCCGGTCGTCCTTCTCGTGACCCTTGAAGGTGCGGGTCAGCGCGAACTCGCCGAGCTTGTGCCCGACCATCGCCTCCGTCACGAAGACGGGAACGTGCTTACGCCCGTCGTGGACGGCGATCGTGTGCCCGAGCATGTCGGGGATGATCGTCGATCGGCGCGACCAGGTCTTGATGACGTTCTTGGAGTTCTTGGCGTTCTGGACTTCCACCTTCTTGATGAGGTGGTCGTCGACGAACGGGCCCTTCTTGAGGCTGCGAGGCATTGCTCAGGCTCCTTAGCCGCGCTTCCGGGTGGCGTAACGCCTACGGACGATGAGTCGGTCGCTCGGCTGGCCCTTGCGCCGCGTACGGCCCTCCGGCTTGCCCTTCGGGTTGACCGGGTGGCGACCACCAGAGGTCTTACCCTCACCACCACCGTGCGGGTGGTCGACAGGGTTCATGGCGACACCACGAACGGTCGGGCGCTTGCCCTTCCAGCGCATGCGGCCGGCCTTGCCCCAGTTGATGTTCGACTGGTCGGCGTTGCCGATCTCGCCGATGGTGGCCCGGCAGGCCACCTCCACGCGCCGGATCTCGCCGGACGGCATGCGCAGCGTCGCGTACTGGCCCTCACGGCCCAGCAGCTGGACGCCGACGCCGGCCGAACGGGCGAGCTTCGCGCCGCCGCCCGGGCGCAGCTCCACCGCGTGCACGGTGGTGCCGACCGGGATGTTGCGCAGCTGCAGGTTGTTGCCCGGCTTGATGTCGGCGCCGACCCCGGCCTCGACACGGTCGCCCTGCTTCAGGTCCTTCGGCGCGATGATGTAGCGCTTCTCGCCGTCGGCGTAGTGCAGCAGCGCGATCCGCGCGGTCCGGTTGGGGTCGTACTCGATGTGCGCGACCTTGGCGGGGATCCCGTCCTTGTCGGCACGCCGGAAGTCGATCAACCGGTACTGGCGCTTGTGGCCGCCGCCCTGGTGGCGCGCGGTGACGCGGCCGTGGACGTTGCGTCCGCCCTTGCTGGGCAGCGGGACGAGGAGCGACTTCTCCGGCGTCGATCGGGTGATCTCCGCGAAGTCGGCAACGCTCGAACCACGACGACCCGGGGTCGTCGGCTTGTATTTACGGATAGCCATCGTCTATACCCCTCAGCTGACCGGTCCGCCGAAGGCTTCGATCCGGTCACCGTCGGCGAGCTTGACCATCGCCCGCTTCGTGTCCTTGCGCTTGCCCCAACCCGTGCGGGTCCGCTTGCGCTTGCCTTCGCGGTTGATGGTGTTGACCGACAGGACGCGGACGCTGAAGATCTGCTGGATCGCGATCTTGATCTCGGTCTTGTTCGCGTCCGGGTGCACCAGGAACGTGTACCAGTTGCGGTTGAGCTCGCTGTAGCTCTTCTCAGAGACCACCGGCTGGATGATCACGTCGCGTGGATCGGCGATCGTCGCCATGATCAGGCCTCCTCAGTGGTCTCGTCGGCGCTGTTGTCCGCCGGCACGCCCAGGAACTCGTCGAGCGCCGCGGCCGTGAAGATGACCTGGTCGGCGACGAGCACGTCGTGCGTGTTGAGCTGGTCGGCCACCAGGAGGTGCACCGACTGCTCGTTGCGCAGGCTCAGCCAGTTGGCCTCGTCGTCGCGCGGCAGGACCACGAGGACGCGGCGCGCGTCGGTGATCCCACGCAGCACCTTGAGAGCGTCCTTGGTCTTCGGCGCGTCGCCGCTGATGAAGCTCTCCACGACGTGGATGCGACCCTCGCGGGCCCGGTCGGAGAGCGCCCCGCGCAGCGCGGCGGCCTTCATCTTCTTGTTCACCCGCTGGGTGTAGTCACGCGGCACGGGGCCGTGCGTGACGCCACCGCCGGTGAACTGCGGCGCGCGGATCGAGCCCTGACGGGCGCGGCCGGTGCCCTTCTGCTTGTAGGGCTTGCGGCCACCGCCGGACACCTCGCCCCGCGTCTTGACCTTGTGCGTGCCCTGGCGGGCCGCGGCGAGCTGGGCCACGACGACCTGGTGCAGCAGCGGGATGCTGGCCTGCGCGTCGAAGATCGCGTCCGGCAGCTCGACGGTGCCGTTCGTGGCGCCGTCAACCGTCTTGATGTCAACGGTGGTCACTTGGTGATCCCACCCTTCTGCGACTTCAGGTCGACCTTCGCGGCACTGCGCAGCAGCACGAGGCTGCCCTTCGGGCCGGGGACCGCACCCCTGATCAGGATCAGACCCTGCTCCAGCTCGACCGCCTGGACGGTGAGGTTCTGCACGGTGAAGCGCACCCCACCCATGCGGCCGGCCATCTTCACGCCCTTGAAGACGCGACCCGGGGTCGCGCAGGCGCCGATGGAACCCGGCGAGCGGTGCTTGCGCTCGACACCGTGGCTCGCGCGCAGGCCGTGGAAGCCGTGCCGCTTCATGACACCGGCGTAGCCCTTGCCCTTGGTGCGGCCGGTCACGTCGATGCGCTGGCCCGCGGTGAAGCTCTCGGCGGTGATCTCCTGGCCGAGCGAGTATTCGCCGGCGTCGGTGGTCCGCAGCTCCACGATGTGACGACGGGGGGCGACGTCCGCCTTGGCGAAGTGGCCCGACCGCGGCTTGTTGACCTTGCGCGGGTCGATCTGGCCCCACGCGAGCTGGACCGCGGAGTAACCGTCGTTGTCAGCCGTGCGCACCTGGGTCACGACGCACGGGCCGGCCTGCACCACAGTCACCGGGACGACCTTGCCGTTGTCCCAGATCTGGGTCATGCCGAGCTTCTCACCCAGGATGCCCTTGACTTGCCTGTCCATAAGTCCGGTCCCTACAGCTTGATCTCGATGTCGACACCAGCCGGCAGGTCGAGCCGCATGAGCGAGTCAACCGTCTTCGGGGTCGGGTCGATGATGTCGATCAGACGCTTGTGCGTGCGCATCTCGAAGTGCTCGCGCGAGTCCTTGTACTTGTGCGGCGAGCGGATCACGCAGTAGCGGTTGATCTCAGTGGGCAGCGGCACCGGCCCAGCGACCTGAGCCCCGGTGCGCGTGACCGTCTCGACGATCTTCCGCGCCGAGGAGTCGACGACCTCGTGGTCGTAGGCCTTGAGCCGGATGCGGATCTTCTGTCCCGCCATGGTGGCTTCAGTTCCCTCTCTCATGCGAAGTCTCTCGACCTCGCGGAACCCCGAAGGGTCCGGTGCCGCCTATTTGGTCTGTCCGACCCCCGCGGTCGGGCGTGTCGCGGCCAAGGGCCAGGCTCCGCCACCGACGTCCTTCTCAGGACTGCTGGTGGCTTCCGGAGACCTACCCCAGGGCGTGCCACGCCCAAAACGCAGGGGCGCGCGCCAGTCGCAAGACTGACGCCGCGCGGAAGCGGTCGAGACTTCTCCAAGAGCTGCCACTTGTGGCGTAACAGCTCAGCATCGAGCAGTCTCGACCGCCCCGCGACGCAACCCGACCATTATGCCGCACGAGGTGCGACAAAGTGAAATCGGGGTGCCTCAGGTCTTTACTTGAGGATCTTCGTCACACGGCCGGCGCCGACGGTGCGACCACCCTCGCGGATCGCGAAGCGGAGGTTTTCCTCCATCGCGATGGGCTGGATGAGCGACACGGTCATCGCGGTGTTGTCGCCGGGCATGATCATCTCGGTGCCTTCCGGCAGCGTGACGACGCCCGTGACGTCCGTGGTGCGGAAGTAGAACTGCGGCCGGTAGTTCTGGAAGAACGGGGTGTGCCGGCCACCTTCCTCCTTGGAGAGGATGTAGACGGTCGCCTCGAACTCGGTGTGCGGGGTGTTGCTACCCGGCTTCACCACGACCATGCCGCGCTCGACGTCCTCGCGCTTGATACCACGCAGGAGCAGACCGACGTTCTCGCCGGCACGCGCCTCGTCGAGGATCTTGCGGAACATCTCGATCGCCGTGCAGGTGGTCTTCATCGACTTGGCACGGATGCCAACGATCTCGACCTCCTCGTTCGGCTTGAGGATGCCACGCTCGACACGACCGGTCACGACCGTGCCACGACCGGTGATCGTGAAGACGTCCTCGACGGGCATGAGGAACGGCTTCTCGGTCTCGCGCTCGGGCTGCGGGATCGCGCTGTCCACGGCGCCCATGAGCTCCATGAGGGAGTCCGACCACTTCGGGTCGCCCTCGAGGGCCTTCAGGGCCGAGACACGCACGACCGGAGCGTCGTCGCCCGGGAACTCCTGGCTCGACAGCAGCTCACGAACCTCGAGCTCGACGAGCTCCAGGAGCTCCTCGTCGTCGACCATGTCGCTCTTGTTCAGCGCCACCACGATGTAGGGGACGCCGACCTGGCGGGCCAGCAGCACGTGCTCGCGGGTCTGCGGCATGGGGCCGTCGGTCGCCGCGACCACCAGGATCGCGCCGTCCATCTGCGCGGCACCGGTGATCATGTTCTTGATGTAGTCGGCGTGACCGGGGCAGTCAACGTGGGCGTAGTGCCGGGCCTCGGTCTGGTACTCGACGTGTGCGATCGAGATCGTGATGCCGCGGGCCTTCTCCTCCGGCGCCTTGTCGATCTCGTCGAACGGGGTGTAGGGGTTCACGTCCGGCATGCGGTCGTGAAGCACCTTGGTAATGGCCGCCGTCAGCGTCGTCTTCCCGTGGTCGATGTGACCGATGGTGCCGATGTTGACGTGCGGCTTAGTCCGCTCGAACTTCGCCTTCGCCACTGGTGTCCTCCTGTGGACTTCTGGTTCGCGGTGCGTTGACGCCTGAAGCGGTCAACGCACCCTGTCGACTTGGGTCTGGCGGCTGAAGCCTCAGGCCCGCTGATGCAGCCTCGCGGCCGCGGACCGGGAACTACTCCCCGGTCGCCTTCGCGATGATCTCCTTGGCGACGTTCGCGGGAACCTCGGCGTAGGAGTCGAACTGCATCGAGTAGCTCGCCCGGCCCTGGGTCTTCGACCGCAGGTCGCCGACGTAGCCGAACATTTCCGACAACGGCACCGTGGCGCGGACGACACGGGCACCGCCGCGCTCCTCCATCGCCTGGATGGTGCCGCGCCGGGAGTTGAGGTCGCCGATCACGTCGCCCATGTTCTCTTCCGGGGTGGTGACCTCGACGGCCATCAACGGCTCGAGGAGGGTGGGAGTAGCCCTGCGGGCCGCCTCCTTCATCACCATCGAGCCAGCGATCTTGAACGCCATTTCCGACGAGTCGACCTCGTGGTACTGCCCGTCGAGAAGCGTCAGCTTGACGCCCACCACCGGGTAGCCCGCGAGCACGCCGTACTGCATCGCGTCCTGGGCGCCGGCGTCGACCGAAGGGATGAACTCCTTCGGGATGCGACCGCCCGAGACCGCGTTGACGAACTCGTAGGTCGGGCCGTCCGCTGTCATCTCCAGCGGCTCGAGCTTGACGACCACCTTCGCGTACTGACCCGAGCCACCGGTCTGCTTCTTGTGCACGTAGTCGATCTTGTCGACGACGCCCTTGATGGTCTCGCGGTAGGCCACCTGCGGCTTGCCGATGTTGGCCTCGACGCTGAACTCGCGGCGCATCCGGTCGACCAGGATGTCGAGGTGCAACTCGCCCATGCCGGCGATGATGGTCTGGCCGGTCTCCTCGTCGTTCTTGACGCGGAAGGTCGGGTCCTCCTCGGCCAGGCGCTGGATGGCGGTGCCCAGCTTCTCCTGGTCGGCCTTGCTCTTCGGCTCGATCGCGACCTGGATGACCGGCTCCGGGAACGTCATCGACTCCAGGATCACCTGGTGCGCCGGGTCACAGAGGGTGTCACCCGTGGTGGTCTGCTTGAGACCCTGCACCGCGATGATGTCACCCGCCTGAGCGCTGGGCCGCTCCTCACGCTTGTTCGCGTGCATCTGGTAGATCTTGCCGATCCGCTCTTTACGGTCCTTGGTGGAGTTGACCACCTGGGCGCCGGATTCGAGCGTGCCGGAGTAGATGCGCACGTAGGTGAGCTTGCCGAGGTGCTTGTCCGTCTGGATCTTGAAGGCCAGGGACGAGAACGGCTCGGCATTGTCCGGCTTGCGCAGCAGCGGGGTCTCGCCGTCGGTGGCGATGCCCTCGACGGCGGGGATGTCCAGCGGCGACGGGAGGAACTCGACCACGGCGTCGAGCATGGGCTGGACGCCCTTGTTCTTGAACGCCGAGCCACAGACGACCGGGTTGAGCTTGCCGGCGATGGTCGCCCGGCGGATCGCGGCCCTGAGCTCCTTGACGTCGAACGTGTCGCCGTCGAGGTAGCGGACCATGATGTCGTCGTCGGTCTCCGACAGCGTCTCGAGGAGCTTGTCGCGCCACTCGGCCGCCTGGTCGGCGAGATCCGCGGGGATCTCCTCGATGGCGTAGTCCTCGCCCTTCTGGGTCTCGCCGCGCCACGTGAGCGCACGCATCTCCAGGAGGTCGACGACGCCGATGTGGTCGCCTTCCAGGCCGATCGGGATCTGCAGGACCAGCGGGGTCGCGTTGAGCCGGTCGATCATCATCTGCACGCAGCGGAAGAAGTCGGCACCGGTGCGGTCCAGCTTGTTGACGAAGCACATACGCGGAACGTTGTACTTGTCGGCCTGGCGCCAGACGTTCTCCGTCTGCGGCTCCACGCCGGCCACGCCGTCGTAGACCGCTACCGCACCGTCCAGGACCCGCAGCGACCGCTCGACCTCGACCGTGAAGTCGACGTGGCCGGGCGTGTCGATGATCTGGATGACGTGGCCCTTCCACTCGCACTTCGTGGCGGCGGAGGTGATGGTGATGCCCCGCTCCTGCTCCTGCTCCATCCAGTCCATGACGGCAGCGCCCTCGTGGACTTCACCGATCTTGTACGTGATGCCGGTGTAGAACAGGATGCGCTCAGTCGTCGTCGTCTTACCGGCGTCGATGTGCGCCATGATGCCGATGTTCCGGACCTTGGCAAGGGCAGCGTCTGAGGCAGCCACTTCGAATCCCTACTTCGTCTCTCGTCGGATTGCTTGGTAGAGCGTCGCTTACCAGCGGTAGTGCGCGAAGGCCTTGTTGGACTCCGCCATCTTGTGGGTGTCCTCGCGGCGCTTCACAGCGGCCCCGAGCCCGTTGCTGGCGTCCAGCAGCTCGTTCATGAGCCGCTCCACCATGGTCTTCTCACGACGGGCCCGCGAGTAGCTGACCAGCCAGCGCAGACCCAGCGTCACGGCCCTGGGAGGGCGCACCTCGACCGGCACCTGGTAGGTCGCGCCACCGACGCGGCGGCTGCGGACCTCGAGGGTCGGCTTGACGTTGTCCATCGCGCGCTTCAGCGTGACGACGGGGTCGGTGCCTGACTTCTCCCGGCAGCCTTCGAGGGCGTTGTAGACAACGCGCTCGGCGAGCTGACGCTTGCCCTCGACCAGGATCTTGTTGATCAGCTGGGTGACGAGCAGGGAGTTGTAGACCGGGTCCGCCACCAGGGGCCGGCGCGGCGCGGGGCCTTTACGCGGCATGTCAGCTCTTCTCCTTCTTCGCGCCGTACCGGCTGCGAGCCTGCTTGCGGTTACGGACACCCTGGGTGTCCAGCGAACCGCGAATGATCTTGTACCGGACGCCGGGGAGGTCCTTCACTCGGCCACCACGGACCAGCACGATCGAGTGCTCCTGAAGGTTGTGACCGACACCGGGGATGTAGGCCGTCACCTCGATACCGTTGCTCAGTCGCACACGGGCCACCTTGCGCAGCGCCGAGTTCGGCTTCTTCGGCGTGGTGGTGTACACACGCGTGCAGACGCCACGCCGCTGCGGGCTGCCCTTGAGCGCCGGCGTCTTGGTCTTGCTCAGCTTCGCCTGGCGGCCCTTGCGGACCAGCTGCTGGATCGTAGGCACTGGGCCTGTCTCCCTTCGGCCTCGCGGCCGCACGTCTTCTTCTTCGCTGTCTCCACGGCGTGACCGGCACCCGCGGTCGGGCGTGTCGCCCGCCGCGCGAACCCGGTCCAAGAAGTGCCAACCGGGTTTCGCGGTTTGCATCCACCCTCAACCCGCGGATGGCGGGCCGTTGTGGACGCACGCACGAGTTGCCCGGCAAAGCCGGGCACGAGGGGAAAGAGTACCCACCGTGAGGACGCTGGTCAAAATCGACGGCTCGGCCCCAAGACGGAACACTCTTCACACCAAGAGTACCTGGTGTCTGATCCGCCCGTCCTTGGGGTCGCATCATCGGTGTCCGTGCTGGTCGCCGGCCCCTTAGGTGGTCGCGGCCAACAGAAACGCGGCGATGAGTGACAGGACGCCGATGCCGGCGCCGACCGAGCCGAGCACGACGCCCGTGAGGGCCATCCCCCGGCCGCTCACCAGGCGGCCCACCCTGCGGATCTGCCGCATCCCGAACACGCCCAGGCCGACGGCTCCGAGGCCCAGGAAGACCGCCAGGATGGTGAACGCCCCACCGGCGACCGGGCCCCATCCCTCGGACGCGCCGAGCAGGCCGAAGCAGCTGACGGTCAGACCGACGAAGACCGACGCGATGCCGGCGACGAGGCTGCCGATCGCCGGGCCGTTGGGGACCGGCTGGACCATCGGGTAGGCGACCCCGAACGGGGTCCCCTGGACGTGGTCGATCCGCATCCCGGCCGGCTGGGCGTGCGGGGGCGGCGGCTGCCGCTGATACGGGTAGGTCACGTCAGTTCACCAACGGGTCGAAGTCGGTGCCGCGGCTACGGGCATAGGCCAGCAGGCCCAGGATCGCCAGGACGACCAGCGCGGCGATCGACAGCACGATGCCCGTCCACGCGAGCCGCACGCCGTTACGGAGCCTCCTGGCGCCCAGCAGGAAGCCCTCCGCGGCGACCAGCTCGCGGTGGGACTCCTTGGCCATGAGCAGCGCCAGGGTCGCCGGGATCAGCCCGCCGAGGAACGGCCCGGTCACCACGGACAGCAGGCCGAGCCCGAAGACGGCCGAGGCCTTGGTGGCGCGGACCGGGTCCGGGTCGAGCGGATGGCGCGTCGATGACGTCACCACCCGAGCCTATCCGGTACACACCGCGAGGGCGGAGACCATGTGGTCCCCGCCCTCGTGGTGGATGTGCCGCTTAGCGGAAGGAGCCCAGGTCGAAGTCGTCCAGGGGGACCGCCTGCCCGCTGGCCGGGCCGAAGCCGTAGTCGGCCTCCGGGTAGCCGGTCATCGAGTAGACCTTCGCCTTCGCCTCTTCGGTCGGCTCGACCCGGATGCTGCGGTACTTGCTGATGCCGGTACCCGCCGGGATGAGCTTGCCGATGATGACGTTCTCCTTCAGACCGATCAGCGAGTCGCTGCGCGCGTGGATCGCCGCGTCGGTCAGCACCCGGGTCGTCTCCTGGAACGAGGCCGCGGACAGCCACGACTCCGTCGCCAGGGACGCCTTGGTGATACCCATGAGCACGGGACGGCCGGCCGCCGGCTCGCCGCCCTCGGCGACGACGCGACGGTTCTCCGCCTCGAACAGCGCACGGTCGACCAGCACACCGGGCAGGAACTCGGTGGAGCCGGAGTCGATGACCGTGACCCGCTTGAGCATCTGCCGGATGATGATCTCGATGTGCTTGTCGTGGATGAGCACGCCCTGCGAGCGGTACACCTCCTGGACCTCGGAGGTCAGGTGGACCTGGACCGCCCGGGGACCCATGATGCGCAGCAGCTCGTGCGGGTCGATCGTGCCCTCGGTGAGCTTCTCGCCGACCTCGACGTGCTCGCCGTCCTGGTAGCGCAGCTTGGTGCGCCGGCTGAGCTTGTCGTGGACGATCTCCTCGCTGCCGTCGTCCGGCACGATGATGATCTTCCGCATGCGCTCGCCGTCCTCGATGCGCACGCGACCGGGGGTGTCGGCGATGGGCGCCTTACCCTTCGGCACACGGGCCTCGAAGATCTCCTGGACACGGGGCAGACCCTGGGTGATGTCCTCACCCGCGACGCCACCGGTGTGGAAGGTACGCATCGTCAGCTGCGTGCCGGGCTCACCGATCGACTGGGCGGCGATGATGCCGACCGCCTCGCCGACGTCGACCGTCTTGCCCGTGGGCAGCGACCGGCCGTAGCAGGCGCCGCAGACGCCGAGCTTCGACTCGCAGGTGAGCACGCTGCGCACCCGCACCGTCTCGGTCCCGGCCGCGACCAGCAGGTCGACCGTGATCGAGTTGATGTCCGTGCCGCGCTCGGCGACGAGCTTGCCGTCCTTGTCGCGGACGTCGTCGGCGAGGGTACGAGCGTGGACGCCCGTCTCCGCGTGCTGGTGGATGCGCATGACGCCGTCGTGCAGCTCGCCGACCGTCATCGGGATGGCGCGGTCGGTGCCGCAGTCCTCTTCCCGGATGATGACGTCCTGCGACACGTCCACCAGACGACGGGTCAGGTAACCCGAGTCTGCGGTCCGCAGCGCGGTGTCGGCCAGACCCTTCCGCGCGCCGTGCGTGGAGATGAAGTACTCCAGCACGGACAGACCCTCCCGGTAGCTGGCCTTGATCGGCCGCGGGATGATCTCGCCCTTCGGGTTGGCCACCAGGCCACGGATCGCGGCGATCTGGCGGAGCTGGAGCAGGTTACCGCGGGCGCCCGAGTTGATCATCTTCCACAACGGGTTTTCCTGCGGCAGCGCGCTTTCCATCTCCTTGGCGACCTCGCTGGTCGCCTTGGTCCAGATCTCGATGAGCTCGCCGCGACGCTCCTCGGCCGTCATGAGACCGCGCTGGTACTGCTTGTCGATCCGCTCGGCCTCCTTCTCGTAGCGCTCGAGGATCTCGCGCTTACGAGGCGGCTGGATGACGTCCTCCATGCCGATGGTGACGCCGGACCAGGTGGCCCAGTGGAAGCCGGCCAGCTTCAGCGCGTCCAGGGTCGCCGCGAGGGAGACCTTCGGGAAGCGCTCGGCCAGGTCGTTGACGATCGCCGACAGCTGACCCTTGCGGATCTCGTAGTTGACGAAGCGGTAGCCCACCGGGAGGGTCTCGTTGAAGAGCACCCGGCCCAGGGTCGTCTCGACCGTGACGGTGTCGCCGGACTGCCAGCCCTCCGGGGCCTCCCACTGCGGGCCGGCCGCACCGTTGTCGACGCCGATGATGCCGCGCAGGCGGATCTTCACCAGGGCCTGCAGGTGCAGCTCGCCGTTGTCGAACGCCATCCGGGCCTCGGCGTCGGAGCTGAAGGTGCGCCCCTCGCCGAGCAGGTTCTTCTGGATGTGCGTCAGGTGGTACAGGCCGATGACCATGTCCTGGGTGGGCATGGTGACCGGCTTGCCGTCGGCCGGCTTGAGGATGTTGTTGCTGGACAGCATGAGGATGCGGGCCTCGGCCTGCGCCTCCGCGGACAGCGGCACGTGCACGGCCATCTGGTCGCCGTCGAAGTCGGCGTTGAAGGCGGTGCAGACGAGCGGGTGGATCTGGATGGCCTTGCCCTCGACCAGCTGTGGCTCGAAGGCCTGGATGCCCAGGCGGTGCAGGGTCGGCGCGCGGTTGAGCAGCACCGGGTGCTCCGCGATGACCTCCTCCAGCACGTCCCACACGACCGGACGCTGACGCTCGACCATGCGCTTGGCCGACTTGATGTTCTGCGCGTGGTTGAGGTCCACCAGGCGCTTCATCACGAACGGCTTGAACAGCTCCAGCGCCATCTGCTTCGGCAGGCCGCACTGGTGCAGCTTGAGCTGCGGGCCGACGACGATGACCGAACGGCCGGAGTAGTCGACGCGCTTGCCGAGCAGGTTCTGCCGGAAGCGGCCCTGCTTGCCCTTGAGCATGTCGGACAGCGACTTCAGCGGCCGGTTGCCCGGGCCGGTGACCGGACGACCGCGGCGACCGTTGTCGAACAGCGCGTCGACGGCCTCCTGCAGCATCCGCTTCTCGTTGTTGACGATGATCTCCGGGGCACCCAGGTCGATCAGGCGCTTGAGCCGGTTGTTGCGGTTGATCACGCGCCGGTACAGGTCGTTGAGGTCGCTGGTGGCGAAGCGGCCACCGTCGAGCTGGACCATCGGACGCAGGTCCGGCGGGATGACCGGGACGCAGTCCAGGACCATGCCCAGCGGCGAGTTGGCGGTGTTGAGGAACGCCGCGACGACCTTCAGCCGCTTGAGCGCCCGGATCTTGCGCTGGCCCTTGCCGCTGCGGATGGTCTCGCGCAGCGACTCGGCCTCGTCGTCGAGGTCCAGGTTCTCCAGGAGCGCCTTGATCGCCTCGGCACCCATGGCGCCGGTGAAGTACTCACCGAACCGGTCGCGCAGCTCGCGGTAGAGCAGCTCGTCGGTGATGAGGTTCTTGCGGTCCAGCTTCCGGAACGTGTCCATGACCTCGTCGAGACGGTCGATCTCACGCTGCGCGCGGTCCCGCATCTGGCGCATCTCGCGCTCGCCGGACTCCTTGACCTTGCGGCGCACGTCGGCCTTCGCGCCCTCGGCCTCAAGCTCGGCGAGGTCCTGCTCCAGCTTCGCGGCACGCTTCTCGATCTCCGAGTCGCGGGCGTTCTCCGCCTGACGCTTCTCCGCCGAGACCTCGTTCTCGAGGGTGGCGAGGTCGCGGTGGCGGGCCTCCTTGTCGACGCTGGTGATCACGTACGACGCGAAGTAGATGATCTTCTCAAGGTCTTTCGGCGCCAGGTCGAGCAGGTAGCCGAGCCGGCTGGGCACACCCTTGAAGTACCAGATGTGCGTGACCGGGGCGGCGAGCTCGATGTGGCCCATGCGCTCACGGCGGACCTTGGCACGGGTCACCTCGACGCCGCAGCGCTCACAGATGATGCCCTTGAACCGGACCCGCTTGTACTTACCGCAGTAGCACTCCCAGTCCCGGGTAGGACCGAAGATCTTCTCGCAGAAGAGCCCGTCCTTCTCCGGCTTCAGGGTGCGGTAGTTGATCGTCTCGGGCTTCTTGACCTCGCCGTGCGACCACTGGCGGATGTCGTCAGCAGTGGCCAGACCGATGCGCAGTTCGTCGAAGTAGTTGACGTCGAGCACTTCGTCTATGTCCTCACGATTCAGTTGCTCGGGTAATTGCTAGGTCGTGGTGGGCGCCGGTCTGCTGGCCGGCGCCCGTGCCACGAATCAAACTTCCTCGACGCTGCTCGGCTCACGCCGGGAGAGGTCGATGCCGAGTTCCTCGGCGGCGCGGAACACCTCGTCGTCCGTCTCGCGCATCTCAAGAGCCACACCGTCGCTGGACAGCACCTCGACGTTCAGGCACAGCGACTGCAGCTCCTTGAGGAGCACCTTGAAGGACTCCGGGATGCCCGGCTCCGGGATGTTCTCGCCCTTGACGATCGCCTCGTAGACCTTGACGCGCCCGAGGACGTCGTCGGACTTGATCGTCAGCAGCTCCTGCAGCGCGTATGCCGCGCCGTAGGCCTGCATCGCCCAGCACTCCATCTCACCGAAGCGCTGACCACCGAACTGCGCCTTACCACCCAGCGGCTGCTGCGTGATCATCGAGTACGGGCCGGTGGAGCGGGCGTGGATCTTGTCGTCGACCAGGTGGTTGAGCTTGAGGATGTAGATGTAACCGACCGCGATCGGGTCCGGCAGCGGCTCGCCGGAGCGGCCGTCGAACAGCCGCGCCTTGCCACTGGCACCGATGAGCTGGTTGCCGTCCCGGTTGGGCAGCGTGCTGCTCATCAGGCCGGCGATCTCTTCCTCCTTGGCGCCGTCGAAGACCGGGGTCGCCACGTTGGTGTCCGGCTCGGACTCCCCCGCGTTGATGGCCTTCAGCGCCCGCTTCCACTCGGTGTCGTCACCGTCGATCTTCCAGCCCGTCTTGGCGACCCACCCGAGGTGTGTCTCCAGGACCTGGCCGATGTTCATCCGGCTCGGCACGCCGAGCGGGTTGAGCACGATGTCGACCGGGGTGCCGTCCTCGAGGAACGGCATGTCCTCGACCGGAAGGATCTTGGAGATGACGCCCTTGTTGCCGTGGCGGCCGGCGAGCTTGTCGCCGTCCTGGATCTTCCGCTTCTGGGCCACGTAGACGCGCACCAGCTCGTTGACGCCGGGCGACAGCTCGTCGCCGTCCTCCCGGCTGAACGTGCGCACGCCGATGACCGTGCCGGTCTCGCCGTGCGGCACCTTGAGGCTGGTGTCACGCACCTCGCGGGCCTTCTCACCGAAGATCGCGCGGAGCAGACGCTCCTCCGGGGTCAGCTCGGTCTCACCCTTGGGGGTGACCTTGCCGACCAGGATGTCGCCGGTCACGACCTCGGCGCCGATCCGGATGATCCCCCGCTCGTCGAGGTCGGCGAGCATCTCCTCGCTGACATTCGGGATGTCGCGGGTGATCTCCTCCGGCCCCAGCTTGGTGTCGCGGGCGTCGACCTCGTGCTCCTCGATGTGGATCGAGGTGAGGACGTCGTTCTGCACCAGCTTCTGGGACAGGATGATCGCGTCTTCGTAGTTGTGACCCTCCCAGGGCATGAAGGCCACGAGCAGGTTGCGCCCGAGTGCCATCTCGCCCTCGTCGGTGCACGGACCGTCGGCGATGACCTGCCCCGCCTCGACCCGGTCGCCCTCGAAGATCACCGGCTTCTGGTTGACGCAGGAGCCGGAGTTGGAGCGGCGGAACTTGTGCAGCAGGTAGGTCCGGCGGTGGCCGTCGTCCTGGTGGACCGTCACGTAGTCGGCACACATGTCCTCGACCACGCCGGCGACCTCGGCCACGACCACATCACCGGCGTCGACGGCGGCACGGTATTCCATGCCGGTGCCGACGAGCGGAGCCTCGGCCTTGACCAGCGGCACCGCCTGGCGCTGCATGTTGGCGCCCATGAGTGCACGGTTGGCGTCGTCGTGCTCGAGGAACGGGATCATCGCGGTGGCGACCGAGGTCATCTGCCGCGGCGACACGTCCATGTAGTCGACCTGGTCCGCGGGGACGTTGTCGACCTCACCGCCCTTGCGTCGGACGAGGATGCGGTCCTCGGCGAAGTTGCCGTCGCTCTTGAGCGGAGCGTTGGCCTGCGCCTTGACGTAGCGGTCCTCTTCGTCGGCGGTCAGGTAGTCGATCTGGTCGGTGACCCGGCCGTCGACGACCTTGCGGTAGGGCGTCTCGACGAAGCCGAACGGGTTGACCCGCGCGAACGTCGACAGCGCGCCGATGAGACCGATGTTGGGACCCTCAGGGGTCTCGATCGGGCACATGCGGCCGTAGTGCGACGGGTGAACGTCGCGGACCTCGAAGCCGGCCCGCTCACGCGACAGACCACCCGGGCCGAGCGCACTCAGCCGGCGCCGGTGGGTAAGACCGGCGAGAGGGTTGGTCTGGTCCATGAACTGGGACAGCTGCGACGTGCCGAAGAACTCCTTGATCGCCGCCACGACGGGACGGATGTTGATCAGGGTCTGCGGCGTGATCGCCTCGACGTCCTGGGTGGTCATCCGCTCGCGGACGACGCGCTCCATCCGGGACAGGCCGACACGGACCTGGTTCTGGATGAGCTCGCCGACCGTGCGCAGGCGCCGGTTGCCGAAGTGGTCGATGTCGTCGGCCTCGTAGCCCTCTTCGCCCGTGTGCAGGCGGCAGAGATACTCGACCGTGGCGACGACGTCCTCTTCGGTCAGCACACCCTGGTTGATCGGGAGGTCCAACTCGAGCTTCTTGTTGAACTTGTATCGACCGACCTTGGCGACGTCGTATCGCTTCGGGTTGAAGAAGAGGTTGTCGAGCAGGGTCTGCGCATTCTCCCGCGTCGGCGGCTCGCCAGGGCGGAGCTTGCGGTAGATGTCGAGCAGCGCCTCGTCCTGGCCGGCGATGTGGTCCTTCTCGAGCGTCGTCATCATGAGCTCGGACCAGCCGAACTTCTCACGGATGCGCTCGGCGGACCAACCGATGGCCTTGAGCAGGACGGAGACCGCCTGCCGGCGCTTGCGGTCGATTCGGACACCGACGGTGTCGCGCTTGTCGATGTCGAACTCCAGCCAGGCACCCCGGCTCGGGATGACCTTGACGCTGGTGAGGTCGCGGTCGGAGGTCTTGTCCGGCTGCTTGTCGAAATACACGCCCGGCGACCGGACGAGCTGGCTCACCACGACGCGCTCGGTGCCGTTGATGATGAAGGTGCCCTTGGGCGTCATCATCGGGAAGTCACCCATGAACACCGTCTGGCTCTTGATCTCGCCAGTGGTGTGGTTGGTGAACTCCGCCGTCACGAACAGCGGCGCGCAGTAGGTGAGGTCCTTCTCCTTGCACTCCTCCATGGGAGCCTTGACCTCGTCGAAGCGGGGCGCGGAGAACGACAGGGACATCGTGCCGGAGAAGTCCTCAATGGGACTGATTTCATCGAGGATCTCCGCGAGCCCGGAACGGGCGTGCGGATCACCGGCCGAGCGGCTCTGCCACTTCTCGTTGCCAACCAACCAGTCGAACGAGTCGGTTTGGATGGCAAGGAGGTTGGGAACCTCAAGGTGTTCGGTGATCCTGCCGAAGGAGACCCGGCGGGGAGCGTATGCGCTCGAACTGGTCTTCGCAGGGCGGGAAGCTGCCAAGATGCGTCCTTCCGAGGACCGGTGGTGCAGACAGGCCGTTTCGCGTGCAGCCTGACAACCCCCGATGCAAAGTGCCCACGAAGAGGCACTCCACGCCAGAGGTGAAGTCAGAAGACAGCGCAAACTAGCAGTGTAGCCGAAAGGCTAACCGCTGTCGAGCGGCCCCGTGCACGATGTTTCAACGATCTTTTTGAAGATCGTTGTTCCACCGGCCGAGCCGCTCGCGTCGGTCGAGGCCTGGGGCTCACCGGTCGATGTGCGCTGAACCGGACCCAAGAAGGATCGGGGCACATCAGTCGGGCCACCGGCCGCCGCGTCCGCGGAAAGGCAGTGCCTGATTAGCGTGCCTGCCACCTGGTCATCGCGTCAAGGGTTCCCACGCGCGTCGGGCCACCGTGACGGATATCTCGCACTCCGATCACAAGGTGTTGTGGTGCCCACCCCTAGATCTTGGGTCCTTACATCCACCACATGGCGAAGGGCGGCCGCCGGGATCTGGCGACCGCCCTTCGCTTCGAAGCAGAACTACTTGAGGACGACCTTGGCGCCCTCGGCCTCGAGCTTGGCCTTGCCCTTCTCGGCGGTCTCCTTGTTGACCTTCTCGAGGACGGCCTTCGGCGCGGCCTCGACGAGGTCCTTCGCCTCCTTGAGGCCCAGGCCGGTCAGCTCACGCACGACCTTGATGACCTGGATCTTCTTGCCACCGTCACCCTCGAGGACGAGGTCGAACTCCGACTGCTCCTCCTTCTCCTCCACCACGGCGGCGGGGCCGGCGGGGCCGGCCGCGACGGCGACGGCAGCGGTGACGTCGAAGGTGGTCTCGAACTCCTTGACGAACTCGGAGAGCTCGATCAGGGTCATCTCCTTGAACGCGTCCAGGAGTTCCGTGGTGCTCAGCTTCGCCATGTTGGCGTTCCTTTCGAAAAAGTGATGTGGAGCACGGGCCTATTCGGCCGCGCTGCCGGATTCCTGGGCGCTGCCCGATTCCTGTTCGCGCTTGTCGGCCAGGGCCTGGACGGTGCGGGCAGCCTTCGACAGCGGCGCCTGGAACAGCGCGGCGGCCTTGGACATGGTGCCCTTCATCGCGCCGGCCAGCTTGGCCAGCAGCACCTCACGGGACTCCAGGTCGGCCAGGCGACGGACCTCGTCCGCGCTGATGGCCTTGCCCTCGAAAACGCCGCCCTTGATGACGAGCAGCGGGTGGGCCTTCGCGAACTCGCGGAGGCTCTTCGCCGCCTCGACAGGGTCGCCGGAGACGAAAGCGAGCGCGGTAGGACCGGAGAACAAATCGTCGAGTCCGCTGATGCCCGCGTCGGTCGCGGCACGCTTCGCGAGCGTGTTCTTCGCGACGGCGTACGTGGTCTCGCGGCCCAGGTTGCGACGCAGGGTCTTGAGCTGCGCCACGGTCAGGCCGCGGTACTCGGTCAGCACGGTGGCCGTCGAGCCCCGGAAGTTCTCGGTGAGCTCCGCGACCGCAGTGGCCTTGTCATCTCGAACCGGCTTGTCCGCCATGTCCCTCCTCTCTCTTGCTACGGGTGCTGGCCACGCTCTCGGGCCTGCCCGCGGCAACGAAAAACGCCCCGGCGCAGGGGCGCACGGGGCGGAGCGACATCAGTCGGCAGCGCTTGTCCGGCCCTGCGCGGGTCGCCTGCGTTGACGCAGGACCTTCGACATCCGCTCACGCGGATATGACCAGCGGTCTTCGGGTTTCGGATGGAACTGTACTTGACAGGTTTGATATGGCCAAATCACGGCCGGTCGCGGCGCAGCCGGACGTAGGCGGCGACGGCGACCGCGGCCCAGGCGAGGCCCCAGACGGTGGTGACGGCCACATGGGTCAGATCCGTGCCGCCGACCGTGTCCCGGGCCGCCGTCATCAGCGGCGGGGCCAGCCACGGCGCTGGCGAGCGCTTCAGGCCCAGCACGATCGCCATGACCACGCCGCCGACGAGGATCGCCAGGCCGCGGGCCGCCTGACCGGACACCGCGCGGCCGGCGAGAGCGCCGAGGCCGACCGCGGGCAGGAGCAGCAGCAGGTGCGCCCAGACGCCCAGGGCGACGCCCTCGGCGATGGGAGGGTCCTGCGGGCCGGGTGTGGTCACGCCGCCGACGAGCCACGGCAGGACCATGGCGACCAGGATCACGGGCAGGCCGGCGAGGAGGGCCGCGACGAGGCCGGCGGCGGTCTCCCGGGCCGCGCCGACGGCGACCCGGCCGAGCCGGCGCTGCACGTCGGGCTCCACGTCCAGCAGGATCTTGGTCTGCCACGCGAGGACGGCGAACAGGACGGCGGCGGACACGCCGTAGGCCTCGCCCGCCTGGGCCTGGCCTCCGCCGTACAGGACGGACAGCACGACCAGCGCGGCCAGCAACGGTGCCGCGGCCCGGCCCGTCTGCAGGAACCCCGCGAGCCGCATGCGGACGAGTCCGGTCACCGCTCCTCCCGTACGCCGAGGACGTCGAACCCGTCGGCGCGCAGCTTCGCCAGGGCCCGCTCCGCGTGCGCGGCGGCGACCGCCAGCTCGATGATCCTGCGGCTCGTCCTCGGCCGCTCCCCCTCGGCGACCCGGCCGTCGCGGACGTGCCAGCGGCGGGCGTCCGGGAGGCGGGAGACCTCACCGAGGTGGTCGCTGATGAGGACGGAACCGCCGCGGCCGACGACGTCGGCGACGATCGCGGGGACCTGCTCGCGGGTCCGGGCGTCCAGGCCCTCCCACGGTTCGTCGAGGACGAGCAGGCCCGGTGGGTGCAGCAGCGCCTGCACGAGACCGACCTTCTGGGCGGAGCCCTTGGAGAGGCGGCTCAGGCGTACATCCAGGAACCCCGCGAAATCGAGGCGGTCGGCCCACTCGTCGATCTTCTGTGCCGGGGCGTTCCGGACGGCGGCCATATGGGTCAGGTACGCCCGGGCGGTGAACGGCTGATCGGCGGGGAACCGCTCCGGGACCCAGCCCACGACGGCCGGGCGGCCCGTCACGGTGCCCCTGCCGGGCCTCAGGACGCCGGCGGCGAGCTGGAGGAGGGTCGACTTGCCGGAGCCGTTGGGGCCGAGCACGACGGCGGTCTCACCAGGTCCGAGCGCCAGATCGACGTTGCTGAGGGTCCAGGCCGCCTTGCGGGCGTACCGGAACCAGACGTCCTGCAGGTGCACGCCCCGAACATAGACGAAGGCGGGCACCCGCCGGGTGCCCGCCTTCGTTCGTCCCGCTTTACTCGGCTTTACTCGGCCGCGTTCGCGTCGTCCTCGAGGAGGTTGCGCGTACGGTTCGGGTCGACCGGGATGCCGGGGCCCATGGTGGTGGTGATGAAGATCTTCTTCAGGTACTTGCCCTTGGCCGCGCTCGGCTTGGCCCGGTTGACCTCGTCGAGGACCGCCGCGTAGTTCTCCACCAGCTGCTGCTCGGAGAAGCTCGCCTTGCCGATGATCAGGTGCAGGTTGGAGTGCTTGTCCACCCGGTAGGTGATCTTGCCGCCCTTGATCTCGTTGACCGCCTTGGTGACGTCCATCGTGACCGTGCCCGTCTTCGGGTTCGGCATCAGGCCGCGCGGGCCCAGGATCCGCGCGATCCGGCCGATCTTGGCCATCTGGTCGGGGGTGGCGATCGCCGCGTCGAAGTCCAGCCAGCCTTCCTGGATCCGGGCGACGAGCTCGTCGGTGCCCACCGCGTCGGCGCCGGCGGCCTCGGCCTCGGCGGCCTTCGGACCCTGCGCGAAGACGATGACGCGGGCGGTCTTACCGGTGCCGTGCGGCAGGTTGACCGTGCCACGGACCATCTGGTCGGCCTTGCGGGGG
The DNA here is from genome assembly GCF_040605635.1 of Dactylosporangium sp. NPDC005555. NCBI lineage: Bacteria > Bacillati > Actinomycetota > Actinomycetes > Micromonosporales > Micromonosporaceae > Dactylosporangium > Dactylosporangium sp. NPDC005555. The sequence goes on from NZ_JBEXDG010000001.1 coordinate 486,970, forward strand.
TCGACGCCCAGCCGCATGGCCACCTCGACGGTGGGGTCGAACTTGACCGTCGTGGTCTGCTTCGCCAGCTTCACGGCGGCGACGGGGCTGTACAGCGCGTTGCGGTCGACAAGGTCCGAGACCTTGCGGTAGTTCTTGCCGTGCTGCGACATGTCGCTTTACTCCTGTGGTGATCGTGCGGGCGCTTCTGTTGAGCGCCCTCCCACGGTGATCGGGTTCGGCTTTTGCGTCTCGCCGGCGTCGGCCTTCTCAGCTTCGGCTTCTCAGCTCCGGCTTTTCAGCTTTGGCCTTCTCAGGTCCGGCCTTTCGGCTTCGGCGCTTCGGCTCCGGCCTTTCGGCTCCGGCCAGGGCTGACTTCGTCAGTCCTTGACGACGATGCCCATGGAGCGGGCGGTGCCGGCGATGATCTTCTCGGCCTGCTCGATGTCGTTGGCGTTGAGGTCCGACATCTTCTTCTCGGCGACCTCGCGCAGCTGGGCCTTGGTGATCGAGCCCACCTTGTCCTTCTGCGGCACGCCGGAACCCTTCGGCACGCCGGCGGCCTTGAGCAGCAGGCGGGCGGCGGGCGGGGTCTTGAGGATGAACGTGAACGTCCGGTCCTCGTAGACGCTGATCTGCGCGGGGATGATGTCGCCGCGCTGGGACTCCGTCTGGGCGTTGTACGCCTTGACGAACTCCATGATGTTCACACCGTGCTGACCGAGCGCGGGGCCGACCGGCGGCGCCGGAGTGGCCTGGCCGCCCGGCAACTGAAGCGTGAAGGTCTTGACGAGCTTCTTCTTCGGAGGCATGGCTGCTTTCGTCTTCCTGGGCTGGAATGATTCGTGCTGATCGGCTTCTTCCGCGGCCCTGCTCTCGCTTGGTGGCCGCAGCGCCTGTCTTTACACACGACTGAGCGCCCGGCACCTGGCCGGACGCTCAAGCGTACCGCAGACGATTTAGATCTTCGTGACCTGGTTGAAGTTGAGCTCCACCGGGGTCTCGCGACCGAAGATCGAGACGAGCACCTTGAGCTTCTGCTGGTCGGCGTTGATCTCGCTGATCGTCGCCTGGAGCGAAGCGAAGGCACCGTCGGTGACCGTGACCGAGTCGCCGACCTCGAAGTCGAGGACCTTGACCTCGGGCTTGCCGGCCTTCTTGCCTTCCTGCTGCACGACCGGCGCGAGCCACTTGAGCACCTCGTCGAGCGACAGCGGCGCCGGGCGGTCCGCCCGGTCGGTCGCTCCGACGAAGCCGGTCACGCCCGGCGTGTTGCGAACGCACGAGTAGGACTCCGCCGTCAGCTCCATCCGGACGAGGATGTAGCCGGGGAAGACCTTGTTCTGCACCTGCGTGCGCTTGCCGTTCTTGATCTCGACCTCTTCACGAGTCGGGACCTCGACCTGGTAGATGAACTCTTCCATGTCGAGACTCGTGATGCGGGTCTCGAGATTCGTCTTGACCTTGTTCTCGTAACCGGCGTAGGAGTGCACCACATACCAGTCACCGGGCGCGAAGCGCAGTGCGGCACGCAGCTCGGCGACGGGGTCCTCGGCGTCGGTCGCCGTCGCCGCCGGCTCGGGGGCCGTGCTCGGCGTGGCGGCCGTCATCACCGTCGACGTTTCCTCGCGCTGCTCGTCGTCGGTCCCGGCGGTCTCGTCGAATTCCTGCACGCTGCTCACTTCCGTCTGTCAAATCTTCGCGTCTGCGGCCGGCCCGCCGTGACTACTCCGTTTTGTTTCCGAAGGTCCAGAGGACGCCCTTGGCGAACACGTAGTCGAGTCCGCCCACGATCGTCAGCATCACGATCACGAACACGACGACGACGACCGTGTAAGTGGTCAGCTCCTTGCGGGTCGGCCAGATCACCTTACGCAGTTCGGCGACAACCTCGCGGACGAAGTTGATGAGCCGCACGAAGATGTTGTTCGAGCCACCCTCTTTGACCTTGGTCTTCTTGTTGTCCGACTCTTTGACGTCCTTGGACTTCGACTTCACGTCCTTGGACTTCGTCAGGACCGGCTTGCCGTCGGCGTCCTCGTCATCGGCGTCCGTCTCGAGGTCGTCGTCGAGCTCATCGAGCTCGTCGGCGAACTCTTCCTCGATGGCCGCGTCCTCGGCGCTGAGCTCCTCGTCACGGCGATCGTCGGCGGGGTCGGTCCCGCGTCGCCTGCGTTCGGCCACTTTCGCCCTCTTCCGTGATCTCGCGAGTGCTCGGTCCGATGAGTGGCCCGCGGATCCGCCCAACCAGGCCACCGGCGATGAGCCGGCAGCACTCGGCGGGACCAACCCGTGACCGCTGGAGGTTGCGACCCGATCGGCGGATCGGGCACCCCAGACCCAGGTCAGGCCTTCGGCGCAGGGGCGACAGGACTTGAACCTGCAACCTGCGGTTTTGGAGACCGCTGCGCTGCCAATTGCGCCACACCCCTTCGTGGTGATCGCGCCTCCCGGACCCCTCTTCGAGGAGTGCCGAGAGGTTGCTCACCCCACGGGCGACCAGTGTACGGGTTCGGGTGGGATATCCCAACCACCCCCCTCCACCGGGTCGCCTCCTATGCTCTGACCAGGGCTTTCGCGGCGCCGAGAATCTTGTCGCCGTTACACGTGGCGGTGATGTCGATCTGCGTGACACCGTCCTCGCCTACCCGCTTCACGACGCCGCTCACCACGATCTCGGTGCCTTTGTCGTCGTCCGGGACCACCACCGGATTGGCGAACCTGGTGGAGTATTCGACGATCGCCGCGGTGCCACCCACCCAGCACGCCACCGCCTGACCCGCCAGGGCCATCGTCAGCATGCCGTGCGCGATGACACCCGGCAGACCGACCGACGTCGCCACGCGGTCGCTCCAGTGGATCGGGTTGAAGTCCCCGGAGGCGCCCGCATAGCGCACCAGATCGGCGCGGGTCACCTGGAACGTCTGCGGCGGGAAAACGGTGCCGGCTTCCATCTCAGCCCTCCCCACGGACCACGAGGCGGGTCCAGATCGTCACGACGAGCTCACCTTCGACGGTCGACACCTCGTGCCGCGTCGTCAGGAACCCGTGCCCGGCGCGGCTGCTGATCTCCTCCACCGCCATCACCGTCACCAGGTGGTCGCCGGCGACGATCGGCCGCTCATACCGGAACGTCTGCCCACCGTGCACCACCCGGCTGTAGTCCAGCCCGAACGACTGGTCCTCGACCAACTGCTGCCCGGCGTTCTGACTCAGGATGATCGCGAACGTGGGCGGTGCGATCACGTCCTTGTAGCCCTTGGCGCGCGCCTCGGCGAGATCCCGGTGCACCGGGTCGCTGGCGCTGACCGCGTCGGCGAACTCCCGGATCTTCTCCCGGGCGACCTCATACGGCGGGGTCGGCGGATACACCCGGCCCATGAACGACTGATCCAACGGCATGCTGTGCAACTTTACCGCTGGCACGAAAAAGCCCCGGCCGTGGGCCGGGGCTTCGTCGTCAGCTGATTATCGCGTCTCGCGGTGCACGGTGTGCTTGCCGTCCCGGGGGCAGAACTTCTTCAGCTCGATGCGGTCCGGGTCGTTGCGGCGATTCTTCTTCGTGATGTAGTTCCGCTCTTTGCACTCCGTGCACGCCAGCGTGATCTTCGGACGAACGTCGGTCGCCTTGGCCATGGCGAAGTGCCTTCCTTCAGAGCGGGGTTCAGGTCCAGCGAACGAGCATAGCGGCTCACACTGGCAGTCGCCGAATCGGCGACCTCTGTGGTGCGTCTGTAGCGGTGGCCGGACTTGAACCGGCGACACAGCGATTATGAGCCGCTTGCTCTACCATCTGAGCTACACCGCCGCGGCGGACTCGATGACTCAAGCCCGGTCTCTCGAGCCCCCTTACGGAATCGAACCGTAGACCTTCTCCTTACCATGGAGACGCTCTGCCGACTGAGCTAAGGGGGCGCAACCCGTGCCATCTGGCACATGCGCTCGCTAAGCGTACACGGCCCCCGCCGCGGTGCGAAATCGACTTCCCCGAAGTGGTGTTGTCGCAGCTTGCGGCCTTCTTCCGGCGTGTCCCACCGGGTCACTGGCGCCGGCCGGCCCGGCGCCTTCCCCCACCGCCGTCTTGATCGGATGCCGGATCCGGTTGCCATCACGACCAGATCCGGCCGTTGATCACACGGCGCTGTTCATGGGGCGCCTTCTGGGGCCCGCGAGGGCTTCAGAACTGCCGGAGTAGAAGCTGGGCCTGCGGCGGCCCAGAGAGCCCCCTCAGGGCCTTCAGATCCGCCGCATTTGACCCATTGCCGGCCTACGTGTGTAGGCCGACGGGCGCCTCAGAGGCGTCAGATTGACCCTGCGGGGCCGGATCGGACGAAGCCCCCCCGTGCACACAACCCGCACGCCCTGGACGGCATGTGGTCACCGTCCAAGCCGTGTTCGGGCGAGGCTGATGAGCCCACTGTCGCGCGACCCGGCGCCGTTCGCCGCTGCTCATGATCTGTGAAGACCTGTGGTCGCCCTGGCGACAAGATCTCTTCCGGATCACGGGAAAGAGGTGAGAGTCGATTGCTGGACCGGATGGTGCCACGCCCCGCCGCCGCCAGGGTGGAAGCCGAGCAGTCGAGCCCGATGCCGTCGGTGACATCGGCATACAGGACGACGCACGTCCAGTCGCGCAGTGTCGGGTCGGCGAGGTCGAGGCGCCGAACTTGGCCGGCACCGCCTTGATCGAAGGACAGGTCCGGCTGCCATCGCGGCCAGATGTGACTGTTGATCACGACGCGGCCATGCACCCACCCCGTTGCCGGGCAGGGCACGGAGACGCTGCGGGCGGCGCCACAGTGGGGAGTGGACGCACCACGGAAGGCACCGCAGTGGATCGCGGAGTCGCTGCGGGCGGCACCGCGGTAGGGCGCACCGGCGCTTCGGCACGCCACGGTAGGCGCGGAAGCTCCCGGGCGGCACCGCGGGCGGGCAACTGCAGGCGGCGGGAGAGGGAAGGCCGTCCACGGCCTGACCGGCGGCTGGCGGGAGTGTCCTGTGTCAAGCCGTTCTTGTTTGATCTTGTTGTAGGAGGGTTTGGAGGGCGTTGTGGCGTGCCGGGGCGGCCTTACGGCACGGCGCGCAGCCAGCGGACCTCGCCGGCGGGGGCGACGGTGGGGTCGGCGTCGGCCTGGATCTGGAGCCAGGACTCGAAGCGTTCGTAGGGCAGCGCGCGGCTGAACAGGAAGCCCTGGCCCATGTCGCAGTGCATGTCTTCGAGCAGGCCGAGTGTGAGTTCGCTCTCAACGCCCTCGGCGACCACGGCTAACCCGAAGTGGCGGGCCATGTCGACGACGGTGCGCACGATCGCCAGGTCGCTGGGGGCGGTGGCCATGCCCTGGACGAAGGTACGGTCGATCTTGACCTCTTGGACGGGCAGTCGGCTGAGGTCGGCGAACGAGGAGCGGCCGGCGCCGAAGTCGTCGACGGAGAGCCGGATGCCGAGGTCGCGGAGGCGCTTCAGGGCGGGGATGCCGCGGCCGCTGGCGAGCAGCTCCTCCTCCGACAGCTCCAGGATGATCCGGTCGGCGGGGACGCCGTGCTCCTCCAGCAGCTCCGACACCTGGAGTGGGAAGTCTGCGTCGTTGAGGGTGCGGACCGAGATATTGACCGCGACGGTGAGCGAACGGCCGGCGTCGGACCATTCGCGGGCCCGGCGGATGCCTTCGCGGAGGACGACGCCGTTGAGCCGGGAGAGTTGGCCCGTGTGCTCGGCGACGGAGACGAAGTCGGGCGTGGCGACCAGGCCGTGCACCGGGTGCTCCCAGCGGGCCAGGCACTCGACGCCGACGAGCCGGCGGTCCTTGAGGGCGACCTTGGGCTGGAAGTAGACCTCAAGCTCGCCGGTGTTGAGCGAGGCCTCGAGATCGCCGGCGAGCCCCACGCGCCGCACGGACCGTGACTGCAGGCCTGCGTTGAACAGCTGGACGATCCCCCGCGACTTCGCCACGTAGGTGGCCACGATGGCCCGCTGGAGCAGCGCCTCGGGCTCCGAACCGTGGTCGGGGTAGATCGAGACGCCGACGTTGGTGTCGACGTCGACGGTGAGCGTGTCGATGACCATGCGGTCGCGCAGGCCGGCGCGCAGGGTATCGGCGACCGTGACGGCGGCGTCGGCGCTCGCGGTGCGCAGCTCGACGGCGAACTCGTCGCCGCCGACCCGGGCCACCAGCGCGCCCTGCGGCGCCAGGTCTCGCAGCCGGCGGGCGACCTGGACGAGCACCTCGTCGCCGGCGTCGTGGCCGAGCGAGTCGTTGACCTCCCGGAGCGCGACCACGTCGAACAGCAGCACCGCGACGACCTCGCGCGGGCCGCGGCCGGTCATCGCCTCGCCGAGCGCCCCGAGCATCCGCCGCCGGTTGGCGAGGCCGGTGAGCGCGTCGTGGTTGGCGTCGAACTGGAGCCGGTCGACCAGGCGGCTGTTCTCCACCGCGGCACTGACCTGCACCGACAGCGTTTCGAGCAGCTGGACCTCGTCCTTGCCGAAGGCGACGTTCTCGCCGAGCCGCCCGGCGACCTCCAGTGTGCCGATCGCGATGCCGCTCGAGCGCAGCGGCACCACGATGACGTCCTTGACGCGGGCCTCCTGCAGCGCGGACTGGAGCTCCGGCGGGCCCGCCTTCGGCCCGGCGACAACGGTCTTGCCGGAGCGCATCGCCAGCTGCCGGAACAGGTCGGGCGTCGTGGCGCTGTCGAGCAGACCCGGATAGTCCAGCCGCGCGGACAACAGCACCTCGTGGTGACGGCCGTGCTCGGGCAACCACAGCGTGGCCGAGTCGGCGGCGACCAGGGCTCGCACCCGTCCCAGCAGCACGTCGGGCAGCGTGCCGTCGTGGTTGGTCGCCGCGATGTCCCGGGTCAGCGCATACATCTCGGTCAGGCTGCGGTGCTGGCGGAAGAACTGGGAGTAGGACCGGTAGAGGACGCCGAGCACGATGGCCAGGGCGACCAGCAGCAGGCCGCCCCACCGGCTGGCCTCCAGCGTCAGCAACATCAGCAGGCCGAGCACGATGTTGACACCGATGACGGCGAACCCGATCAGCGACGACTTCAGGAAGTGCGACAGCTGATTGACGCCCTGCAGCAGCACCATCACGCCGGCGATCGCTGTCACGGCGACCACGTTGCCGGCGAAGACCGCAGCGGCGAGCACCAGCCAGGTGACCGGCGACTCGTTCACGCCGAGCCCGAACTGGAAGACGATGAGATTGGCGGTGGCGATGCTCGCGAAATGGCTGGCCGTGTTGAAGGCCAGCTTGTGCGGTCCGAGCCGGACGCCGGCGACATTCCAGATCAGGCCGGCGCCGACCCGCACGAAGATGGCCAGCCAGGGCGAGAGGTAGAACAGCGCGAGGACGACCGGGATGTCGTCCATCCGTGTCGTGAACGCCTGGCGCCGGATGTCGAACCGCAGTGCCAGGGGTGTCGCCAGGGCGGCCAAGGCCAGCAGGCCCAGCGCATAGCCGAACTTATGGTCAGTCGGTTGCGGCTTTTCGGAGAGCAGGATCGGCAGCGACAGCAGCGCGCCGAAGAGTAAGAGCGGGCCGGTGATCAGCCACGAGTGCGCGTCAGAGCGGCTGACTGGAACTTTTGGCGCTGGCACCCGCTCCCCAATCGTTCGGGCAAGGAGCCTGGCGGGCGTGAAAGCCCGGGCCTAGCTCCAGTCGAAGCCCTCAGTGGCGAACAACTGCGGACCGGCCACGCTCGGCTGCAGATTCTGCGCAAAACTGGTCAAACGAACCGATGCTGCACCGGCGGCGACCACGTCTGCGTGCGCTACGGCCGCTGACACGCCTAAAGCGAGCGCGCCCATGCCGACCGTCACCGCCAATCGGACCATCCATCGACCAAGCGTCGTCTCACGCATGTGTAGCTCCTATGCGATCTCAGTGACCTCAGGCCCTGTATGGATACCCACGATCCTGCCACAGCCAACACCTCAAACGACAGTGCGACGGCCAGGATGACGCGCCCGCCCGGAAGAATCGACCTTTCGGCCGATTCCAGGAGTGGCGGTCCGGCCATATCAGCTTGCCTGATCAAGATCTGGCGCAACTTTTCCGCGCCTCCGGGAGTCAGACTTCGCCATCTTCCGCTTCCTGACGGACGGGACCGCCGCGTCGCCGATCTCGCGCCAGCCCGTCTCGGCTTCGATGACCGCGGACTCCACCCAGACGACCGCGTCGTGCTCGGAATCGAAGGCCCGCACCCGCTGCCGCCCCCCGGGCCCGCTGCGGCGGAGCTCCACCTGCCACCGGCCGTCGGCCGCGTTGCGCACGAAGACGTCCCGTCGCACGAGCCGGGACCACCGCCCGTTCCACCACTGCCGCTCGTTCATGGGTCCATCTTAGAACGGGTGTACGACAATTTCGGGCCTTCATGGACGGGCCTCAACCCGTAGCGTGCCTACATGTGGCGACGTCGAGGAGGCCGAACCGCCGGGCGGACCGATCATGGCGGAGACTTCGCCACGCATCTGCCGCGACGGGTGAGACCGGGCGGACCGACGAGAGAGGGCCGCCACCGGGTTTCCCCTGGTAGCGGCCCTCTCTGCACTGCCGGTGGCGGGTAGAGGATTCGAACCTCTGTAGCTTTCGCGACGGATTTACAGTCCGCTCCCATTGGCCGCTCGGGCAACCCGCCTGGCGGAAGCAAGAATAGCGGTACGCCCCGGGGGCAACGCAAACGGGTACCCTCGGCGCGTCCGTAACCGCCAACCGACCGCACCACAGGAGCATCTGCCATGGCTTCGGCACCCTCGTTCGACATCGTCAGCAAGGTCGACCGGCAGGAGGTCGACAACGCGCTCAACCAGGCCGACAAGGAGCTGGGGCAGCGGTTCGACTTCCGCGGCACCGGCGCTGAGATCAAGTGGGCCGGGGAGGAGACGGTCAGCCTCCAGGCGGAGACCGAGGAGCGCGTGGTCGCGGCCCTCGAGGTCTTCAAGGAGAAGCTGGTCAAGCGCAACATCTCGCTCAAGTCCCTCGACGCCGGTGAGCCGCGCGCGTCCGGCAAGACGTACAAGATCGATGCCAAGATCGTGCAGGGCATCGAGTCGGACAAGGCGAAGGAGATCTCCAAGAAGATCCGCGACGAGGGGCCGAAGGGCATCCAGGCGCAGATCCAGGGCGATCAGCTGCGCGTGACCGGCAAGAAGAAGGACGACCTGCAGGCGGTCATCACCCTGCTCAAGGGCGAGGACTTCGGCATCGCCCTGCAGTTCACGAACTACAGGTGACCGCTCAGTCCCGGCGCGCCGGTGGGCGGCGCTCGGGATGCTCCGGGGTCTCCTCGGCGCGGATCAGCACGAAACTGTCGGTGTCACAGATCTCGGTGTCGGGCTCTTCCCGGTGATCGGGGTCTGCGAGCACGGCGTGGATCGGCAATGCCATGAGGCGTGACCATACACGGACGTGCTTCCGGCATCACTCATGTGAGTGACCGCCCTGGCTCAACTGAGTGATGCTTGTGTGGCGGCCCGCGCGATCGAACCGCGCGGGTTGCCCGCCACCAGCGCGGCGAACGCGACGGCCGTGCCGGCCAGCAGAAACGCCCAGACGACACCGCCGGGGCGGTCGACGACCAGGCCCATCGCGGCGACGCCGGCGGCGCTGGAGGCGACCGAGACGGTCACCAGCCAGGTGTACGCCTCGTTGAGCATCGAGCCCGGCACGATCTGCCCGACGAGCGAGTTCTGCACCGTGAGGGCCGGCGCGATGGTGGCGCCACCGACGACGAGCGCGATGCCGAGCGCCGGCGCGCTGGGCATGGCGGCGAGGACCAGGATGCTGGCGGAGACCCCGGCGAGCAGCCAGCCGAGCCGTCCCGGCGGCCGGGTGCCGAAGTAGAAGCCGCTCAGTGCGCTGCCGATCCCCCACACGCCGAGCAGCAGCCCGCCGACGCCTTCCGGGTTGTTCTCGACGTACGCGGTGGCGTACGCCGGTACGGTGACCCCCATCCCGCCGAACGCGAAGCCGAGGCCGAACGCGGTCACCAGCAGGGGCACGAAGCCGGGCACCCGTAGCGGGCCGAGGCCCTTGGCGTGGGCGTGGTCGGCGTGCCGGCGCCACGACCGGATGGCCCGGCCGCGGGCGACGACCAGCGTGCCGAGCAGGGTGATGCCGGCGGCGGCGCCGAGCGCGACCGCGGGTTGCCACAGCACGACGCACAGCGCGACCAGCATCGGCCCGGCCACGAAGACGACCTCGAACAGCGCCGTCTCGGCGGCGAGGGCCACGACCCGCACATGCGGCAGGTCGGCGGTCAGCGCGTTCCAGGTGCCCCGCACCGCGGCGGTCAAGGGCGGGAACGTCGCTCCGGCGAGCACCGCCGTGCCGACGATGACGGGCAACGGAGAATGCCGCTGCGCGACCATGATCAGCGCCACGAGGGCCAGGGGGTGCGCGACGCCGGTGACGATCAGGACCGGACCCGGGCCGATCCGGTCGGCGAGCCGTCCGGCGATCGGGCTGGCCGCCGCGCCGGCGAGGGCATACACGGCGCAGGCGGCCGCGGCCTGTGCGTACCGGCCGGTCGTCTGTTGCAGGAGCAGCAGCAGTGACAGCGAGACCATGCCGATGCCGAGCCGGGCGAGCACCCCGACGACCAGCAGGACAGGCGCGCCGGGGAGCCGCCACACCGCCGCGTACTGCCGCAACGCACTGCCTCATTTCGCAACCGGGTAACGGGTGAAGAGCCTGCCGATCCTAACGGCAGGCTCCCGTCACCCGGTCGGAATTTCGCGTCAGCGGCGCGACACGCCCGCCATCTGCTCCAGCCTGGCGACCCGCTGCTCCATCGGGGGGTGCGTCGAGAACAGCGACGCGATGCCGCCGGCCCGGAGCGGGTTGTCGATCATCAGGTGGGCCTGGCTGGCGAGCTGCCCGTCGGCCGGCAGCGGCAGCGCCTGCGTGCCGCGATGAATCTTGCGCAGGGCGCTGGCCAGGGCGAGCGGGTCGGCGGTCAGCTTGGCACCGGACTCGTCGGCCTGATATTCGCGGCTGCGGCTGATCGCGAGCTGGATCACGGTCGCGGCGAGCGGGCCGAGGATGAGCATCAGCAGCAGCCCACCGATCCCCGGACCGTCGTCGTCCGACGAGCCCCCGAGCGGCAGGAAGATCGCGAGCTGCGCCAGCATCGTGATCATGCCCCCGAGCGCGCCGGCGACGCTCGAGATGAGGATGTCGCGGTTGTACACGTGTGACAGCTCGTGCCCGATCACGCCGCGCAGCTCGCGCGGGGTCAGGATGCCGAGAATGCCCTGCGTGACGGCCACCGCGGCGTGTCTGGGGTTGCGCCCCGTGGCGAAGGCGTTCGGTTGCATGGTCGGGCTGATGTACAGCCTGGGCATGGGCTGACCGGCCGACGCCGAGAGTTCGCGGACCATCGCATACAGCTCGGGCGCCTGCGCCTCGGTGACCGGCTGCGCGTTCATCGCCCGCAGGGCGAGCTTGTCGGAGTAGAAGTAGCTGAAGGCGTTCATGCCGAGCGACAGGAACACGGCGACGACCAGCCCGGTGCTGCCACCGAGCCAGTAGCCCACGAGCAGGATCAGCGAGGTCAGCAACCCCAGCAGGGCCGCCGTCTTGAGACCGTTGAGATGCCTGTGCTGCATACCTCCTACAACACCGCGGCCCGCTGGACCCCTTCCCAGTGGCGGCTGTGAGCTGGCTGAACGTCGCGTCGCTCAGCTCGGCCGCGGCGGTCCGGACGTCAGGAGCTGAAGAAGGCTGCGAGCTCGAGCACCCCTTGCGGAGCGAACCCGAGCAGCACCGCGAGCACCGCCGCCACCCCGACGGCTACGGCGACAGGCCATCCGACCCGCGCCGGCGCCGGCGGGTCGTGAGGTGCCCGCGCTTCCAGAACTGCCGATGCGGCGACCGCGTCGCCGGCGGCGACGTTGGCTGTGCCGGTTGTGCCGGTTGTGCCGGTTGTGCCGGCTGCGGCGGCTGGGAGCGGCTCGGGAGCGGCGAACAGGGTGGCGACGACCCGGACGTAGTAGGCCAGACCGATGACCGCGTTGATCGCGACGACGATCGCCAGCCACGCCGCGTCGCCGCCCAGCAGGGACCGGACGACGGCGACCTTGGCGAACAGGCCGGCAAGGCCCGGCGGCAGGCCGGCGAGGCCCGTCAGCGCGATCACCAGCACCGCCGCCAGCCATGGCGAGCGGCGGGCGAGGCCGCGGTGGTCGGCGATGTCACCACCGTCGGCGCTGCCGCGGGCCGCGGTGACGGCGGCGAACGCGGCGAACTCGAGCACGACGTAGAAGAGGGCATAGGCGACGGTCGCCGCGACGGCGAGCGCGACCGCCTCCGTGGTGCGGCCGCCGACCGCCAGGAGCGCGCCGAGCGGGGCGAGCAGATAGCCGGCCTGGGCCACCGACGACCAGGCGAGCAGCCGGACCATGCGCCGCTGCCGGAGCGCGACGAGGTTGCCGACCGTCATGCTGAGCACGGCGAGCACCGCCAGGGTCAGGCCCGACGTGGCGAGGACCGGACCCCCGGCGACCACGCCGACGAGCAGCAGCGCGACCACACCGCCGAGCTTCGAGGCCGTCGACAGGTAGGCGGCGACCGGCAGCGGGGCGCCGTCGTAGGTGGCCGGCGCCCAGGCGTGCGCCGGCACGGCGGCGACCTTGAACGCCAGTCCCGCGAGGAACAGCACCACGCCGGCCTTGAGCAGCGGCTCGAACGCGGGCACCGTGGCCCCGGCGCGGGCGATGTCGGCGAGGTGCACACCGCCGGTCGCGGTATAGACGAGGCCCGCGCCGAGCAGCGCCACCGCCGTCGACACGACGCTGACCACGAAGAACGTGACCGCCGCCGACGCGCCCGCGGCGGAGCCGCGCCGGATGCCGACCAGCAGGTACAGCGGCAGGGTAAGCGTCTCGAGCGCCACGACCAGCGTGATCAGGTCGCGGGCACCGCCCAGGACGACGGCGCCGGTCAGTGAGCAGGCCAGCAGGAAGCAGTATTCGCCGACGGGCACCTCGCCGGTCCGCAGCACCGGCACCGACAGCGCGACGGCACCGAGCGCGAGCAGCGCGAACGCGGCGCCGACCGCGGCGGCCGCCGGGTCGGCGACCAGCGAGCACTGGTCCGGCCCGACGCAGAAGGCGGTGCGCTGCCCGGCGTCGCCGAGCCCGAGCCCGACACCGATCGCGGTGGCCGCGGTCGCGAGCATGCCGAACGCGGTCGCCCCGACGACGGCACCCCGCCTGCCCGGCACGAGCAGGTCGACGAGCAGGGCCAGGACGGCGGTGGCCGCAGCCACGTAGGTCGGCAGGAGCGCGATCTGGTCGATCCTCATCGCCCGACCTCCCTGGCCGGCTCACGGCCGACCACCCGGGACGGTGTCCCGGGTAGCGGCTCCTCGGTCGCGGGTCTGCGGAAGAGGGTGGTCATGACCTGGCCGCGCCCGCCGCCAACCCGGCGGCGGCGCGGATCAGCCGCAGCGGCGCCCCCCGACGCACCCCGGTGGACGGTCATCCGCGGACCACACCCGCCGGCACCCCAGCGGCAGCGCGGATCGGCCGCGAACGCGCCACGGCCGGCGGCCATAGGCCGACCCCCGCCAGGGCCTCGACGACAGCGCGGATCAGCCGTGAACACGCCACGGCCGACGGAAGTAGGACGACCCTCGCCGGAGCCTCGGCGGCAGCGCGGATCGGCCGTGAACACGCCACGGCCGGCGCCCATAGGCCGACCCCTGCCAGGGTCTCGACGACGGCACGGATCAGCCGTGAACACGCCACGGCCGGCGGAAGTGGGCCGACCCTCGCCAAGGCCTCGACGGCGCGGGCCGGTCGCGAGGGCGCCCGCGAGTGCGCTGGTGTGGGTGGTCATGGGCTGACCACGCCCGCAAGGGCCTCGGCGGCGGCACGGGAGAAGGCGAGGACGCCGACCGGTGCCACGCCGACGGCGAGGGTGAGGGCGATCAGCGGGGACCAGGCGACCAGCTCGCCCGGACGCAGGCGGCCGGCGGTGGCGCCGAGGACGGCGACCGGTGGGCTGGCCGCGCCGTGGGTGACCCGGCGGAGCAGGCGCAGGAAGTAGGCGGCGGCCAGGGCGGCGCCGACGGCGGCGAGGACGCCGAGGGTGGTCCAGAGGGGACCACCGCGCTCGAAGGCGGCGACGACGGCGAACGCCTCGCCCCAGAAGCCGGCCAGGCCGGGCAGGCCCAGGGAGGCGATGGCGGCGAAGGCGAGGATGCCGCTGAGCGCGGGCGCCGTCTCGCGGAGCCCGCCGAGCTGGGCGAGGTCGCCGGTGTGCGCCCGGTCCTTGATGCCGCCGGCGACGAAGAACAGCAGGCCGGTGACGATGCCGTGGGCGATGTTGCCGATCAGGGCGGCCTGGAAGCCGGTGGCGGTGAGGGTGGCGACGCCGAGCAGGACGAAGCCCATGTGGCCGACGGACGAATACGCGATAAGGCGCTTCAGCTCGGTCTGCGCGAGGCACACGAGCCCGCCGACGATGATGGCGGCGGTGGCGAGGATCCCGAGGACCGGGGCGCTGCGTGCGGCGGCCTCGGGTGCGACGCCGACGGCGACACGGATCAGACCGTAGGTGCCCATCTTCAGCAGCACGCCGGCGAGCACCACCGACCCCACGGTGGGGGCCTCCGTGTGCGCGGCGGGCAGCCAGGTGTGCAGCGGCCAGAGCGGGCTCTTCACCGCGAACGCGGCGGCGAACAGGACGAACGCGAGCAGCTGCACGCCGCCGCGCATCGGGGTGCTGCTCTGCGGATCGGACAGCGCGACGAGGTCGCCGGTGCCGGCCGCGGAGACGACGGTGAAGACGCCGACGAGGAGCAGGACCGAGCCGAACAACGTGTAGAGCACGAACTTGCGCGCCGCGCGGCGACGGTCGGGGCCGCCCCAGACGGCGATCACCGCATACATCGGCAGGAGCACGAGCTCGAAAAACACGAAGAACAGCACCAGGTCGAGGGCCAGGAACACGCCGATGATGCCGACCTCGAGGACGAGCAGCAGCGCCACGAGGAGCCGGCCGCGGCCCGGGTCGGGGACCCGCCACAGGCAATACGCGCAGCAGAGCATCGTCAGCCCGGCGGTCAGCGCGACCAGCGGATAGGAGACGCCGTCGATGCCGAGGTGGAACCGCAGGCTGAGGTCGGGCGCCCAGGGCAGGTCGATCTCGGCCCACGGCGCGATGGGGTTGGCCTTGATCGCTCTGAAGGTCGGGAACTCGCTCGTGGAGCTCGGCGGCGGCCCACCCGGCAGGAACGCGAACACGATGCCGAACGTCGCGGCGGCGAACGCGGTCCCCCCGATCTTCGCGGCCCGGTCCAGCCGGGCCGGCATCCCCGCGGCGAAGAGCGCACCGATCGCCGGCACGATCAGCAGGGCGAGGAGCAGTCCCTGATCGGTGCTCACCAGGACACCCCCAGGAGAGGAACGAACGCCGCGAGGAGCACCGCACCGGACGACCCCGCGGCACGCGACCGTGCGGCGTCCACAGCGGTGGCGACCACTCCGGCAACGCGCGGACGGCCACGGGTTGCTCCGAGACCGGGCAGATCGACCCCGCGAGGCAGGACGGTGGAACGGCCCGGAACGGCGGCGCGGGGCCGGGCCGGGATGAGTGTGGGCGGCTCGGCCGGGTGGCGAGCGGACCGGGACGGAACCGCGGCCGAGCGGACGGCCACCGCCGCGGCGATCACCCGCGCCGGACGGATGGTGGACGTCTGACGGGTCGCCGGCGTCGAGGGGGTCGCCGGCACCGGACGCGCGACGGGCGCCGCAGGGATCGCCCGCGCCGGGCGGGCGGCCAGGGACGGACTCATCGGAGCACCCCCATGACGAGGGCGACGGCAGCGGCGAGGAGCACGGCGCCGCCGAGGACGGCGCCGGTGGCGCGGGGCAGGGCGGCGGTGTGCGTGCGGGCCAGGAGGGTGCCGAGGCTCGTGGCGCCGGTGCCGGTGGCGGGGGGGGGGGCGGGGGGGGGGCGGGCGTGGTGGGGGCCGCGGCTCGGGGCGGGGGGGCGGGTGGCGTCGCCGGCGCCGTCGACGACCGACTCGTCGGCGCGGCGGGCGAGCCGGGCGAGGGCCGTGACCGGGCGGGTGACCAGCGCGTCCTGGACGGCGTCGAGATAGAAGGCGTTGGCCAGGAGCCGGGTGAGTGCGGTGTCGGGCAGGTCGGCGGCGGGGTCGCGGCGCCACGCGAGGGCGGCCCCGGCGGCCAGCAGCGCCAGCGGGAGGAGCGCGAAGGCGCCCAGCGCGGCGACCGGCTCGTCGAGGCGGACGAAGAGCCGCGGAGCGAAGGCGGCCGACAGGCCGGCGAAGCCGAGCAGGACAGTCGGCACGGCGAGGACGAGCAGGGGGCCGCGCATCGCCCACGGCGGCTCGTGCGCGGACCGGGCGGTGGCGGACCGGGGCTCGCCGAGGAACGTGCGGCGCCACAGCCGGACCACATAGGCCGCGGTGAGCACGACGGTGAGCAGCGCGGCGCCGAACACCAGCCAGGCGGCCGCCGCGGGCAGTGCGGCGGCGTGGCCGGTCGCGTGCCAGGCGGCCTCGATGATCGAGTCCTTGCTGAAGAAGCCGGCGAGGGGCGGGATGCCGGCGAGGGCGGCGAGGCCGGCGGTCATCGTCCAGAACGTCACCGGCATGTGGGTGCGCAGCCCGCCCATGGCGGCCATCAGGTTGGTGCCGACGGCGTGGATGACGGCGCCGGCGGCGAGGAACAGCAGCGCCTTGAACGCGGCGTGGGTGAGCAGGTGGAACAGGGCCGCGCCGGGTGCGCCGACGGCGAGGGCGCCGGTCATGTAGCCGAGCTGGCTGACCGTCGACCAGGCCAGGACGCGCTTGATGTCGTCCTGGCCGAGGGCGGCGAGCGCGCCGAGGAGCATCGTGATCGACGCCATGACGGCGAGGACGGTGAGCGCCGCGCCGGAGCGCTCGAACAGCGGATAGAGGCGGGCGACGACATAGACGCCGGCGGCGACCATCGTCGCGGCGTGGATCAGGGCGGAGATCGGGGTCGGGCCGGCCATCGCGTCGGGCAGCCAGGTGTGCAGCGGGAACTGGGCGCTCTTGCCGGCGACCCCGGCGAGGAGCAGCACACAGGCGGCGGTGAGGGTGCCGGCCGGCAGGTCGGCGGCGAAGATGTCGGCGATGCGGAAGCTGTGCGCCTGCAGGCCGAGCAGCACGATGCCGATGAGGAAGCCGACGTCGCCGACGCGGGTGACGAGGAACGCCTTGACCGCGGCGCGGGGCGCCTCCGGCAGGCGGCGGTCGTGGCCGATCAGCAGATAGGAACAGATGCCCATGACCTCCCAGCCGACCAGCAGGGTGATCAGGTCGCCGGAGACGACCACCAGCAGCATCGCGCCGGTGAAGATGCTGACCTGCGCGGCATAGGGCGCATACCGGTCGTCGTCGTGCAGATAGGCGACCGAGTAGATCTGGACGCAGAGCGCGACGACGCCGACGGCGATCGCGACGAGACCGGCCGGGCCGTCGAGCCAGGTGCCGAGCGTGACGGAGAGCCGCCCGAAGTCGGCGATGGCGATCCCGGGGTCGGCACCCCGCGGCCCGCGCAGCGCGACGGCGACCGCGCACGCGAGCGCGACGGCCGCGCCGCCGGCCCCGAGCACGGCGGCGACACCGCGCTGCCGATACCGCAGGAGCAGCCCCACCAGGCCGGCCACCACCGGGACCGCGGGCAGCGCGAGCCCGAGCAGGTCGACGCTCACCGAGCCACCTCCTGGTCCGCCTCGACAGGGACGACGACAGGGGTGGCCTCGGTGAGCGGCAGCTCCTCGACGTCGACCGAGTGGCGCATCCGATACAGCTGGAGGATCAGCGCGAGCCCCACGCCGATCTCGGCGGCGGCGAGCACGATGATGAACAGGGCGAACGACTGCCCGCTGTGCGGCACGACCGACCTGATCGTCGCGTCGGCGGTGACGAGCACCAGATTCACCGCGTTGAGCAGCAGCTCGACCGCCATCAGCAGCAGCACGGCGTTGCGCCGGACGATGACGCCATAGACGCCGATGCCGAACAGGAGCGCCGCGATCGTGAACGGCAGGACCGGATGCATCAACGCCCCCGGGAATCAGGACGGGAGCCGGCGCTGACGTCGGGCCTGGACACCACGATCGCGCCGACGAGCGCCGCCAGCAGCAGCACCGACACCAGCTCGAACGGCAGGACCCAGGTGCGGAACACCGCGCCGCCGATCGCCTCGGCGGTGCCGGGCGCGGGCAGGCCGACCCGGCTCCAGTGGAACGCGTCGGCGAACAGCGCCACGAGGCCCGCGCCGGCGCCGGCGCCGACGAGCGCGCCGGGCCAGCGGACCCGGTCGAGGTCGTCGCTGGCGCCGATCGGCGCGCGGGTCAGCATCACGGCGAACAGCAGCAGGACCACGACGGCACCGACATAGAGCAGCACCTGGACCCAGGCGAGCAGCTCGGCGGACAGCACCAGATAGAGCCCGGCGATCGCGCCCAGCGTCACGACCAGCCACAACCCGGCGCGCACGACGTGCCGGGTCGTCACGACCAGCAGGCCGGCACCCACGGCCACGGCGCCGAGCGAGGCGAGCAGCACGTCCGCCGCCGTCATCGCGATGCCACCCTCATGGCCGACATCCTGCCACCAGGGTCCGACACAATCGACCGGCAGCCACCGAAACCAGGAAACCGTCAGCCACCGAACCCGGGAAACCAGCAGACGCCGAACTCGGGAAACCAGCAGACGCCGAAACCAGGAAACCAGCAGACGCCGAAACCAAGAAGCCGTCAGACGCCGAAACCAGGAAACCAGCAGGCGTGGAAACCACAGAACGCGGCGGAAGCGGCTACGCCCGGAAGCGTGACACCACCCGGCTCAGCTCCTGCGACATCCCCGCCAGCTCCGCCGCCGCCGACTCCGTCTCCTGCACACCGACGCTGGTGGACTGCGCCGCCCGCGCGACCCGGTCGATGCTGGCCGCGATCTCGGTGCTGCCGCTCGCCGCGTTCGCCGCGTTGCGCCCCATCTCGTTCGTCGTCGCGGTCTGCTCCTCGACCGCCGAGGCGATCGTCGTCTGGTAGCCGTTGACGCTCTCGATGACCTCGCTGATGCGGCTGATCGCGGCCACCGCGCTGGCCGCGTCGGCCTGGATCGCGGAGATCCGCTGGCTGATGTCCTCGGTCGCCTTCGCGGTCTCCTGCGCGAGGTCCTTGACCTCGTTGGCGACGACGGCGAAGCCCTTGCCCGCCTCGCCCGCGCGGGCCGCCTCGATGGTCGCGTTCAGCGCCAGCAGGTTGGTCTGCGCGGCGATGCCGGTGATCACCTTGATGACGTTGCCGATCTCGGCGCTGGACTCGCCGAGCTTCGCCATGGTGCGGGTGGTCTCGTTGGCCGCGTCCATGGCCTCGTTGGCGACGCGGACGGCCTCGGTGGCGTTCTGCGCGATCTCCCGGATGCTCTCGTTCATCTCGTCGGTGCCGACGGCGACGGTCTGCACGTTGCGCGACACCTCGCCGGCCGACCCGCTGACGGCGGTGGCCTGCTCGGCGGCGTCGTCGACGCCGGAGGCGATGGTGCGGGCCACGCCGGTGAGGCGGGTCGAGGAGCTGGCCAGCGACGTCGCGGACGTCCCGACGAGCCGGACCATCTCGGCGATCCGGTCGAGGCTCTCGTTGAGCGCCAGGCCCATCTGCCCGACCTCGTCGCCGCTGGTCACGCTCATCCGGGCGGTCAGGTCACCGGCGGCGACCTCGTCCAGGACGGTCTTGGCGTTGCGCACCGACCGCACGATCGAGCGGGCGACCAGGGTGGCGAGCGCCAGTGACAGCAGCACGCCGAGGATCAGCATCACGATGAGGCTGGTCCGCGCGGCGTCGTAGGTGTCACCGGCGTCGTCGGCGATCTTCTTCGCGTTGGCCTGCTCGATGTCGGCGATCTTGCTGCCGGCGTTCTGCTGCGCCTCGAGGATCTTGCCCATCTCCGGGTTGAAGAGCGCCCCCATGGCCGCGGCGGTGTTGCCCGTCCGGGTGGCCGGCAGGATCTGCTCGTCGCGGATCTTGCGGACCGCGGCGATCTGGCGCACCAGCTCGTCGGCGACCGTCTTGCCCTCGGCGGTGTGCCGGCTGGCGAGGTAGTCCATGTACGCCTTGTCGAAGGCCGCGTCGATGGGCTTGATGTACCCGTCGATGATCTGGTCCTGGTTCGCCGGCGGAGCGGTGGCCGCGGCGTACATGAGCAGCTGCGTCTCGGTCCAGTGGTTCTGCATCTTCTGCGCCTGATAACCGGGCGCGGAGGCGGTGGCGTAGACGTCGTTGGTGCGTTGGTGCAGCACCTGCAGCCTGGTCATGCCGTAGACGCCGACCACCACCGTCACGATCGCGACGAGCAGGAAGCCGATGAACAACTTCTGCGAGATTCCCAGCCGGGACATGCCGCCACCTCCGAGCAGTCAGCCACGCGACGGACGCGGCTCACCTCTCGGATCGGTCAGCCCGAGGCCTGACCTGAGCGTTTTACGGCTGCCGTCTGCTCTTTGGCCGGTTCGCCGCGGTGGTCGTGGGCCGGCGGGGCGGGGACGGTCGCGACCCATTCCTCGAGCCGGTCCTTCTCGTGCAGCAGGTCGCGGATGTCGTGCTCGGCATACTCGAACTCCGGCGTCCAATGCAGCGCGTCGAAGGGGCACACCTCGATGCAGATGCCGCAGTACATGCAGAGCGAGAAGTCGATCGCGAACCGGTCGAGCACGTTGCGCTGGCGGGCGCGCGCCGCGCCGGGGACCACGACCTCCTCCTTGTGGGAGTCGATGTAGATGCACCAGTCGGGGCACTCCCGGGCACACAGCATGCAGACGGTGCAGTTCTCCTCGATGAGCGCGATCACGCCCCTGGTGCGGGGCGGCAGGTCCGGCTCGACGTCGGGATACTGATGCGTGTGGGTGCGCTGGGTCAGCGTGCCGAACGTGACGGCCAGACCCTTGACGAGCCCTTTACCGGGGATTTCCACCGAACACCGTCCTCACGTCAGAACCTTCACCGTGGCGGTCAGGATGAGCTGCAGCAGCGCGAGCGGGACGAGGATCAGCCAGCACAGGCGCTGCAGCTGGTCCTCGCGCAGCCGCGGATACGCTACCCGCAGCCAGATGACCACGAACGCGACCGCGAACATCTTCAGCAGCGTCCACAGCCAGCCGAGCTGGTCGTCGAAGGGCCCCTTCCACCCGCCGAGGAACAGCACGGTGGTGAGGGCGGCGATGACGACGATGCCGACGTATTCGGCGAGCAGGAAGAACGCGAAGCGCAGGCCGGTGTATTCGGTGAGGTAGCCGAAGACCAGCTCGGAGTCGGCGATCGGCATGTCGAAGGGCGGGCGGCGGATCTCGGCGAGGCCGGCGGTGAAGAAGATGAGCATCGCCGGGAACTGCCACAGCAGCCACCAGGGGCGCCACGCCTCGACGATGCCGGACAGCGACAGGGTGCCGGCGGCCATCGCGACCGATGCCGCCGACAGCACGAACGGCAGCTCGTAGCCGAGCAGCTGCGCGGCTGCCCGCAGACCGCCGAGCAGCGAATACTTGTTGGCCGACGACCAGGCGGCCATGAGCACGGCGATCACGCCGACGCCGACGACGGCGAGGACGAAGAACAGCCCGATGTCGAGCGGCTGGGCGACCAGGCCGTGCGGGCCCAGGGGGATCACCAGCAGGACGGCCAGATACGGCAGGAGCGCCACGACCGGGGCGAGCCGGAAGACCTGCCGGTCGGCGGCGCGCGGGGTGATGTCCTCCTTCTGCACGAACTTGACCCCGTCGGCGACGAGCTGGGCCCAGCCGTGGAAGGCGCCGGCATACATGGGGCCGAGGCGGCCCTGCATGTGCGCCATCACCTTGTGCTCGGCCTGGCCGACGATGAGCGGCAGGGTCAGGAACGCGCCGACGACGACGAGGACCCGCAGGGCCAGCTCCAACCAGATCGGCATCAGACCCGGCCTCCCGGCCACTCGCTGGGGTCCGGGACGCCCGGCGGGCGCATCGGGGCGCGCTTGCCGGCGGTGTGCTCGCTCTCGCCCGGCTCCTTCGCGCCCGGCCAGGGCTTCGCGACCCGGGAGGCGAGCACGAACTCCTTGCGCAGCGGGTGTCCCTCGAACTCGGGCGGCAGCAGCAGCGGATCGAGCGCGTCGTTGCCGGTGAAGTCGATGTCGAACATCTCGTGCGTCTCGCGCTCGTGCCATGCCGCACCCGGATATACGGAAACGACCGACGGCACAGCCGGCGCGAGCCGCGGCAGAACCGCCCGCAACAAAAGGCCATGGAACAGCGAGGTCGAATAGACGTGGGCCACCACGGTGAAGCCGTCGGGAAGCTCGTCGACCGCGGACAGCCAGTCGAAGAAGTCGCACGCCAACGAATCACGCGCGGTCAGCAACGCCGAAGCCCAACGCCCCGGCGGCACGTCCACGGTCGGCCGGGTGAAGCGCCCACCCCCGGCGGACTCGCTGACGGTGGCGCCGTCGCCGAACAGCGTGCCGAGCTCCTCCAGGTCCATGTCAGGGCCTCCGCACCGGCGGGGCGGTCAGCGCCTTGACGTCGGGACGGTTGACGCCGCCGAGCCCGGACTGCTCCCCCGCGATCTTGTCCTGGAGCTTCATGATGCCGTGCAGCAGCGCCTCGGGCCGCGGCGGGCAGCCGGGGATGTAGACGTCGACGGGGATGAGCTGGTCGACGCCCTTCGTCACGGAGTAGGAGTCCCAGTAGGGCCCGCCGCAGTTGCTGCACGCGCCGAAGCTGATCACGTATTTCGGCTCGGGCATCTGGTCATAGAGCCGCTTGATCGCCGGCGCCATCTTGTCGGTGACGGTGCCGGAGACGACCATGAGGTCGGCCTGGCGCGGCCCGTGCGCGAACGGGATGACGCCGAGGCGCATGAAGTCGTGCCGCCCCATCGACGTGGCGATGAACTCGATCGCGCAGCACGCGAGACCGAAGTTGAACACCCACAGCGAATAGCGGCGCCCCCAGTTGAGCACGAACTTGATCGGGTCGCCCAGGACACTCGACATAAGCGTCAGCCTACGCTCGTCGGGCGCTGCAACAGACTGAGGAATGCGACCAGCAACTGCTCGCGCACGGCCGGCGGCGCCGAGTTCAACAGCGTGTTGATCACGGCCATCCGGTCGGGAAGAACGGACGACCCCGACCCGACGCCCAGCGCCGACGCAAGCGACGAGACATCGCCGACCAGCGAGAAGATGTCGGAAGGCAGCGCAACGGGCCCGAGCGCGCGGGCGGCCGCCACCGACGCGGCGAGATCGGCGGCGAACTCGGCAACCCGCGGAGCCACGGCCGCGGTCACCGTCAGGTGCACCGACGGCGCGATGTCCCCGTGCTGGAACTGCGGCTGCGTGTGCCACCCCCGGGCCGCGAGCTCGTCCGCGAGCACGAAGAGATCGACACCAGTGGACTGGAACGCCACGACCGTCGACTCGACCGGCAGCAGCACGAGGCCCCCGACGGCCGAGACGGCGGCGGCGAGCCCGCGCACCGCGTCGAGCGTCGTCGACGCGAGCGCCAGATAGCCGTCGTCGCCCAGGTGCCGCAGCGTCGCCCAGGCCGCCGCGATCGGCCCGCCGGAGCGCGTGGACGAGATGACCGGGTTGACCATCGTGTACCCGGGCCAGTCCGCGTACCCGAAGTACTGCGGCAGCCGCAGCGCCTCGTCGCGGTGCAGCAGCACGGAGACACCCTTCGGCGCGTACGCGTACTTGTGCAGGTCGACGGAGATGCTCGTCACACCCGGGACGGACAGGTCGAACGGCGGCACCGGCTCGCCCAGGCGGCGCAGGAACGGCAGTGTCCACCCGCCGAAGCAGGCGTCGACGTGGCAGCGGACCCCGGCGGCGGCCGCCGCGGCGGCGATCGGCTCGACCGGGTCGATGAGGCCGTGGGCGTACGACGGCGCCGAGCACGCCACGAGCACCGTGGAGGGCCCGATGGCCGCCGCGACCGCCGAAGGGTCGACGCGGAGGTCGGCGCCGACCGGTACCACATCCAACGCAACCCGAAGGTAGGAGGCGGCTTTCGCGAGCGCGGCGTGTGCGGTCACCGGCATCACGAGGCGCGGCTCCGCGATGTGCGGGGCGCCGTCCCGGGCCGCCTTCACGGCGAGGATCAGCGACTCGGTCCCGCCGCTGGTGACGCTGCCGACCGTGTCCGGGCCGCCGCCGAGGACCGCCGCGGCCATGCCGACCAGGTCGTTCTCCATCCGCAGCAGCGACGGGAACGCGGTCGGGTCGAGCCCGTTGACGTGCGCGGACGAGCTGTGCGCCGCGGCGGCGAGCTCGTCGAGGCCGGGCACCGCCGGGTCGTAGACGTAGGCGAACAACCGCCCGCCGTGTGTGGGCAGGTCGCCCTTGCGCAGCTCGGCGAGCTCCGCGAGCACCTGCTCGGCCGGGACACCCTTCACGAGACCTCCTCGGTCAGTCGTCGTTCGTCCAGGTCGTAGCCTCGCAGACCGATGAGCGCCGATGCGACGACGATGGCGGGCACGACGGTGAATCCGAGGAGGACCCCCAGTTTCGCGGTGTCCGACTGCAGGGCGGCCTCCCCCGACGAACTGGAGACGTAGCCGGACACGGCCAGGAGGACCGCGAAGACGCCCGGGCCGAGTGCCATGCCGAACGTCTCCCCCGCCGTCCACAGGCCGGTGAACACGCCCGCCTG
The DNA here is from genome assembly GCF_040605635.1 of Dactylosporangium sp. NPDC005555. Lineage (NCBI taxonomy): Bacteria > Bacillati > Actinomycetota > Actinomycetes > Micromonosporales > Micromonosporaceae > Dactylosporangium > Dactylosporangium sp. NPDC005555. The sequence goes on from NZ_JBEXDG010000001.1 coordinate 511,643, forward strand.
ACGGCGTCCGGTGCGGTGCGCGTCGAACGCGATGCAGTCCGGCAGCATGGCCATGCCGAAGACCTGCTGGCCGGCGTACCCGCTGCCGACGAGCCCGGTCAGGACGTAGACGGCGACGGCGGGCAGGAACGGCGCGAGGGCCAGCAGCGCCGCGGCGGCGGCGAACAGCACCGACGCGAACACGTAGGCCCGCAGCTTCCCGACCCGCTGACCGACCCGCGTCCAGATCGGCATGACCAGCAGCGCCGGGCCGACGAAGCACGCGAACAGCAGCGTCGCGCCCGTGTCCGGGGACACCAGGATCTGCGTGGCGAAGTAGCTGACCCCGGCGAGCATCGTGGCGATGCCCGCGGCCTGCACGACGTAGCAGGTCAGCAGCAGCCGGAACGGCCGGTTGCCCCGCACGACCTTCAACTGGGCGGCGAAGGACGGCTCACTCGGCAGCACCTTGCCCGTCGGGGCGGCGCGCGTGCCGAAGAAGGAGCCGAAGGTACCCACGAGAATCAATGCGGCGACGAAGATCCCCATCGCGCGGTGTCCCGGGATGCCGTCACCGAACTGTTTCGTCACCATCGGCGAGAGCGCCCCGGACACCAGGATGGCGACCGCGAGGATCGCCACCCGCCAGGTCATCAGCCGGGTCCGCTCCGCGTAGTCGTCGGTCATCTCGGCCGGCATCGCCACGTAGGGCACCTGGTAGAACGCGAACGCGGTCGCCGCGAGCAGGAACATCACCGCCGCGTAGGGAGCGCTGTCCTGCTGGAAGGGCGCGGCGAAGATCGCGGCGAACAGCACCGCGAGCGCGAGCCCGCCGACGAGCAGAAACGGCCGCCGGGCACCCATCGAAGTGCGGGTACGATCGGAAATCCTCCCGGCAACCGGGTTGATCAGCACGTCCCACGCCTTCGGCGCCAGCACCAGCAGCCCGGCGACCCCGGCAGCGACGCCGAGAGTGTCCGTCAGGTAAGGCAGCAGGAGGAGTCCGGGCACGGTGCCGAACGCGCCGGTGACCAGCGAGCCGAGCGCATAGCCCGCCCGCACACGTCCCGGCAGGACCTGGGTTCGCACGTCTTGGGCCATGGTCAACGAATGCTAGCCATCGCCTTGCAGGAAAGGAACCTCCGCTGTCCACCGCGCTGCTGCAGGCCCAGCCGCGCCCCCGGTCCAGGGTTCCGGCGGGGGTCGCCGCGGGGCACCCCGCCACGACCGAGGTGGGGCTGCGGGTCCTCGCCGCCGGCGGGTCCGCCGCCGACGCCGCCGTGGCCGCGATGCTCGCCGGCTGCGCCGCGGAGAGCGTCCTGACCGGCCTGGCCGGCGGTGGGTTCGCCACCTATTTCGACGCGGCCACCGGCACCACCACCTGCCTCGACTTCTTCTGCTCCGTCCCCGGCCTCGGCGGCACCGCCCCGGCGGCCCCGATGGTGCCGATCAAGATCTCGTTCGGCGGTGTTCCGCAACGGTACGAGATCGGTGCCTCGAGCGTCGGCGTGCCCGGCATTCCGGCCGGGGCCGGCGAGATCCACCGGCGGTGGGGCCGCCTGCCGTGGCAGCGGGTCGTCGCGCCGGCGCTGAACCTGGCCCGCAGCGGCGTGCTGCTGCCTGGGCCACACGCGCGCACCCTGGTCTCGCTGGCGCCGGCGATGCTGCCGGGGCTCGGCTCGGCGGTGTACGCGCCGGAGGGCCGCCTCCTCGAAGGCGGCGAGCTGCTGCACCACCCCGGACTCGACGCCGCGTTCGGGATCCTGGCGGAGGAGGGACCGGCCGCCTTCTACACCGGCCGGATCGGCGAGGTCATGCTGTCGCAGGTCCAGGCCGGCGGGGGCGTGCTCGGTCCGCGGGATCTCTCGTCGTACCGGGTGCTGCAGGTGCCCGTGTCGGCGGCGGCCTTCGGCCCGTATCGCGTGCTCGCTCGTGACGACCTGAACGAGACGATCCGGACCATTGCCGCGTTGCCGCCCGACTTCTCGCCTGCCTCTGTCGCCGAGGCGCTGCTGGTGTACGGGTCGCAGCGGCTCGGCGACACGACCAACATCTCCGTCGTCGACGGCTCGGGCAACGCCTGCGTGATCACGATGACGCTGGGCATCGGCGCCGGGGTGTGGCTGCCAGGCCTCGGCGTCCACCTCAACTCGATGCTCGGCGAGGGCGAGCTCATCCGGCCCGGCACGCTGCCCGGCGAGCGGATGGCGTCGTGCATGTGCCCGGCCGTGGTCCTGGACGCCGCGGGCGGTCTCGTCATGGCGATCGGCTCGGCGGGCGCGACCCGGATCCGGACCGCGATCATCCACACGCTCAGCAACGTCCTGGTCCACGGCGACGACATGACCACAGCGATCCGGCGGCCGCGCTTCCATCCCGTGTCGGTCGACGGGGCGCGGCTGGTCCACCTCGAACCCGGCTGCGATCCGTCGCCCTTCACCGACTTCAAGATCCAGCAGTGGGACCGGCTCGACCACTACTTCGGCGGCGTCAGTGCCGTCGGTCTCGCCGGCGCGGCCGGCGACCCGCGGCGTGGCGGCGTGGGGCGGGTCCTACAGGAGTACTAGATCATCCCGGTGGACGACCTCACGTTCGTACGCCGGGCCGAGCGCGGCGGCGAGCTCTCCCGTCGACCGGCCGAGCAGCGGCGGCAGCTCCGTCGCGTCGTAGTTGACCAGGCCACGGGCCACCGGCACCCCGCCCACGTCGACCAGGTCCACCGGATCCCCGGCCGCGAACCGGCCGTCGACCGCGGTGATCCCCGCCGGCAGCAGCGACGCGTGCCGCTGGCGCACGGCCTGCACGGCACCCGGATCGAGATGCAGGCGACCGCGCGGACTCGTCGCGTGCGCGAGCCAGAACAGCCGGGCCTGCGGCCGCTCCCGCTGCCGGTGGAACAGCGTGCCGATCGGCTCCCCGTCGAGCACCGCCTTGGCGTTGGGCGCCGACGTCAGCACCACCGGGATGCCACTGGTCGTCGCGATCCGCGCCGCCTCGACCTTCGTCACCATGCCGCCGGTCCCGACCCCCGCCCTGCCGGGCCGCTTCACGTCGATGCTTGTGAGGTCGTCCGGCGACCGCACATCAAGAATCTTCGTTGACTCCGGTTTCGCCGGATCGCCGGTGTACAGGCCGTCCACATCAGACAGCAGCACCAGCAGGTCCGCGTGGACGAGCGAGGCGACGAGCGCCGCGAGCCGGTCGTTGTCCCCGAACCGGATCTCTTCCGTGGCGACCGTGTCGTTCTCGTTGACGATCGGGATCGCCCGCAGGTCCAGCAGCCGCCGCAAGGTCCTGTACGCGTTGCGGTAGTGCACCCGCCGGGTCACGTCGTCGACGGTCAGCAGCACCTGCCCGACCACCCTGTCATGCCTGGCGAACGCGTCGTTGTAGGCCCGCATGAGCAGCCCCTGCCCGACACTCGCCGCGGCCTGCTGCGTCGCGAGGTCCTTCGGCCGCTTCCGCAGCCCCAGCGGCGCCAGCCCTGCCGCGATCGCCCCCGACGACACCAGCACGACCTCCGCCGGACTCCCCGCGAGCGCGTCGACGAGCGCGTCGACCCGCTGCTTGTCGAGCCCGCCGGCCGCGGTGGTCAACGACGACGACCCGACCTTGACCACGATCCGTCGAGCCTCGATGACCTGTTCCCGCACGCCGCCCATCTTGCCGCGTCACCGGCCTTCCGCCACGGTAGGTTCCCATATCGTGGCCGACGACGACTTTGCCGAACTGGTCCTCACCGTGGTGGAACGCATCCCGCCCGGCCGTGTCATGTCCTACGGCGCGATCGCCGAGTACCTGGGCCGTGGCGGCCCCCGCCAGGTGGGCGCCGTCATGTCCCACTACGGCGGCAGCGTCCCCTGGCACCGGGTGGTAGCCGCCAACGGCCGCCTCGTCCCGGGCCACGAGCAGGAAGCCCTCCGCCGCCACCGCCAGGAGGACACCCCCCTCAAATCCGACAAGGTCGACATGCGCCGAGCGTCCTGGTGGCCCACCGACCCCCCACCCACCCTCCCCTGACCCCCGCAGACGCCCCCACGCGAAAAAATCTTGAACTACCCGGTGGATTACCGGCCCCAGCGCAACAGCGATCCACCGGGTTGTGCGGACCGGCACGCGGTAAGGCTGGCGGTGAGGGGTGGGGGTCAGGCGGACAGGGCGAGGGCGAACGGCAGGACTGCCGGGGCGCCGGCGCGGAGGAGGAGTCGGGCGGCGATCGCCATGGTCCAGCCGGTGTCGACCAGGTCGTCGACGAGGAGGACCGGGCCGGGCAGGTCGCGGAGCCGGTCGGCGAGGCCGGGGGCGACGGTGAAGGCGTCGTGCAACGCGCGGACCCGCTGGGCGCTGTTCGTGCGGGAGGCGGCGTCCGCGGCGTGGGACGACCCGATCGTGCCGAGCAGGGGCATGCGGCCGACCTCGGCGATGCGGGTGCCGAGTGAGTGCAGCAGCTCGGGGGTGCTCTGTGAGCCGAGGACGACTACGCCGGCGGGGCGGGTGGGCCAGGGGTCCTCGCCCTTGGCCCATTCGGTGAGGGTGGCGACGACGCCGGTGAAGATGTCGTCCGGGAGGGGGGCGTCGGCGGCGGCGAGGAGCTTGCGGAGCTTGTCGCCCCAGCCGAGGTCGCTGAGGCGGCCGATGGCCCGGCCGGGGAGGGACTGCTCGGCGGGTGGGATCTTGCCGGTGAGGCTGACGCCCACGGCGGAGAGGCCTGTGGGCCAGAGCTTGCGCGGGGCGATCTCGACGCCGGTGCGGCCGAGGTGGGCGCGGGCCGAGGCGAGGGCGTCCGGGGAGACCGACGTCGGATACCAGGGGCCGGCGCAGGCGTCGCAGCGGCCACAGGGGGTCGCGCCCGGGTCGTCGAGGGTCTGGCGCAGGAACTCGAGGCGGCATGTGGTCAGGGTGGTGTAGGCGCGCATCGAGTCCTGCTCCGCGGCGCGGGCGGCGTCGATGCGGGTGTAGCGCTCGGTGTCGTGCTGCCAGGGGGCGCCGGTGGACTCCCAGCCGCCGCGGACGCGGTGGACGGCGCCGTCGACGTCGAGGACCTTGAGCATCAGCTCGAGGCGGGTGCGGCGCAGCTCGACGCGGGTCTCCAGGACCGCGGTGGACATCGGGCGGGTGGCCGCGGCGAGGACGTCGAGGACGGCGCGGACCTGGTGCTCGGGCGGGAAGGCGAGCGACGCGAAATAGCGCCAGATGGCCTGGTCCTCGGTGCCGGGCAGGAGCAGCACGTCGGCCTTGTCCACGGCGCGGCCCGCGCGGCCGACCTGCTGGTAATACGCGATCGGGGACGACGGGGCGCCGAGGTGCACGACGAAGCCGAGGTCGGGCTTGTCGAAGCCCATGCCGAGCGCGGACGTGGCGATGAGCGCCTTGATCCGGTTGGCGAGGAGGTCCTCCTCGGCGGCGAGGCGGTCGGCGGGCTCGCTCTGGCCGCTGTAGGCGGCGACCTCGTAGCCGCGGGCGCGCAGATAGGCGGCGGTCTCATGGGCGGCGGCGACGGTCAGCGTGTAGATGATGCCGGAGCCGGTGAACCCGGCGAGGTGCTCGCCGAGCCAGGCGAGCCGGTGCGGGGCCGAGGGCAGGGTCAGCGAGCCGAGGCGCAGCGACTCGCGATCCAGCGATCCGCGCAGGACGAGCGCGTCGCCGAGCTGCTCGGCGACGTCGGCGGTGACGCGGGAATTCGCGGTGGCGGTGGTGGCCAGGACCGGGGTGCCGGGGGCGAGGTCGAGCAGGAGGGTGCGCAGCCGCCGATAGTCGGGGCGGAAGTCGTGGCCCCAGTCGGAGACGCAGTGCGCCTCGTCGACGACGAGCAGGCCGGTGGTCGCGGCGAGCTTGGGCAGCACGTTGTCGCGGAAGTCGGGGTTGTTGAGCCGCTCGGGCGAGACGAGCAGGACGTCGACGCCGCCGGTCGCGATCTCGGCGGTGATCTGGTCCCACTCCTCCAGATTCGCCGAGTTGATCGTGCGGGCGGTGATGCCGGCGCGGGCGGCGGCGTCGACCTGGTTGCGCATCAGGGCGAGCAGCGGCGACACGATCACCGTGGGGCCGGCGCCGCGGGCGCGCAGCAGGGCCGTGGCGATGAAATAGACCGCGGACTTGCCCCAGCCGGTGCGCTGCACGCAGAGCACGCGGCGGTGCTCTTCGACGAGGGCGGAGATGGCGGCCCACTGGTCCTCCCGCATTTCGGCGGAAGGACCAGCGAGCTTCTTCAGAACAGCAGACGCCTCAGATCGCACCCCATGAACTTAGCCCGGGGGTAGGACAAAAAACTCAGGGTGTGAACCGGACGGCGGTCCCCGAGACCAGCAGAGGCTGGTTGAACAGGTACTGCGCGGCCACGGTGCCGGAGGCGTTCTCGACGCCGACGGTGGCGCCGCTGCCCTTCTCCACGTCGTTGTCGAGACCGGAGTAGTACGTGGTGATCACGCCGTCGGGGGCGAACGCGACCGAGAATGTCACCCGGTTGTGCACGCCGTTGCCGTAGATGTACGGGTTGCGCCACTCGATCACGACCGAGCCGTTGACGACGGCGGTGCGCACGGACGCGGAGCCGTCCACGACGAGGTCGTCCCAGAATGCGTAGACGGTCGCGTTCGGCGCCGCCGCCGACGGCAGCGCGGAGTGCTCGACGTAGGCGCCGCCCGGGTTGACGAACGAGACCTTGCCGTTGGTGTCGATCCACGCCGTGGTGTACGTGACGCCGTACAACGTGACCGGCGCGGGAAGCGTGACCTGCTGGATGTTGTCGTCGCCGGTGAGCGTGAGCACCGTCGCGTCGGCCGGGACGAACGGCAGGGCGGCCGTGGTGATCGCGTAGTTCCCGGCCGGCGGCGGCGGGGCGGGCAGCGTCAGGTTGAGCGTCTCGGTGCCGTCGACGGTGACCGCCGCGGACGTCGACTGCCCGTTCGCGGTGGCGCTCACGGTGTACGAGCCGAACGCCACCCCCGAGAAGCTGTAGCCACCTGACGCGTTGGTGGTCGTCGTGGTGCCGGCCGTGAGGGTCACGGTCGCCCCGGCGACGGCGCCACCGCCCGCCACGGTCACGGTGCCGCTGACGCTCCCGGTGGACGGCGGCGGTGGGGGCGGCGGGGTCGTGCCGCCCGGCGCGGTGAAGACGACCGCGCGACCGGACTGCAGCTTGGGGGTGTTGACGGAGTAGGCGAGGCCCACGGTGCCGTCGGCGTTCTCGATGCCGATGGTGGCCGCGCTGCCCTTCTCGATGTCGTTGTCGAGGCTCGCGTAGTTGGTGATCACGTCACCGTTCTCCGACAGGATCGCCTCGAACGTGATGCGCCGGCTGGTGCTGCCGTAGATGTAGCCGTTGCGCCACTCGACGACGAACTGACGGTTGGGCGCGGTGCCGATCGTGGTGGTCCGCACCGACGCGCTGGCGTCCATGACCAGGTCGTCGTGGAAGGCGTAGACGGCCGCGTTCGCGAGGGCCGGGTTCGGCAGCGTGGTGTTCTCCCACTTGTACCCGTTGGGGTTGACCATGCTGACCAGGCCGTTCGTGTCCACCCACGCGGTGCTGTAGGTCTGGCCGTACAACTTGACCGGGAACGGCAGCGAGATCTGCTGCACGGCGTCGTCGCCGGTCAGGGCGAGCACCGTCGTGTCGGCGTTGACGAACGCCCTGGTGGCGGTGGTGCACACGTAGCCGAAGCTGTCGGAGCACGTGCCGCCGCCGGTCGCCGTGTAGGTGGCGGTGTAGGTCGTGGCGGTGGCCGGCGCGGTGATCACCTGGGTGGCGGCGCCGCCCTGGCTCCACGAGCCGAAGGTGTACTGCGTGCTGTTGAGCGTCTGCGGCGTCGGCGCCGACACGGTCTGCGTCGACTTCTGGATGACCGTCGCGGTGAACGGGGTGACGCCGGTGACCGAGCCGACGGTCACGTTGAGGCCGCTCGGCACGGAGTTGAACGTCATGTTCGCGGTCTTCGGGTCCAGCCGGCGGCTGACCGTGGTGCTCAGGCCGCTGCTGTCGGTGGCCGTGAGCCGCAGCTCCACATAGGACGGGTATTCGTGGTCGGGCCCGACGAAGGAGCCGGACGCCCCGTCGGTCTCGCTGATGTAGTGCTGGTGGCAGTTGTCGGGGGCGGCGCAGTGCTGCAGGATCAGCTGCCAGTGCAGGCTCGCCGCCGGGACGTTGCCGTCCTGGGCGTCGGTGGCGTGGCCGGTGAAGTTCACCGTGTCGTTGGTGGCCCAGGTGAAGCCGGCCGCAGGCGTGTCGATCACCGGCACGGGCGCGTCGGACCCGACGAGGATCTGCAGCGTCTTGGTGTCGGACAGTCCGCCGGCGTCGGTGACCCGCAGCTTCGCCGTGTAGTTGCCGGCCGTCGTGTAGGTGTAGCTCGCCGACGGCCCGGTCGCGTCGTAGGTGCCGTCGTTGGTGAAGTCCCACTGGTACGTGAGGACGTCGCCGCTGTTCGGGTCGCTGGTGCCGGCCGAGGTGAACTGCACGGCCAGGGGCGGCGGGCCGGAGGTCTTGTCGGCGCCGATGACCGCGGCCGGGGGCTGGTTGCCGGCGCTGTAGTTGATCCGGCGGACCGTGCCGCCGTCGACGTCGACGTAGTACAGGTCACCGCCGGGGCCGATCTCCAGGTCGACGGGGCCGGCCGCGCCGGGCGCGAACGTCTGGATCTTGCTCGGGTCGGGCGTGCCGTTCGTCGGCAGCATCGCGTAGATGCACCTGCGGGCGTAGTCGCCCCAGAACAGCGCGCCCTGGTACTGCGCCGGGTAGCTGCCGCCGGACGTCGGGTAGAACGCGACGCCGGTCGGGCTGGAGCCGCCGGTCGGGCAGCCGTCGTTGTCGTTGACCTGCTGGTGGTGCCCGTAGGTGTATACCGGACCGGTCGCGGTGTTCGTGTTGTACAGCGTCGTGCACAGGTTCAGGTTCGCGTCGCGGTAGCCGGGCTGCTGCGCGTTGCCCTCGAAGCACGGCCAGCCGAAGTTGGTCACCGGCGTGGCGAGCGGGTTGGGCAGCCGGTTGATCTCTTCCCAGGTCCGCCAGCCGACGTCGCCGAGCCAGATCTCGCTGGTGCCGGGCTTGAACGTCCACCGGTAGGGGTTGCGCAGGCCGTACGCCACGATCCGCCGCGCATTGGGGTCGGTGGTCGCGTTGTAGAGCGGGTTGTCGGTCTTGGCCGCACCGGTCACCGGGTCGATCCGGATGATGGTGCCGCTGAGCGAGGTCGGGTCGGTCAGCGTCCGCACGTCCTGGGAGCGCAGCGCGCCGCCCTCGGAGTTGGGCGGGCTGAGCGCCGCGCCGACGCCGCCGGGCGGGTCGCCGCAGGGGTTGACCGGGTTGCCCTGCTGGCCCCAGTCGGTGAAGACGGGGCTGGCGCCGTCGCCGCCGCTGACGTAGAGCGCGCCGTCGGGGCCGAAGCGCACGTCGCCCATCGAGTGGGTCTCGAACTGCTGGCACCAGTCGTTGATCAGCACCTGCTCGGTGCCGGTCCACGTGTCGCCGCTCGCGGTGAGCTTCGACAGCCGCCCGCTGACGATGCAGCCGGTGCCGGGCGTCGGGCAGGTGTCGCCGATGTCGAGGCCGCCGCCGATGGGCTGGGTCGCGGTGTACGTGACGTACACCGACGGGTTGGACGGGAAGTTCGGCGGGAGTGCCAGACCGAGCAGGCCCTTGTCCTCGTTGTCGTGCACGCGCGCGCTGAGGTCGGCGAACAGGGTCGGCGTCGGGTCCGAGAGGCTGTCGTAGACCTGGATCGTGCCGCCCTTCTCCGCGACGAAGACCCGTCCGTCAGGGGAGAACACCAGCTTCGTCGGGTGCGTCAGCCCGGACAGGACGATCTGCTCGGAGAAGCCGTTCGGCAGCGTCGTCGCGGCACCGGCCACCTGGGGCGCGGTCAGCGCGGCCGAGGCAGGGACGCAGAGCGCGAGCACGAGGCCCAAGGTCAAACGGGAGCGGCGACGACGCCTCATGAGAGCACTCCTGGATGCGGACGCGCTGGGGGAACAGTCAGTAGATGTCCACTGCTTGGATGATGCTGTCGCCAAGCTGACTGGCGCGCCTCGTCCGTTAGGACACAAACAGGACCGTCGTAGCCTGTCCGCGCGGTGTTGATCTGCGCTTCGCGTTCAGATCATCACTTGCCGTGCGGACCGCTCCCCCAGTTCCTCATCCGGCGGCGTAGTTCGGCCGCCCGTAACCCACGATCGGGGCGTAGTCGAGCAGCCGCATCGAGATGCGCTCGCCGGCGCGCGGCGCCTCGACGACCCGGCCGTCGCCGATGTACATGCCGACGTGACTGACGTCCTTGTAGTAGAAGACGAGATCGCCGGGGCGCAGTTCCTCGCGCTTGATCGGCGTGACGGTCTTCTTCTGCCGGGCCGCGTTGTGCGGCAGGACCACGCCGGCCGCCTTCCACGCCGCCATCGTCAGCCCGGAGCAGTCGAAGGTGTCCGGGCCGTCGGCGCCCCACTTGTACACCTTGCCGATCTGGGAGAAGGCGTACTTCACGGCGCGACCGGCGGCGTCGTCGGTGAACACCGGCACGTAGCCGTCGCGCAGCGCGCCCGACGGGGTCCGCGCGGCGCGCGCCGCGCGGTCGCCGCCGAGCCGCTTCACCTGCGCCTCGATCGTCGTCTTGCGCTGGCCGAGTTCCTGCTGCTGGGTGCGCTGGCGGACCCGGAGGTCGCTGAGCTCCGCGTGCTCCCGTTTGAGTGCGTCCTTGTCGGCCTTGAGCCGTCGCAGCGCGTCGGTACGGCGGCGCTGCAGGTGGTCCAGCGTCGCGAGCTGGTCCATGAACGACTCCGGCGTCGGCGAACTGATCAGCACGGCGGTGCTGGTGACGGCGCCGCTGCGGTACAGCGTGGCGGCGACCTCGTCGGTGTCCCGCTGCGCGGCGTCGATCCGCGTCTGGAGCGGCCCGGTGCGCGCGTTCACCCGCTCGAGCTGAGCTTCGGTCGCGCGCAGGTCGTCGCGGACGGCGTTGAACCGTTCGATGACGCCTTCGAGCTCCTGCCACGCGGTGGCGAGCTGCCGCTGCCGGTCGGTGACCGGGTCGGCGTGCCCGACGCCGGGCATGATCAAGGCGACGGCGACTCCTGCGGCCGCGGTCCACATCTTGCCGATTGACCCCACGTGTCACTAACGAAACATTTTGGACAAACGTGACTAAAAGTCCCCCAGTGGAGTGCCGGAGCCGGCGGCGGCTACGGTCTTGGGCATGAAGGGGCCGGTCGTCGCGGGTGGACTCGTGTTGGCACTGCTGCTCGGCTTCGTGATCGCCAGGTCGACAGCGTCGCCACCGCCGGCCGCCCCGGCGCCGACCGCGATCCCGTCCCACTCGCACGGCGGCGCCACCTCGGGCGACCTCGGCGGGCTGTCGCTCAGCGCCGGCGGCTTCACGCTCGTCCCCTCCACGACGACGTTCACCGCGGGCGCGGCGCAGCCGTTCACGTTCAAGGTCCTCGGCGCGGACGGCAAGGCGGTCACCCGCTTCGTGGTCAACCACGACAAGCTCATGCACCTGGTGGTGGCGCGGCACGACCTGTCCGGATTCCAGCACCTGCATCCGGAGATGGCGCCGGACGGCACCTGGTCGATCCCGCTGACCCTCCCGTCGGCGGGCATCTGGCGGATCTACACCGACTTCGTCGCGCTCGACGCCGCCGGGACGCAGGCGCCGACCACCCTGGCGGTCGACGCCACGGTCGCCGGGGACTATCAGCCGGTCGCGCTCGCCGCGCCGGCACGGACGGCCGAGGTCGCCGGGATGACGGTGGCGATGGAGGGCACGCCGGTGGTCAACGCCACCCAGCCGTTGTCGCTGCGGATCCTCGCCTCCGGATCGCCGGTGACCGACCTCGAGCGCTATCTCGGCGCGTACGGGCACCTCGTCGTCCTCCGCGAAGGCGACATGGGCTACCTGCACGTCCACCCGGAGGACCAGCTCGTGGGCGGGGCGGTGAAGTTCTGGCTGTCGGCGCCGAGCGTCGGCCGCTACCGCATGTACTTCGAGTTCCAGCGCGCCGGTCAGGTCCACCGCGTCGAGTTCACCGTCGACGTCCGCTGACCGCACCCCCTGATCCCGGATCACGTGGCGGGGACGGGGACGGGGGCGGGTAGATGCGAAGCAGCGCGGCGGGCCGGGCCCACCGCGCTGCGCAGGTGTCGCTGAGGATGTGACCGAGGGTCAGGCCTCCGTGGCTTCGCCGCCCTCGGGCGTGCCTTCGCCACCACGGCCACGGCCGCCCCGGCGGCGACGGCGGGTGCGGGCGCGCGCCGTGCGGGCCTCACCCTCCTCGCCGGCCTCGGCGGTGACGACCGGGCCGCTGTCCGCGGCCTCGGCGCCCTCGACCTGGCGGCGCGTGCGGGTCCTGGCGCGGGTCGCGCGCGGCTTCTCCTCGCCGTCGGTGGTCTCGCCCGTCTCGCCGCCCTCGGCAAGGGTCACCTCGGCGGGGTCGACCTCGCCCCGGCGCCGGCGGCGGCGCGGACGGCGCGGCTCCCCGGTCGCCTCCGAGGGCGCGGGAGCCGCCGGGGCACCGGCGTCGCCGCTCCGGCCGCGACCCGACGGGGCACGACCCGTGCGGCCACCACGGCCGCGGGGCTTGCCCTCGATGTCCTCGAGCTGCTCGGCGGCGAGGCCGGCGCGCTTGCGGTCGGCGGTCGGCAGCGACCCGGTGATGCCCTCGGGGATGCCGATGTCGGTGAGCAGGTGCGGGGACGTGTGATACGTCTCCGGCGGCTCCGGCAGCTCCATGCCCAGCGTCTTGTCGATGATCCGCCAGCGGGGCATGTCCTCCCAGTCGACGAACGTCACGGCGACGCCCGTCGCGCCCGCGCGGCCGGTGCGGCCGATGCGGTGGGTGTAGGTGTCCGGGTCCTCGGGGCAGTCGTAGTTGATGACGTGCGTGACACCGGAGACGTCGAGCCCGCGGGCCGCGACGTCGGTGGCGACCAGCACGTCGATCTTGCCGGCCCGGAACGCGCGCAGGGCCCGCTCCCGGGCGCCCTGGCCGAGGTCGCCGTGCACGGCCGCGGCGGCGAAGCCGCGGAAGTCGAGGTCCTCGGCGACCCGGTCGGCGGCCCGCTTGGTCCGCGTGAAGATCATGGTCAGGCCGCGGTCGGTCGACTGCAGGATCCGCGCCACGATCTCGATCTTGTTCATCGGGTGGGTGCGGTAGATGACCTGCTTGGTCAGCGGCGACGCGCCGGTGCTGGCGTCGTGGTGCGCGTGGATCGTCATCGGGTGGCGCAGGAACCGCCGCGCCAGGGTCACGATCGGGTCGGGCATCGTCGCGGAGAACAGCATCGTCTGCCGGTCCTCCGGCAGCAGGGTCAGGATCCGCTCGACGTCGTCGAGGAAGCCCAGGTCCAGCATGCGGTCGGCCTCGTCGAGCACCAGGGCCCGCACGGCGTGCAGGCGCAGGTGCTTGCTCTTGGCCATGTCGAGCAGCCGCCCGGGCGTGCCGACGACGATCTCGACGCCCTTCTGCAGCGCGTCGACCTGCGGCTCGTAGGCGACGCCACCGTACAGCGGGAGCACGCGGACGCCGCGGGTCTTGCCGGCGGCCGCGATGTCGCGCGCGACCTGCAGACCGAGCTCCCGGGTCGGGACCACGACGAGGGCCTGCGGCAGGCCGTCGGCGCCCTCGGCGGGGGCGGTGACCCGGTCCAGCAGCGGGACGCCGAAGCCGAGCGTCTTGCCGGTGCCGGTCGGGGCCTGACCGATGAGGTCGGTGCCGCGCAGCGCGATCGGCACGGCATATTCCTGGATGGCGAACGCGTGGATGATGCCGACGGCCTCGAGAGCGGCCACGGTCTCGGGCCGCGCTCCCAGATCGGCGAACGTGGGTGCGTCTGGGCGCACGGGTGCGCGCGGGGCCACTGCTTCGGCGGCCTCAGTGTTGTCGATCGTCATGTTGTGCTCAGGGTGTCTCTCTCGCGGGAGCGCCCCTGGTGAAGCCGGGTGCGCTCAAATGGGTAGGGCGCGGGCCACACGCAACCGAAATGATCAAGGTCGCGGGCTACAAGCGCCGGACGCCAGGACTAGGGTCCGTCCACGGCTATTGGAGCCATTGTACCGGCTTGCGGGCAGTTCCGCTCGCGGCGACACGGTGCGCTACGGGAGCGCTATGGGAGCGCCACGGGAGCGCCACGGGGAAGGGCCACCCTGAGCGCGCCGGAGCGGCACAGAGCGCGCCAGCCGATCGGGCGAGGTAGTGTGCCGTCGTGTCCGATCTCACTCCGCCCGCCACGGCAGTGGTCGACCTGCTCGGCATGCTGGCCTATGGCGAGCTGGTCGCGTTCGACCGGATGGCGGACGACGCGCGGCTCGCGCCCGACCTGCGCCGCAGGGCGGTGCTCAGCGAGATGGCCGGTCGTGAGATCAGCAACTACTGCCGCCTCGCCGACCGCCTCACCGAGCTGGGCGCCGACCCGGAAGAGGCCATGCGGCCCTATGTGCAGGCGGTGTCGGACTACCACGCGCAGACCGAGCCGGCCGACTGGCTGGAGGGCCTGGCCAAGGCGTATATCGGCGACAACATCGCCGACGACTTCACGCGCGAGGTCGCGGCGGTGCTCACCGGGCCCGACCGGGACCTGATCCTGGACGTCCTGCACGACTCCAGGCACGCCGACTTCGCCGCCGACGAGCTGCGGGCCGCGATCGCCGTCGACCCCAAGGTGGCCAACCGGCTGTCGATGTGGTCCCGCCGGCTGGTCGGCGAGGGCATCTCGCAGGCGCTGCGGGTCGCGGCGGAGCGGCCGTCGCTCGCGGAGCTCCTGGCCGGCGGCGGCACCGACTTCCAGGCCCTGCTCAAGCGCCTGACCTCGGCCCACACCGCCCGCATGGGCGCGGTCGGGCTCAACAACTGAGGAACCGGCTCAGGCCCTGACCCGCGGGCGGGGCAGGGCCTGAGTGCTATCTGTCAACGCGCGGAAGAGAATCCAACCGGCCGCGGCGACGACTCGGCGATCTCCACGTAGGCGATCTTGCCGACCGGGACGATCACCCGGCGGCCCTTCTCGTCGACGAGAGAAAGCACACCCTTGTCGCCACCGTCGATCGCGTCGGTGACCGCAGCTTCAACCTCGGCGGATGACTGATTGCTCTCCAGCACCAGCTCCCGAGGCGCATACTGCACGCCGATCTTGACCTCCACGTCTTCCTCCTTGATCGGGCTGCGGCGCGTCCGTGCCTCGGCGCGCACACCCAGTGTGGTTGAAGACTAACGCGATCAGGCGTGTTCGCCGTGCAGGGGGAAGCTCGCGATGCCGCGCCACGACAGCGCGGTCAGCAGCGCCTCCGCTTCGGGCTTCGCGACCTGGCGGCCGCCGGCCACCCAGAAGCGGGCCGCGACCTCCGCCGCCCCGACCAGACCGGACGCGAGCAGCTCCGCGCGCTCCCGGCTCAGGTCGGTGTCCGCCATGATCGTGTCGGTGATCGCGGCGATGCAGCCGCTCTCGACCCGGTCGACCCGCTCGCGCACCGCGGGGTCGTTGCGCAGGTCCGACTCGAAGACCAGGCGGAACGCCTCGCTCTCGTGGTCGATGAAGTCGAAATACGCCTTGATGGCGCCGCGGACGCGCTCCTTGTTGTCCGTGGTCGCCTCCATCGCGGCGCGCATCCGGGACACCATCGCGTCGCAGTGGGTGTCGAGCAGCGCGAGATAGAGTTCGAGCTTGCCGGGGAAGTGCTGATAGAGCACCGGCTTGGAGACACCTGCCCGCTCGGCGATGTCATCCATCGCGGCGGCGTGATAGCCCTGCGCCACGAAAACCTGCTGCGCCGCGGCGAGCAGCTGCTTGCGGCGCGCCGACCGGGGCAGCCGCACCGGCCGTCCGGCCGACTGGGTGCCGCTCATCGCCGAGGACATGTTCACCATCCGGATTTGGGTCGAGATTGCAACTTACCCCCTTTCCGCCCACACGGTAGCCTCACCTAGAGGCGACGGAGGAGCGCGCGGTGGACGAAACGGGGCAAGCCGGAAGCCCGCACGGGGCAGGCCCATATCGCGGAGGAGGACACACGGACCCGCACAGGACACCGGACGGCACGTCGGTCAGTGGTTCAGGCAACGGCACCGCCAACGGTTCGACGCCGAGCGATGACGCGCTCGAGGCGATCGTTTCCGCATGGCGTGAGCCGGCCACCGGAGCCATCGCCGGGCGCGCATCGGTCAACGGTGCCGGCAGCCCGCGCGGCCGCGCGGAGGTCCGCAGTCCCTATTCCGACATGCTCGCCCCGATGAGCCCCCCGGTCTCGGTCCCGCCCCCGGCGCAGCCGACCACGTCGCTGCACTACGGGCACTACGGCCCCGACGGTCAGGGCTGGCCGAGCTCGGTCAGCCAGCCGGAGCACAGCGGGTCCTTCCCCGCCACCGGTGCCATGACCCCGCAGGAGCACACCCAGCTCAACGCCCTGGTCACCGGCCCGGCCGGGCAGGGCAGTGGCCAGGTCAACGGTCAGGCCAACGGCGCGCACCCCGGCCCGCTGAGCACGCCGTCCGCGTCCTCCGGCGGGACCGTCTACGGTGCCGCCCCCGCCGCCGACCCGCGGGACGAGGCCGTCCAGCCGGGCGCGGAGCCCTCTGCCCTGGACCGGCTCGCCCGCCAGTCCGCGCCCGTCGACCCCCAGGTCCGGGTGCACGGCGACAGCGGCCGGCCGCCGTATGGCTCCTATCCGGAGCAGTCCTGGGGCTACGACGCCCGCTCGCGCGACGGGGCGTATCAGGAAGACCCCCAGGCCGCCAACGGCGCGGCCTACCAGGCCCAGGACAGGTATCAGGGCCAGGACCAGCAGCAGGACCCCTACCAGGGGCAGCAGCAGTATCCGGCCCAGGAGCAGTACCAGGACCAGTACGCGCCGCAGGGCTATCAGCCGCAGCAGTTCCCGTCGCAGGAATATCCGCAACAGCGGGACTACTCCCAGCAGCAGGCGCAGCCCCAGCAGCAGTTCCCGTCGCAGGAGCATCCCCAGCAGCAGTACCGGCCGCAGGACGGCTACCAGTCCTACGAGCAGCAGCAGACGGCCCCGGAGTTCGACTGGGCCGCGCCGCAGCACGAGCCGATCGTGCCCGCGCCCGCCGTCCACCCCCTGCCGCCCTCGGTGGCGGTGCCGGCCCAGCGTGTGCCGGAGCACGACCCGCTCGTCGGCCCGCTGCCGGCCGAACTGCTCGGCAATGCCACGCCGCTGTCCGCCGCCGAGCCGACGATGCCGACGTTCGCGTCCGAGCCGCCGTATGCGCAGTCCATGCCGGCCATGCCCGCCGCACCGGCCACCGAGCCGTCCACGTATGCCGACCAGCCGTATCAGGAGACCGCGTACTCCGAGACGGCGTACCCGGAGACCGGATACGCCGGGACCGCATACGAGCAGGACGCATACGGGCAGGACGCATACGAGCAGGACGCATACGGGCAGGTCGAGAACGGGCCGGAGCTGCCGCAGCGCGTACCGTCGCATCCCGACGTGCCGCAGGTGCCCGAGGTGGAGGTCGAGCCACTCGTCGCCGAGGCGGCACCGGCCGGCGGGGACGATCTGGCGAAGATCGCGACGTTCCTGCGCGAGAAGCGCGAGGACGAGGACGAGGAGCCCAGCCTCGACGACCGCCCCGACGGGTTCGACATCCCGGCGGTCCTTCGCGCCGTTCAGGGTGTTTCCGGTGTGCGCGAGGCGACGCTGCGCAAGAACGCCGACGGACTGCACACGCTGCGGCTCGAGCTGCTCGACGAGGCCGATCCGGGTCTGGTGAGCCGGGCCGTCGCGCGGCTGCTCAACGAGCGGATGGGCCTGGCCGCTGAGCCGAACCCTCCGGACCTGACCCCGCTGTCGGCGCGCCCGCAGGCCAGGGGCAACGCACCGCACAGCGCGCTGCCCGGCTACGGTCGCGAGGCCCGCAGGCGCCGCCCGGTCAGCGGTGTGCGCCGCCCGGCCGAGGCGCCCCGCCCGGCCCTCGACGAGCTGCGGCAGACCCACACCGAGGCGCCTGCCGAGGCGCCGGTCCGCGAGCCGCACCAGGCACCGCAGCCGCCGGGCCTCATCGCCCCGCCGGTCCTGCGGCCCGAGCAGTTCGTCCGGCCCGAGCAGTTCGTCCGGTCCGAGCCGCCGGCGCAGGCGGAGAAGCCCCTGCTCGGCCCGCAGCCCCCGATCCCGGTCAACCGGGACGCGCCGCCGGCTCTGGTGCCGCAGTCCAGTTCGATCGTGTCGCCGCGCGTCATCATCGACCAGGTCGAGGTCAGCACCCAGGGCGTCGACGCGGTGGTGGAGGTGCGGCTGATCGCCGACGGGCATCCCGCGGTCGGTGTCGCCAGCGGCCCGGCGGTCGACGGTTACATCCTGCGGCTGTCCGCGGCCGCCGCGGCCTCCGCCGTGGATCAGCTGCTGGTCGATGTCGACGCGACGTCCAGGGCCCGGTGTTACATCGAGCACGCCGCGGTCGTGCAGCTCGGCGGGTGCGAGGTCGCCGTCGTCGTGCTGTTGCTGCTGTACGACGGCTGGGTCGAGCAGTTGACGGGTTCGGCGGTGAACTCGGGCGACCCGCGGCAAGCTGTGGTGCGGGCCACTCTCGCGGCCGTGAACCGGCGATTGGAAGCCCTGCTGCCATAGCGCCCCTGAGGCACACTGGTAAGCATGAAGAGAGCTTCCCTTGTCCCGGAGTTCACCGTTCCGTCACCTGAGCGGCTGCCGGAGCAGTGGCCCGGACGTGAGGTGGAGCTCGATGGGTTGAAGGCGTTCGTGCGGGACACGCCGGCGACGGCGCCCGGCGCGGAGCCCGCGGTCTACGTGCACGGCCTCGGCGGATCGTCGACGAACTGGACGGACCTGGCGGGCGTGCTCGCCGGGCGGCTCGACGGTCAGGCGATCGACCTGCCCGGGTTCGGGCACAGCGCCCCCGCCCGCAGCTATTCGCTGCCGGCGATGGCCGCGCACATCATCCGGTGGATCGAGCACGGCGACCGCGGCCCGGTCCACCTGTTCGGCAACTCGATGGGCGGCGCGGCCGTCGTCGTGGCCGCGGCACTGCGCCCCGATCTGGTGCGCAGCCTGACGCTGATCTCGCCGGCGATGCCGTTCCTCGACCCGCGCCGCTCCCTGCAGGGGCCGATCGTGCCGCTGCTCCTGCTGCCCAACGCGGCGAAGCTGGCGGCGCGGCGGATGTCCTCGATGGACCCCGAGGAGCTCGCCGCGATGGTCATCGAGTCCTGCTATGCCGATCCCACCCGCTACCCGGAGCAGCGGCGCCTGGAAGCGATCGAGGAGGCGAAGCGGCGGCACTCGGTGCCGTGGTATGCCGAGGCGTACGTGGGCAGCCTCCGCGGCCTCGTCGGCAGCTTCCTGCGGGCGTACCTGCCCGGCGAGGGCTCCATGTGGAAGATGGCCGCGCGGATCCAGGCGCCGACGCTGGTGATCGCGGGGCGGCAGGACAAGCTCGTGGACATCCGCACCGCGCCGCAGGTCGCCCGCATCGTCCCGGACAGCCGGCTGATGATGCTGGAGGGCGTCGGCCACGTGGCGCAGATGGAGGTGCCCCGCACGGTGGCCCGCGCGGTGCTCGGCCTGCTCGATGAGCTGCAGAGCGGCCAGGAGTCCGCCGCCCGGCAGGTTGCAAACCAGGTGCGGGACGGGGTGCGCCAGCGCGCGCCGCAGGTGCGCATGGCAAGCTGACCAATCGATGGCGAGCCGGCTGAGCAGCGACCGCCGGCGGCTGCCGGTCCCGCTGCCGAGTGACCCGCGGCAGGCCCGTGAGGTGGTCCGGGGCGAGCAGCGTCGCCGGCGTGAGCAGATCCGCCGGCGGCGGTACATCGTGGCCGGGGTGATGTGCACCGCGTTCGTGATCGCCGCCGCAGGCCTGGGCCGCCAGCTGTTCTTCTCCGGTGGCTCCGAGGAGGCGGCGGTGACGGTCGCCGCGACCCGCGGGCCGGCGTTGATGCTCGACCCGCCGAGCCGCCCCGCGAGCCAGCCGCCGGAGGCCGGGCCGTCCAGCGCCGCCGGGACGTTCGCCTACGCGGGCAGCGCCGGGCCCGTCGCCGGGGGCGCCGGCACGGTGCGGAAGTACCGGGTCGCGGTCGAGAACGGCAGCGGCCAGCAGGCGGACGCGTTCGCCACCGCGGTCGAGCAGGTGTTCGCCGACCCGCGCGGCTGGCCGGCGGCCGGTCAGGTGCGCCTGCAGCGGGTGGCCGGCCAGGGCACCGCCGACTTCACGATCTTCCTGGCGACGCCGGTCACGTCGGAGCAGATCTGCGCGACCGCCGGCCTGCACACCGCGGGCTTCAGCTCGTGCCGGATCAGCGGCAAGGTCGTCATCAACCTGGCCCGCTGGCTGACCGGCGTGCCGGACTACGGCGCGCCCGTCGCGGACTACCAGCACTACGTCATCAACCACGAGGTCGGCCACGAGCTGGGCAACGGCCACGAGGCCTGCCCCGGTCCCGGAAAGCCGGCCCCGGTGATGCAGCAGCAGACGTACGGGCTGAAGGGCTGCGTCGCGAACGCGTGGCCGCTCGTGGACGGTCAGCGATACACCGGGGCCAAAGTGCCGTAGGTCACGTGGGTTTGCGGGGCGGGCGCGGCAGAATGAGAACCATGTCGTTGCCTCCACTGGTCGAGCCGGCCGCTGACCTGTCCATTGACGAGGTCCGCCGCTACTCCCGCCACCTGATCATCCCGGACGTGGGTGTCACCGGGCAGAAGCGCCTGAAGAACGCCCGGGTGCTGTGTGTGGGCGCGGGCGGGCTCGGCTCGCCGGCCCTGCTGTATCTCGCCGCCGCGGGTGTCGGCACGCTCGGCATCGTCGAGTTCGACACCGTCGACGAGTCCAACCTGCAGCGCCAGATCATCCACGGCCAGTCCGACATCGGCCGGCCGAAGGCGGAGTCGGCGCGCGATTCGGTCCGCGAGATCAACCCGCTCGTCAATGTCGTGGTGCACAACGAGGCCCTCGACAACGACAACGTGATGGACATCTTCGCGCAGTACGACCTGATCGTCGACGGCACGGACAACTTCGCCACCCGGTACATGGTCAACGACGCGGCGGTGCTGCTCGGCAAGCCGTACATCTGGGGCTCGATCTACCGCTTCGACGGCCAGGCCTCGGTGTTCTGGGCCGAGCACGGCCCCTGCTACCGCTGCCTCTACCCGGAGCCGCCGCCGCCCGGCATGGTCCCCTCCTGCGCCGAGGGTGGCGTGCTCGGGGTGCTGTGCGCGTCGATCGGCGCGATCCAGGTCACCGAGGCGATCAAGGTGCTCACCGGCGTCGGCGACTCCCTGCTCGGCAGCCTCATGGTGTATGACGCGCTGGAGATGTCCTACCGCAAGATCAAGCTGCGCAAGGACCCGAACTGCGCGATCTGCGGCGAGAACCCGACGGTGACCGCGCTGATCGACTACGACGACTTCTGCGGCGCCGTCTCCGACGAGGCCCAGGCCGCGGCGCTCGGCTCGACGATCACCGCGGCGGAGCTCAAGGACTGGCAGGACTCGGGCAAGCCGATCGACCTGATCGACGTGCGCGAGCCGGCGGAGTGGGAGATCGTCCGCGTGCCCGGGGCGCGGCTCGTGCCGAAGGGCGAGATCCTCAACGGCAACGCGCTCGCCGACCTCCCGCAGGACCGCCAGATCGTCCTGTACTGCAAGAGCGGCGTCCGCTCCGCCGAGGCATTGGCGGCGGTCAAGGCGGCGGGCTTCAAGGACGCGGTCCACGTGCAGGGTGGCGTGGTCTCGTGGGTGAAGACCGTCGATCCGTCACTGCCGGTGTACTAGGGTCCCACACGCAGACAGCGGGCGGGCGGTAGCGTACGGCCCATGGTCGACCTTGATGCCGCGATCGGCTACGTCGTCGCACACGGCGACGCCGTGGATCGCGCCCGCCTCGCCTGGCTGCGCACCGGCCAGTATCCACCGGCCGACGTGCTGGAGAAGGCTGAGATCGGCCAGTCGCCCGACGGCGGCTGGCCGGCGCTCTGGGGTGCCGACATCGCGTCCGTGGACGCCACCTGCTTCCGCCTCGGCGAGCTCGACGATCTCGGCGCGATCGACCGCCCGGCGGCCCGCCGGGCCCTCGGCTGGCTGGGTCGCAGCCAGCGGCCCGACGGCATGTGGGAAGAGGACCCGTCCCTGGCGGGGATCGCTCCGCCGTGGGCGCAGCCCGGGGACGACGAGGCGAAGCTGTATCTGACCACCAACGCGGCCTACTGGCTGGTGGTCGGCGGCGCGAACGACGGCGACGACCAGCACGCCACCCGGGTCGCCCGCGCCGCGGAGGCGTTCCGGGCGTCGCTGCGCCCCGACGGCTCGTGGCCGTCGTTCCTGGTGGCCGGGTGGCTCGGCTGCGCCGTGCTGTATCACCTCGGCTGGTTCTACGAGTCCGCGCAGATCCAGGTCGCACTCGCCGACCGGGTGCCGAAGATGACCGCGGCCGACACGGCGTCGCTGTATGCGGCGCTGCGCAGGGTCGGCATGTCCCCGGAGGACTGGCTGCTCAGCGCGGCCCGCAAGCGCCTCGACGAGACGCAGCGCAGCGACGGCGGCTGGGAGAGCGACGACGGCGCCCAGTTCAACGTGCACACCACACTGACGGCGATCAGGGCACTGCGCTGACCCGCGATCGATGAAGATCCCGATGGTGCGCTAACCGGCGATCGTGAACTCCCAGGGGTAGGCGTTGTAGGAGTTCGTCGTGATGCCGAACTGGGTGCTGCTCTGGTAGGAGTCGGTGCCCTTCTGGATCTGGATGATGACCTTGCCGCCGTCCTCCAGGCTGAAGTATCCGGCGTGCACGGCGGCCGTGCAGACCGACGAGTCGGTGGTGTAGGGACCAGCGCCCCAGACCTGGCCGGGCTTGCCGTTCTTCGGGCACGTGTACCTGACGAGTTTGCCCTCGTAGCCGACGTACTCCTCGGCGTCGCTGCTCCAGTCGCTTTCGTCGCGGTCGACGTCGACCTGGGCCGGCGCATCGGTGCTGCCCCCGTCGCCGCTGCCGTCACCAGAGCCGTCACCGTTGCCGCCGTCGGTCTGGCCCGTGGTCTGGCCGCCCTGGCCGCTGGTGTCGGTCTTGTCGTCGCCGAGCTTGGTGATGCCGTAGATGCCGAGGCCGACGACCAGGAGCAGGACCACGGCGGCCGCCGCGAGGACCCCGGTGCGCCGTGGCCCGCCGGACGCCGGTGCGGCCGCGGGGGTGTCCTGGCGCACCGCCGGGGGCCCGCTCTGCGGTGCCATCGCCGGGGTGCTCGACGACGCGGATCCATAGGTCGCGGGCACGGAGGCGCGGCCGGGCCGGGGCGACTGCGGGGCGGCCGGGGACTGCTGCGCCGGACCGGGCGGCTGCTGCCCGGGGAACTGCTGCGCCGGGGAATGCGGGGCCGCCGGAGCGTGCGGCGGCGCGGCGTAGCCCGACGGCGGGGTGTAGCCGGGGTCCTGCCCGAACTGCACCGACGGCTGCCCGGAGACCGGTGCGGCGGTGAACCCCGGCGAGACCTGCGACGCCGGCATCGGCGCACCCGACACGGGGACGCTCGCGGAGCCGGTGACGGGCGGGGCCGAGGTCGGGTATGCCGCCGGCGGCGACGACGTCGGGAAGGCCGCGGGCGGGGAGGAGGTCGGGGCCGCCGGCGCCGCGCCGGACGGGGTGAAGGGGATCGGCGGGGACGAGGTCGGGAACGCGGCGCCGGACACGGGCGCCCCGGAGACCGGGCCCACCGCCTGGCCGGCCGGTCCGGGCTGGCTGGGTGCGCCGAGGCTGCCCTGCGCCACCACCATCTCGGGCTGCTCGACCGCGGTCGGGGCCTTGCCGAGGGCCTGGTGCAGCAGGGTCGCGACGAGGGGGATCCGGCTGCCGCCGCCGACGAGGAACACGCCGGCGATGTCGGCCGGGGTCAGCCGGGCCGCGGCGATGGCGGCCCGGGTCGCGGTGACGGTGGCGGCCAGGATCGGGCGGGCCAGCTGCTCGAACTGGTCGCGGCCGAGGGGGACGTCCTCGTCGTACATCGGGATGTGGATCATCGTCGACGAGGTGCGGGACAGCATCTCCTTGGCGGCCCGGACGTCGTCCCAGAGCAGCCGGTTGGCGCGGCGTTCGGCGCTGGTCGTGGGGTGGACGAGCCGGTTCCACGACTGGGGGTCCCGGGAGGACTGGCTGGCGCCGAGGTAGCCGACGATCGCCGCGTCGATGTCGAGACCGCCGCTGGTGCTGAGCCCTTCCGCGGCGAGGACCTCGAACGTGCCGGGACCGTGCCGGACCACGGACGCGTCGAACGTGCCGGCGCCCAGGTCGTAGACGACGAAGGCCGAACCGGGGCGGACGTCGGTGCCTTCGAGGGTGCGGAACACCTCCGCCGCGGCGACGGGCTCGGGCACGAGGTTGACGGTGCCGAGGCCGGCCCGCTCGGCGGCGGCGAGCAGCACCCCGCGGCGGGTGTGCGCCCAGGCGGCCGGGCAGGTGATGGTCACCTGGCCGATCGGGCCGCCGGCGACCCGCCTGGCCTCGCCGTTGACGCGGGCGAGCACGGCCGCGAACAGCTCGACGGTCGGCACCTCGGCCTCGCCGAGCAGGACGGCGGGCTCGTCGATGCGTCGTTTGGGGTTGGGTTCGAACCGCTCGGGGCTGACCCGGGCGGCGTGCATCGCGTCGCGCCCCACGAGCAGGCCCGCCGCTTGATCGGCATAGACCGATGAGGGCAGGGTCGGCGAACCGTCGAAGAGCAGCGGCCGGACGTGGCCGTCAGGCCAGGCCAGCACCGCTGCGGTGTTCGAGGTGCCGAAGTCGATGCCAAGCCGGTAACCTCGAGCGTCCACAGCGCCAATATACGGACCGCACACCACTGCGCGATCCTCTCAACGGATCGGCGCGCTCAATCGACCAGTCGGAGCGCCTGCTGTCGACCGGCCGGAGCGCTGTCAGTCGACGAGCCGGAGCGCGACCGTCGGCGCGTCGAGCAGGACCGATGCCGGCTCGGAGCCGACGACCGTCTGCAGGCGGTGATCGCCCACGATGAGTTCGACGCCGGTGTACAGCTCCACGGAGTCCCACCCGGTCAGCTCGTACGACTTCCGGTAGATCCGCTCGGTCTCCTCCTTGATGTCGGGGGCCGAACGCTTCCAGATCAGGGTGCCGTTTTCACTCGTGTCGGTGACGACGGGCCGGCCGTCGCGGACCTCGAGCTTCACGTGCTCCTTGGCGATCCAGGCGGCCGCGGCCTCGTGCAGCCACTGGCCGACGGCGATGTCGTCGGGGTCGGCGGGGTCGCGGCCGACCACCACGGGACGGTCGACGCCGACGACGAACCGCCGCCGCGCGAGGTCCTCGACGACGACCGACACCGCGAACGCGGACGGCCGGGGACCGATGTCCTTGACGGCCTCACCGTGCCGAGGGCAGGCCGGGACGCCGGCGCGCATCCGCGGGACCGGCTGGCCGATGCGGCGGAAGCGGCCGAACGCGGGGCACTCGGGCTCGGCGCAGCGCCACTCGCGGGCCATCAGGGCCGCGCCGACGCCACTGGGCTCCGCACGGGTGAACCTGCGGCGCATCACGCGGGTGCGCCCGGCCCGCTGCGAACCGCGGGCGGTGAACGTCTGCACCCCGTCGGGCCGCCCGCCCCGCTCCTGCGCGGCGGAAGTCGCGGCACCGGCCGAGCCGGCGGCGGGCTTGGCGGGCCGCGGCGACGGTTTGACGGCCGTCGCGTCCTCCACCTTGTCCGCCGAATCCGGAATTTCGGAGCCGTCCGCAGGCTCAGGGGCCGAGGCAGCAGCGTCCGGCGCTCCGGCAGTGGAGGTCTCCGCGGCGGGGGTTCCGTCGGCCGGGGAAGCGCCCGCCCCCTGGTCGGCGGGAGCGGTGGGAGCGGCGGGTTCCGCGGCGGCGGTCTCGGTGCCGGCCGGCTCGAGCGGGATGATCGGCAGGGTCGCGGTGCCCTTCACGACCAGGCGTTCCTTGCCGTCTTTCGGCGGGACCGGCTCGGCGGCGGGGGTCAGCACGGCGCCGCCCGCGCGGGGGGTCAGGCGCAGGACCCGCTCGGGGCTGTCGACGAGCCACGGGAAGCGGGCGGCGAACTGCGCCTGGTCCCTGACCACGATCAGCGGCAGGCCGGTGAAGTCGGCGATCTCGACTGGCCGGTCGGCGACGACGGGCGTGACCTCGATGAGGCCGTCGTCGGCCCACCGGCCGAGCACCATGCGCTCCTTCGACGTGAGCGCCGCTTCCGACAGGGCCTCACGGCCGACCACGGGATAGAGCATCGCTCCGGCGTCGATGAGGTACCGGCTGAGCGCGTCGACCACCATGCCGAGGCGCAGCAGGTTGATGGGGCGGCCGCCGTCGAGGGCCACGAACCGGGCGACGTCGGCCAGGTCGACCACAGCCTGGGCGAGC
The DNA here is from genome assembly GCF_040605635.1 of Dactylosporangium sp. NPDC005555. Taxonomy (NCBI): domain Bacteria; kingdom Bacillati; phylum Actinomycetota; class Actinomycetes; order Micromonosporales; family Micromonosporaceae; genus Dactylosporangium; species Dactylosporangium sp. NPDC005555. The sequence continues at coordinate 537,950 of NZ_JBEXDG010000001.1, forward strand.
GTGACGTCGGTCGTCAGCCGTTGCTCGATGGTGTCCATGACCCGGCTGACTTCAAAGCGCACGGCCTCTCCCATCCCTCGACCCGGACACCATAGGGCATCACCGAGATCAGACTTGTGTACCAGTCGGGAAGGTTGCACGCCATAAGCAACGAAAAGGTTCAGCCACTACTTTTTCTTGCTCTTGCCTTTCCCTTTGCCGTTCTTCGGGCCTCCCTGATCTTCAGCGGCGGGAGGCGCCGCGACACCAGGCTTCTTGACCCCGGTCGCGGCGGTCCCGGTCGTCGGGGCGGCCGGATCGGTGGCGGGGGCGACGGGGTCGGTGGCCGGGTCGGTGGCCGGGCCGGACGGCTGCGGGTCGGACGTGACGGGTGCCGAGGCGGGGGTCCAGGCGGCGACCGGCTCGCGGACCTGCGCGGCGGCCCCCGCGGCGCCCAGCCCGACGAACAGCACGGCCGCCGCGGCGACGGACGCCCGCCGCTTGGCCGACCCACCGACCGTGACCTCCCGCAGCCGGGCCGCCCCACCGGCGGCGGCCTCCAGCACCCGGGGCATGGCGGCGGCCTTCCGAAGCCGGGGCACGGCGAACAACTGCCTGGTCGGCGTCGGGGCGCCCAGCAGCGTGGCCAGATCCGCGGCGGCGGGACGGTTGCCGGGCGCCTTCGCCAGGCAGCGCCGCAGCGCGTCGGCCACCGCCGCGGGCAGGTGCAGGCCGGCGGGCAGCGGCGCCGGCGGCAGCTTGCGGTGCGCGTGCAGCATCTCCTCGGTCGTGGTCGCGGGCCACGGCAGGGCGCCGGCGAGCATCCGGTACAGGACGAGGCCGAGCGCGTACACGTCCGTGGCGGACGACGGCGGGATGCCCCGGATGCGCTCCGGCGCGAGGTACGCGGGCGTGCCGACGACCTCCCCGTCCTCGGCGCCGGCGAGCGCGCTGACGCCGAAGTCGACGAGCTTGGCACCGCCGCCGGTGAGCATGACGTTGGCGGGTTTGACGTCGTGGTGGACGAGGCCGCGGGCGTGCACGGCGGCGAGGGCGGAGGCGAGCTGCGCCGCGATCCGCAGCGATTCGGTGACGCCGAGCGGCCCGCCGGTGCGCAGCAGCCGCTCCTCGAGCGATGAACCCTCGACGAGCTCCATGACGACGAAGGGCGCGCCGTCGCCGGTGTGGCCGAAGTCGTACACGGCGGCGATGTGCGGATGGCTGAGCAGCGCGGCGGCGCGGGCCTCGCCCTGGATCCGGCGGCGGGACCGCGGGTCGGCGGCGGCCGCGAGGTGCTTGACGGCGACGGGGCGCCCCAGCACCTCGTCGTGGGCGCGCCAGACGACGGACATGCCGCCCACGCCGAGTTGCTCGATCAGCCGGTAACGCTCCACGTCATACAGATGCCCCGATGAGCGGAAACGACACGTGTTGATCGGGGGCGGCCTCGGCGCCGAGGGTGTGCAGGAGCGCGAGGACCGGTTCGATCTTCTCGTACAGCAGCAGCACGACGTCCCCGGGTTGCGCCATGGCCAGGGCGGCGGGGACGGCCTCGTCGACGGTGCGGACCACGGTGCAGGTCGTCGACGGTGCGGTGGCGGTCAGCTCGTCGTGCAGGAGCGACGGGACCTCGCCGGGTGCCCGGCCGCGGCGGTCGCTGTCCTCGTAGATCACGACCCGGCCGAAGCGGGCGCCGACCTCGCGGGCGGACTCGCGGAGCAGGTCGTCGCGGCGGTCGCCGGGCAGCGTGACGGCGGCGACGGCGTGCTCGGCGCCCCAGAGCCGTTCGACGAGGTCGGCGATGGCGCTGATGGCGGCGGGGTTGTGCGCGTAGTCGACGAGGACGTCGATGCCGCCGACGTGCAGCAGCATGCCGCGGCCGGGGTTGTCGGTGAAGCTGCGGAGGCGTTCGGCGACCCGGGCGGTAGCGACGCCGAGGACCCGGGCGGCGGCGGTCGCGGCGAGCGCGTTGGCGACGAGGTGCCGGGCGGCGCCGCCGAAACCGCCGCCGAGCTCGCCGACGGCGAGGATCGGGATCCAGCGGCGGTCGGCGAGCTCGACGAGCCAGCCGTCCGCCAGGAGGTACGCGCGGCCGCCGGTGTCCCAGTGCCGCCGGATCAGCGGGTTGCGCGGGTCGAGGCCGCACCAGATGATCTCGCGGCCGGCGAAGCGTCCATCGGGGTAGGCGGCGAGGCCGCGGCTACGCGGGTCGTCGGCGTTGAGGACGACGGCGCCGCCCTCGCGGACGCGTTCGCCGATGAGGCATTTGAGGTCGACGAGGTCCTCGATGCTCTCGATGCCGTCCTGGCCGAGGTGGTCGCTGGCGAGATTGGTGATCACGCCGACGTCGCTCCAGTCGTAGCCGAGGCCCTGGCGGAGCATGCCGCCGCGGGCGGTCTCGAGCACGGCGGCGTCGACGGTGGGGTCGCTGAGCACGACGCGGGCGGAGCGCGGCCCGGTGGCGTCGGCGCGCTGGACGAGCCGGCCGCCGATGGCGATGCCGTCGGTCGTGGTGACGCCGACGCGCAGGCCGGCGCCGTCGAGCAGGTGCGCGGTGAGCCGGGCGACGGTGGTCTTGCCGTTGGTGCCGGTGATGGCGACGATCGGGATTCTCGCCGGTGAACCGGCCGGGTACAGCGCGTCCACGACCGCGGCGCCGACGTCGCGGGCGGTGCCGTCGCTGGGGTCGAGGTGCATCCGGAGCCCGGGCGCGGCGTTGACCTCGATGACGCCGCTGCCGGACAGGGTGCCGGTCGGTGGCAGCGGCGCGGCGATCGACGGCAGGCGCAGGTCGAGCCCGGCGATGTCGAGCCCGACGATCGCGGCGACCCGCCGGCACAGGTCGGCGACGGACGGGTGGACGTGCTCGGTGACGTCGACGCTGGTGCCGCCGGTGGAGAGGTTGGCGTTCTCGCGCAGCCGCACGACCTGCCCGGCGGCGGGGACCGAGCCGGCGTCGAGGCCCTGCTTGCGCAGCAGGGTGCGGGCGACGTCGTCGATGGTGAGCCGGGTCAGCGCCCGGGTGTGGCCGTCGCCGCGGCGCGGGTCCTCGTTGGCGCGGGCGATGAGCCCGGCGACGTCGGTGGCGCCGTCGCCGACGACGTGTGCGGCGATCCGTTCGGCGGCGGCGACGACCTGCCCGCCGACGGTGAGGACGCGGTAGTCGCGGCCGGTCAGTTCGCGTTCGACGACGGCGTCGTCGCCGTCGGCGGTGGCGGCCTCGTAGGCGGCGCGCAGCGCGTCGGGGGTGTCGACGCCGAGGAACACGTGCATCCCCTGCCGCCCCTGCCGGGGCTTGACGACGACGGGCGGGCCGAGCTCGGCGAACAGGTCCAGGGCCTCGGCCAGGGACGTCGCGGCGCCGCCGCTGGGGACGGGGACGCCCACCTCGTCGAGCAGTCGCCGGGTGAGCTCCTTGTCGGAGGCGATGTCGACGCCGATCGCGGAGGTCTGGTCGGTGAGCGCGGCCCACACCAGCCGGCGGTGCCGTCCGTAGCCGAGGCGCAGCAGGCTGAGCTCGCCGACCCGCTCGACGGGGATGCCGCGGGCGCGGGCGGCGTCGGCGATGGCGGCGGTGCTCGGCCCGCTCTTCTCACGCTCGTACGTGCGGCGCAGCGCTTCCAGCCCGGGCTCGACCCGGACGGGTTCGTCGTGCAGCGCCGCCAGTACACCCGCGATCGCCAATGACAACAGGCCCTCGGCGAGACCGGAGTCCGCCGGCTCGTCGACGGGGCATTCGGTGATGACGTCGTATTCGCCGGGCACGCCGGTGCCTTCGGTGCGGCCGAAGTTGATCTCGCGGCCGATGCGCTGGGAGAGCTCGATCGCGACGTGTTCGGCGGTGTGGCCGAAGTAGGTGCCGCCGTGCAGCCGCTTGACGAAGCCGCCGGGCTCGCCGAACGCGCAGTGGTGCTCGGCGAGGCCGGGGAACGCGGCCAGGAGCCGCTCGGTGAAGTCCGGGTAGTCGCTGCTCTCGCGTTCGGTCAGTCCGTCGAGCAGGACCCGGGTGACCTGGACGGGGCGCGCGAGATAGCGGTTGGGGCCACGCAGGCGCCGGCTGCTCTCAATACGCATGATCTGGATCCGATCTCTTGATGGCCGCCCGCTCGGTGAGGTTGAACCGCCAGCCCGCCGGGAGCACGTGCAGCTGAGCCCCGCAGAGGGCGATCGGCTCGCCGACGTCGGACAGGGTGGCGCTGATCGTGTGGGCCTGCCCCGCGTCGATGACGGTGACGGTGCCGGCGCCGAGGACCTCGAACACGTCGCCGTCGACGAGGATCGCGGTGTTCTCGTCGATGCCGAGACCGAGCTCGTGCGGGAACATCGCGATGGCGCTGAGCAGCCGGTTGAGGCGGCCGCGCTGGGCGAAGTGCATGTCGATCAGCACGCCGGGCAGGAACTCCATGCCGGGACCGGTGCGGACGCTGTCCGTGGACACCGACGCGATGCTCCCGCCCAGGATCATCGTGCTGGACATCATGGCGGCGCCGGCGCTCGTGCCGGCGAGGATCATGCCCTCGGCGAGCCGGGCGTGCAGCGCGGTGTCGACCTTGGACCCGCCGACCACGGTGGTGATCCGCAACTGGTCACCGCCGGTGAAGAAGACGCCGGTGGCGCGCTCGATCGCGGAGACGGCGCGCAGGCCGTTGCTGTCCTCGCGGTCCTCGAGGCGCAGCGGGGTGACGCGACCCGCGCCGAGGCGGTGGAAGACCTCGGCGTATTCCTTCTCGCGCTGCTCAGGGCACTCGCTGGCGGTCGCGATCACCACGAGGTGCGCCGCGGGGCCGCCGGCGAGCAGCACGAACCGTTCGAGGATGGCGTCATCACCGGGGTCGTGGCTCTCCGCGCCACCGATGACGAGCAGCTTTCCCGGCATCCCACCTCCACACTTCCCTCATCTTGCGGTTCGTCGCGCGGCCGGGCGTTGCTTATTGACCAGGGTCTACGTACAGTCAGTGCATCACAACTCTATGAAACGTTTTAATGAAACGTTTCATCCCTTTGACAGGAGCACCGCCATGCGCCTGAAGAGACGCCGCGCGGGCGCCACCGCGCTCGTCCTGCTCGCCGCACTCCTCGCCGCACCGTCGTCACCGGCCGCGGCCGCCACGCCCGTCAGCCTCTCCGGGGCGCACTGGGTCTGGTATCCGGAGGGGTCCCCCGCCACCAGCGCACCCGCCGCCTACCGCTACTTCCGCAAGACCTTCACCGTCGCCGCCGGCGCGGTCTCCGAGGCGCAGCTCGTCGTCACCGGCGACGACACCGTCGACGTGTGGCTCAACGGCAAGCCCGTCGCCGCCTCCCCCCGGGTCACCGACTCGTGGAAGAGCGCCGTCTATGTCGATCTGCAGTCTTCCCTGGTCAGCGGCACCAACACCCTCGCCATCGCGGCGCGCAACAGCACCGCCGGGCCGGCCGGCATGATCGGCAAGGTGCACGTCGTCACCGCCGGCGGCACCACCGACCTCGTCACCGACGGCAGCTGGAAGGCGTTCCAGACCGTGCCGACCGGCTGGGAGCAGCCCGGCTTCGGCGACGGCGGCTGGCCCGCCGCGGCCGACCTCGGCGCCTACGGCATCGGCCCGTGGAACGCCGACGTCGTCGCGCCCGACCCCGGCGCGCCCTCGCCGCTCGCCGTCGCCAGCGGCACCGTCGAGCACCGGCCCAACCCGCTGGGCGTCGACGCGGCCAAGCCGCGCTTCGGCTGGAAGCTCACCTCGACCGCGCAGCAGCAGCGGCAGGCCGCCTACGAGCTGTCCGTCGACGGCGTCTGGAACAGCGGCCGGGTCCCGTCCGGCCAGCAGATCGACATCGTCTACAACGGCCCGGCCCTGCAGTCGATGCAGCGCTACACGTGGAAGGTCCGCGTCTGGGACACCCAGGGCCGGGTCAGCGCGTGGAGCCCCACCTGGTCGTTCGAGACCGGCCTGCGGACCCCGGCGACCGAGTGGACCGGTGACTTCATCGGCCAGACCGCCGTCACCGCCGACCTGTCCGGCGCCACCTGGATCTGGTACCCGGAGGGCGACCCCGCCGCCGGTGTGCCGGCCGCGACCCGGTACTTCCGGCGCACGTTCACCCTCGGCTCCGTCCCGGCCGCGGCGACCCTGGTCGTCACCGGCGACGACACCGCCGACGTGTGGGTCAACGGCGTCCAGGTCAGCACGTCGCCGCGGGTGTACCAGTCGTGGCAGCAGGCGACCGCGGTCGACATCCGCAGCCGGCTCGTCGCCGGTGCCAACACCATCGCCATCTCCTCGGAGAACACCACGCAGTCCCCGGCCGGCATGATCGCCAAGGTGACCGGCTTCAGTCTGGTGACCGACACGTCGTGGAAGTCCTCCACCACGGCACCCGCCGGCTGGCAGCAGACCGGCTTCAACGACAGCTCCTGGCCCGCGGCCCGCGCCGTCACCACCTACGGCACCGGCCCCTGGGGCGCGAACGTGTCGATCGCGAAGGCCGCGCCGCTGCTGCGCAAGGGCTTCACGGTGAGCAAGCCGGTCGCCTCGGCGCGGCTGCTGACCACCGCGCTCGGCCTGCACGAGACCCGCCTCAACGGCGCCCGCGTCGGCACCGACGTCCTCGCCCCCGGCTGGACCGACTACAACAAGCGCGTCCAGTACAAGGTGTACGACGTCACCGGCCAGATCCGCCAGGGTGCGAACGCGCTCGGCGCCTGGCTGGGCAACGGCTGGTACTCGGGCAGCCTCGGCTTCGCGGGCAGCCAGAAGTACGGCACGCAGCCGTGGTACTCCGCGCAGCTCGTCGTCACCTACACGGACGGCACCTCCTCCACGGTGCGCACAGACAGCACCTGGAAGGTCACCAGCGGGCCGATCCGCGCCGACGACCTGTACCACGGCGAAACCTACGACGCCCGTCTCGCTGTCGCGAACTGGGACGGCTTCGGCTTCGACGACAGCTCCTGGGCCCCGGTGGCCGTCCGCTCAGGCGCCAAGCCGAACCTGGTCTCGCAGGTCGACAACGGCGTGAGCGTGCAGCAGCAGTTCCGGCCCGTCGCCGTCACCCAGCCCTCGCCGGGCGTGTGGATCTTCGACATGGGGCAGAACTTCACCGGCTGGAACCGGATCTCCGTCACCGGCCCCGCCGGCACCACCGTCCAGATCCGGCACGCCGAGGTGCTCACCGGCGGTCAGCTCTACACGACCAACCTTCGCGCCGCCCAGGCCACGGATCGCTTCACCCTCGCCGGCACCGGCGGCGCGGAGGTCTACGAGCCGCGCTTCACGGTGCACGGGTACCGCTACGTCGAGCTGACCGGGCTGCCCGCCGGCTTCACCCCGACCGCGGACACCGTCACCGGCCGCGCCGCATGGACGTCGGGCGCCCAGCTCGGCACCCTCACCACCTCGAACGCCCTGGTCAACCAGCTCCAGCACAACATCCTGTGGGGCGAGCGCTCCAACATGCTGTCGATCCCGACCGACTGCCCGCAACGCGACGAGCGGCTCGGCTGGACCGGCGACATCGCGATCTTCGCACCCACGTCCACCTTCAACGTCGACGTCCAGGGCTTCCTCGACAAGTTCGCCGACGACCTGGTCGACGCCCAGCGCTCCGACGGCGCCTTCACCGACGTCGCACCTGCCGTCTGCTGCGGCGCCGGCACCGCCGGCTGGGGTGACGCGGGCGTCATCGTCCCCTACACCCTCTGGCAGCGCCACGGCGACATCCGCGTCGTCGACGAGCACTTCGACGCGATGGCCCGCTGGGTCGACTACCTGCGCGCCACCTCGGGCAGCGACCTGATCCGCAACCAGCCCACGTACGGGGACTGGCTCAACGTCAACGACAACACCGCGCAGGACGTCATATCGACGGCGTTCTTCGCCTGGTCGGCCCGCCTGGTGTCGCGGATGGCCGCCGCCACCGGCCGCACCGCGCAGGCCGCCTCCTACGGCACCCTCGCCGACCAGGTCGGGGCGGCCTTCACGGCCCGCTTCGTGGCCGCCGACGGGACCGTGTCCGGCAACACCCAGACCGGCTACGTCCTGGCCCTGGCCTTCGGTCTCGTGCCGTCCTCCCGGACGTCTCAGCTCGCCGACAGGCTGGTCGCCAAGGTCGCCTCCACGGGCGGCCACCTGTCCGTCGGCTTCCTCGGCGTCGAGAACCTCCTGCCGGTCCTCGCCGACACGGGCCACGCGGACACGGCGTACCAGATCCTGCTCCAGCCCGGCTACCCCGGCTGGGGTTACATGAACAGCCGCGGCGCCACCACCATCTGGGAGCGCTGGGACGGCATCCGCACCGACGGCTCCTTCCAGGACCCGGGGATGAACTCCTTCAACCACTACGGCCTCGGCTCCGTCGGCGACTTCCTGTACCGCCAGATCGGCGGCCTGGGCCCGGCCTCCCCGGGCTACGCGTCGCTGCTCGTCGCCCCGCAGCCCGGTGGCGGCCTGACCTCGGCGAAGTCCTCGTACGAGACCCCGTACGGCCTGGCGGTCAGCGACTGGTCGATCTCGGCCGGCGCCCTGACCCTGCGGGTGACGGTCCCGGCCGGCGCCTCGGCGACGGTGAAGGTCCCGACCTCGCAGCCCGGCTCGATCCTGGCACCCGGCCAGGCCGTGCCGTCCGGCTCGGGCACATACCTGCTCCCGGCCGGCTCGTACACCTTCACCGCCCCGGTGTAGTTCTCACTGTTCGATACGGGCCCGGTCGCATTTCGCTCTTCGCGGCCGGGCCCGCCGCTTGTTGCTTGACCGGCAGGACCCGCCGCTGACTGCTTTGACCGGCAGCCCGCCGCTGGTTGCTCGACCTGGAGCGGTCAACGTCCTCCGCGCAGGTAGGCGCGGAACGACAGCGGGACGAAGATCACCAGCAGCGCGGCCGACCAGAGCAGGACGGCGGTCACCGGGTGCGCGAGTGGCCAGGCCACGGCTCCGGACGGGGCGCCCGGGTTGCCGAACAGGTCCCGTAAGGCGGCGGTGAGCGCGCTCACCGGGTTCCAGTCCGCCAGGAAGCGCAGCCAGCCGGGCATGCCGCCGGTCGGGACGAACGCGTTCGACAGCATCGTGAACGGCAGGCCCAGGGGCACCAACGCGTCGGCGACCTGGTCGTTCCGCACCGCCAGGCCCACGTATACGCCCACCCAGCTCAGGGCGTACCGCAGCACGACGATCAGCACGAACGCCTGGGCCGTGGGGATCAGGCCGCGGTGCGGCTGCCAGCCCACCAGCAGGCCCGCGCCCACCATGACGGCCAGCATCAGCAGGCCGATCAGCAGGTCGGCGCCGGTCTGCCCGAACGGCACCGCCAGGCGCGCCATCGGCATGGAGCGGAACCGGTCCATCACCCCACGGGCGGCGTCGCCGGCCATCCGCGTCATGACCCCCGACCAGGCGATGAAGGTCACCATCGTGAACAGGCCGGGCATGAGGTACTCGCGGTAGTCGCCACCGTCCGGCACCTGGATCGCGCTGCCGAAGACGTACCCGAACAGCACCACCATGATGACCGGGAAGACCAGCGCGGCGACGATCTGCCCGGGCTCCTGCCGCAGCCGTCCCAGCTCGCGACCGACGAGGGTCAGCCCGTCGGTGAGCGTCCAGCCCAGGCGACGCAGCGGTGAGGTGACGGCGGTCATCGGACGGGCTCCTCGCGGTCGGTGACGCGGTCGGTGAGGCGGTCGGTGAGGCGTAGGAACACCTCGTCGAGGGTGGGGCGGCGCAGCCGCAGGTCGGCTGCGGCGACCCCGGCGTGGTCGAACCCGCGCACGATGTCGGCGAGCCGGAGGCCGCCGGCGGGCAGGACGACGCTGAGCCCGTCGACGCCCGTCTGCGTGGGGTCGGTGCCGGCGAGGGTGCTCAGGACGGTCATCGCCGCGGGCATCGCGGCGGGGTTCTCGACGGTGACGTCGAGGCGGTCCCCGATCGTGGCCTTCAGCTCGTCGGGCGTGCCGGTGGCGATCACCCGCCCGTGGTCGATGACGGCGATGTCGTCGGCCAGATGGTCGGCTTCGTCCAGATACTGCGTGGTGAGCAGCACCGTGGTGCCCTCGGCCACCAGCTCGCGGACGCTGTCCCAGATCTCGCCGCGGCTGCGCGGGTCCAGGCCGGTGGTGGGCTCGTCCAGGAAGAGCACCTCGGGGCGCAGGATGAGACTGGTGATCAGGTCGAGCCGGCGGCGCATGCCGCCGGAGTAGCCGGCGACCGGGCGGTCGGCGGCGTCCATCAGGCCGAAGCGGTCGAGCAGCTCGTCGGCCCGCCGGTGCGCCTGGCGGCGGGGCAGGTGGTAGAGGCGCCCGAACATGCGCAGGTTGCCGCGCCCGGTGAGCTTCTCGTCCACGGCGGCGGACTGGCCCGCGAGCCCGATCCGCTCACGCACTTTGCCGGCCTCGCGGACGACGTCGTATCCGGCGATGCGGGCGTGCCCGGCGTCGGGATCGGACAGGGTCGCCAGGATGCGCACCGCGGTCGTCTTCCCGGCGCCGTTCGGCCCGAGCACGCCGCAGACCGTCCCTCTCGGGACGCTCAGGTCCAGGCCTCGGAGCGCACGGGTGCCGCCGAAGGACTTGTGCAGCCCCTCGGCGACCACGATCGGATCCGTCATGATCCCTCCACTGGGTACGTTGTACGCGGTCATGCTAGGAGACTGGGTACCATGTACGCAACCAGGAGGGTGGAACGGTGGCCGACGCCGAGTACGTGAACATCTGGATGCGACCCGAGCGCCCGGCCTACGGGCCGAAGCCGGCCTACAGCCGCGCGCAGATCACCGAGGCGGCGATCCGGATCGCCGACGCCGAGGGGCTGGAGGCCGCCACCATGCGGCGGATCGCCGCCGCGATCGGCGCCGGCGCGATGTCCCTCTACCGGTACGTCCCGAGCCGCGACAACCTGGTCGAGCTCATGGCCGACCGGCTGATGGGCGAGATCGACGTCACGGGCATGCCCTCGGGCGACTGGCGCGCGGACCTGACGCGCTACGCCGACGGACTGCGGGCCATGTGGCTGAGGCACCCGTGGATCGCCGCCGTGCAGCGGTCACTGCCCAGTTTCGGCCCCAACCAACTGCTCTTGATCGAGCGGCTGATGGGAGTGCTCGACGCCTTCGTCTCCATCGACGAGAACCTCGGCCTGGTGGCCATGCTGAGCAGCTACACCGAGGGCACCGTCCGCGAGGAGATCAGCTCGGCCAGGGAGTTCCGCCGCAGCGGGCTCAGCGAGTCGGAGTGGATGGCGCGAAGCCACCAGCATGTCGACCAGCTGGTGAAAAGCGGCGAATACCCGATCTTCACCAAGATCGTGATGGAGGCGCGCCAGCCGCACCTGAGTCGCGACGACCAGTTCCGGCACGGGCTCCGGCGCGTCCTCGACTGCATCGCCGCGGCCCTCCCGTCAACGGCCGGCTCCCCGATGCCGGCCCACCGGGATGGGCGGCAAGCGCAGGACGGACCGTCCGGAAAGGCACCGAGAGCGACCCAGCACGGGTGACGCCCGAGGCGCGCGGGTCGCGTGGTTGCGGTGACCGCGCCGCCCCCTGAGCCGCCGTCCTGGCGCGCAGGAGGGGGTCACGTCCGCCTCGGTGGCGTGCACATCGGGCGTGCGGCGGGTTGGTGGGTAGGGCGCACGCGGATTCTGGGTCGGGCGACCGGGCGCTGGTGTCGTCTGCGCCGCTTCGGCGGGGTTCTTCATGATCCGGAAGAGTTTGTGCTGCTCTGGCGCAATGCCGGTGAGTTAAGGATTTGCGTCGAGGGTTGTCGATGCCGCGTGGCGGCTTGCGCAGCAACGAAGCTCCCGTTACACATGCTGTCGACCAAGATCAGTACGTGTGTGGGGAGCTTCGTTGTTGGTGCATTGTGACATCGATCAGCCGTGGCCGGAGCTTCCGGCCGGCGGCATGCTGCACGATCTTGTCGCGGCCGGTCCGCTCAGCAACGTCGGCGTCCCGTCCGGCCTGGCTGCGCACATACTGACCCGCG